>NZ_JBIWPG010000020.1:0-190283 GCF_044768135.1 Streptomyces sp. NPDC101165 | reverse complement strand
CTGGCGCGCGCCAAGACGTTCTTCGCGCAGGAGGCGCCCCTCGCGCGCTTCCCGCACCAGGACGCCTGAGCCGTCCCGCGCGGCTCGCCGCGCCCTATGTGTTGATGTCCTTCGTCGTGAACCGCGCCCAGGCCGCCGAGCCGAACACGGCTGCGTACAGCGCTTGGAGGCCGAGGTTCCTGACCAGGTCGTCCCAGTAGACGGGGTCGCGCATCAGGTCGGCGAAGGACAGCCAGTAGTGGGAGAAGAAGTACGGCTGCAGCGCGTGCAGCTGGGGTATCTGGTCGAGGATCTGGACGGTGATGAGCAGGCCCACGGTGGTCGCCATCGCCGCGATGCCGCTGTTGGTCAGCGTCGACACGAACAGGCCGAGGGCCGCGACGCCGACCAGCGAGGCGGCGACGACCAGCGCTATCAGCAGCGCCCGGCCGAGGCCCTCGGCGAAGCTGATCCGGGTGCCGGAGATGGTGGTGAGGTCGCCGAGCGGGAACAGCAGTGCGCCGACGATCAGGGCGGAGACGGCCACGACCAGGGTGGCCAGTACGCAGAAGGCCATGACCGTCGTGTACTTGGTGAGCAGCAGGCGGGTGCGGCCGGCCGGGGCGACCAGCAGATAGCGCAGGGTGCCGCCGCCCGCCTCGCCGGCGATCGCGTCGCCCGCGACCACGCCGACCGCCATCGGCAGGAAGAATGGCAGGGTCGCGGCCAGTGCCGTGAACACCAGGAACAGGCCGTTGTTGGTGATCTGCGCGATGAACGCCGGCCCGTCGCCGCCGCCCGGGCCCGACGTCGAGCCGCCCCGCGTCTCGATCCGCACCGCGATCCCGACCAGCACCGGAACCGCCGCGAGCACCCCGAGCAGCGCGAGGGTGCGCCAGCGGCGGACGGTGGTGACCAGCTCGCTGCGCAGCAGCCCGAAGGTCCACAGGGGGTGCGGACGGCCGGGGCCGGCCGCGGCGGCCGGTGCCCGGAGTGCCTCGGCCTCAGCCCGCGACATCGAATCCCTCTCCCGTCAGTGCCACGAACGCGTCCTCCAGGGAGGCCCGTTCGAGTGTGAGGCCCCGGACCCGGACGCCCGCCGTGACCAGGGCGGCGTTGACCTCGGCGAGGTCCCGCTCGGGCGGCTCGCCGGTCACCCGGTCGCCGTCCACGGTGACGTCCCCGACGCCCTGCTCCTTCAGCAGCCGGGCCGCCTCGCCCGTGTCCGGTGTGGTCACCACCAGCCGGCCGCGTGCCCCGGCCGCCAGGTCGGCCACCGCGCCCTGTGTGATGAGGCGGCCCTGTGCCATCACCGCCGCGTGCGTGCACACCTGCTCGATCTCGTCGAGGAGGTGCGAGGAGAGGAAGACGGTCGTGCCGTCGGAGGCCAACTCCCGGATCAAGGAACGGATTTCCCGCATGCCCTGCGGGTCGAGGCCGTTGGTGGGCTCGTCCAGGACGAGCAGCCTGCGCGGCTGGAGCAGGGCCGCGGCCAGGCCGAGGCGCTGCTTCATGCCGAGCGAGTACGCCCTGGCCTTCTTGCCCGCGGCGGCCGTGAGGCCCACCCGGTCCAGGGCGGCCGCGACACGGGTCCGCCGGGTGCGCGGGTCGGCGGTCGGGTCGGCGGCGTCGTAGCGCAGCAGGTTGTCGCGGCCGGAGAGGAAGCCGTACAGGGCGGGGCCCTCGATCAGCGCGCCGACCTGCGGGAGGACGGCGCGGCCGGCGCGGGGCATGGGACGGCCCAGGACGCGGGCCGTGCCCGAGGTCGGCTCGATCAGGCCCATCAGCATGCGGATGGTGGTGGTCTTGCCCGAGCCGTTGGGGCCGAGGAAGCCGAAGACGCTGCCCGCCGGGACGGTCAGGTCGAGACCGTCCACGGCGAGCTGTCCGCCGCGGTAGCGCTTGGTGAGGCCGCGCGTGGCGATGACGTGCGCCGGCGCGTCCCCCGAGTCCTGCTCCGTGGCGGACGGTTCGCCCATCGGCTCCCTCGATTCGTCGTGTGCCGTACCCCGGAAGGGTTACTTCCCTTCGTTGGCCGCCTTGACCAGCGTGTCCTTGGTGACCGCTCCGGCGTACACCTTGCCGTCGTCGGTGATCAGGGCGTTGACCAGGCGGGTGGAGAAGACTGTGCCCTTGCCGAACTTCCCGGAGACGTGGTCGCCGAGCGAGCCGAGGAAGCCGCCGAAGGCGCCGCCCTCGGAGCCGGACGGCATGCCGCCCTTGGCGCCGGTGTCGAAGGTGGCGACGGACGTCCAGCCCTTGCCGAGCACGTTGGCCCCCTGCAGGCCCTGGGCGAAGTCCTCGCCGGACTTCGGGGCGTGCTCGGGCGCCTTGGACTCCTTCTTCTCCTCGGTGACCTTCGCACCCTTGGGCGGGGTGAAGTCGAAGGTGGAGTCGGCCGGCTTGCCGAAGGAGACCTGGGTGAAGCCCGCGTCGAGCACGGCGGCGCCGCCGCTCTTCGGGGTGAGCGTGAACTTGAGCGGCATGCCCGTCTTCGCGTCGACGGCGATGCTGATCGCGCCGACCGTGGAACCGGACTGCTTGGGCTTGATCAGCAGTTTGTAGGCGTCGCGTCCAGCGACCTGCGCGGTGCCGTCGACGGTCACGGACGTAGTGTCGTCGACCGACTTCAGGGCCTTGTCGGCGAAGCCCTTGGGCGTGGCCGGCGGCTCGGCCCGGTGCTCCTTGCCGGAGTCGGCGGCGGTGCCGTGGAAGACCTCGTTGCTCTTGCTGTCGTAGCCCCAGACGTTCTTGCCGTCGTGGATGAGGCTGTACTCGGAGCCGCTCTCCAGCACCGAGAGCTTCTGCCGGTCCGGACCGTCGGTCGCCACGCGCAGGGTGTGCGTGCCGGAGACCAGCTCGGTGAGCTTGGACGTCGGGTCGGCGGAGGAGCCGTCGCCGCCCCGGGCCGCCCCGGACGCCAGGCTGCTCTCCAGGCCGCCGAGGTCCGGCAGGCCGAGGTCGGTGCTGACCTTCACCGTGCCGGACAGCTGCTGCACGTCCGACTTGGCGATCTTCTCGATGAGCTGCTGCGCGGTGATCTTCGGCAGATCGGGGGAACCGGAATCGGCGAGCGCCGGGACCAGCCCGATCGTGGCCGCCGCCACCCCCACCACCGCGACCGGGACCACGTACCGGGCGGCCTTGCGGCGTCCGGTGGGCAGGTCCTCGCCCTGACCGGCGCCCGTTGCCTCGTCGGATTCGTACGGTGCCATCTGTGCCTTACCTCCGTCGTCGGCGGCGGCTGTCCCCACACTGGTCCACCTGAGCCGCCATTCTCACCCGAATCGGTGAGGAGTGGTGATTTCCGTGGTTTCCATCTGACCAAATCGGCCGTGAGGAAGCGTCAGACCACGGAGCCAACTCCGTGTACGCCTGCGGTATGACACACGAGGGCGGCGCCTCCCCCGACCCGTAGGGGTCGTGCGGGAGACACCGCCCTCAAGTCAGGTGTGCGGGCGACTAGCCGGCCCGGTGCACCACCGCGTCGCACAGCTCGAGCAGCGCCGCCTTGGCGTCGCACTCCGGCAGCGGGGCCAGCGCAGCCCGCGCCTCCTCCGCGTACCGGACGGTGTCCCGGCGGGCCTGCTCCAGCGCGGGGTGCACGCGCAGCGCGGTCAGCGCCTCGGCGTGCCGGGCGTCGTCGCTGAGGTCGGAGTCCAGCAGCTCGCACAGCGCGATGTCCTCGGCCAGGCCGAGGCGGGCGGCCCGCTCGCGCAGCCGGAGCACGGGCAGCGTCGGGATGCCCTCGCGCAGGTCGGTGCCCGGGGTCTTGCCGGACTCGTGCGAGTCGGAGGCGATGTCCAGGACGTCGTCCGCGAGCTGGAAGGCGACCCCGAGCCGTTCGCCGTACTGGGTGAGCACGTCGACGACCGTCTCGTCGGCGCCGGACATCATCGCGCCGAACCGGCACGACACGGCCACCAGGGAGCCCGTCTTGCCGCCGAGCACGTCCAGGTAGTGGTCGACCGGGTCGCGGCCGTCCGAGGGGCCCGCGGTCTCCAGGATCTGCCCGGTGACCAGCCGCTCGAACGCGAGGGCCTGGACCCGGACCGCCTCGGGGCCGAGGTCGGCAAGGATCTGGGAGGCGCGGGCGAAGAGGAAGTCGCCGGTGAGGACCGCGACCGAGTTGCCCCAGCGGGTGTTGGCGCTGTCCACGCCGCGCCGCACGGACGCCTCGTCCATGACGTCGTCGTGGTACAGCGTGGCCAGGTGGGTCAGCTCCACGACGACGGCCGACGGCACGACGCCCGGCGCGTACGGGTCGCCGAACTGCGCCGCGAGCATCACGAGCAGCGGCCTGAACCGCTTCCCGCCGGCCCGTACGAGGTGCTGCGCGGCCTCCGTGATGAACGGGACCTCGCTCTTGGTGGCTTCGAGCAAGCCTTCCTCGACAGCCGTCAATCCGGCCTGGACATCGGCTTCCAGAGCCTGGTCCCGCACGCTCAGCCCGAACGGCCCGACGACGGTCACGAGGGGTCTCCTGTCTGCTGGTGTCTGCTGGCGATTACACGGTTTGTCGATAGGTCGTTGCCATCACTCAAGTCAGCGTATCCGGTCCTGTTTCGATCACCGATAGCGCCCACCGGTCCAGCCCGGGCGGTATCGGATCACGGCCGGTATGTTTTTGATCATCTGATAAGTGTGGGTACACAATGACTTAACAGGATCTCGCCCGATTTGTCGCGAACCGCACGGCGGGCGGAGTACTCCTTTTGCACCACACCCAGCAAATCTCCCGAATCCCCCATGTCTGATTTGATACCCTTTGCCATTTCGTGAGTTGGGTCACGCGGGTCCATGAATCGGCCAATGGGCACCACCCCCGTTCTCCCCTTGCCACATCGGCCAGTTGAGCGTTGGCAACCGCAAAGGATCAAGTACCCCATTCGGAATAGATCAAGGTCAACTGCCTCATTGGGTGAATTCAGTACTTGTTCCCGACATGTGCTGTCGCATAGCTTCCGGGCCAGTCGGACGAACGCCGAATCCTGCCGCGTCTGACACCACCCATCGACGAACTCATTTCGTACGGCAGGAGCGGGGGACCCAGGTAAGCCGCCTGACCGGACGACGCACGTCGCGCCGGGACGGCTAGGGGTGAAGTCGTGCCTCCCCCCAGGGGTACGGCCGGGCACCTCCCCGCCCGAACCCGACAGCTCACCTCGCAGGCGACGGAGAGGAACGCCCCCATGCTTGCTGCCGCTCTGCCCCGCCGCTCCCGCACCAACCGCCTCGTCCGCAAGCTCGCCGTCATCGGCACCGGCGCCGCCGTGCTCGCCCTTCCCGTCATCGGTGCGACCAGCGCCTCCGCGGCCACCCCCACGGCCACCACGCCGTCCACCACGCTCGCCGGGTACCCGAACAACCTCGACGGCTGGATCCGCGAGTCGCTCGCGATCATGGGCGAGAAGGGCATCCCCGGGACGTACAACGGCATCTACCGCAACATCATCCGCGAGTCCTCGGGCAACCCGGCGGCCATCAACCTCTGGGACTCCAACGCGGCCAAGGGCATCCCGTCCAAGGGCCTGCTCCAGGTCATCGATCCGACGTTCAACGCGTACCACGTGGCCGGAACGTCCTTCGACATCTACGACCCGGTCGCGAACATCACGGCCGCCTGCAACTACGCGGCCAAGCGCTACGGGTCGATCGACAACGTCTTCGGCGCCTACTGACCGGCGCCCACGGCGGGCCACTACTGATCTCCCGGTCAGTCGGTCGGGAACAGTCTTTCGAGGACGACGGCGATGCCGTCGTCCTCGTTCGACGTGGTGATCTCATCGGCCACGGCCTTGAGTTCGGGGTGGGCGTTGGCCATGGCGACACCGCGTGCGGCCCAGTCGAACATGGGGATGTCGTTGGGCATGTCGCCGAACGCGAGGGCCCGGCCGGCGGCGATCCCCAGGTACTCGGCGGCCAGCGCCAGCCCCGTCGCCTTGGTGACCCCGCACGGCTGCAGCTCCACGGTCCCGGGCCCCGACATCGTGACCGTCGCCAGCGAGCCCACCGCCGAGCGCGCGATCGCCGCCAACTCGTCGTCGGACAGCGTGTGGTGGCGCAGCAGCACCTTGCTGATGGGCTCGCACCACAGGTCGTCGCGGCGGCCGACCTGCATGGCGGGCAGGGTCGGGTGCGGCATCAGATACCCGGGTTCGATCAGGGTGAGCCCGTCCACGCCGTCCTGGTCGACGGCCGCGTAGACCTGCCCCACCTCGGCCTCGATCTTGCCGAGCGCGGTCTCGGCCAGTTCCCGGTCCAGCCGGACCGACCACAGCAGACGGTCGGCGCCGGCGTCGTAGACCTGCGCGCCCTGCCCGCACACCGCGAGCCCCGTACTGCCGAGGCCCTCCAGGAGCGGCCGTACCCGGGGAGCCGGGCGGCCCGTCACCACCAGGTGCCGGGCGCCGGCCCGCGCCACCCGCTCGAGCGCGGCGCGCGACCGGTCGGAGACGGTGTCGTCGCCGCGCAGCAGCGTCCCGTCCAGGTCGGTGGCGATCAGTGAGTATGCGGGGGGTGCGGCCATGATCAGAGAATACGGATCCCACGCCCCGCCGACTCACCCTGAAGTTCCCGGACTTGTGTGCTCCCCGCCCCCAAGTGGCGTCTGCGGGGCCCCTGATGGTGGTGGAGTTGACGCGATCGGACATACCGGTGAGCGGGAC
The DNA here is from genome assembly GCF_044768135.1 of Streptomyces sp. NPDC101165. Taxonomy (NCBI): domain Bacteria; kingdom Bacillati; phylum Actinomycetota; class Actinomycetes; order Kitasatosporales; family Streptomycetaceae; genus Streptomyces; species Streptomyces sp. NPDC101165. The sequence goes on along the minus strand of NZ_JBIWPG010000020.1, from coordinate 183,636 downwards.
GGCGTCTTCCGCGGCTCAGCCGTGTGCCGCCGCCAGGTGCCCGGCCAGCCGCGGCGAGGCGAACTCCGTGCCGCAGACGAAGCGCATCACCGGGCCGTACGAGGACGCCGCCGGGAGGCCGGTGAAGTACAGGCCGGGGACGGAGGAGACGTACCCGGGTCCGAGCCTGGGCGTGCCCCGGCTCACCGCCAGCCGGGTGCGCAGCTCATGGCCGAGGAAGTCCATCGCGGCGATGTTCACGCGGTAGCCGGTGGCCGCGATGACGTGGTCGGCCGAGAGCCGCTCGGTGTGCCTGCCGTGGGTGCTGACGGTGAGGACCGGGCTGCCGTCCGGGGCCTCGGACCCCACCACCCGCTCGACCTCCTGGACCTGCACCTTGCCCTCGAAGCGGTCGCGCAGCCACCAGGCGCCGAGCGGGCCGAGGACCCGGCGGACCAGGAAGTGGCGGGTGCGGGCGGGCAGGAAGCGGTACGGGTGGGGGTAGTAGCTGAGCGCCCACAGGGACCAGGCACGGCCGAAGGGCGACTCGGGGCGCAGCCTCGGCTGGTCCCAGGGCGGGGCGCCGAAGGCGACCCGGCCGCGGCCGCGCGAGACCACGCGCACCCGGGCGCCGGCCTCGGCCGCGAGGGCGGCCGTCTCCAGCGCGGACTGGCCGGCGCCGACGACGATCAGCTCCTTGCCGGCGAAGCGGGTGAGGTCGTGGTGCTGGGAGCTGTGGGAGACCGGACCCGTGAGCGCCGGGCCGTCGGCCGCCGCTGCGGCCAGCTCCGCCGGGAGATGGGCCAGCCCTGACAGCCCGGTGGCGACCACGACCGCGCGGGCGGTGAACAGCTCCCCCGAGTCCAGCTTGAGTTCGAACCCGCCGTTCTTGTCGCGGTCCACGGACACGACCCGGACCTGCTCCAGGTCGGGCAGCAGCTTCTCCTGGAACCACTCGCCGTACGCGATGAAGGTCTCCACCGGGACGATGTCCTCGTCGGTCACCAGTCGGCGGACACCGGCCGCGTCGCAGTAGTCGGCGAGGGTGTGTCCGGGCTGCGGGCAGTCGAGGTTGGAGGCGGCGGGGGTCGACTTGAGGAGCATGCCCTCGGGCATGTGGTCGCGCCAGCTGACCATGGGGTCGCCGAAGACGCGGACGGGGATGCCGCGCGCCCGCAGATGGGCGGCGGTGGACAGGCCGTACGGCCCGGCCCCGATGACTGCAACCGGTCGAATCACGAAGTCCCTCCCCAGGACGCGGTGCGCCACCTTCGTGGCCTTGCCTACTTCGTGGTCGGAGTGGTGCTGCTGCCGCGGCGGTTGGTGCGCCACAGCTGATACAGGTGCTTCGCGCCCGGGCGCACGAAGCGGGCGAGCATCGTGAGGAACGGCATCGGGTCGTCACCCGCGAGCCAGGCCAGCTCCGTCCCGCTCGCCTTCGCCGGCGCGTGCGGCGTCGTGTAGCCGCTGCGGCGGTAGGCGAGGAGGGCGGGCAGGTCGATGTTCTCCACGACGAAACGGTGACCGGCGCGCTGTTCCCCCTCCGGTACGGCACGGCCGGTCAGATTCAGGTGCATCGCGCGTACGACGTCCACGCCCGACTCGTTCTCGAAGAGCCGGAACTGGGCGCCCATGCGCGGGTTGAAGTCGAGGAGCTTGTACTGTCCGTCGCGCCGGTCGAAGCGCAGGTCGAGGTCGATGATCCCGGTGAAGCCGATCTGTTTGACGAAACGCGCGGCGAGGTCGGCGAGTTCCGGGTTGTCGACGACGTAGGCGTTCGCCGTCATGCCCGCGTGCGGCGGCCAGGAGCGGACCTTGACGCCGGTGAACAGCGCGAGCGGGTTGGAGTCGGCGTCGAAGCAGGCGTGCACGATCCAGTCCTCGGCCTCCTCCCTCGGCAGGTACTCCTGGAGGATCACGCCGGGCTGCTCGCCCCAGTCCCGGGCGAGGGTGAGCAGTCCCTCGCGGGTGGCGATCCTCGTGGTGCCGTTGACGGCGGGCTGGCTGCGCCGTACGAACGCCTCGCGGTTCTTGGCCACCACCGGGAAGCGGGATGTGTCGGCGAAGGCGACGATCTCGTCGTACGACTCCGGGAACGCGGCCGCCGGGCTCGCGATGCCGTGTTCCGCGCACAGCTCGTGCAGGCCCTGCTTGCTGGCCAGCCGGCGCGGCAGCGCGGGGTCGACGCGCGGGAAGAGAAAAGGACCGGCCAGATCGTCCTGGTGCTCTGCGATCAGGACGGCGGCCTCCTCGTCCGTCGGGACCAGGACGGTCGGACGGCCGATCCGGCGGCCGATCCGCAGCAGGCCCTCGACCAGCCGGCCCGGGTCCTCGGCGCCGGTCGTCGGCCACACGAACGCCCGTCTGAGGTAGCGCGATGCGGCCGCTGGTGTGTAGGCGTCCTCGGTGATCGCGTACATCGGGACACCGAGGCGGCCCAGGCTGCGGATCGCGCCGACACCGCCGTGGTGCAGCGGGTAGTCGCCGAACTTGACGATCAGTCCCGGCACGTCACGGTCCGCCTCGAAAGGCACGCCGACGGTGCTTCTGGCCACGGGTCCCCCCACGTGTCCCCCCTACGGACCGGACCCACCCCGTCCATGTCCCCCAAAGGACGCTAAGCCGGAATTGCCACCTCCCACAAGGCTTATTCGGACATTGCGAACTCTTTAGGCACTATCCGAGCAACCTTTCGAGCAACGCATGGGGCGCTGCCCAAGACGCGCGACTCAGCCGTAACGTGTGCCGCGACCACATGGAACGCACCGCCATGCACGGCCCGGATGAGAGCGAGGCAGTACCCCATGCCCCCCTTCGACGTCCCCGAGGGCGACCCCTTCGGTCCGCACAACCTTCCCTATGGCGTGTTCTCGCCCTCCGGCAGCACGGAGCGGAGGGTCGGCGTCCGGCTCGGCGACCACGTCCTCGACGCGGGCGCCGCGGCCGCCGCCCTCGGCTCGCCGTACGTCACCCTGCTCGCGCAGCCCACCCTCACCCCCCTGCTGGCGGCCGGGCGCACGGCCTGGTCGGACGTGCGGCGCGCCCTGACGGCGTGGGTGACCGTGCCCTCGCACCGGTCCACGATCGAACCGCTGTTCCACCCGCTGTCGTCGGTGACCCTCCACCTGCCCTTCGAGGTCGCGGACTACGTCGACTTCTACGCCTCCGAGAACCACGCCCGGAACGTCGGCCAGATCTTCCGCCCGGACGCGGAGGACTCCCTGACCCCCAACTGGAAGCACCTGCCGATCGGCTACCACGGCCGCTCCGGCACCGTGGTGGTGTCGGACACGGACGTCGTACGGCCGTCCGGGCAGCGCAAGGGCCCCGCCGACCCGGCACCCGTCTTCGGTCCCTCGATCCGGCTGGACATCGAGGCCGAGGTCGGCTTCGTGGTGGGCGTGCCCTCCGAGCAGGGCAGGCCGGTCGCGCTCGGCGACTTCCGGGAGCACGTCTTCGGGCTGTGCCTGCTGAACGACTGGTCGGCGCGGGACGTCCAGGCCTGGGAGTACGTCCCGCTCGGCCCGTTCCTCGGCAAGTCCTTCGCGACCTCGGTGTCGGCGTGGATCACCCCGCTGGAGGCGCTGGAGCACGCGCGCGTGGCGCCTCCGGAGCGCACGTACCCGCTGCTGCCCTACCTGGACGACTCCACGCCGGAGATCGAGCCCGGCGGCTACGACCTGCGGATCTCCGTCGCGATCAACGGCCACATGGTGTCCGAGCCGCCGTTCTCCAGCATGTACTGGACCGCGGCCCAGCAACTCGCCCACATGACGGTGAACGGGGCTTCCCTGCGCACCGGCGACCTGTACGGCTCGGGCACGGTGAGCGGCCCGGCGGAGAACCAGCGCGGCTCGCTGCTGGAACTGACCTGGAACGGCCGCGACCCGCTCGAACTCCCGGACGGCAAGCGGACGTTCCTGGAGGACGGCGACGTCGTGACGCTGTCGGCGTGGGCGCCGGGGGCGGACGGGGGCCGGGTGGGACTGGGGGAGGTCACCGGGCGCGTCGTGTCGGGCTGAGCTTTGTGCCGGACGCGCCGAGACTTGTAGCAAGCAATTGACACAAGCCCGCCGTGACGCCATCTTGTACTCACCGCTTGATACAAGCAGTGAGTACACGGTGCTCGCTTTCACGGGGGTTTGTCATGCCTGAAGCCGACCTTGGTACGACCGCTCCGGCGTCCCGCGCACCCGTCGACCGCTACGCCCGCTGGACGGGCCTGGTCGTCGGCGCGCTCGCCGGACGCTGGCTGTCCTCGCTCGACCACGGCGACGGGATGCTGTACGCCATCCCGGCGTTCGGGCTGTGCGCGGTGGCCGGCGTCCTGGCGGGCGACGCGCTGACCCCACCGGCGCGGGGCACCGTCCGGACGGCGGGGCTCGCCCCGCGCCGCGTCCGGGCCTATGTGCCGCCGCGCGTGACCTGGCTGCTCCTGGCCCTCGCGGGGGCGCTGGTGGTGCTGCTCGTGGCGGCGGGCGCGATCGCCTCACCGGACGACATGGGTCATGCGGGGCGTGCCCTCACCGCGACCTGCCGGGGCGTGACCCAGTCGGCCACACCCTGGCCTGGCTTCCACTACGGCCTGCCGATGCTGGCCTCCCTGGCCGTCGCCACCGCCGCCTGCGGCTGGTCCCTGCGCCGGATCGCGACCCGGCCCGGCGACGAGCAGTCCCGCCGCGACCGCAGCCTGGCCGTCGTCGCCGCCTGGGGGCTGGTCGTGTCCTCCTCCCTGCTGGGCGCGGCCTCGACGGCGTCCGGCGCACTGATGGACATCAGCTGCGACGGGACCGCCGGGACGGTCGCCAACGCGGTGCTGTTGCCGCTGGCCACGCTCGCGCTCGTGACCGTGCCGTGGACGCTGGTCACGGTGTGCTCGCCGCGGGCGTCGTGGGGGCGCCGGTCCGCATCCGGTGACCCCCGCCGGTGGGCGGTTCGCCGGCCGGGCTCGGGTGAACGCCGGTGAGCGGCGGGGTCGTGCGGGTCGACACCACCAGTCCCGTCCCGCCGTACGAACAGATCCGCGCCCAGCTCGCCGCCCTGATCACCACCGGTCGCCTGCCCGAGGGCGAACGGCTGCCGACGGTACGGCAGCTGGCGGCCGACCTGGGCCTGGCGGCGGGGACGGTGGCCCGCGCCTACCGCGAGCTGGAGGCGGCCTCCCTGATCCGGACGCGGCGCGGCGCGGGCACCCGCGTGGCCCCGCTGCCGGCCCCGGCCGACCGCCCGGACCCGGCAGCCGAACTCGCGGCACTGGCCAGGGGGTTCGTGGCACAGGCGCGGGTGCTCGGGGCGACGGAGGAGCAGGTGACCGCAGCGGTCCGGGCGGCGTTGCGGGAGTAGGGGGTGCGTTCGGGCGCCGGGAACGGCCCGGCGGGAGCACGCCACGAGGGCCGGGGAAGAGACGATCGCTGCTCGACCCTGACACTCGGGCCGCCTGTCCCGTCATACTGACGGCACACACCAGGCGATGCGCTTCCGTGCATCGCCGCGCGCCACCCGGCACCCGCATCCGCCTCCGACCAGGAACCGGAGCCCCGGCATGACCGTCTGCCTGCTCCTGCTGAGCGTCGTCGCCCTGACGGCCGCCGTACCAGCGCCGCGCGCGTTGACCCGGGCCGCCTGGACCGAGCGGGAACCCGTGGTCGCGTTGTGGGTGTGGCAGTGCCTGGTCGCGACGGTCCTGCTGTGCTGCCTGACCGCACTCGTGCTGGGCGCGGCGGCCGTCTTCCACACCGTCCGCGACCATGTCTTCGCCCCCGCGCCGCCCGCCGTCACCGCCGCGTACGACCTCTCCACCGCACCGGTCTGGGCCGTCGCCCTCACCCTGCTGCTGGCCTGCGGGGCCGCCTGGACGACCGCGATGCTCGCCCGGGAGATCGCCGAGGCCCGCCGCCGCCGCGGCCAGACCCGGGCGCACCTGCGCGAACGTGCCCCCGACCTGCCCGCAGGACTGCCGGCGGCACGCGGACCGATGCTGGTGCTGGAGGACGAGTACCCGGACGCCTGGTGGATGCCGGGCCACCCGCCCCAGCTGGTCGTGACGACCGGGGCGCTGCACCGCCTGACCGACCATCAGCTGGACGCGGTGCTCACCCACGAGCGCGGCCACGCCCGCGCCCACCACGACTGGCTGCTCCACCTGTCCACCGCGCTCGCCACGGGCTTCCCGCACGTCCCGCTCTTCGCCCACTTCTGCGACCAGACGCACCGGCTGGTCGAACTGGCCGCCGACGACACGGCCTCCCGCCGCTGCGGCCACCTCACCACCGCCCTGGCCCTGATCGAGCTGAACCAGCACCGCGGTGTCCTGTCCTGCGCCTCCAGCCGCCGCCTCCTCGGCGAACGCGTGGACCGCCTCCTGGAGCCCCCACCGCGCCTGCTCCGCCGACACCGGGCCCTGACGACGACGGTGGCGGCGCTGGTCCCGCTGCTGCCGCTGCTGATCACGTTCGCACCGGGGCTCACGGCGCTGTCCTGACCTCGACTTCCTGACCCTGCTGAGGGGTGCCGCCCCCGGACCGGCATACCTCCAGCGAGCGACCTCCCGCCTGTGTGGGCGTGCGCCCCACCCGGCCCTGGGCAACGTGAACCGAAGAGCAGCCGAGTGGCAGTTCTGGCCCGTCCGCTCGGAAAACCCCAGCTCAGCGCCCCATCCAACGCCCCCTCACCTGGCGCAACACTCCAGAAACACCCCATTCCCTACCTCCTAGGTATGGTTCCAGCCATGCCACCCACCGACCGCTCCCGAGACCACGCCGGTCAGGGCGCCGCGACCACCGTCGCCGCCCACCGCGTGCGTCGCCGGCTGCGCGCGGACCGGGCCCGGCAGCTCGCCGACCTCCTGCGCCACCAGCTCCTCACCGGCGCCTTCGAGGACGGCACCCTCCCCCACGAGTCCACCCTCGCCACCGACTACCGCGCCTCCCGCAACACCGTTCGCCAGGCCCTGGACCTGCTTCGGGCGGAAGGCCTGGTGGAGCGGTTGCCGGGGGTCGGCACCGTCGTCGTCGCCCAGAAGTACCCGCACGGGCTCGACCGCCTGATGGGCCTCGCGGAAACCCTGCGCGAACACGGCCGCGTCACCAACGAGGTCCGCACCCTGGGCCCCGCCCCCGCGCCCGCCCCGGTGGCCGAACGCCTCCGTGTCCCGGCCGGCGCCGACGTCCTCTACATCGAACGCCTGCGCCGTTTGAACGGCCTCCCTCTCTCCCTCGACCTCACCTACATCCCGCTCGACATCGGAACCGCCCTGCTCGGCGCCGACCTGGAGAACACCGATGTCTTCCGCCTGCTGGAAGCCGGCACCGGCCAGCGCCTCGGCCACGCCGACATCACCCTGGAGGCGGTGAACGCGGACGCCCACTCCGCCGCCGTGCTCCAGGCTCCCCGCGGCGCCGCCGTGCTGATGCTGGAACGCCTCACGCACCTCGCCGACGGCCGCCCCGTCGACCTGGAGTTCATCCGCTTCCGCGGCGACCGCATCACCATGAGCGGCCTGCTCCGCCGGTCGCTCTGACCACCCTGCCTGACCCGTTTCCTGGAGACAGCCATGCCTTTGGCACCCCAGCGGGCCGACGTGCCCGTGACCATCGACGAGTCGAAGTGCATCGACGGCTGCACGCTCTGCGTGGACATGTGCCCGCTGGACTCCCTCGCCATCGACGAGAGCAACGGCAAGGCGTACATGCACGTCGACGAGTGCTGGTACTGCGGCCCGTGCGCGGCCCGCTGCCCCACCGGGGCCGTCACGGTCAACATGCCCTACCTGCTCCGCTGACCCCTCCGACCCGCTCCGGCGAGAGGCCGAACAACCATGAAACGCAAGGCAGTCGCCCTGTCCGCCGCCGCGCTCCTCCTGCCTCTGTCCGCCTGTGGCGGCAGCGCCGAAGCGGGCAGCGGCTCCACGGTCACCGTGACCGTCGGCTACCAGTCCAAGACCATCAACACGGTCACCGCAGGGACCCTGCTTCGCTCCCTGGGCTACTTCGAGAAGCAACTGAACGCCCTGCATGACGGCCGCACCTACAGGGTCGACTGGCAGGACTACGCCACCGGTGCCCCGATCACCGCCCAGATGACCGCCGGGAAGATCGACATCGGGTCGATGGGCGACTTCCCCCTGTTGCTCAACGCGGCCCGCGGCAAACAGCTCGGCAGCCTCACGCACCTGGTGTCGGTCACCGGCTACAACCTGCGCGGCGGCCTCAACACCGTGGTCACCGCCCCGGACTCCAAGCTCGCCTCCCTGAAGGACCTCAAGGGCAAGAAGGTCTCCACGAGCGTCGGCTCCGCAGCCGACGGCACCCTCGTACGGGCCCTGCAGCGCGCGGGCATCGACCCGAACACCGGTGTCTCGAAGCTCAACCAGCAGCCCGCCGTAGGCGCGTCAGCCCTCTCCGCCGGCAGCGTGGACGCACTGTCGCAGTTTGTCGCCTGGCCGGGCCTGCTCGCCTACCAGGGCAAGGCGAAAGCCCTGTACGACGGCGCCCAGCTGAACCTCCCGACCTTCCACGGTGTCACCGCCCGCGAGGACTTCGCCGAGCAGCACCCGGCCGTTCTGGAAGCCTTTCTGAGGGCTCAGGCGCAGGCCTCGGACTATCTCGACGACCACCCGGTGACCGCCGCGGAGAAGGTCGCCGGGGCCACCGGTCTGCCCGCCGAGGTCGTCTACCTCTACAACGGCGCCCACGGCATCGCCACCTTCGATCCGGCCGTCAAACCCCGGCTCGTCTCCGCTCTGGAGCAGGACGTCTCCGTCCTCAAGGCCGCCAAACTCACCGGCGACATAGACGTGCACTCCTTCGTCGACGACCGGTACGTGAAGAAGGCACTCGGCACCTCCTACGCCGAGCGGCTCGCTGCCACGCCCGCACCGGCCGCGAGCGAGGTATGGCCCAAGGGCAGCGAGAAGACCGTCTCCTTCAAGTCACCGAAGGAACTGCTCGCCTACGTGGCCGGGCACCGGGACGGCATCCGCGCCGCCTACGTCCCCGACGCCACCACCGGCACCCTCTGGTTCGCCGACAAGGCGGTCTGGGTGGCCGACGGTGACCGGCTGCTGCCGTTCGTGGCCCCGGCGACGGCTCAGGCGTACATCACGGCTCACGGCGGTGCCCGTACCGTCTCGTACACCGACGCACTCGGGCGGTCCTCATGACCCGGCGGCCGCTCGCCCGCTATGTGTTGCGGGTGGCGTCCCTCGCCATCGCCCTCGGGCTCTGGCAGTTGCTGACCAGCCTGGACGTCGACCTGTGGTTGCGCTTCTCGCAGTTCCCGACAGTCGCCGACGTGGCCCGGGCCTTCGCCGACCGGGTCTCCGGGGCCGACTACTGGACCGACCTCACCGACAGCCTCACCCGCATCCTCACCGGATTCGCCTTGGCAGCCGTCCTGGGCGTGGCGACGGGCGTGCTCGTGGCCCGCTCGCGCCTCGCCGAGGACCTGCTCGGCCCGGTCCTGGAAGTCGTCCGCCCGATCCCGGCCATCGCTCTCGTCCCCGTCGCGATCCTGCTCTTCCCCTCGAACGAACAGGGCATCGTCTTCATCACGTGCACCGCCGCCTTCTTCCCCGTGCTGGTCTCCACCCGGCACGCGGTCCGTGCGCTCACCCCCGTCTGGGAGGAGGCGGTGCGCACCCTCGGCGGCGGCCGGCTGCGGATTCTCGGCTCGGTCGTGCTGCCGGGCGCGCTGCCGGGCATCTTCGGCGGCCTGTCGGTCGGCATCGGCGTCTCGTGGATCTGCGTGATCTCCGCCGAGATGATCTCCGGCCAGTACGGCGTCGGTTACCGCACCTGGCAGGACTACACGGTCGTGAACTACCCGGGCGTCTTCGTCGGCATGGTCACGATCGGCCTCCTCGGCTGGGTCACCTCCACGGCTGTGGAACTCCTGGGCCTCCGCCTGACCCGCTGGCTGCCCCGCACCTCGTACGTCCCCGGCGGCCGAGCCCGTACTACGGTGCCCCGTCCCGCCGCCCCGGTCGCCGTGCAGGCCGAGGGCAACCCCGAGAACCAGCCCGAGGCCCAACACCAGGGCCACGACGAACGCGAGCAGGGGGCGCGCGATGAGCACTTCGTCTGAGACGGTCGTGACCGGCGCCACTCCTGCGGCGCCGCCGCGGGCGGCCGTACGCGGCACCCGGCTCACCTTCCGTGCCGCCGTCCTCGGCCGACCGGATGCCCCGGTCCTGCACGACGTCGACCTGGAGGTCGCGCCGGGCGAGATCCTCACCGTCGTCGGCCCCTCCGGCTGCGGCAAGTCGACGCTGCTGCGCACGCTCGCCGGGCTGCTGTCACCGCTGGCCGGGGCCGTGGAGCAGGACGGCCGCCCGCTCACCGGGCCGTCCGCCGACCGTGCGCTGGTCTTCCAGGAGGACGCGCTGCTGCCCTGGCGCACCCTGCGTGGAAACGTCGAACTCCCCCTCGCCATCAGCGGCGTACCGCGCACCGAGCGCCGTTCCCGGGCCGAGTCCTGGCTCGGACGCGTCGGACTCAGCGCACAGGCGGGGCAGTTGCCGCACCGCGTCTCGGGCGGGCAGCGCCAGCGTGCCCAGTTGGCCCGTGCTCTGGCCGACAACCCACGCGCGGTCCTCATGGACGAACCCTTCGGAGCCCTCGACGCCCAGACCCGCTCGGGCATGCAGGACCTGCTGGTGGAGGTCTTGCGCGGCACGGGCGCGACCGTCGTCTTCGTCACGCACGACGTGGACGAGGCGCTCTTCCTCGGCGACCGCGTCGCCCTCCTCGGGGCCGGCCGCGTGGCCTCCGTACGTGACGTGCCGCGTCCGCGTGACCGCGGCGCCGTCGACGACCCGGCCCGCGCGGCCCTGCGCCGCACCGTCCTGTCCTCGCTCGGCACCTGAAAGGCACCTCGGTGACCACCCCCGCCAACGCCCCCGCGCAGACCCCCATGGAGATCCCCGCCGTCACCGACGCCGAGGAGCTGACCTGCGACGTCCTCGTCATCGGCGGCGGCACCGCCGGCACCATGGCCGCTCTGACCGCCGCCGAGCGCGGCGCGGACGTCCTGCTCCTGGAGAAGGCCCACGTCCGCCACTCCGGAGCGCTCGCCATGGGCATGGACGGCGTCAACAACGCGGTCGTCCCCGGCCGCGCCGAGCCCGACGACTACATCGCCGAGATCACCCGTGCCAACGATGGCATCGTCGACCAGTCCAGCGTCCGCCAGACCGCCACCCGCGGCTTCGCGATGGTCCAGCGGCTGGAGTCGTACGGGGTCAAGTTCGAGAAGGACGAGCACGGGGACTACGCGGTCCGCCAGGTCCACCGCTCGGGCTCGTACGTGCTGCCCATGCCGGAGGGCAAGGACGTCAAGAAGGTCCTGTACCGGCAATTGCGACGGCGGGAGATGCGGGAGCGGATCCGCATCGAGAACCGGCTGATGCCGGTCCGTGTGCTGACCGCGCCGGACGACGGGCGGGCCGTGGGCGCCGTCGGCTTCCACACCCGCACCGGTGCCTTCGTCACCGTCCGCGCGGGCGCGGTGATCCTCGCCACCGGCGCCTGCGGCCGTCTCGGCCTGCCCGCCTCCGGCTACCTCTACGGCACCTACGAGAACCCCACCAACGCCGGTGACGGCTACGCCATGGCCTACCACGCGGGCGCCGAGCTGACCGGAATCGAGTGCTTCCAGATCAACCCGCTGATCAAGGACTACAACGGTCCGGCCTGCGCGTACGTCGCCAACCCCTTCGGCGGCTACCAGGTCAACCGGCACGGCGAGCGGTTCGTCGACTCCGACTACTGGTCGGGGCAGATGATGGCCGAGTTCGCGGCGGAGGTCGCCAGCGATCGCGGCCCGGTCTACCTGAAGCTGAGCCACCTGCCCGAGGAGTCGATCTCCGCTCTGGAGTCCATCCTGCACTCCACCGAGCGGCCCACCCGGGGCACCTTCCACGCCGGGCGCGGGCACGACTACCGCACCCACGACGTCGAGATGCACATCTCCGAGATCGGCCTGTGCGGCGGCCACTCCGCTTCCGGCGTCCGTGTCGACGACCACGCCCGTACGACCGTCCCCCGCCTGTACGCCGCGGGCGACCTCGCCTGCGTCCCGCACAACTACATGATCGGCGCTTTCGTCTTCGGCGACCTCGCGGGTGCGGACGCCGCCCAGTACACGGCGTACGTGGGAGAGCTTCCCACCGACCAGGTCCACGAGGCGCACGAGCTGATCTACCGCCCGCTGCGCAACCCGGACGGCCCGCCGCAGGCCCAGGTCGAGTACAAGCTGCGCCGCTTCGTGAACGACTACGTGGCACCGCCCAAGTCCGGCGTCCGCCTCTCCCTCGCACTGGAGGCCTTCGAGCGGATGCGCGCCGACATCGCCGGGATGGGCGCCCGCACCCCGCACGAGCTGATGCGCTGCGCCGAGGTCGACTTCATCCGCGACTGCGCGGAGATGGCCGCCCGCGCCTCCCTCGCCCGTACCGAGTCCCGCTGGGGGCTCTATCACGACCGGATCGACCACCCGCGGCGTGACGACGCCTCCTGGTTCCACCACCTCGATCTGCACAAGTCCCCCTCTGGTGCGATGGAGTTCACGGTCCGACCCGTGGCTCCGTATCTGGTCCCGGTCGAGGGCTTCGCCCCGGTCGGCGGTCCCTCCCGGCAGCTGGGCGAGGTCCGGCCCGAGGACATCGCCACGGCCGGCCCGCGCGATGCGGCACCGGTCGCCACCGGACCGGCGTCCTCCCGCGCCGCCGGGCCGGTGGACCCGAGCGGCGCCTCGGGCACCGCCTCGCCCCGGCTCCTCGACCTGCTGCGGCTGGCCGAGGAGGGGCCCGAACTCGCTTCCCTGAAGACCTACTTGTCCGACCCCGATCCCGCGGTCCGCCGTACGGCCGTCTCCGTCCTCACCGAGACCGCGCCGCCCGGCACCGGGCAGGCCCTGGCCGGTGCCCTCGCCGACTCCGACGCCGAGGTCCGCGCGGCCGCCGCAGCCTCGATGCGCGAACTCGTCGAGACCCTGCCGTCCGAACCCGTCCTGGGCACCACCCTCATCGGCGCGCTCGCCGAGGCGGACCCCGTGGTCCGCGCCGCAGCCCTCGATGTCCTGCGCGCCCTGCGGCTGGGCGGAGCCGCCGTGTTCGCCGCCGCGCTGGACGACCCCGACATCCCGGTCCGTATCGAGGCCGTGCGCGCCCTCGTCTCGGTCGACGCGGCCGAACCACTGGCGGGCGCCGCGAACGATCCCTCCCGGGAGGTCCGCGTGACCGTGGCCAAGGCGCTGGCCGCCGTCAGCCCGGCGCCCTTGGACCCGCAGGCCCGGGAGCTGCTCACCGGCGCCCTGGACCGGCTCACCGAGGACGCCGACCCGCTGGTGCGCGGTGCCGCGCTGGGTGCACTGGCCACTCCTGGCTGCCCGCCGCCGCTCGTCGCCCGTGCCGTTGCCGCCCTGTCCGATCCGGCCTGGCAGGTCCGCTCCGGTGCCGCCACCGCGCTGTCGGTCGCACCCGCCGATTCCGCTGTCCCCGCCCTCGCCAAGGCCCTGGCCGACCGGAACCCCGACGTGCGCAGGGCGGCGGTCCTGGCTCTGACCCGGCACAACGCCACCGAGGAGGCCCGCGCGGCCCTGGCCACGGCCACGGCCGACTCGGACGCGGATGTCAGGGCGTACGCGGCACGGGGGTTGTGACGATCCTCCGCATCGGCCGAGGCCCAGTACGGAAGAGAAGGACAGCCTCCCAGGGCCTCCGGCGCGCTATATCCAGTCGTCCGGCTCCGGCTCGTCCCCCGGCTCGGGCCAGTAGTCGTCCGGGGAGTCGCCGGGCGCGGGCGAAGGGCCGCTCGCAGGGGAGGCACCGCCCGCGGGGGAGCCACCGGCGGCCGTGCCCGGCGCGTCCAGGGAGTTCAGCACCTCGAGCACCCCTTCCCCGTACGTGGCCAGCTTCTTCTCGCCGACCCCGCTCACCGTGCCCAACTCCCGCACCGAGCCGGGCCAGGAGGTGACGATCTCGCGGAGGGTGGCGTCGTGGAAGATGACGTACGCCGGGACGCCCTGCTCCCGGGCCTGTTCGGCGCGCCAGGCACGCAGGGCCTCGAAGGCGGGGAGCAGCGAGTCGGCCAGCTCGACCGCGGCGGCCTTGGGCTTGCGGTCGCCCCGACCGGAGGAGGCGCCCGAACCCGACCGCGACGTGGCCGGTTTCTTCGGCTCCTTGCGCAGCGGCACCTCCCGCTCCCGCCGCAGCACCGAACCGCTCGCCTCCGTGAGCACCAGCGTGCCGTACTCGCCCTCGACAGCGAGCAGCCCCTGCGCCAGCAGCTGCCGGACGACACCCCGCCACTCGCCCTCGGCGAGGTCCTGGCCGATGCCGAACACCGACAGCTGGTCGTGGTCGAACTGGATCACCTTGCCGGTGCGCTTGCCGAGCAGGATGTCGACGATCTGTACGGCGCCGAACTTCTGCCCTCGCTCCCGCTGCAGCCGCACCACCGCCGACAGCACCTTCTGCGCGGCGATCGTGCCATCCCAGGTCTCCGGCGGGGTCAGGCAGGTGTCGCAGTTGCCGCACCCCGTGGCGGAGGGCTCCTGGCCGAAGTAGGCCAGCAGCTGCCCGCGCCGGCACTGGGCGGTCTCGCACAGGGCGAGCATGGCATCGAGGTGGGCGGACGCCCGGCGGCGGAACGCCTCGTCGCCCTCGCCGGACTGGATCAGCTTGCGCTGCTGGATGACGTCGTTGAGGCCGTAGGCCATCCAGGCGGTGGAGGACGTTCCGTCGCGGCCCGCGCGGCCCGTCTCCTGGTAGTAGCCCTCGATCGACTTGGGCAGGTCCAGGTGGGCGACGAAGCGCACGTCCGGCTTGTCGATGCCCATGCCGAAGGCGATGGTCGCGACCACGACCAGGCCCTCCTCGCGCAGGAACCGGGACTGGTGGGCCGCGCGCGTGCCCGCGTCCAGGCCCGCGTGATAGGGCACTGCCTCGATGCCGTTGCTGCTCAGGAACTCGGCCGTCCGCTCCACCGAGTTGCGGGAGAGGCAGTACACGATGCCGGCGTCGCCCGCGTGCTCCTCCCGCAGGAAGGCGAGCAGCTGCTTCCTGGGGTCGGCCTTGGGCACGATCCGGTACTGGATGTTGGGCCGGTCGAAGCTGGCGACGAAGTGCCGGGCCCGCGGCATGTCCAGCCGCTGGGTGATCTCCTGGTGGGTGGCGCGCGTGGCCGTGGCCGTGAGGGCGATCCGCGGGACGTCCGGCCAGCGCTCGCCGAGCAGGGAGAGGGCCAGGTAGTCGGGGCGGAAGTCGTGGCCCCACTGGGACACGCAGTGCGCCTCGTCGATGGCGAAGACGGAGATCTTGCCGCGGGAGAGCAGGTCGAGCGTGGCCTCGACGCGCAGCCGCTCCGGGGCCAGGTACAGCAGGTCCAGCTCGCCGGCGAGGAACTCCGCCTCGACCACGCGCCGCTCGTCGAAGTCCTGCGTGGAGTTGATGAAGCCGGCCCGCACGCCGAGGGCACGCAGGGCGTCCACCTGGTCCTGCATCAGCGCGATCAGCGGCGAGATCACCACGCCCGTACCGGGTCTGACCAGGGCCGGGATCTGGTAGCACAGCGACTTGCCGCCGCCGGTCGGCATGAGGACGAGGGCGTCTCCGCCCGCCACCACATGCTCGATGATCGCTTCCTGCTCACCGCGGAAGGCCTCGTATCCGAAGACCCGGTGCAGCGTGGCCAGCGCCTCGCTCGCGTCCGCGCCCGGCCCCTCGGTCGTCCTTCGCATCTCGCTGATCCCGCCCGTCGCGCCCATCGTCCTGTCCCCCGTGCGTCGTCCCTCGACCACTGCGTCCACGATAGGCGCCCGCGCCGACAGCGTCTGAAGTTGTCCACAGGTGCGAGTGACTTCTCATATCAACCCACCGACTGTTTCCGGACAGCCGATCTTGCACCCCAACGGGTGCGTCGGCTGCTGCCGAAAGGCCACCGCTCAACCCATTGGGCGCCTCTGGATGGCCACTCCCCTCGCCCGGAGACAGGCTGCTGGAGCGGGCCGGGGAAGCCCGCTCGCCGTCGGATCACGCTTCCCGCCCCGGTACACCCGCGTCTGCCCCTAGGAGCCCCGCCTCATGATCGCTCGCCTCGCCGGAGCCGCCCTCGCCCTCGTCTCGGCCCTCGCCGTGCCCGCCTCCGTGCCCGCCCACGCCGCCGGCCAGGACACCTTCACCGACCCGCAGCTGACCGCGGCGTACACGGCGACGGCGCTGTACCGCTACGCGCCGTTCGCGACCGCCGCCGGCTACGAGCCGCACGTGTGTCTGGCCCGTGCCGAGGGCGCCATGGGCTTCCACTACTTCAACGAGTCCCGCTTCGGCTCCCTCGACCCGAAGAAGCCGGGCGGCCTGCTGTACGAGGACACCGGCAACGGCGGGCGCCGGCTCGTGGGTGTGGAGTGGGTGGTCCCGGTCACCGGCAAGAACATGAAGCGGCCCCGCCTGTTCGGGCAGGACTTCCAGGGCCCGATGGTCGGCCACTACCCGGGCATGCCCACCCACTACGACCTGCACGTATGGCTCTACAAGAAGAACCCCCGCGGTCTGTTCTCCCAGTGGAACCCGACCGTGAAGTGCCCTTCGTCGGCGACGCCGGGCATGTCGAAGATGCCGGGCCACTGACAGGCGATGGCCCCGGCTCCTCGCTCGGAGGAACCGGGGCCGCACAGCCGTGGCGCGGACCTCAGCGCACGAACACTCCCGCCTGGCTCGCCAGGTTCAGGAAGTACTGCGGCGCCACACCGAGCACCACCGTGACCGCCACGCCCACCCCGATCGCCGCCATGGTCAGCGGCGACGGCACGGCCACGGTCGGGCCCTCGGGCCTCGGCTCGCTGAAGAACATCAGCACGATCACCCGGATGTAGAAGAACGCGGCGATCGCCGAGGAGATCACACCGATCACGACCAGCGGGGCCGCACCGCCGTCCGCCGCCGCCTTGAAGACGGCGAACTTCCCGGCGAAACCGGAGGTCAGCGGGATACCGGCGAAGGCCAGCAGGAACACCGCGAACACGGCCGCGACCAACGGCGACCGGCGCCCGAGCCCGGCCCACTTGGACAGGTGCGTCGCCTCGCCGCCCGCGTCGCGCACCAGCGTGACCACCGCGAAGGCACCGATCGTCACGAACGAGTACCCGGCCAGGTAGAACAGCACGGACGACACGCCGTCCTTCGAGGTCGCGATGACACCCGCGAGGATGAATCCTGCGTGCGCGATCGACGAGTACGCCAGCAGCCGCTTGATGTCGGTCTGCGTGATCGCGATGATCGCGCCGCCCAGCATGGTGACGACCGCCACCGCCCACATGACCGGCCGCCAGTCCCAGCGCATGCCGGGCAGGACGACGTACAGCAGGCGCAGCAGCGCGCCGAACGCCGCCACCTTCGTCGCCGCCGCCATGAAGCCGGTCACCGGGGTCGGCGCGCCCTGGTAGACATCGGGCGTCCACATGTGGAACGGCACCGCGCCCACCTTGAAGAGCAGGCCCATCACGATCAGGGCGCTGCCGAGCAGCAGCAGGGCGTCGTTGCCCATGGTGCCCGCGAGCGCCGGGTCGACGTTGGTGACCGTGCCGTCGACGACCTGCGCGATGCGCGCGTACGACAGCGAGCCCGCGTAGCCGTACAGCAGGGCGATGCCGAACAGCGTGAACGCCGAGGCGAACGCGCCGAGCAGGAAGTACTTGACCGCGGCCTCCTGCGACATGAGCCGCTTGCGGCGGGCCAGCGCGCACAGCAGGTACAGCGGCAGGGAGAAGACCTCCAGGGCCACGAACAGCGTCACCAGGTCGTTGGCCGAGGGGAAGATCAGCATGCCGGCGATCGCGAAGAGCAGCAGCGGGAAGACCTCGGTGGTGGTGAACCCGGCCTTCACCGCGGCCTTCTCGCTGTCACTGCCCGGCACGGACGCGGCCTGCGCCGCGAACGAGTCGACCCGGTTGCCGTGCGCCACCGGGTCCAGGCGCCGTTCGGCGAAGGTGAACAGGGCGACCAGACCGGCCAGCAGGATCGTGCCCTGCAGGAACAGGGCCGGCCCGTCGACCGCGATCGCTCCCATGGCCGCGATGTGCGCCTTCGTGGTGCCGTAGCCGTCGGCCGCCAGGGCGACCACCGCGGCGAACGCGGCACAGAGGGCCACGACGGACACGAACACCTGCGCGTAGTAGCGGGACCTGCGCGGGACGAACGCCTCGATCAGCACGCCGACCAGTGCCGCACCGACGACGATCAAGGTCGGCGACAATTGCCCGTACTCGATCTTCGGCGTGGGGATCTTCGCGATCGGCTCGGCCGCGTTTGTCCACAGGCTGTGGACGGCTGTTGCGCTCACTTGGCCGCCTCCACCGAGGGCTTGGGATCGGTCTTGTGTACGTCGGACATGGTCTGTTTGACCGCCGGGTTGACGATGTCCGTGACGGGCTTCGGGAAGACGCCCAGGAAGATCAGCAGCACGATCAGCGGGGCGACGACCACCAGCTCGCGCGCGCGGAGGTCGGGCATCGCCGAGACCTCGGGCTTGACCGGGCCCGTCATCGTGCGCTGGTACAGCACGAGGGTGTAGAGCGCGGCCAGCACGATGCCGAAGGTGGCGATGATGCCGATCGCCGGGTAGCGCGTGAACGTGCCGACCAGGACCAGGAACTCACTCACGAACGGTGCGAGTCCGGGCAGCGAGAGAGTGGCGAGGCCGCCGATCAGGAAGGTGCCGGCGAGCATCGGGGCGACCTTCTGCACACCGCCGTAGTCGGCGATGAGGCGCGAGCCGCGCCGGGAGATCAGGAAGCCGGCGACCAGCATCAGCGCGGCCGTGGAGATGCCGTGGTTGACCATGTAGAGCGTGGCCCCGGACTGGCCCTGGGTGGTCATCGCGAAGATGCCCATGATGATGAAGCCGAAGTGCGAGATCGACGCGTAGGCGACCAGGCGCTTGATGTCCCTCTGGCCGACGGCGAGCAGGGCGCCGTAGACGATGCTGATGAGCGCCAGTACGAGGATGACGGGCGTCGCCCACTTACTGGCCTCCGGGAACAGCTGGAGGCAGAAGCGGAGCATCGCGAAGGTGCCCACCTTGTCGACGACCGCGGTGATGAGGACGGCGACCGGGGCGGTGGCCTCCTGCATGGCGTTGGGCAGCCAGGTGTGCAGCGGCCACAGCGGCGCCTTCACCGCGAAGGCGAAGAAGAAGCCGAGGAACAGCCAGCGTTCGGTGTTCGTCGCCATGTGCAGCGAGCCGTTGGCGCGTGCCTGCGCGATCTCCTGGAGGCTGAAGTTCCCGGCGACCACGTAGAGGCCGATCACCGCGGCCAGCATGATCAGACCGCCGACCAGGTTGTAGAGCAGGAACTTCACCGCCGCGTACGACCGCTGGGTGGAGGCCGCCTCCTCGCCGTGCTCGTGGGCACGGTCCCCGAAGCCGCCGATGAGGAAGTACATCGGGATGAGCATGGCTTCGAAGAAGATGTAGAAGAGGAAGACGTCGGTGGCCTCGAAGGAGATGACCACCATCGCCTCGACCGCCAGGATCAGCGCGAAGAAGCCCTGGGTGGGCCGCCAGCGGCGGCTGCCGGTCTCCAGCGGGTCGGCGTCGTGCCAGCCGGCGAGGATCACGAACGGGATCAGCAGCGCGGTCAGCGCGAGGAGCGCCACCGCGATGCCGTCGACGCCCAGCTCGTAGCGGACCCCGAAGTCCGCGATCCAGGCGTGCGATTCGGTGAGCTGGTAGCGAGCACCGTCCGGGTCGAAGCGGACCAGGACGGTGATCGCCAGGGCGAGCGTGGCGAGCGAGACCAGCAGCGCCAGCCACTTCGCGGCGGTGCGCCGTGCGGCCGGTACGGCGGCCGTGGCGACGGCCCCGATGGCCGGGAGCGCCGCCGTCGCTGTCAGCAGAGGAAAGGACATCGGTATCAGACCGCCCTCATCAGCAGGGTCGCGGCGACCAGGAGTGCCGCACCGCCGAACATCGAGACCGCGTAGGAACGGACGAAGCCGTTCTGGACCCGCCGGAGCCGGCCCGACAGGCCGCCGAAGCCGGCCGCCGTGCCGTTGACGACGCCGTCGACCAGGGTGTGGTCGACGTACACCAGGGAGCGCGTGAGGTGCTCGCCGCCGCGCACCAGGACGACGTGGTTGAAGTCGTCCTGGAGCAGGTCGCGCCGGGCGGCCCGGGTGAGCAGCGATCCGCGCGGGGCGACGGCCGGGACGGGCTTGCGGCCGTACTGGGCCCAGGCGATGCCGACGCCGATGACCAGGCACACCATCGTCGCGCCGGTGACCGTGGCCGCGCTGACCGGCGAGTGGCCCTCGCTGTGGCCGGTGACCGGCTCCAGCCAGTGCAGGAAGCGGTCGCCGATGCTGAACAGCCCACCGGCGAAGACCGACCCGAACGCGAGCAGGACCATCGGGATCGTCATGACCTTGGGCGACTCGTGCGGGTGCGGCTCGTTGCCGTTCTCGTCCGGCTGCCAGCGCTTCTCGCCGAAGAACGTCATCAGCATCACGCGCGTCATGTAGAACGCGGTGATGGCCGCGCCCAGCAGGGTCGCACCGCCGAGGATCCAGCCCTGGGTGCCGCCCTTCGCGAAGGCCGCCTCGATGATCGCGTCCTTGGAGAAGAAGCCCGACAGGAACGGGAAGCCGATGATGGCGAGGTAGCCGAGACCGAAGGTGGCGAAGGTGACCGGCATGTACTTCCGCAGGCCGCCGTACCTGCGCATGTCGACCTCGTCGTTCATGCCGTGCATGACGGAACCGGCGCCGAGGAACAGCCCGGCCTTGAAGAAGCCGTGCGTCACCAGGTGCATGATCGCGAAGACATAGCCGATGGGGCCGAGGCCGGCGGCGAGGATCATGTAGCCGATCTGCGACATGGTCGAGCCAGCCAGCGCCTTCTTGATGTCGTCCTTCGCGCAACCGACGATCGCACCGAAGAGGAGCGTGACCGCACCGACGACGGTGACGGCGAGCTGGGCGTCCGGAGCCAGGTTGAAGATGGCAGCGGAGCGGACGATCAGGTACACGCCCGCGGTCACCATCGTCGCGGCGTGGATCAGGGCCGACACCGGGGTCGGGCCCTCCATGGCGTCCCCGAGCCAGGACTGCAGTGGCACCTGGGCCGACTTGCCGCAGGCGGCGAGCAGCAGCATCAGGCCGATC
Source organism: Streptomyces sp. NPDC101165 (assembly GCF_044768135.1). Lineage (NCBI taxonomy): Bacteria > Bacillati > Actinomycetota > Actinomycetes > Kitasatosporales > Streptomycetaceae > Streptomyces > Streptomyces sp. NPDC101165. Next base: position 162,497 of record NZ_JBIWPG010000020.1, on the reverse strand, counting down.
GCGGTGAGCCTGCCCTCGGAGGCGTCACCGGCGTGGCTGAAGACCGGGCCGAAGGCGAAGCTGCCGAAGGTGGTGAACATCAGCATGATCGCGATCGACAGGCCCATGTCGCCCACGCGGTTGACCAGGAAGGCCTTCTTCGCCGCCGTGGCCGCGCTGGGCTTGTGCTGCCAGAAGCCGATCAGCAGGTACGACGCGAGGCCGACGCCCTCCCAGCCGACGTACAGCAGCAGGTAGTTGTCGGCGAGGACGAGCAGCAGCATCGCCGCGAGGAACAGGTTCAGATAGCCGAAGAAGCGGCGGCGCCGCTCGTCGTGCTCCATGTACCCGACCGAGTACAGGTGGATCAGCGAGCCGACGCCGGTGATCAGCAGCACGAAGGTCATCGACAGCTGGTCGAGGCGGAAGGTGACGTCCGCCTGGAAGCTGCCGACCGAGATCCACGTCCACAGGTGCTGGGTCAGGGTGCGGTGTTCGGCGTTCTTGCCGAGCAGGTCGGCGAAGAGGATCAGGCCGAACACGAAGGAGGCGGCCGACAGGAGCGTGCCGACCCAGTGGCCGACGGCGTCCAGCCGCCGACCGCCGACCAGGAGGACGGCCGCTCCGAGCAGGGGCGCCGCGATGAGCAGCGCGATCAGGTTCTCCACGATTCTTCCGACCCCTTACAGCTTCATCAGGCTGGCGTCGTCGACCGAGGCCGAGTGGCGGGTACGGAACAGCGACACGATGATCGCGAGGCCCACCACGACCTCCGCGGCGGCGACGACCATCGTGAAGAAGGCGATGATCTGGCCGTCGAGGTTGCCGTGCATCCGGGAGAAGACGACGAACGCGAGGTTGCAGGCGTTGAGCATCAGCTCGATGCACATGAACACGACGATCGCGTTGCGCCGGATCAGCACCCCGGTAGCGCCGATGGTGAACAGGAGAGCGGCGAGGTAGAGGTAGTTGACGGGGTTCACTTCGACGCCTCCTCGGGCCGCTTGAACGTCGTCGGCTCGGTCTCGGTCCGCTCCAGGCGTTCCTCGGCGCGCTGCTCCAGGGCCCGCAGGTCGCCCAGCGCCTCCGCCGACACGTCACGGATCTGGCCGCGCTCGCGCAGCGTCTTGCTGACGGTCAGCTCGGAGGGGGTGCCGTCGGGCAGCAGGCCCGCGACGTCCACGGCGTTGTGCCGGGCGTAGACGCCGGGAGCGGGCAGCGGCGGCAGGTGCTTGCCCTCGCGGACGCGCTGCTCGGCCAGCTCGCGCTGGGTCTTGGCGCGCTCGGTGCGCTCGCGGTGGGTGAGCACCATGGCGCCTACGGCGGCCGTGATCAGCAGGGCGCCGGTGATTTCGAAGGCGAAGACGTACTTGGTGAAGATGAGGGCGGCGAGGCCCTCCACGTTGCCGTGCGCGTTCGCCTGGCCGGTGCCGTTGAACTCCTTGAGGGAGGCGTTGCCGATGCCGGCGAACAGCAGGACGCCGAAGCCGACCCCGCACAGAAGGGCCAGCCAGCGCTGGCCCTTGATGGTCTCCTTCAGCGAGTCCGCGGCCGTGACGCCGACGAGCATCACCACGAAGAGGAACAGCATCATGATCGCGCCGGTGTAGACGACGATCTGCACGATCCCGAGGAAGTAGGCGCCGTTGGCGAGGTAGAAGATCGCCAGGATGATCATGGTCCCGGCGAGGGAGAGCGCGCTGTGCACGGACTTCTTCATGAAGACGGTGCACAGGGCGCCGATCACCGCGATCGTGCCGAGGACCCAGAACTGGAAGGCCTCACCGGTGGAGGTGGTGTAGGCCGCGAGCTGCGGGCTCATGCGTCCACCTCCTGGTTTTCGGCCGCGTCCGAAGAGCCTGCCGATTGAGGCTGTTCGCCCTTGGAGACGGCCACCTGCTGCACGGTCCCCGGCGCGGCCTCCGTCACCAGGCCCCGGTAGTAGTCCTGTTCGTCGGTCCCCGGGAAGATCGCGTGGGGCGTGTCGACCATGCCCTCTTCGAGACCGGCGAGCAGTTGCTCCTTGGTGTAGATGAGGTTGGCGCGGCTGGAGTCGGCCAGTTCGAACTCGTTGGTCATCGTCAGCGCGCGCGTGGGGCACGCCTCGATGCACAGCCCGCACAGGATGCAGCGGGCGTAGTTGATCTGGTAGACGCGGCCGTACCGCTCGCCCGGGGAGTAGCGCTCCTCGTCGGTGTTGTCGGCGCCCTCCACGTAGATGGCGTCGGCGGGGCAGGCCCAGGCGCACAGCTCGCAGCCGACGCACTTCTCCAGGCCGTCCGGATGGCGGTTGAGCTGGTGCCGTCCGTGGAACCGCGGAGCCGTGGTCTTCTGCTGCTCCGGGTACTGCTCCGTCAGCCGCTTCTTGAACATGGCCTTGAAGGTCACGCCGAAGCCGGCCACGGGGTTCTGGAAACCGGGCTTGGTCTCCTTGGGCTCCTCAGCCATCGGACGCCTCCTTTCCATCCGAAGATCCGTCACTGACAGTGTCCGATCCGCCACTGACAATCAGCTCCCGGTCCTGGCGCGAGCGGCGCCTCGGTACCGGCGGCAGCTCCTGTCCGGGCAGCGGCGGTACGGGGAATCCGCCCGCCATCGGGTCGAACCCGGGCTGCTCGGCGGCGGGCTGCTCGGCCGTCTTCGCCTTCTCGCGGAACATGTCGGCGACGAAGGAGATCAGCAGCAGGGCCAGGATCCCGCCGCCGACGTAGAGGGCGATGTCGGCGAAGTCGTAGTTCTCGTTGCGCAGCGCCCGCACGGTCGCGACGAGCATCAGCCAGGTCACCGAGACCGGGATGAGGACCTTCCAGCCGAGCTTCATCAGCTGGTCGTAGCGCACGCGCGGGAGCGTGCCGCGCAGCCAGATGAAGAAGAACAGCAGCAGCTGGACCTTGATGACGAACCAGAGCAGCGGCCACCAGCCGTGGTTCGCGCCCTCCCAGAAGCCGCTGATCGGCCACGGGGCGCGCCAGCCGCCGAGGAACAGGGTGGTCGCCACGGCCGAGACCGTCACCATGTTCACGTACTCGGCGAGCATGAACATCGCGAACTTGATCGAGGAGTACTCGGTGTTGAAGCCGCCGACCAGGTCGCCCTCGGACTCCGGCATGTCGAAGGGGGCGCGGTTGGTCTCGCCGACCATCGTGACGATGTAGAGGATGAAGGAGACCGGCAGCAGCAGGATGTACCAGCGGTCCTGCTGCTGTTCGACGATCGTCGACGTCGACATCGACCCGGAGTAGAGGAACACGGAGGCGAACGCGGCGCCCATGGCGATCTCGTAGGAGATCATCTGCGCGCAGGAGCGCAGGCCGCCCAGCAGCGGGTAGGTGGATCCGGAACTCCAACCCGCGAGGACGATGCCGTAGATGCCGACGGAGGCGACCGCGAGGATGTAGAGCATCGCGATCGGCAGGTCGGTCAGCTGCATCGTGGTGCGGTGCCCGAAGATCGAGATCTCGTCGTCGGCCGGGCCGAAGGGGATCACCGCGATCGCCATGAAGGCCGGAATGGCCGCGACGATCGGCGCGAGGATGTAGACCACCTTGTCCGCGCGCTTGACGATGATGTCTTCCTTGAGCATCAGCTTGATGCCGTCGGCGAGCGACTGGAGCATGCCCCAGGGGCCGTGCCGGTTCGGGCCGATGCGCAGTTGCATCCAGGCGACGACCTTGCGCTCCCAGACGATGGAGAACAGCACGGTCACCATCAGGAAGGCGAAGCAGAACACCGCCTTGATGACGACCAGCCACCAGGGGTCGCGGCCGAACATCGAGAGGTCTTCAGCGGCGAGGTACGGGCTCATGCCTCCACCTCCTTGGGGGCCGCGTCGGCGCGTGCCGCCGGGCCGATGCGGACGAGGGAGCCGGGCTGCGCGCCGGTGCCGGAGGCGACGCCCGGGCCGACGGAGTTCAGCGGGAGCCAGACCACCCGGTCGGGCATCTCGGTGACCTGGAGGGGGAGTTCGACCGTGCCGGCCGACCCGGTGACGGCGAGGAGATCGCCGTCCCTGACGCCTGCCTCGGCGGCTGTCGCCGACGACACGCGCGCGCGTGCGGCGTGCCGGGTGCCGGCGAGCGCCTCGTCGCCCTCCTGCAGGACACCGTGGTCGAGCAGCAGCCGGTGTCCGGCGAGTACGGCCTCACCCGCGGCGGGGCGGGGCAGCGCGGCCGCGGTCTCCATGGGCTCGGAGGCGCGCGGGCCGTCCCAGGCGCCGAGCCGGTCGATCTCCGCGCGCGCGGTGCGCAGGTCCGGCAGGCCCAGGTGGACGTCCATGGCGTCGGCCAGCATCTGCAGCACGCGCCCGTCGGTCGGGGCGAGGCGGCGGGTCATCTGGTCGGGCTTGAGCGCGGCCTCGAAGAAGCGCACCCTGCCTTCCCAGTTGAGGAACGTGCCGGCCTTCTCGGCGACCGCGCCGACCGGCAGGACGACGTCGGCGCGCTCGGTGACCTCGCTGGGCCGCAGCTCCAGCGACACCAGGAAGCCGACGCTGTCGAGCGCCTCACGCGCGCGTGCCGGGTCGGGCAGGTCGGCGGCCTCGACACCGGCGACCACGAGGGCCGACAGTTCGCCGGTGGCGGCGGCCTCGAGGATCTGATGGGTGTCGCGGCCGTAGCGCAGGGGCAGTTCGGAGAGCCCCCAGACGGCGGCGACCTCCTCCCGCGCGCGCGGGTCGGTCGCCGGGCGGCCGCCCGGCAGCAGCGACGGCAGCGCGCCCACCTCGACGGCGCCGCGCTCGCCCGCCCGCCGTGGGATCCACACCAGGTGTGCGCCGGTCGCGGAGGCGGCGCGTACGGCGGCGGTGAGTGCGCCGGCCACCGCGGCGAGCCGCTCGCCCACGACGATCACCGCGCCCTCGGCGCGCAGGGCCTCGGCGGCCTTCGCGCCGGGCTCCTCCAGGCCGACACCGCTCGCGAGGGCGTCCAGCCACTCGGTCTCGGTGCCGGGAGCGGCCGGCAGCAGCGTGCCGCCCGCCTTCTCCAGGCCGCGGGTGGCGTGTGTGGCCAGCGAGAACACCCGCTGCTTGTGCCCCCGCCAGGCCTTGCGCAGCCGCAGGAAGACGCCGGGCGCCTCCTCCTCCGATTCGAAACCGACGAGCAGGACGGCGGGCGCCTTCTCCAGGGAGGTGTACGTGACGCCCGTACCGTCGAGGTCACGGCCGCGGCCGGCCACCCGGGCCGCCAGGAAGTCGGCCTCCTCGCCGCTGTGCACGCGCGCGCGGAAGTCGATGTCGTTCGTGTCGAGCGCCACGCGCGCGAACTTGCTGTACGCGTAGGCGTCCTCGACGGTCAGGCGGCCGCCGACGAGGACACCGGCCCGGGAGCGGGCGGCGGTCAGCCCGCGCGCGGCCGCTTCCAGCGCCTCGGGCCAGGAGGCGGGCTCCAGGACACCTTCGGCGTTACGTACGAGCGGGGTGTCGAGGCGGTCCTTGAGCTGCGCGTACCGGAACGCGAAGCGTCCCTTGTCGCAGATCCACTCCTCGTTGACCTCGGGGTCGTTGGCGGCGAGCCGCCGCATGACCTTGCCGCGCCGGTGGTCGGTGCGGGTCGCGCAGCCGCCGGAGCAGTGCTCGCACACCGACGGCGAGGAGACGAGGTCGAAGGGGCGGGAGCGGAAACGATAGGCCGCGGAGGTGAGCGCGCCGACCGGGCAGATCTGGATGGTGTTCCCGGAGAAGTACGACTCGAACGGGTCGCCCTGGCCGGTGCCGACCTGCTGGAGCGCGCCCCGCTCGAGCAGCTCGATCATCGGGTCGCCCGCGACCTGGTTGGAGAAGCGGGTGCAGCGGGCGCACAGCACGCACCGCTCACGGTCGAGCAGCACCTGTGTGGAGATCGGGACGGGCTTCTCGTACGTCCGCTTGCGGCCCTCGAAGCGGGACTCCGCGTTGCCGTGCGACATGGCCTGGTTCTGCAGCGGGCACTCGCCGCCCTTGTCGCAGACCGGGCAGTCCAGCGGATGGTTGATGAGCAGCAGCTCCATCACACCGTGCTGCGCCTTCTCGGCGACCGGGGACGTGAGGTGAGTCTTCACCACCATCCCGTCCGTGCACGTGATCGTGCAGGACGCCATCGGCTTGCGCTGGCCCTCGACCTCGACGATGCACTGACGGCAGGCACCGGCAGGGTCCAGGAGGGGGTGGTCGCAGAAGCGGGGGATCTCGATGCCGAGCTGTTCGGCGGCGCGGATGACCAGGGTGCCCTTGGGCACGCTGATCTCCACGCCGTCGATCGTCAGCGTGACGAGGTCCTCCGGCGGGACCGCCGCCTCTCCCCCTCCGGAGGGAGCGCTGGTGGTCACGGTCATGCGTTCACCTCCGGGCGGTCGGCCCAGGCCGTCGACTTTGCCGGGTCGAAGGGGCAGCCCCGGCCCGTGATGTGTTGCTCGTACTCCTCGCGGAAGTACTTGAGCGAGGAGAAGATCGGCGAGGCGGCGCCGTCGCCGAGGGCGCAGAAGGACTTGCCGTTGATGTTGTCGGCGATGTCGTTCAGCTTGTCGAGGTCGGACATGACGCCCTTGCCGGCCTCGATGTCCCGCAGCAACTGCACGAGCCAGTACGTCCCTTCACGGCACGGTGTGCACTTGCCGCAGGACTCGTGGGCGTAGAACTCGGTCCAGCGGGTCACCGCCCGCACCACGCAGGTCGTCTCGTCGAAGCACTGCAGGGCCTTGGTGCCGAGCATGGAACCCGCGGCACCCACTCCTTCGTAGTCGAGCGGGACGTCGAGGTGCTCGGCGGTGAACATCGGCGTCGAGGAGCCGCCCGGCGTCCAGAACTTGAGGCGATGCCCGGGCCGCATGCCGCCGCTCATGTCGAGGAGCTGGCGGAGCGTGATGCCGAGCGGCGCCTCGTACTGGCCGGGGCTCGCGACGTGACCGCTGAGCGAGTAGAGCGTGAAGCCGGGCGACTTCTCGCTCCCCATCGACCTGAACCATTCCTTGCCGTTTTTCAGAATGGCGGGAACCGACGCGATCGACTCGACGTTGTTCACAACAGTCGGGCAGGCATAGAGCCCTTCGACCGCAGGGAAAGGGGGACGGAGCCGCGGTTGACCACGGCGGCCTTCGAGCGAGTCGAGCAGTGCGGTCTCCTCACCGCAGATGTACGCGCCGGCGCCGGCGTGCACGGTGAGTTCGAGGTCGAGTCCGCTGCCCAGGATGTTCTCGCCGAGGTAGCCCGCCGCGTGGGCCTCGCGCACGGCCTCGTGCAACCGCCGCAGAACGGGGACGACTTCACCACGCAGATAGATGAAGGCATGCGACGACCTGATGGCATAGCACGCGATCACAATGCCCTCGATGAGGCTGTGCGGGTTCGCGAAGAGGAGCGGGATGTCCTTGCAGGTCCCGGGCTCCGACTCGTCGGCGTTGACAACTAGATAGTGCGGTTTCCCATCACCCTGGGGAATGAACTGCCACTTCATTCCGGTCGGGAATCCCGCGCCGCCGCGCCCGCGCAGACCTGAATCCTTGACGTACGCGATCAGGTCGTCCGGCGACATGGCGAGCGCCTTGCGGAGCCCCTCGTACCCCTCGTGCCTCCGGTAGACGTCCAGAGACCAGGACCGGTCCTCGTCCCAGAAGGCCGACAGCACGGGTGCGAGCAGCTTCTCGGGGCTGGTGTCCTTGAGTTCGGTCACGGTCATCACTCCCCCTCCTCCTCGGCCCGGCCCGCGGACGGAGCGTCCTGTGGTTCCTGGCCGCGCGGATGGACCACGCGCGCGGGTGCGGCCTCTCCCCTTGCCAGGCGAAGGCCCACCAGCGAAGCGGGTCCCGCACTGCCGCCCTCCTCGACGGCCCCTGGCCGCTCGTCGGGGAAGCCGGCCAGGATCCGCGCGGTCTCCTTGAAGGTGCACAGCCGCGCCCCGCGCGTGGGCTGTACGGGCCGTCCGGCACGCAGGTCGTCGACCAGACGCTTGGCGCTGCCCGGGGTCTGGTTGTCGAAGAACTCCCAGTTGACCATCACGACCGGCGCGAAGTCGCAGGCCGCGTTGCACTCGATGTGCTCCAGGGTGACCTTGCCGTCGTCGGTGGTCTCGCCGTTGCCGACGCCCAGGTGCTCCTGGAGACCTTCGAAGATCGCGTCGCCGCCCATCACCGCGCAGAGCGTGTTGGTGCAGACGCCCACCTGGTAGTCACCGGACGGCCTGCGCCGGTACATGGTGTAGAAGGTGGCGACGGCGGTGACCTCGGCCGTGGTCAGGTCCAGCACGTCCGCGCAGAACTGCATTCCGGTGCGCGTGACATGCCCTTCCTCCGACTGCACGAGGTGGAGCAGCGGCAGCAGGGCGGACCTGGAGTCGGGGTAGCGCGCGATCAGCTCGCGCGCGTCCGCCTCCAGCCGGGCCCGTACGTCGTCCGGGTACGCGGGTGCGGGCAGTTCGGGCATGCCCAGGCTGACGCCCCGCTCCGAGGAACTGGTGGTCACCGGTCGACGCCTCCCATCACGGGGTCGATGGACGCCACGGCGACGATGACGTCGGCGACCTGGCCGCCCTCGCACATCGCCGCCATGGCCTGCAGGTTGGTGAAGGACGGGTCGCGGAAGTGGACCCGGTAGGGGCGGGTGCCGCCGTCGGAGACGGCGTGCACCCCGAGTTCGCCCTTGGGCGACTCGACGGCCACGTACGCCTGTCCGGGCGGGACTCGGAAGCCCTCGGTGACCAGCTTGAAGTGGTGGATCAGGGCCTCCATGGAGGTGCCCATGATCTTCTTGATGTGGTCGAGGGAGTTGCCGAGTCCGTCCGGTCCCAGGGCGAGCTGGGCGGGCCAGGCGATCTTCTTGTCGGCGACCATGACCGGGCCGGGCTGGAGCCGGTCCAGGCACTGCTCGACGACCCTGAGCGACTGGCGCATCTCCTCCAGGCGGACCAGGAAGCGGCCGTAGGCGTCGCAGCTGTCGGCGGTCGGGACGTCGAAGTCGTACGTCTCGTAGTCGCAGTACGGCTGGGCCTTGCGCAGGTCGTGCGGCAGGCCGGCGGAGCGCAGGATCGGGCCGGTGGCGCCGAGGGCCATGCAGCCGGCCAGGTCGAGGTAGCCGATGTCCTGCATACGGGCCTTGAAGATGGGGTTCCCGGTGGCGAGCTTGTCGTACTCCGGGAGGTTCTTCTTCATCTTCTTCACGAACTCGCGGATCTGGTCCACCGCGCCGGGCGGCAGGTCCTGCGCGAGTCCGCCGGGCCTGATGTACGCGTGGTTCATGCGCAGGCCCGTGATGAGCTCGTAGATGTCGAGAATCATTTCACGATCACGGAATCCGTAGATCATGATCGTGGTGGCGCCCAGCTCCATGCCGCCGGTGGCGATGCACACCAGGTGGGAGGACATCCGGTTCAGCTCCATCAGGAGCACCCGGATGATCTTGGCGCGCTCGGTGATCTGGTCCTCGATGCCGAGGAGCTTCTCGACGGCGAGGCAGTAGGCGGTCTCGTTGAAGAAGGACGTCAGGTAGTCCATGCGCGTCACGAACGTGGTGCCCTGCGTCCACGTCCGGTACTCGAGGTTCTTCTCGATGCCCGTGTGGAGGTAGCCGATGCCGCAGCGGGCCTCGGTGACCGTCTCGCCCTCGATCTCCAGGATCAGACGGAGCACTCCATGGGTGGACGGGTGCTGGGGACCCATGTTGACGACAATGCGCTCGTCGTCGGCGCGGGCCGCGGACTGGACGACCTCGTCCCAGTCGCCGCCGGTGACCGTATATACGGTGCCCTCGGTGGTCTCGCGCGCCGAGGCGGCGGAGGCCGCGGATGCTGACTGCGTGCTCACGAGTACGACCTCCGCTGGTCCGGAGCCGGGATCTGGGCGCCCTTGTACTCGACGGGGATGCCGCCGAGGGGGTAGTCCTTGCGCTGCGGATGGCCCTGCCAGTCGTCCGGCATCATGATCCGCGTCAGGGCCGGGTGACCGTCGAAGACGATTCCGAAGAAGTCGTAGGTCTCGCGCTCGTGCCAGTCGTTGGTCGGATAGACGGGGACCAGGGACGGGATGTGCCGGTCGCTGTCGGGGGCGCTGACCTCGAGGCGGACGAGCCGGTTGTGGGTGATCGAGCGCAGGTGGTACACGGCGTGCAGCTCGCGTCCCTTGTCGCTCGGGTAGTGGACGCCGCTGACGCCCGTGCACAGCTCGAAGCGCAGGGCCGGGTCGTCGCGCAGGGTGCGGGCGACGCGGACCAGGTGCTCGCGTTCGATGTGGAAGGTGAGCTCGCCCCGGTCGACGACCGTCTTCTCGATGGCGTTCTCCGGGAGGAGTCCCTGCTCCTCCAGGGCGCCCTCCAGCTCGTCGGCGACCTCGTCGAACCAGCCGCCGTAGGGCCGGTTCGCCGGTCCCGGGAGTCGGATCGAGCGGACCAGGCCCCCGTAGCCGGAGGTGTCGCCGCCGTTGGCGGCGCCGAACATGCCGCGCTGGACACGGATCTCCTCGCCGCCCTGGCCGCGCTGGCCGGGGAGGTTGGAGGCGGCGAGGTCCTTCTCGGGGTTCACCCCGTTCGCGCCGTTGGTGCCGTTCGCGTCGCTCACCGCAGCAGCCCCTTCATCTCGATCGTGGGCAGGGCCTTGAGCGCCGCCTCCTCCGCCTCCCGGGCCGCCTCCTCGGCGTTCACGCCGAGCTTGGAGGTCTGGATCTTGTGGTGGAGCTTGAGGATCGCGTCCATCAGCATCTCGGGCCGCGGCGGACAGCCGGGGAGGTAGATGTCGACGGGGACGATGTGGTCGACGCCCTGGACGATCGCGTAGTTGTTGAACATGCCGCCCGAGGAGGCGCAGACGCCCATGGAGATCACCCACTTGGGGTTGGGCATCTGGTCGTAGACCTGCCTGAGCACCGGCGCCATCTTCTGGCTGACCCGGCCGGCGACGATCATCAGGTCCGCCTGGCGCGGCGAGCCGCGGAAGACCTCCATGCCGAAGCGCGCGAGGTCGTAGCGGCCGGCGCCGGTGGTCATCATCTCGATGGCGCAGCACGCCAGGCCGAAGGTGGCCGGGAAGACGGACGCCTTGCGCACCCAGCCCGCGGCCTGCTCGACGGTGGTCAGCAGGAAGCCGCTCGGCAGCTTTTCTTCGAGTCCCATGTCTCTAAAGGCCCCTCAGTCCCATTCCAGGCCGCCGCGCCGCCATACGTACGCGTACGCGACGAAGACGGTGAGCACGAAGAGCAGCATCTCCACGAGCCCGAAGATCCCCAGGGCGTCGAAGGTGACGGCCCAGGGGTAGAGGAAGACGATCTCGATGTCGAAGACGATGAAGAGCATCGCCGTCAGGTAGTACTTGATGGGGAAGCGCCCGCCGCCGGCCGGCGTGGGGGTCGGCTCGATACCGCACTCGTAGGCCTCGAGCTTGGCGCGGTTGTACCGCTTCGGACCGATCAGCGTGGCCATGACCACGGAGAAGATCGCAAAGCCTGCCCCGAGGGCTCCCAGTACGAGGATGGGCGCATACGCGTTCACCGCTCCTCGCTCCTCTCAGTCGGCACTGACTGGTGGCGGTTGCACTGGGCTCACACCCGCCTCACCGGTCCCACGAGCCCCGCTCGTCGCGGGCGAAGATCGAGAACATGTGAAGCAGGTCACAAGCCCAACTGCCTCGCATCTTATGCCCGCCACTCTGTGATCTGCGACACGGGGTATTACACAAGCTTTGTGATCTCCACCACCTGACGAAGGATCATGAAGTCGGATGATGGGTGATCTTCGTACGCGAAGCGTTCAGGTGATCACCAGAAGTGACATTCTCGCTCGTCGTCGCAGGCCGGAGGGGTCGTCTCCATATCAAGAGAGTTCCGCTGCATGCAAATTGGTGCTGAACCCGGCGCCCTGATAGAGGACCGCGTTCACACATCGGGGGGAGCTTCGAGGCGGGATGTGGACGCGCGGCGAATGCGTGCACACGTTCACGAGCTCCTGCCCGCGCGTGACGCCACCCCTCGGGTAACCGTTCCGTGACCTCCGCCACATTCATGAGAGCGGCCTGAGAACCGGGCTTGGCCATCCACCCGAACCAGTGGTAGGTGCGGGGCAATTCGGACGTAATGATCAAAGACCGTGATCAAGGGCTTGATCACGGTCGTCCGCAATGTCCGTTACGGCGTCAATAAAGAGCGACACGCCCGGGCTTCGAGGTCTCGATTGAACAACTGTGGCGCAGCACACGTTTCTTGAAGATATGAAGGAGCCCCTGGTACCGGTTATTCCCATGTCCCACACCGCTCACATACGCAGCCACCGGAAGCCCCGCCGCAGCAGCGCGTCGACCATCGCCGTGCGGGCCGGAGTTGCCGGTGGCGTCCTCAGCACCCTGGCAGTCGCCGGGGCGTCCGGTTCGGCGAACGCTGCCGAGCCGGTGACGCAGACCCTCGAACTGCCCACCCTGACGGCCGACCTGGCCGCTCAGGTCGCCCAGTCCGCGGACGCCACGCAGCAGGCCGCCGCGAACTACCAGCTGCAGGCCGAGCGCGATCAGGCCGCCGCAAACGCCGCGAAGCAGGCCAAGACGGACCTCGCGGACGCGAAGCAGAAGGCGGCGGAGGCCAAGAAGAAGGCTCAGGAGGCCGCCCGCAAGGCCGCTGCCGCGCGCGCCTCGCGCAGCGCGGAGCGGACGACGCTCTCCACCACGGCGGGCACCGGCTCGAGCACCTCCACCAGCACGTCCACGGCCACCGGTTCGGCCGCGGCGGTCCTCGCCTTCGCCAAGGCGCAGATCGGCAAGAGCTACGTTCTGGGCGCCTCCGGCCCCAACGCGTGGGACTGCTCCAGCCTCGTGCAGGCCGCCTTCAAGCAGGTCGGCATCAGCCTGCCGCGCGTCTCCCAGGACCAGTCGACCCAGGGCACCCCTGTCTCGCTGAGCAACCTGCAGCCGGGCGACATCCTCTACTGGGGCGGCGCGGGCAGCGCGTACCATGTGGCGATCTACGCCGGTGACGGCATGTTCGTCGGTGCGCAGAACCCCTCCACCGGCATCGTGGAGAAGCCGCTGTCGTACGACCCGCCGACCGGCGCCGTGCGGGTGCTCTGAGCACTCGGCACACCATTCACGCGCGTAGGGCCGCAGCCGCTCGGGGGCAGCGGCCCTTCGGGCTCATCCCGTCCCCTCATCTCCAGGGCGATCCGGGCATATTCGCCCCATTGGGCTCATCCCAGGTCGAAGGTGTTGGGTAGACCGAGCCGGTAGGGCAGCTCGTCGACGCGTTTGAGGGCTTCCATCTCGGGCGGGCGGAACAGCTCCCAGATCCGGCAGCGCTCGGTGTCCGAATTGTCTGCGTCCAGGAGGGCGTTGACGGCCCGGCGCGCGGACTCGTTGGCGCCCTCCATCGTCGCCAGATCCACATCCGTGCGGACGTAGTCGCCGGCGAGGAAGAAGTTGGGCACCGCCGTCTTCGCCGACGGACGGTTGTAGAGCGTCCCCGTGGGGTGAATGAGGAGCTGTTCCCGGTTCTGCGGGTCCCGGGCCGCCCAGGCCGGTCACCGCGGGGTCCATGAACCAGCCGAGCCGGTCCTCGTCCCTGAGCGTCGTCTTGCCGGAGTCGTTGACCCCGTCCTTCAGCTGGGCCCAGAGTTCGGCGACGATCTCCTCCTTGGTGCAGGCGCGGGCCGTCTTGCCATACAGGATGCCGGGCTTGTCCCATTCGGAGATGATCGCGGACAGGCAGTCGTGGGCCTGTCCGTCCCCGTAGTCGCGCGCAAAATCCCGTACGTCCCAGAACTGGGCCTGGCCGATGCCCGTCACCGCCCAGGGCGAGTCGAGGCAGTTGATGTGCCCGTGGACCACGGGTGTGGGCGTGCGCAGAGAGAACTGGACGCCGGTCATCCAGTCGGTCTTCAGCGCGTCGCAGCGACCGAGCCGGGGGTCGGCGGCGCGCAGGGCCCGGCCCCAGGTCGCGCGGGCGTGTTCGACGGGCAGTGCGGAGACGTAGTGGTCGGCGGTGACCGTGCGCTCCTGGCCGCCGTCCCGGGCCGAGACGCGGATGCCGCTCACCCGACCGCCCTCGTACACCACCTCCCGCACCTGGGTCCCGAGCACGAACTCGACGCCGAAGGAGCGCAGCTGCGTCTCCCAGGGGTCGATCCACGCCTCGCCGGTGGGGGCGTTGAGGACACGGTCGATGTCGGCGTCGCCGTCCGTGCCGCGGCCGAGCAGGCCCCACAGGAGCAGGGCCTCGATGATGACGCGGCCGACGATGGGGGCACCTCCCTGCTCGAGCGAAGCCGAGAGCTTGGGGGAGGGTGGAGGCGATCTCGGCGCGGGTGGCCACCAGGTTGCGGGTCTGGCCGATACCGAGGAGAACCTGGTACTCCCTGCTCATCTCGCCGGCCCGGATGAAGTCCCACCACGCCGTCTTCTCCCACTGGTCCTCGCGGCGGGCGTCGCAGCTGGTGAGATGGACCAGGAGGCGGTCGGCGAAGTGGGCGGCCTCGTGGGCGGGCAGGCGGCTGCCGAGATCCAGGACGGACAGGATCTGGTCGCGGAGCCAGGACGGGGTGATGTCCCCGGGTGCGGGCGGGGTGGTGACCCGTCGCAGCGGGAAGTGCGGGTCCGGGCGGCCGGAGCCACGGGCGAACAGGGCCTCGGTGCCGCTGCGGAGGTTGTCGTGGACGCCGTTCGCGTTGCCGGGGACGGGGATGCGGCGCATCGTGTCCGGCAGGTTCCGGTAGAAACCGGGGAAGAAGCGGAAGCCGTGTTCGCCCGGGAGCGGTCTGCGGCCGCCGGTGCCCGTGGCGGGGACGTCCATCGAGCGGGCCTTGCCGCCGAGGTGGTCCCCGTGCTCGTAGACGGTGACGGTCGTAGCCGCGCTCGGCGAGTTCGTGGGCGGCGCTGAGGCCGGATACTCCGCCGCCGAGGACGGCGACCCGCTTGCCGGCGGCCGGGGTCGCCGCGGCCGCCGTCGAGGCCGTCCCCAAGGCGGCGGCACCGGCCACGCCCCCGGCGACCGCTCCCCCGGCCGCCGTCAGGAAGCGTCTCCGGGAGGGGCCGACGTGTCCGGCGAGCCCCTGTGACTGCTGCGCGTGTTCTGTTGTCATGAGTCCCGGAGGGTAGGGAGGGGCGCCGGAGGCCGGAAGCCCGCTGCCCTGTCACCCACAGCATCCTCGCAAACACAGGGAGACACAGCGATGCCACGTGTGTTCGTCCAGGGCAGCCCCGCCGACCACTACCCGCGTCACGCCCCCGAGGCCGGACGCGGTGCGGTGCGCCGCATCACCGAGGTCGGGGAGGAGGTCCTGCACAAGCCCTGCCGGGACGTCACGGAGTTCGGGCCCGACCTCGCCGCGCTCATCGACGACATGTTCCTCACCATGTATGTCGCCGAGGGGGCGGGACTGGCCGCGAATCAGGTCGGGATCGATCTGCGCCTGTTCGTGTACGACTGCCCCGATGACGATGGAATCCGGCATGTC
The DNA here is from genome assembly GCF_044768135.1 of Streptomyces sp. NPDC101165. Taxonomy (NCBI): domain Bacteria; kingdom Bacillati; phylum Actinomycetota; class Actinomycetes; order Kitasatosporales; family Streptomycetaceae; genus Streptomyces; species Streptomyces sp. NPDC101165. Next base: position 147,136 of record NZ_JBIWPG010000020.1, on the reverse strand, counting down.
GGACACATTGTCAATCCCGTGCTCAAGACTCCCCTGAGCGGCCGACGGCTGCTGGACGAGGGCGAGGGGTGCCTGTCGGTGCCGGGAGCCGTCATGGCCGTACCGCGACCGGATCGGGCCGTCGTGCGCGGGCAGGACAAGGACGGCAGGGCCGTGGTCATCGAGGGCACGGGGTACTTCGCGCGCTGTCTCGCCCACGAGACCGACCACACCACCGGGTACATCTACCTGGATCGGCTCTCCAAGCGGGAGAAAAGGGACGCGCTGCGGCAGATGACGGACCGGCGGGACGAGGTGTACGCCCGCCGGACCGCCAACGCGGCGGCTCTCAGCGCCTGATCACGCCTTCGGGGCCACCTTGCTCAGACCGTTGATGATGCGGTCCATCGCGTCGCCGCCCGTCGGGTCGGTGAGGTTCGCGAGGAGCTTCAGGGTGAACTTCATCAGCTGCGGGTGGGTGAGACCGCGCTGGGCGGCGATCTGCATGACCTTCGGGTTGCCGATGAGCTTCACGAAGGCGCGGCCGAGCGTGTAGTAGCCGCCGTAGGTGTCCTTGAGGACGCGCGGGTAGCGCTGCAGGGCGATCTCGCGCTGGGCGGGCGTGGCCCGCGCGTGGGCCTGGACGATGACGTCGGCGGCGATCTGGCCGGACTCCATGGCGTAGGCGATGCCCTCGCCGTTGAAGGGGTTCACCAGGCCACCGGCGTCGCCGACGAGCAGCAGGCCCTTGGTGTAGTGCGGCTGGCGGTTGAAGGCCATGGGGAGGGCGGCGCCGCGGATGGGGCCGGTCATGTTCTCGGGGGTGTAGCCCCACTCCTCCGGCATGGACGCGCACCAGGCCTTGAGGACCTCCCGCCAGTCCAGTTCCTTGAAGGAGGCGGAGGTGTTGAGCACGCCGAGGCCCACGTTGGAGGTGCCGTCGCCCATGCCGAAGATCCAGCCGTAGCCGGGCAGCAGACGGTCCTGGGAGCCGCGGCGGTCCCAGAGTTCCAGCCAGGACTCCAGGTAGTCGTCCTCGTGGCGCGGCGAGGTGAAGTACGTGCGCACCGCGACGCCCATCGGGCGGTCCTCGCGGCGGTGCAGGCCCATCGCCAGGGACAGGCGGGTGGAGTTGCCGTCGGCGGCGACGACGAGCGGCGCGCGGAAGGTGACCTCGCGCTTCTCCTCGCCGAGCTTGGCGGTCACGCCGGTGATCCGGCCCGTGCGGTCGTCGATGACCGGACCGCTGACGTTGCACAGCTCGAAGAGCCGCGCTCCCGCCTTCTGGGCCTGGCGGGCGAGTTGCTCGTCGAAGTCGTCGCGCTTGCGGACGAGACCGTAGTTCGGGTAGGCGGCGAGATCCGGCCAGTCCAGCTGGAGTCGCGAGCCGCCGCCGATGATGCGCAGGCCCTTGTTGCGCAGCCAGCCGGCCTCTTCGGAGATGTCGATGCCCATGGCCACGAGCTGCTTGACCGCGCGCGGGGTGAGGCCGTCGCCGCAGACCTTCTCCCGGGGGAACTCGGTCTTCTCCAGCAGGAGAACGTCGAGTCCGGCCTTGGCGAGGTGGTACGCGGTGGTGGAGCCGGCTGGCCCCGCGCCCACGACGATCACATCGGCGGTGTTGTCGGAGAGGGGCTCGGTCACGGCGGGATCTCCCCAAGGTTCAAAATCTGCGTGCCGACCGGCACTGGACATGGGCAGTCTATTCAGCAGAATTGATCACCCGGCTGAAGGGCTACCCCCGTGAACCGAGCTCTCCCCGCAGTACAGCTGCGAGTGCCCACCGACGAGGACGCGTTCGCCTGGCACCGGGCCTTCGACGACCCCGAGGTCATGGAGTTCCACGGCGGCAGTTCCGCCGAACTCTCGGTCTACGAGGAGCTGACCGCGCGCCAGCGCCGGCACGACGCGGAGCGGGGATTCTGTCTGTGGTCGGTGCTGGACGACTCCGGTGACGTCGTCGGCTTCACCGGCGCCCAGCCGTGGCCGCACGAGTGGGGGCCGTCGGGCGAGATCGAGATCGGCTGGCGGCTCGGCCGGGCGCACTGGGGCCGGGGATACGCCTCGGCGGCCGCCGAGGCGACCCTGGAGCGACTGCGGGCCCTGGAGGTGCCGCACGTGGTGGCGATGGTCGACGCACGCAACGAGCGCTCCATCGCGGTCACCCGGCGCCTCGGCATGCGGCTCGCGGAGACCTTCGTGACCCCGTCCTCGGAACGCGAGGGGCACTGCTACCGACTTGATCTGTGACCCAGAGTAACCAAGTGTTACAGAAAGCCACATGACGCTTCCGGGCGGCACGCACCCGGGTTACCCTTCCAGTACCGCTGGGGGTGACATCTGTGCGTATAACACCCAAAACACCCGAAGTGCACGTTCCTCGCCTGGTCGGGCTCATGGCCGTGGACGCGCGCGAGACGGCCCAGGCGCGGGGTCTGTTCCTGAACGCGCCGGACCGCCCGGACTTCCACCTCACGGTCGTCGACTACGTCGTACGGCAGTACCCGCAGCCCGGCGCCGAGGTGCCGCGGGACTCCATGGTGTACGTGTGGTTCGACTTCGGTGAAGGTGAGGGCGGCGGGGGCGTGCGCGAGCCACGCATCCCACGGCCGCCCAGGGGCGGAATGCAGCGCGAACTGGGCGAGCCCGGCGACGCCTTCGAGATGATCGACCGGTGAGACGCCGGCACCCGCCGCCGGGGCTCAGCTCTCCTTGAAGCCCCGGTGCAGCGCGACCACACCGCCGGTCAGGTTGCGCCAGGCCACCTTCGACCAGCCCGCCTTGCGCAGCCGCTCGGCGAGCGCGGGCTGGTCGGGCCAGGCGCGGATGGACTCGGCGAGATAGACGTACGCGTCCGGGTTCGAGGACACCGTGCGCGCGACCGACGGCAGGGCCCGCATCAGGTACTCGGTGTAGACGGTCCGGAACGGCGCCCATGTCGGGTGCGAGAACTCGCAGATCACCACCCGGCCGCCGGGCCGCGTCACCCGGTACATCTCACGCAGCGCCGCGTCCGTGTCCTGCACGTTGCGCAGCCCGAAGGAGATCGTGACGGCGTCGAAGGTGTCGTCCTTGAACGGCAGCCTCGTCGCGTCGCCCGCCGTGAACGGCAGCCAGGTGTGCTTCTTCTTGCCGACCTGGAGCATCCCCAGCGAGAAGTCGCAGGGGACCACGTACGCGCCCGTCTGCGCGAAGGGCAGCGAGGAGGTCGCCGTGCCGGCCGCCAGGTCGAGGACCTTCTGCGCGGGGCGCGCGTCGACCGCCTTCGCCACCTCCTTGCGCCAGCGCCGGTCCTGGCCGAGCGACAGCACGTCGTTCGTCAGGTCGTACCGTTCCGCCACGTCGTCGAACATCGAGGCGACTTCGTGCGGCTGCTTGTTCAGGGAAGCGCGGGTCACCCGCCCATTCTTGCAGCACGGCCTCCCGGGATCAGTCGCGGCTTCTTCTTCGCGGCCACGTCCTCCACCCAGCCGCACGCCAGGACGAAGCCGGCGATCAGGACCCAGCCGACGCCGAACATGAACCACTGGCTCTCCAGCGGCAGGTACGTCTCGAAGGCGGGGACGTTCCAGAACCGGTCGATGAGCGGGACGGCCAGGATCAGGGCGATCTCGTGCCAGAGGTAGATCGTGACGGCCCGGGCGTTGAAGATCGTCACGATCCGGTCGGTCCGCCGGAATCGGGTGAGCCGGGCGAAGCCGATCCGGAAGTACGCCTTGGCCCACATCAGCAGCAGCACGAAGCCGGCCGACCAGAAGGCCTGCGCGAGCGGGTTCTCGTCGAGGTCGTACGTGCCGAAGTCCGCCTGGTGCGAGAAGGCGTACCAGCCGCCGTACGGGGACGTCGTACTTGCGCAGGATCGCGAGGACCTGCGGGGTCCAGGTCGGGTTGGGGCCGTCGTCGAAGGTGAGCGCGATGGTCCTGGCCGGGACGGAGACTGTGGTGGCCCGGCCGCCCCGGAAGGTCAGGATCGGGCCGCCGTCGAGGACCTTGCCGGAACCGGCGCCGGTGCGCACGCGCTGGTCGCCGCCGACCTCGGCGCGCAGATAGCCGTCGAGCAGCATCACGCAGGTCAGCGCCAGCAGGAGCAACAGGGCGAGGATGACGCGCGGGCGCTGCAGCGCGGCCGCCCTGCCGCGGACGAGGACACGACCGCCGGCGGAGACGGGGAAGAGGACACGGAGAGGGATGTGGATGCGGATGCGGATGGCGACGGGATGCTGCTCGGGAGGTCCGCCCGGCGGCCGATCCCGCCCTGTGGGCGGATGCCGGGGCCCCGGCCGTCCCGGGCGTCGCCGAAAGGAAGCAGCGAGGACGGGGCGAGGGAGGTGCCCCAGCCCATGAACGCGGCGCCGAGCACACCCGCGTACGCGAGGCAGACGACACCGACGAGCAGGCCGATCCGGCGCAGCACCTTCGAGCGACGTCCGCCGGAGTCGACGAACACGGGCCCCTCGACGGACCCGTTGCCATGTTTGCTACGGCGACCACGCCTGGCGGCGCGAGTTTCGATGGCGGGTTCGGAATGCATTCCTCGGATATTAGGAAGCCTTTATGTGACCCCTTCCCGGGGATTCTTGTGAGCCACCAATGAAAGGCCAATCAAGCTGTATTTCTCCTGAGAATACCGAGGTGAACGGCCTCTACGTGTGAGAGATTTCCTTCCGAACAACCAATTTTGTTTCCGTCCCGAGACGGAGATCACGAGAATGGGTAGGCGCACGATGAGGAGTTCCCTGACGTGGATCACCGGGTTCACCTGCATGTTTGCAGTCGTTGCAACCGGGTGCTCGGCGCCGGGCGGAAGCACGCCCGCCCACGCCTCCTACGTCGCCGACTACGCCCCCTACGTCAGCGCCACCGACGCCTCCGCCACCGACTCCGCCGGATCCCCGGCGGCGTACAACCTCGCCTTCGTGATCTCGGGCGGGAGCGGCTGTACACCGAAGTGGAACGGCACCGAGGCGATCGCCGACTCCGCCGTGAAGTCCCGGATCTCGCGGCTGAAGCAGGACGGCGCCACGGTCCGGGTGTCCTTCGGCGGGGCCTCCGGCAAGGAACTGGCCGCCACCTGTGACAGTGCCTCCGCGCTGGCCGCCGCCTACGCCGAGGCACTGGACGCGGCCGGCTCCACCCAGGCCGACTTCGACGTCGAGGGCGACGAGTTGACCGACTCCGGCTCGGTCGCCCTGCGCTCGAAGGCGATAGCCCGGCTGCAGAAGAACCGGCCCGGCGTGCGGGTCTCCTTCACCCTCCCGGTGATGCCCTCGGGGCTCGACGCGGACGGCCTCGCCCTGCTGGAGTCCGCGAACACGTACGACGTCCAGGTCTCCACGGTCAACCTCATGACGATGAACTACGGCGAGTCGTACTCCGGCGACATGGGCGACTACGCCCTCACCTCCGCCCAGGGCGCGCACGCCCAGCTGAAACGGGTGTTCGAGCTGTCCGACGCGGGCGCCTGGCGGGGCATGGCGCTCACCTCGATGATCGGCGTCAACGACGTGGCCGGGGAGACCTTCACGCTCTCCGACGCCGCGCAGGTACGGAAGTTCGCCGGGCAGAAGGAGATCGCCTGGGTGTCGATGTGGTCGGCCTCCCGGGACCGCCGTTGCGGGGAGGGTGACTCCGTGTCCGACGGCGCGGCGACCGACTGCAGTGGGGTGAAGCAGAGCCCGGGGGCTTTCGCGCAGGCGTTCGCGGGCTGAGCCCGGCGCTCCCCGATACGAGCCGTGATCAGCGGCCGCGGTACACCAGCCGCCCTCCGATCACGGTCGCCACGCAGGTCCCGGCGCCGCGCCGGACCAGTTCGGCGCGGTCCGCGACATCGAACACGGCGAATCGGGCGGGACCGCCCGGCACCAGCCTCGGCAGCAGGATCAGCGGGGTCGGGGACAGCGCCGGCGGGCCCGGGAGACGGTCCGGCCGCTGTCCCAACGCGAGCCCGGCTCGGCGCACCGCGTCGACCACGGCCCTCGACCGCAGCTCCCCGGCCACCGCGACCGTGCCGTGCGCCAGCATCCGCTGCACCCCGCGCCGCGCGCTCGCGCCGAGGCGGACAGGGTCGGTACGGAGGATCTCCCGCGCCCGTTCCCCGCCGATGGGCTCGGTACCCAGGGCATCGGCCTCGCGCGGGTCGGGATGGTAGGTGGCCTCCAGCAGCTCCGGGCCGTACGGGTTCAGCAGTCCCGGCGTCAGGATGCCGGGCCAGCGCCGCACCCTCGCCCGCGGGTGGGCGGCGGCCAGTTCCTGGTACGGGCCGACGGCGGCGACGGACGCCCCGTCGACCACGACCGCCGTCTCGGGCGACTGCTCGGCGACATGAAGTGTCAGCACGGGACCCCTGGCCGGCTCTAGTTGGACGCCAGCAGCTTCAGCTCGGGGTGAGCCGTGCCGCCCGCGATCGCCGTGGACGAGATGTGCGACATCACCCGCTCGTCGACGGGGTCGTTCGCCGGGTCGTCGTGCACGACGAGGTGCTCGTAGGTCGTGGCCCGCTGGGCCGGGACGCGGCCCGCCTTGCGGATGAGGTCGATGATCTCGAGCCGGTTGGAGCGGTGCTTGGCGCCGGCCGAGGAGACCACGTTCTCCTCCAGCATGATCGAGCCGAGGTCGTCCGCGCCGTAGTGCAGGGACAGCTGGCCGACCTCCTTGCCGGTGGTCAGCCACGAGCCCTGGATGTGCTGGACGTTGTCCAGGAAGAGGCGGGCGATCGCGATCATCCGCAGGTACTCGAAGAGCGTGGCCTGGGTGCGGCCCTTCAGGTGGTTGTTCTCGGGCTGGTAGGTGTACGGGATGAAGGCGCGGAAGCCGCCCGTGCGGTCCTGTACGTCCCGGATCATGCGCAGGTGCTCGATGCGCTCGGCGTTCGTCTCGCCCGTGCCCATGAGCATGGTGGACGTGGACTCCACGCCCAGCCGGTGCGCGGCCTCCATGATCTCCAGCCAGCGCTCGCCGCTCTCCTTGAGGGGCGCGATGGCCTTGCGGGGGCGGGCGGGCAGCAGTTCGGCGCCGGCACCCGCGAAGGAGTCGAGGCCCGCCTCGTGGATCCGGGTGATGGCCTCCTCGACCGACACCCCGGAGATCCGGGCCATGTGCTCGACCTCGGAGGCGCCCAGCGAGTGGATCACCAGCTGCGGGAAGGCGTCCTTGATGGCCTTGAAGTGCTTCTCGTAGTACTCGACGCCGTAGTCGGGGTGGTGGCCGCCCTGGAACATGATCTGGGTGCCGCCCAGCTCCACGGTCTCCGCGCAGCGGCGCAGGATGTCGTCGAGGTCGCGGGTCCAGCCCTTGGCGGTGTCCTTGGGGGCCGCGTAGAAGGCGCAGAACTTGCACGCCGTGACACACACGTTCGTGTAGTTGATGTTGCGCTCGATGATGTACGTCGCGATGTGCTCGACGCCCGCGTACTTGCGGCGGCGCACGGCGTCGGCGGCGGCGCCCAGCGCGTGCAGCGGGGCGTCGCGGTAGAGGACGAGCGCCTCTTCCGGGGTGATCCGCCCACCGGCAGCGGCACGGTCGAGGACAGACTGGAGGTCGGCCTTCTCGGTCACCAGGGTCCCTTTCGGAAGGGTTGTGGACGGACTGATCCAGCCTACGCCAGGGGTTTCGGCGGTCCGCGCTCAGGCCGCGTACGCGCCGATCAGCAGCCCGGCAAAGGCTCCGATGATGAGGAAGGGCCCGAACGGGATCGCCGTCTTGCGGCCCGCTCGTCGCGCGACGACGAGGCCACCGCCGTACAACGCCCCGAGCAGGAAGCCGGCGAAGGTGCCGAGCAGGACGGTCGGCCAGCCGTACCAGCCGAGGACGGCGCCCATGCCGAGGGCCAGTTTCACGTCGCCGAAGCCCATGCCGGCCGGGTTGATCAGGTACAGCACGTAGTAGCCGCCGCCGAGCGCGAGGGCGCCGTACAGCGCGGTGAGCCAGTGACCCGCGTGCTCGGGCAGCAGCGCGACGAGGCCGAGCAGGGCGAGCCCGGCGGCCGCGAGCGGCAGGGTCAGCGGGTCGGGCAGCCGCCGCACCCGCAGGTCGACGGCGGCCAGCAGTACCCACACCGGTGCGAGCAGCAGCCAGACCCCCAACTCGGGCCGGGTGCCGGTCGCGGCGGCGAGAGCGGCACAGATGAGGGCGGTGAGGGTGGCCAGGGCGGCGGACGCGTCGCCCGGCGTCCGCGCGCACTCGCCGCACCGTGCCCGGCCGAGCCACCCGCGGATCGGGTGGCCGTCCGGGCACAACTCCCGCCACGGCTCCTCGTCCGGGGCGGCGAAGCGGTAGGCGGCCCGGGGCAGCAGCGCGCCCGCCACCGCGCCCCACAGTGCCGCGACGAGGACCAACGCGCCCATGCTCACGGGGAGATCCTAGGGAGTGCGGCCGGTCGGGGAGGCCGGTCTCAGACAGTCGGCATCGCGTAGACCTCCTGGCCGCCGGTCACCAGCAGCCGGCTGCCCGACCGGGCGATCTGCCAGTAGTCGGTGGCGTCGGTGTTGTCGACCCAGGTCCAGCGGACCTTGCCGGTCCTGGCGTCCAGGGAGATGATGCCGCCGCCCAGCGCGCCGGCGGCCGCGTACAGCGTCGTCCCGGCCTTCAGGAACGTCTCCCTGGGCACGCGGTTGCCCGCCTCGCAGAGCCAGATCCGTTTGGCGTCCTTGACGTCGACGGCCCAGATGCCGTGGTCGTAGTCGGTGGCGTAGAGGACGCCGTCGATGACGGTGGGGTTGTTGAAGCCGCGGCGGCCGTTCGGCGAGAGCGTCCAGCGCGTCCTGCCGGTCTCGATGTCCACGGCGGTCAGCTGCTCGCCCGGCAGGAACACCAGTCCGTTCGCGGCCGTGGGCTGCCAGCTCCAGTCGTCGCCGATCTTCTTGCTCCACAGCTGCCCGCCCGTGGCGGTGTCGCGCACGGTGAGGTTGTAGTTGGAGTCGGCGTAGACGAGGTACTTGCCGGAGACGGTGCCCTCGACGTCGTAGTCCTTGGTGCCCCAGTCGCGCCGCTGCAGCCATGTGGTCCGGCCCGTGCTGTGGCTGACCGCGGCGACGGCCGTGCGGTACTTGGTGGCGCTCTTCGCCTGGCCGTAGTCGGTCAGCGTGACGTAGACGTTCTTGTCGTCGACGGCGATCGTCCGCTCGATGCTCAGCTTCTTGCCGAGCCGGCTGCGCCAGGCCTCGTCGCCGGTCCGTACGTCGTAGGCGACCAGGACGCCGTCGAAGTCGCCGTCGGCCAGGAACACCTTGCCGTCGTGGAAGAGGAGCGGGGCTCCCGAGCGACAGATGCCTTTCCTGGACCAGCGCGGCTTGCCGGTCTTCACGTCGTACGCGACCAGCGGGTCGCCGCTGACCAGGAGCAGTCCGTCGTAGGTGACGAGCGGTACGGAGGTGGCGGTGCTGTCCTCGGCGGCGCTCTTGTGCCACAGCGGCTGCGGGGCCACCCCGGGAGGCGGGGTGGTGAAGGTCTCGGCGGCCGGCTCGCCGGAACTGCCGTGGCTGCGCGGGCCGTCGGACGTGCCGGTGCCGCCGTCCTTGCGCGTCAGCCACCAGGCCGTGCCCCCGCCGACGACGGCGACGGCGGCGGCCCCGCCGAGGGCGTAGGAGAGGGCGCGGCGGCGGGTGGGGGCCGGCGTGGAGGCGTCCGTGGCGCCGAGCCGGACGGTGCCGGGCTGCGGGGTGTCGTGGCCGGGGGCGGGCGTGCCGTAGGCGGGCGCGGGCGTACCGGCCGGCGGATAGCCGTACCCGGCCGCGGGCGTACCCGCCGGCGGATAGCCGTATCCCGCCGCCGGCGTACCCGCCGGCGGCACCGCGGCGGCCGGCATTGTCGGTGCCGGACCGAAGGAGGGTGTTGTGGCCGGCTGCTCGGGTGCCTCCAGGTCGAGGTCCAGGATCCCGCCCGCGTGGGTGGCGATGGTGGACGCCACCGCCGAGGGCAGCCAGTCGCTGAGCACGCCCTCGACGCCCTGCGGGGCCAGTGCCGCCACGATCTCGGCGGGGCCGGGGCGGCCGGCCGGGTCCTTCAGCAGACAGGCCCGCACCAGACCGAGCAGGGACTGCGGTACGTCCGTCAGATCCGGTTCGCCGTGGACGACCTGATAGAGCAGCGCGGCGTGCGAGGCGGCGCCGTCGCCGAAGACGTTGCGGCCGGTGGCGGCGAAGGCGAGGACGGCGCCCAGCGAGAAGACGTCGCCGGCCGGGCCGACGTCCTGGCCCAGGGCCTGCTCCGGGGGCAGGTAACCGGGCGAGCCGACCACGACGCCTGTCTGGGTCATCCGGTTGCCGTCCACCGCCCGCGCGATGCCGAAGTCGATGACTCGGGGGCCGTCGGCGGCCAGGAGGACGTTCGAGGGCTTGAGGTCGCGGTGGATGAGACCTGCCGCATGGATCTCCTGGAGGGCGGCCGCGAGCCCGGCGCCCAGCGCGCGCACGGTGTGCTCGGGCAGCGCGCCGTGCGCGTCCACGACGTCCGTCAGGTCCGGGCCGAGCACGTACGAGGTCGCCAGCCACGGCAGCGGTGCGTCCGGGTCGGCGTCCACGACCGAGGCGGTGTAGTGGCCGGAGACCGCCTGGGCGATCTCCACCTCGTGCCGGAAGCGTCGGCGGAAGTCGGCGTCGGCGGCGAGGTCGGGGCGTACGACCTTCACGGCGACGGTACGGCCACCGGGCGAACGGGCCAGGTAGACCCGGCCCATGCCGCCGGCTCCGAGCCGGCGCAGCATGCGGTAGCTGCCCAACTCCCGCGGGTCGTCCGGCTGCAGTGTCTCCATGGCGGGCGTTCCCCGTCCTTCCCCGTTGCGATGCTTTGCACCGCTGCGCTGCGCGTTGTGACGCGTTGTCCGGACCAAGACCGGTGCGGTGGCGCGCCGTTGGCGTTCGCCAACGCAGACACAGTAGTGACAGCCGGGGAGGGCGGGCAGACGGGGGCGTGGCGCGGTGCCGGGCTAGCCCACCTTCGACATCCGCGACTCCGGGTCGCCCTCGGCCGCGCTCTCCGCGGAGTACCGCAGGTCGTCACCGACCGGCGTCAACTCCACCGGGTGCGGCGCGGGATCGCAGCCGACGTGGTTGCCCCTGGCGCCCACCGAGGTCGCCACGATCCGGGTCTTCGTCACCTGCTCGAGGGTGAGGATGTCGGTGCAGACGCCCCCGAGCTGGTCGGTCTGCTTGAGCCGCCCCAACTCCTTGCCGACGGCCGCCTGGTGGACGGTGAGCCGGAAGGTGCCCATGTCCAGGCTGCCGCCGAGTCCGGTGGCCCGGCCCTCCCAGGTGCCGAGGTAGCGGGCCGGGATCGCGCCCGGCGCCGCACTCGGCTCCTGCGAGTAGCCGTCGGCGGGTGACGACGGCGAGGAGGAGTCGGAGGCGGCCGGCGCGCCGCCCGCCGTGTCGTTCTCCCCGCCGGCCCACGGCCGCAGCAACGCCCCGAGCCCCACGGCGCTCGCGGCCAGCGCCCCCGCCACGGCCAGCGCGACGGTGCAGCTCACCCGCCGCCCGCGCCCGCTCTCCGCCGGCCCGGCGGCCGCCGCCACGCTGACGCTGACCTTCCCGGGAGCCGGCACCGCGTCCTGCGGCTGAGCCTCCGACGGCACGGCCGGAGCCTCGGTCGGCACGGGAGGAGTCATCACCGGAGCCGGTCCGAACTCCCCCGCGGCCACCGCCGGCCCACGCGGGACCGCACCGGATTCCCCGCCCACCGAAGGGCTGTTGAACCGCACCGGCCCCGACGGCGCCGGCTCCGCCGTCTCCAGGTTGAGCAGGTGTACGGCGCTGCGGCTGACCTGTTCCACCAGCGCGCCCGGCAGCCAGCCGCCGGCGACCAGACGGGCGGCGCCCTCGGGGGCGAGCCGACGGGCCAGCTCGGCCGGGGTCGGTCGGGCGGTCGGGTCCTTCGCCAGGCAGGCGGCAGCGGCCTCCCGCAACTCACCGGTCAGGTGGCCGAGCTCCGGCTCCTCGTGGACGACCTTGTAGAGCAGGGCGGCCGAGGAGTCGCCGGGGAAGGGCGGCTCACCGGTCGCCGCGTACGCCAGGACCGCGCCGAGGGAGAAGACGTCGGCCGCGCCCGTGACCCCCTTGCCGAGGATCTGCTCGGGGGACATGTAGCCCGGCGAGCCGACGGAGACGCCGGTCGAGGTCAGGGACGCCGTGCCGTCCGTGGCGCGCGCGATGCCGAAGTCGATCAGCAGCGGGCCGTCCAGGGTCAGCAGGACGTTGGAGGGCTTCACGTCCCGGTGGACGAGGCCCAGTTCGTGCACCGCCGTCAGCGCCTCGGCGAGGCCCGCGCCCAGCGCCCGTACGGTGTGCCCGGGCAGTGCGCCGCCGTCCTGAACGGCGGCGGCGAGGGAGGGGCCGGCCGCGTAGACGGTGGCGGCCCAGGGCACGGCGGCCTCCGGGTCCGCGTCGAGCACGGGCGCGGTCCAGGCCCCGCCGACCCGGCGGGCTGCCTCCACCTCGCGCCGGAAGCGGGCCCGGAACTCCTCGTCCAGCGCGAAGTGCGGATGCACGATCTTCACGGCGACCGTACGGCCGCCCGCGCTGCGGCCCAGGTAGACCCGGCCCATGCCGCCGGAACCGAGCCGGCCGAGCAGCCGGTAGGGCCCGATGGCGGCCGGTTCGTCCGCTGCGAGCGGCTGCATGGCGTCCCCCTCTTCCCCCGGGGCGTCCCGCCTCTCCCCCGGCACGCCTCACTGCCCGCAGCGTAGTGCCGTGGCGATTACGGCTGAAGCAGGTCCACCTTCACGTCCGCAGGGAAGCCGGTCGTCGGGCCCACCCGGCGGGCGAACTCGGTGACCGCGGCCAGCTGCGGCTCGCCGAAGCTGAAGTCGAGGGTGGTGAAGTACTGCTCCAGGGTCGCCTCGTCGAAGGCCTCCCAGCGCGAGGCCTGTTCGGCGACCTTGCCGACCTCCTCCAGGGAGAGGTTGCGGGAGGCGACGAAGGCCTCGTGGACCTGGCGGGTGAGGGCCGGCTCGCGCTCCAGGTAGTCGCGCCGGGCCGCCCAGACCGCGAAGACGAACGGCAGGCCGGTCCACTCCTTCCACATGGCCCCGAGGTCGTGCACGTCCAGGCCGAGCTTGGGCCCGTAGTGCAGGTTGGCGCGCAGGGCCGCGTCACCGATGAGGACGGCGGCCTCCGCCTCCTGCATCATCAGGCCGAGGTCGGGCGGGCAGGTGTAGTACTCGGGCTGCACGCCGAACCGCTCGGCCAGCAGGAGTTGGGCGAGGCGGACCGAGGTGCGGGAGGTCGAGCCGAGGGCGACCCGGGCGCCGTCCAGCCGGTCGAGCGGAACCTGCGAGACGATCACGCAGGACATCACCGGGCCGTCGCAGCCGACGGCGATGTCCGGGAAGGCGACCAAGTCGTCGGCGTTGCGCAGGAACTCGACGAGGGTGACCGGCCCGATGTCGAGGTCGCCGCGCACGAGCTGCTCGCTGAGCTTCTCCGGGGTGTCCTTGGTCAGCTCGAAGTCGAGGAGCGTGCCGGTTCTCGCGAGCCCCCAGTAGAGGGGCAGGCAGTTCAGGAACTGGATGTGGCCGACGCGCGGCCGGGTGCGAGAATTGTCCACATCGCGAGACTAGACCCCGTGCTGTACCGTGCTGAGACCGGCCCCACCGTCAACCCACCCGTCCGGCGCTTCAAACATTCGGGTGACGTGATCTTGACCTCTATTGCTTTCGGCTGCCTGCGTGCTAGGCTCGCCGCAAGTTGCAGTTTGGTTTCCCTTGCAGTACAGAGCCTGCGGAGCATGTGACCGCGGGCTCTCGTCGTTTTCAGACGAATGCGTTGTGCAGCACAGTTTCGCACTTGCAGGTTCTGGAGCAGGGCAACCCTTTTGAGCCCAAGGAGGGCTTATGGCTACCGGAACCGTGAAGTGGTTCAACGCCGAAAAGGGCTTTGGCTTCATCGCCCAGGAGGGCGGCGGCCCCGACGTCTTCGTTCACTACTCCGCGATCAACGCCTCCGGCTTCCGCTCCCTCGAGGAGAACCAGCAGGTGAGCTTCGACGTGACGCAGGGACCGAAGGGTCCGCAGGCGGAGAACGTCACCCCCGTCTGATCACTGCCTGATCGCAGAACCTGAGTGCAGTACCCAAGGAGCCCCGCGCCGCAAGGCGACGGGGCTCCTGCCTTTTCCCGTTCATTTCCGGTTCACATGTGCTGCATGATCAGTACGAACTTTGTCCCGATGGTGAGCGCTTCGTATGCATGCGGGACATCACCGCGGTAGGACATGTAGTCCCCGGGCGCCAGTTCGACCGTCTCCCCACGCGGCCCCGCCCTGACACCTCCCTCTGTGACCACGATGTGCTCCGTGGTCCCGGGAATGTGCGGTTCGGAATCCCGTACGGTCCCGGGCTCCAGCCAGACGTAATAGATATCCCTGCGCGCACCCGGCGGGCTCGCGGACAACAGAGTCGCCAGATAGCTGGACTGCTCGGAGTGCACGGTGGGTCCCGCGCCGGCCCGGATCACCTGGACCGAGGGCGTGGGCGGCTCCACGAGGGCACTGAAGGGCACCCCGAGGGCCACGGCCAGCGCCCAGATCGTCTCCATGCTCGGATTCCCGCTCGCCGCCTCCAGTTGGGACAGCGTGGACTTCGCGATCCCGGCGCGCTTGGCCAGCTCGGACAGGGACAGCCCGGTGCGGGTGCGCTCGCGTCTGAGGGACGCGGCGATCCATTCCATCGGGAGCCGGGCGGGCGGCCCGGACGGTGCCTCGGACATGTCGTTCGCTCCATCGGTACGATCGTTCGCCTTGACGGACTGGATGTTCACTGTTCATTGTAGAAAACATGCGTTCGCTCCTCCGAACACGCTCGCTCCGCCGCACAGAGCCCGGCACACCGGAGACCGGCTCACTGGTCCGGGACAGCTCCCTCGTCTGGCTGGCCGGCGGCATCGTCGGCGTCTCCTTCGGCGCGGTCTCCGTCGCGGGCGGGCTGCCGGTGTGGGTCCCGGTGCTGATGTCGCTGGTGGTGTACGCGGGATCGGCCCAGTTCAGCGCGGTCGGGGTACTCCTCGCCGGAGGCGGCCCGCTGGCCGCCGCGGCCACCGGCCTGCTGCTCAACACGCGTACGGCCGCCTTCAGTCTGGCGGTGGCCGAGACCATCGATACCGGTCGCGCGACCCGTTTCCTGGGTGCGCATCTCGTCACCGACGAGACGGTCGCCTTCGCCCTCGCCCAGCCCGACCCGCGACAGCGGCGCCGGGCGTTCTGGATCTCCGGGCTCGGCCTGTTCGCCGTGTGGAACACCGGCGTCCTGGCAGGGGCCCTCGCCGGCCGCGCCCTGGGCGACACCGCACGCTACGGCCTCGACGCGGCCTTCCCCGCCGTCCTGGTGGCCCTGGTCCTGCCGACCCTGCGCGCCGACGCGACGGTACGGCGCTGCGCCCTGCCCGGCGCCGCCCTGGCCCTCGCCGCGACGCCCGCGGTACCGGCCGGGGTGCCGGTGCTGCTCGCACTGACCGGGCTGTTCCTGCACCGCCGCCCCGCCGGGGCCGCCGTATGAACGCCACGGTCGCCATGATCCTGGCCCTGGCCGTCGGCACGTACGCCTTCCGCCTGGTGGGCCCGTTGCT
Source organism: Streptomyces sp. NPDC101165 (assembly GCF_044768135.1). Lineage (NCBI taxonomy): Bacteria > Bacillati > Actinomycetota > Actinomycetes > Kitasatosporales > Streptomycetaceae > Streptomyces > Streptomyces sp. NPDC101165. The sequence goes on along the minus strand of NZ_JBIWPG010000020.1, from coordinate 131,608 downwards.
GCACGGCCGGGTCACGGTCCCGGCCCGGGTGCAGGAGCTGGCGTCGACGGGCGCGATCGTCCTGCTCGTCGCCCTGCTGGCCACGGACGCCCTGACCGAGGGCGGCGGCTTCGCGGGCTGGGCCCGCCCGGCCGGGGTGCTGGTCGGTGGTGTCCTGGCGTGGCGAAGGGCGCCGTTCGCCGTGGTGGTCCTGGGCGCGGCGGCGACGACGGCACTGCTGCGGCTGGCGGGGGTGGCGTAGGCCGGGGCCGTCGGAAGGCCCGACTGTCAGTGGCCCTGGCTACGGTCGCTCCCCATGACCGACTCCCACGGCATGACCGACTCCCGCGATTTCCTCGCCGCCACCCGTACCTTCTACGACACCGTCGCCGACGACTACGCCGAGCAGTTCCGGGACGCGTACACGGGCAGGCCCCTCGACCGGGCCCTGCTCGCCGCGTACGCCGAACTCGTCGGCTCCGGCGGGCCGGTGGCCGACCTCGGCTGCGGCCCCGGGCGGGTCACCGCGCACCTCGCCGCCCTCGGCCTGGACGTCTTCGGGCTCGACCTGTCCGAGTCCATGCTCGCGATCGCCCGCCGCGAGAACCCCGGGCTGCGCTTCGAGCAGGGCTCCATGCTGGACCTCCCCCTCGCGGACGGCACGCTGGCCGGTGTCGTCGCCTGGTACTCGACCATCCACACCCCGGTGGACGAACTCCCTTCCCTGTGCGCCGAGTTCCACCGCGTCCTGTCCCCCGGCGGCCACCTCCTGCTCGCCTTCCAGGCCGGGGAACACACCCGCCGCCACGACCGCCCCTGGGGCCATCCGGTGGCGCTGGACTTCCACCGGCGCCGCCCCGAGCACCTGGCGGAACTGCTCACGGACGCCGGTTTCGCACTCGGCTCCCGCACGGTCCGCGAAGCCGACACCGCCCTCGGCGAACCGGTCCCCCAGGCCTTCCTGTTCGCCCGGAAGCCCGCCTAGGGGCGGTTGAAACCAGGAGTACCGGGAGCCCGCCCCGTGCCGGGAACCGGCGGGGACGGCATGGGGATCGCTCGCCACGAGCATCGGTTGCGGCGTCGGGAAGAGGCCCGGCGACCGGATCACGATCCGTCTCTTCCTGGGGGTTCGACCTATGCGCGCCATCGCACTGCGTACGAAGACGGTTCTGACCGCGCTCACCGGGGCCGGTGTCCTGGCACTCGGCACCGCTGCGGCCGTCCCGGCGACCGGTGTTCAGGACGCCGTGGTGCGCATCGCCTCCGGCCTGTCGGGGCACCAGGCGCAGTCCGGGCCGGCTCTGGCGGACGAGCGCCCGCCCGGCCTCGTCCACTACTGACGGCGTTCGCGGACCGCGCACTGCTGCATCGACGGCACCGGCCGGGCTCACGCCCCGTCGGTGCCGTTCTTCATACGAGCTGCCCCGTAATTTCCGCCGTCCACAAGGTCATTGCCTAGAAACGCCGCCCCGCGTCCGTCACTCGCATCGCGTCGTACAGCACCTCCGCCGCGCCCCGATGCTGACGTGCCATCGGTTCGTCGCCCAGCGCCTGCGCCGCCTCCGCCATACCGTGCAGGGCGCGGGCGGTTTCGAAACGGTAGCCCAGGCGGGAGGCCAGATCGTGGGCGTGACGATGCAGTTCCATCGCCTGCTCGGGTGCGCCGCTGCGCAGGTGGACCAGGCCCACCACGTTGGCCACGGTCGCCTGGCGCAGGGCCGTGCCCTCGGCGGAGACCAGGTCCAGGGCACGCTCGGCGTGTTCGGCGACCGAACGCATGTCGCCGAGGCGCTGACAGACCCGCGCCCACTGGGCGAGGACGACAGCTACATTCGCGGGTTTCCGGGACTCGTCACACAATTCGAGAGCTTGGGCGAGGCAGGCCCTCGCCCGCTCGTCCTCGCCGGTGCCGAGGTGGGCCAGCGCCAACCAGGTCAGTGAGGAGATCTCATTGCTGCGTTCGCCCAGGCGCCGGTTCAGCTCGGTGGCTTGAGCCGCGTACCGGGCCGCCTCGGCATAGCGGCCCGCCCAGGTCTCCACGGTGCTGAGGTTGGCCAGCGCCACAGCCTCCGCCCGAGGCGAGCCCAGCTCCCTGTGCAAGGCGATGCCTTGGTCCAGGTAGATGCGCGCCTCGTCGAAGTTGCCTATCGCGCCGTGCAGCATGCCCAGCACGTCGATGCACATCGCCTCGCCTCGGCGATCCTCGGTCGCGGCCAGCCCCAGGGCCTCCTGGGCGGTGGTGATCCCGTCCTGGAAGTCGCCCAGCCACCAGTGGGCCACGGCCAGGTTGCCCAGGCAGACGCTGAGCAGCGCCGAGTCGCCGAGCTGTCGGCAGGCATCGACACCGATGCGGCCGACCACCCGGAACTCCTCGTAGTGGCCCCGCAGGTCCAGGTAGAAGAGCAGGTCGCGGGCGAGCAACGTGGCGGAGCGGTGCAGGCATCGGGCGCCGGCCTGTGCGACAACCGCGAGCAGTGCCTCGTGTTCCCGGTCGAACCAGGCCAGAGCTTGCTCGTCGCCGTCCAGCCGGGGCAGTTCGGGCGCGCTCGGTTCGGCCGGGTTGTCGAACCGGTCACGACCGGGGAAGAGCATCTTGCAGGCCTGCTCGGTGGCCAGCGCGTAGTACGCCACGAGCCGCTCGACCGCGGCCCCCTCGTCGTCCTCCGCCTCCCGCACACTGATCGCATACGTCCGTACCAGGTCATGGAAGCCGTACAGCCCCGCCTCGTGCTGTTCCAGCAGATGCGCGTCGAGCAGATGCTCCAGAACGTCCTCGGCGTCGTGGACGTCGGTGCCGAGCAGCGCCGCGGCCGAGTGGACGTCGATCGCGCTGCCGGGGTGCAGGCCGAGCAGCCGGAACGCGACCCGCCGGTCCTCCTCCATCGCCTGGTACGACAGCCGGAGCGTGGCCTCGACGCTGCGTTCCCCTGCGCTCATCTCGCGCAGCCGCCGGGTCTCGTCGGCAAGCCGGTCGACCAGGTACTGGACGGTCCAGCGGGGGCGGTTGCGCAACCGGGCGGTGGTGATGCGCAGGGCGAGGGGCAGGCCGCAGCACAGCCGGGCGAGCTGGTCGACGGCCTGGGGCTCGGCGGCGGTGCGGTCGGCGCCGAGCATCCGGGTGAGCAGCGTGGTGCTGTCGTCGGCCGAGAGCAGGCCGAGCGGGAGCCACTCGGCGCCGTCGAGTTCGAGCATGCGGACCCGGCCGGTGAGGATGGCCAGGCAATCCTCGGAGGTGGGCAGCAGCGGCCGTACCTGGGCGGCGTCGGCGGCGTTGTCGAGGAGGAGCAGGAGCTTCCGCTGGGCGGAAACGGTTCTCCATAGGGTGGTGCGCCGCTCCAGGTCGTCCGGTATCCGGTCGTCCGGGATGCCGACGGTGCGCAGCAGGGAGTGCAGGACCGCGCCCGGCTCCTGCGCCTTCTCGCCGGGGCTGAATCCGCGCAGGTCGACGAAGAGCTGCCCGTCGGGGTAGTCCGGCGCGAGCAGGTGGGCGGCGTGCACGGCCAGGGTGGTCTTGCCGCTGCCGCCCATGCCGTCCACGCCGACGATCCGGGCGCACCCGCCGGCCGGGGCCCGGCCCACCGCCAGCAGCCGGGCCAGCTCCTCGTCGCGGCCGGTGAAGTCCGGCAGGTCGTAGGGCAGGGTGCAGGGCGCGGGCTCGGATCCGGACGGCCGGTCGAGGGGAGCCGGTACGAGATGGGCCGCGCGGTCGGCCACGGACTGCGGTACCCGGGGCGCCACCTCGGGGCTGTCGCGCAGAATGGCTTCGTACAGCCTTGTCAGTTCGGCGCCCGGGTCGATGCCCAGTTCCTCGACGAGCAGTTCGCGCACTCGGCCGAACTCCTCCAGCGCCTCGGCCTGCCGGCCGCCCCGGTACAGGGCGAGCATCAGCCGCCCGCGCAGGGTCTCCCGCAGCGGGTGTGCGGTCACCAACTCGCGTAGAGCTCCGACAAGTTCGGTGGACTGGCCGAGTTCCAGCTGTAGTTCGAAGTACTGCTCGGCGACGGCCATGTGCCGTTCCTCGAGCGCGGCGGAGGCCGCGGAGATCACCGAACCACCCGTTCCGGCCATGACCGGGCCGCGCCACAGGTCCAGACAGGCCCGCAGATGCCCGACGGCCTCGGCCGGCTGCCCGGCGGCCACCGCCTGCCGGGCCTCGGCCGAGCGGCGGCCGAACTCGTGCAGGTCGAGCTGGTCCTCGCCGAGGACGGCCCGGTATCCGGCGCCGTCGGTGACGATCAGCCCGGCACCGCCCGGGATCCGGGTGCGCAGCGCCGCGACGGCCTTGCGGATCTGGTGGCCGGCGGTCTGCGGCGGCTCGTCGTCCCAGGCCGCGGCGACCAGCCGGGGCACCGGCACCATGCGCCCCGGCTCCAGTAAGAGCGTGACCAGAACGCGTTCCTGGGTCGGGCTGCCGAGTCTCAGCCGGCGGTCGCCGTGCCAGCCCTCCAACGAGCCGAGGATGTTGAAGCGCACGACAGGCCGAGCGGATACCGCCGACTCCACGAACCCTTCCCCCCCGCCCCATCGCGTTGCCCGGCCCGAGATGATCGGGACAATCCTAGGTTGTACCCGAACGGGCCACGCTGGAAGGCGACTTCACGTTACCGTGCGACACGTCTCGGCTCAGTCAAAAGCTAACCCTTTACGCAAGTTGAAGGAGAGAGGATCGCGCATCACCGGCCAAAGCCGGGTCATGACAGAGAATCGCGCTCTCCACCTGACGCAGGGCCGGGGAGGGCTGGATGCCGAGTTCGTCGTCGAGGTGGCGGCGCATCCGGCGGAAGACGTCGAGGGCGTCGGCCTGCCGCCCCGAGCCGTACAGGGCGATCATCAGCTGCTCGCAGAAGCGCTCCCGCAAAGGATGGTTGGTGTGCGCCTCGGTCAGCTCGGCGAGCACGGCGGCATGGCGGCCCAGCCGCAGCTCGGCGTCGAAGCGCAGTTCCATGGCCCGCATCCGGTACTCCTCGTACCGGGCACCGGCCAGCTGACACAGCGTCCCGCCCGCGAACCCGCCGAAGACGGGGCCGCGCCACTGCGCGAGGGCGCCGCCGAGCAGCCGCGCGGTGCGCTCCGCGTCCTGCGGGGACGCCGACTCGGCCTGCCGTACCGTGCGCACGAACTCCGCGGCGTCCAGCTCGCCCTCGGTCACCACGAGCCGGTAGCCGGAGGGGTGGATGGTCACCCGGGATCCGGACCGGCCGGGCTCCAGGCTGCGCAGTCGGCGGCGCAGCCGGCTGACATGGGCCTGGAGGGCGTTGGCCTGGTTGTCGGGGACGGCGTCTCCCCACATCTCCTCGACCAGGCTCTCCCCGGACACCGACTGGCCCTCGCTGATCAGCAGGGTCTGCACCAGGGTGCGCTGCAGGTCGCCGGAGATCTCCGCCGGGCCGGACACGGTACGGATCTGCAGTGCCCCGAGGATCGAGAACTTCAGCATCCTGACTCCGCCTCCCGTTGACGTCGCTGGCGTCGTCGTCCTTCTTCCGGCGACGTATCAACAGTGCGGTCGGCCCGTACCGGATCGTTCCCGATCCGTTCCCGGTCGCCGGTCAGCCGCCGTCGCCGACGACCAGGGCGGTGAGGGAGGCGACCCGGCGGGCCGCCAGCTCGGGCGATTCGGCGTGCACGACGAGGTGTCCGGGGCGCAGTGCCTCGGGCGGCGAGACGTGCCGGACGTGCGGCAGTATCCCGACCTCGGTGGTCTCCAGCCGCCACGGCGGGCTCAGCAGGGCCGCGGCCGCGAACCGGTTCGGCCGCACCGCGTCGACCAGCCGCCCGGCCAGCACCTCGATCGCGCCGGCCGCCAGGTCGAACCCTCCGGCCACCTTGACCAGTTCGGGCACCGGGTCGTCCCCGAGTCCCGCCCGGCAGCCGGTGATCACCGGCCCGCGCGGGGTGAGGGCGACGCTGATGTGGGCCGGCCCGTACTGGTACCCGGTCAGGTCCAGCAGGGCGGTCACCACCGCGCGCACCTCGGCGGCGGTGTCGTCGGTCAGCGGAGCGGGGTGGAGCAGACCGTAGGGGGTGCGGGCGGTGATCCCGACGGCCTGGTGCATGCCGTGCACGCTCAGCGTCTCCACGGTCAGCCGCAGATCGCCGGGCGCGACCTCGGTGCCCCCGGGGGAGAGTCGGTTGTCGCGGACCAGGCGCTGCACGGCCGCCGGGTCCGAGAGCACCCTGAGGGCGCGGGCCGGGTTGACGCACAGCCCGGCCTCGGCGGCCTCCGCGAGCGGTGCGCGCAAAGCCGCCTCGTCCGTTGCGTCGACCCGGATCGAGCGCACTTGGACACCCGCGTGCGCGGCCTCGCGGACGAGGCGCTGGTCAGGGTTCAGCAGGAAGATCCGGCGGACGTCGTTGTCTTCTTTCATGCCTCTGCTCGTGGTGACGAAGTCGGCGAGGGTGGAAAGGCAGGCTACGAGCGGTCGTTACCGATCCGATCCCGGCCGGTTCCCGAGGGTGGTGCGTGGGCCCAAGACGCTCACTTCTTCTGTGTGGTTGACCAGTTGACGACACACCACGGACACGGGTGCATCCCTCCTACGCTACCCGTTCCCCGGCACTTGCCGGGGGCGGATTCACGGCAAAAACAGAACAGCCGGTTTACCGCGCTGTCCGGCCGTTTCAGGGCACAGCCGGTGAGCCGCAGCGTTCGACGACGGTGTCCGCGAAAGCCCTCGCGGGCGAGCTGAGCGCGTCCCAGCGGCGGACCGCCCAGCCGACCGGCAGGGGCCGCAGACCCGGCAGCGGCACGAGCCGGAGCGCGCCCCCGCCGGGCACCGGCAGCCCCGGGACGGCGGGGACGACGGCCCGTCCCACCCCCAGCTCGGCCAGCAGCAGCGCGGTGTCCCAGTCGGCGACGCTGGTGTCGTGGCCGAGCCGGACGCCCCACTCGGCACAGGCGTCCTCCAGATGGGCGGCGGAGGCGGAATTCGGCGGCAGCCGGATGAGCCGTACGTCGGCAAGGTCGGCCGGATCCAGACGGGTGCGCGTGGCCAGCGGGTCGTCGGCGAGGACGGCGAGCACCCAGGGCAGCTCGACCACGGCGCGCTGCTCGATGCCGCGCACCGGAGGGCCGAGGGTGATCCAGGCCAGATCCAGGGTGCCGTCGGTGAGCGCGTCGAAGCTGCCGCGGCCGGAACTGACCGTCCGGAACTCCAGGTTGACCTGTGGGTGGCGGCGCCGGAAGGTGACGACGGCGTCGGACATGAAGTGCCGGACGGTGGTGGCGCCGGTGGCCACACGGACGTGTCCGCTGTGCCCGTCGAGCAGGTCGCGCAGCTGCCGTACCGCCAGGTCGAGACCCGAGATCCCCTCGGCCGCCGCGGCTTCGAGGATCCGGCCGGCCCGGGTGGGCACGACCCCGCGCGGCTGCCGTTCCAGCAGGGCCACTCCGGTCTCCCGCTCCAGCCGTTTGACGTGCTGGCTGACGGCGGACTGGGTGCAGCCCAGCTCGCGTGCGACGGCGCTGAGGCTCCCGGCCCGGCACACCGCCACGAACACACGAAGGTCGTCGAGGGTCACAACACCCAAGCTAACACTGGGGTTTAGGGAGAAAACCTTAGGATTGACTGGCTCCGGCGGCCGTACGAGGATCGATGCCGGGCCGCGACCGACCCAGGCGGCAACCCGCTCCACGCTCCTCGCCGAGTCCGGACCGAGGCGGGGCCGGCGGGAGCGGGTGCCGACCCTCTCAGCGTGCGTAGAGGCTCTCCACCTCGGCCGCGAAGTCCTGCATGATCTGCTGCCGCCGCAGCTTCATCGAGGGGGTCAGATGGCCCGCCGCCTCGGTGAAGTCCACGGGCAGCACGGCGAACCTGCGGATCGACTCGGGCCGGGACACCAGCTTGTTGGCCTCGTCCAGCGCCCGCTGCAGCATCGCCTCCAACTCCGGGTCACCGACCAGGAGTTCCGGCGGCACCGGGTGCTTGCCGTTCATCTGGCGCCAGTGCGTGATGCCGTCGGGGTCCAGGGTGACGAGAGCGGCGACGTAGGGGCGGGCGTCGCCGACGAGCATGCACTGGGAGATCAGCGGGTGCTGGCGCAGCCAGTTCTCCAGCGGTGCCGGTGCCACCGACTTGCCGCCGGCCGTGATCAGCAGCTCCTTCTTGCGGCCGGTGATGGTCAGATAGCCCTCGTCGTCCAGCTCGCCGAGGTCGCCGGTGGGCAGCCAGCCGTCCCGGGTCGCGGGCACGACGCCGCCCGCCTGCGGGTCCCAGTAGCCGCGCAGGACGTGGTCGCCCGCGATCAGGATCTCGCCGTCCGCCGCGATCCGCACCCGGCTGCCGGGCAGCGGCCAGCCGACCGTGCCCAGGCGGGGCTTGAGCGGCGGGGTCACCGTCGAGGCGCCGGTGGTCTCGGTGAGGCCGTAGCCCTCGAAGATCTCGATGCCGGCACCGGCGTAGAAGGCGGCCAGGCGGCGGCCGAGGGGTGAGCCGCCGCAGATGGCGTACTTGACCTTGCCGCCCATGGCGTTGCGGATGCGCCGGTAGACGAGCGGGTCGTAGAAGGAACGGGCCGTCTTCAGGGTTCGGTTGGGGCCGCCGCCGGTGCCGGTCTGGCGGGCCTCCAGCGCCTCCCCGTAGCGCACGGCAACCGCGGACGCGCGGTCGAAGGTGGTCACCCGGCCGCCCGTCTCCGCCTTGGCCCGCGCGGAGTTGTAGATCTTCTCCAGCATGTACGGGATGGTCAGCAGACAGGTCGGCCGGAAGGCGGCCAGGTCCGGCAGCAGGTCCTCGGCCTTCAGGCTGGGCGCGTGCCCGAGCCGCACCCGGGCCCGGACGCAGGCGATCGCCACCATCCGCCCGAACACGTGGGACATCGGCAGGAACAGCAGCACCGACACCTCCTCACCCGACTTCGCCTTGAAGATCGGATAGAGGAGTTCGATGGCGTTGTCGACCTCGGCGAAGAAGTTGCCGTGCGAGAGGGCGCAGCCCTTGGGCCGGCCGGTGGTGCCGGACGTGTAGATGAGCGTGGCGAGCGTGTCGGGCCCCAGCATCCCCCTCCGGACGCCCACTTCACCGTCCGGTACCTGGGCGCCCAGCTCCGCCAGCCGCTCCACGTGCCCCTTCTCGATCACCCACAGATGCCTGAGGTCCGGGATGCGCTCCAGCTCGGGGGCGATGGCCGCGGCCTCCCCTGCGCTCTCCGTGACCAGGGCCCTCGCACCGGAGTCGTGCAGGATCCAGCGGGTCTGGAAGACGGAGGAGGTGGGGTAGACGGGGACGGTGACCAGGCCGGCCGCCCAGGCGGCGAAGTCGAGCAGCGTCCACTCGTACGTGGTGCGGGCCATGACCGCGATCCGGTCGCCGGGTACCAGCCCCTCCGCGATCAGCCCCTTCGCCACCGCGAGCACCTGCCCGGCGAACTCCGCCGCGGTCACGTCCGTCCAGCTGCCGTCGGCGAGCCTGCGGCTGAGCACGATCGCGCCGGGGGCCGCCTCGGCGTTGTCGAACGGCAGGTCCGCGAGCGAGCCGTGCTTCACCGGCGGCGCGAACGGCGGGACGTACGCCTCCCGCACGGCACCGTCCAGCCGCCGGGTCTCGGGCTCCACCAGGACCGGGAGGCCGTCGTAATCGGTGGCCGAGACGGTGGTGCCGGAGGAGACGGGGGTGTTCGGGTACGGCGTGGACACGGGCGGCTCCTCGGGCGTGCAGCGGCGAACTGCTTGCTGCATGACGTACGTACCTCGTGCGGCGAGGTGTTCACCGGCGGCCCTCGAACAGGGGTTACCGCTGGTTAGGCAGGTGATCGTACGAGGCCCCTGTGGGGGGCTTGTGCGGGTTCGGCGGTGTTCCGGAGCCGGGGGTGTGCAGCCTCGGGGGGTATGTGAGGGGGTTTCAACTTCCCTGACCTGCCCGCCACTCACCCGGGTCCCGTCTCGACCTCCTCCTCACCCGCGACATAGACTTACCTCCGGTAACCTTACTCCAGAGTAAGAACTTCGGACCGAGTCGCGCGGGAGTTGGACATGGCCGACCGCTGCCTGAGCTTCACCCTGGCCGCCGCTCCCGCGCTGGCCCCGCTGCTGGCCCGGGGCGCGCTGCGCTCCCCCTTCAAGCGCCCGTCCCCGGAAGCGGACTTCCCGCGCACCCGCCTGGTGCTGCCCGGCCTGCGCATCGACCTGGCCCGGCTGGCCGCCTACGAGCGGGTGTGCGGCTTCGCCACCGGCTCGGCCGACGGCACGGACGCACTGCCCGTCACCTATCCGCACCTCCTCGGCTTCCCGCTGGCCATGCGCCTGATGAGCGGCCGGGACTTCCCGCTGCCGCTGCTCGGCCTGGTCCACACCTCGATCGAGATCGTCCGCCGCACCGCCCTGCCGGCCACCCGGGAGTACGAACTTGCCGTCCACATCGACGGGTTGACCCCGCACCGGCGCGGCACGGAGGCCACGGTGGTCACCGGACTACGGGCCGGCGGGGACGCCGTGTGGGAGTCGCGGAGCACCTACCTCGCCCGGCACCGGACACCCGGCCGGCCCGACGGATCACGGGACCAACACCCGGCCCCGCTGCCCGTCCTGGCCGAGTGGCGGCTCGCCGGGGACGTCGGCCGCCGCTACGGCGCCGCCTCCGGCGACCGCAACCCCATCCACCTGCACCCCCTCACCGCCCGCCTCTTCGGCTTCCCGCGAGCCATCGCGCACGGCATGTGGACGGTCGCCCGCAGCCTGGCCGCCCACGGCACACCCGCCGAGGCCGTCGTCCGGGCCCGCTTCCACGCGCCCGTGCTGCTGCCGGGAACGGTGCAGTACGGCGCGGACGGCGAGGGCCGTTTCGAGCTACGGGGCGCCGGGAGCCGCCTGCACCTGACCGGGGAGGTGAGCTAGGCCCCGTACGGGTGCATCGCCCTTGCCGGGTGCGGGTGCATGGGGGTTGTCGCGCAGTTCCCCGCGCCCCTTCGAGCAAACTGCCGCCTGTCCACCTGAGGGGCGCGGGGCGGCAACAACGAGGACCCCGACGGCGCCTAGTCCTGCGGCGGAACCCAGGGACGCCCCTGCATCAGGTTGCCCAGACCCGACCAGGCGAAGTTCATCAGGGTGGACGCGGCCTGCTTGGCGGTGACGCCATCCGTGGCGTTCGCCCAGGCGGCGAGGGACTCGGCGGCGCCGACCAGGGCCTCGGCCAGGCCTGCGACCTCCTGCTCGGGGAGGTCGGGGTCCCGGTGGGCCGCACGGGCCGCCTCCGCGATCAGCTGGGTCACGAACGCGACGATCTCCTCGCGCATCGCGCTGACCTCGGCGGCGAAGCTCTCGCCGTGGGTGCGGGCCTGGAGGTGCAGCACGGACCAGCCGTCGGGGTGCTCGGCGGTGTGCGCGAAGAACGCCTGGAGACCGTCCCACAGCTGGCGGTCGGCGGGCAGCCCCGCACGGACCCCGGCACGGACGGCCTGGGTGAGGGCACCGGCCTCGCGGCGGATGCAGGCGGTGAAGAGGTCTTCCTTCGAGTTCAGGTACAGGTAGACCAGCGGCTTGGACACGCCCGCGAGCTCGGCTATCTCGTCCATCGAGGCGGCCATGTAGCCGCGTTGGCCGAAGATCCGCACGGCGGCATCGAGCATCTGCTGCTCCCGAACCGCCCTCGGCATCCGTTTGGTCTTCACGGCACCCATGAAGCCAAGCCTAGTTGGGCGCGGCAGCCCCGCCCTGCGCCCGCGCGGAGTCGTCCGCCACGTCCTCCTGGCTGCGGTTGGCATCCAGGTTGGCCTTCATCCGGTCGACCCGGCTCACGATCTGCACGGAGGCCCGGTCCCGCTCCCTGCGCAGCACCACGAAGCTGATCGGCGCCGAGAGCACCAGCGCGAGCAGCATGACCCACAGGAAGTTGGAGTCGCCGAAGCCGCGCGGGAAGAGCCCGGCGTAGACGGCTCCCCAGACGACCACGAAGCAGCCGGCAAAGATGCCGAGGCGCATCAGCGTGTAGCGGAGCATCTCAATCCACTCTTCCGATTCCAAATGGGGGCACCGTCCAGTGAAGCACGGTGCGGACCCGATCTTGCAGCGGGGTCAGGGCAGCGGCAGCAGCATGAAGATGTCGTCCCGGTCGTCGCCGGGCGCGACCCGGATCGCGCCGGGTATCCGGCCGACCTCCTTGTAGCCGCAGGAGCCGTAGAACCGCTCCAGGCCGAGGCCGCCCCGGCAGGTGAGCCGGATGGCCTCGATGCCGTCGAGGCCGCGGGCGGCGTCGGCGGCGGCCTCGAGGAGGTCGCGGCCGTAGCCCTTGCCCTGGTGCCGGGGGTGGACCATCACCGTGTACAGCCACACCCAGTGCCGCATCAGCCGGTGCGTGTTGTAGGTGAGGAACACGGTCGCCACGACCGCGCCCGTCCCGTCCCGGCCCACCAGCAGCCGGGTACGGCCCTCGGCCATCGCGACGAGGTGCCTGACCAGCTCGGGGCGTATCTCGTCCACGGTCACCGGCGGCACGAAGCCGACCGAGCCGCCCGCGTTCGACACGTCGGCCCACAGCGTGAGCACCTCGTCCCTGAGGGCGGGCGAGAGAGCCGGGTCCAGCTCGAACGACAGCGTCACCTGCTCAGACCCGCATCGGCTGCGGCGACTCCCGGCGCAGCGGGTCCGGGCCGTCGTACTCGCGGATGATCTCGTACCGCGTGTTGCGCTCCACCGGACGGAAGCCGGCGTCGCGGATCAGGTCCAGCAGGTCCTCGCGGGTCAGCTTGTTCGGGGTGCCGTAGTTGTCCGCGTCGTGCGTGATCTTGTACTCGACCACCGAGCCGTCCATGTCGTCGGCGCCGTGCTGGAGGGCGAGCTGGGCGGTCTGCACACCGTGCATGACCCAGAAGACCTTGACGTGCGGCACGTTGTCGAAGAGCAGCCGGGAGACCGCGAAGGTCTTCAGCGCCTCGGCGCCGGTCGCCATCTGGGTCCGGGCCTGCAGCCGGTTGCGTACCTTGCCGTCCTGCATGTCCACGAAGTCGTGCTGGTAGCGCAGCGGGATGAAGACCTGGAAGCCGTTCGTCTCGTCCTGCAGCTCACGCAGGCGCAGCACGTGGTCGACCCGGTGGCGGGGCTCCTCGATGTGGCCGTACAGCATGGTGCACGGGGTCTTCAGACCCTTCTCGTGCGCCAGGCGGTGGATCCGGGACCAGTCCTCCCAGTGGGTCCGGTGGTCCACGATGTGCTGGCGGACCTCCCAGTCGAAGATCTCGGCGCCGCCGCCGGTCAGCGACTCCAGACCGGCGTCGATGAGCTCGTCGAGGATCTCGGAGGCGGACAGCCCGGAGATGGTCTCGAAGTGGTGGATCTCCGTCGCCGTGAACGCCTTCAGCGAGACGTTCGGCAGGGCGGCCTTCAGCTCCCGCAGCGAGCGCGGGTAGTAGCGCCACGGCAGGTTCGGGTGCAGCCCGTTGACGATGTGCAGCTCGGTGAGGTTCTCCGACTCCATCGCCTTGGCGAGCTTGACCGCCTCCTCGATGCGCATCGTGTACGCGTCCTTCTCGCCCGGCTTGCGCTGGAACGAGCAGTACGCGCACGAGGCCGTGCACACGTTGGTCATGTTGAGGTGCCGGTTGACGTTGAAGTGGACGACGTCGCCGTTCTTCCGCGTCCGCACCTCGTGCGCGAGACCGCCGAGCCAGGCCAGGTCGTCCGACTCGTACAGCGCGATGCCGTCCTCGCGGGTCAGCCGCTCACCGGAGCGGACCTTCTCCTCCAGCTCGCGCTTGAGCCCGACGTCCATGCCAACACCTTTCCTCGACAGCCCGCCCAACGGTACTCCCCCACTTTTCGGGCGGGCGGTACCCCCATACGGCGCTGAACGCGCCTACACCTCTTCGGGAAGGTCCCCGACCCGGTTCTCCCACTTCGTGGACAGCACGATCGTGGTACGAGTCCGCGAGACGCCCTTGGTCCCGCTGAGCCGCCGGATGATCCTCTCCAGGCCGTCCACGTCCGTCGCCCGCACCTTGAGCATGTAGGAGTCGTCGCCGGCGATGAACCAGCAGTCCTCGATCTCGGGGAGCTCCTTCAGCCGTTGAGCCACGTCCTCGTGGTCGGCGGCGTCGGACAGCGAGATGCCGATCAGGGCGGTCACGCCGAGGCCGAGGGAGGCCGCGTTCACGGTGGCGCGGTAACCGGTGATGACACCGGCCGCCTCCAGCCGGTTGATGCGGTCGGTGACGCTGGGTCCCGACAGGCCGACGAGGCGTCCCAGCTCCGCGTAGGAGGCCCGGCCGTTCTCCCTCAGGGCCTGGATGAGCTGCCTGTCCACCGCGTCCATGCGATCGAAGCCTTCCCCTGGAAAAGTTCTGACGTTCCTGAAGTGATGAGAGGTACTGCGACTTGCTCGACTACCGGACCGCTGAGCCGCCGCCCAGTTCGCCCTTCCAGCGCCGGTACAGACCGTGCCCGACGCCCGCCGCGTCCAGCACCCGCCCGGCGACGAAGTCCACCAGATCCTGGATGTGGGTCGCGCCCGCGTAGAAGGCGGGCGAGGCCGGCACCACGCTCGCCCCCGCGTCGTCGAGTGCGACCAGGTGCCGCAGGGTCTGACCGTTCAAGGGAGTCTCCCGTACGGCCACGACCAGCGGCCGGCGCTCCTTCAGTGTGACGCTCGCCGTGCGCTGCAGCAGATCCTTGGACAGCCCGAGGGCGACACCGGCGACACAGGCGGTCGAGGCGGGCACGATGAGCATCCCCTTCGCCGGGTACGACCCCGAGGACGGCCCCGCCGCGAGATCCCCCGCGCTCCAGTACCGCACCGCGCTGACGTCCACGTCGAAGGTCCCGGGCTTCCCGTCGGCGCCCCGGCCCAGCCATTCCCGCAGGTCCTCCTGCCAGTGCGCGTCCCGGAACGAGATCCCCGTCTCGTCCAGCAGCGTCAGCCGCGAGGCCCGGCTGACCACCAGGTCGACCGCCTCCCCGGCGTCCAGCAGAGCCCGCAGCACAGCGGCGGCATACGGCGTCCCGGAAGCTCCGGACACCCCCACGATCCAAGGCGCGCGCTGCGTTTCTCCTGCGTTCACACCTTGAGCGTACCGGCGGACGAAAAGGTGCTCAGGCCGGGCCACCCGTGGCACCGCACCGTACTCAGACAGTCAGCCCTCGAACCAGAAGATCCAGCAGTGCGCACACGAACAGGGCAATGCCGATGAAACCGTTGACGCTGAAGAACGCCCTGTTCAGACGGGACAGGTCATGCGGACGGACGATGCGGTGCTCGTAGCCGAAGGCGGCCGCGACGATCACCAGGCCCAGCCAGAAGAAGGCGCCGGCGTGGGTGGTCAGGGCGTACCAGACGAACAGGGCGGTGGTGACGGCGTGGCACGCCCGTGCGCCCCAGATGGCCGCCGGGATGCCGAAGCGGGCCGGGACCGACATGACGCCGATCTCGCGGTCGGTCTCGACGTCCTGGCAGGCGTAGATCAGGTCGAAGCCGCCGATCCAGATGCCGACGGCGAGGCCCAGGATCACCGCGTCCCAGGACCACTCACCGGTGATCGCGAGCCAGCCGCCGACCGGGCCCATCGCCTGGGCCAGGCCCAGGATGGCCTGCGGGAAGTTCGTGAACCGCTTCCCGTACGGGTACACCACCATCGGGATCACCGCGATGGGGGCCAGGGCCAGGCAGAGCGGGTTCAGGAGGGCGGCCGCGCCCAGGAAGACCACCAGGGCGATCAGGGCGCCGGTCCAGGCGTGCTTCACCGACATCGCGCCGGTCACGAGTTCGCGGTGGGCCGTCCGGGGGTTCCGGGCGTCGATCTCGCGGTCGATGATCCGGTTGACCGCCATGGCGAAGGTGCGCAGGCCGACCATGCAGACGGTGACGAGGAGGAGCCGTCCCCAGTGGATGTTCCGGTCCCCCTGGTACATCGCGGTCAGGGCGGCGATGTAGGCGAAGGGGAGCGCGAAGACCGAGTGCTCGATCATCACCAGGCGCAGGAACGCCTTGGTGCGTCCCGGCTGCGGGAGTGCCGCGGAGGCGCTGCTCACAGGCCGTACTCCTTCCAGCGGCGGTCCACCAGGGCCGCCGTATCCGGGTCGGACTCCACCATGTCCGGCCATCCACCGTCGCGCGTGTAGCCCTCCTCGGGCCACTTCTTCGTCGCGTCGATGCCCGCCTTGCCGCCCCAGAACTGCTGGTAGGAGGCGTGGTCCAGGTGGTCGACGGGGCCTTCCGCGACGGTCAGGTCGCGGGCGTAGTCCGTGTTGCCGAGGGCCCGCCAGGCGACCTCGTGCAGGTCGTGCACGTCGCAGTCGGAGTCGACGACCACGATCAGCTTGGTGAGGGACATCATGTGGGCCCCCCAGATCGCATGCATGACCTTCTGCGCGTGCTTCGGGTACTTCTTGTCGATCGAGACGATCGCGCAGTTGTGGAAGCCGCCGGCCTCGGGCAGGTGGTAGTCCACGATGTCCGGGACGATGATCTTCAGCAGGGGCAGGAAGAAGCGTTCCGTGGCGCGGCCGAGCGGGCCGTCCTCCGTCGGGGGCCTGCCCACCACGATCGACTGGAGCAGCGGGCGCTTCCGCATCGTCACACAGTCGATCTTCAGCGCCGGGAACGGCTCCTGCGGCGTGTAGAAGCCGGTGTGGTCGCCGAAGGGGCCCTCCGGGAGCATCTCGCCGGGCTCCAGCCAGCCCTCCAGGACGACCTCGGCGTTCGCGGGAACCTGGAGCGGGACCGTCTTGCAGTCGACCATCTCGATGCGCTTGCCGGCGATGAACCCCGCGAAGAGGTACTCGTCGATGTCGCCGGGCAGGGGCGCGGTGGAGGCGTAGCTGACGGCCGGGGGGCAGCCGAAGGCGATCGCCACCGGGAGGCGTTCACCGCGCCGCGCCGCCACCTGGTAGTGGTTGCGGCTGTCCTTGTGGATCTGCCAGTGCATGCCGATGGTGCGCTTGTCGTGCCGCTGGAGGCGGTAGAGCCCGAGGTTGCGGATCCCGGTCTCCGGGTCCTTGGTGTGGGTGAGCCCCAGATTGAAGAAGGAGCCGCCGTCCTTCGGCCAGGTGAACAGGGCCGGGAGCCGGTCGAGGTCCACGTCGTCGCCGTGCAGGACGACTTCCTGTACGGGCGCTTCCTTCACCTTCTTCGGCGGCACGTGCGCCATCGCGCCCAGTTTCCCGAACGCCTCGCGCACACCCACGAACCCGTGCGGCAGCTCGGGCCGCAGCAGCCCGCCGATCTTCTCGGAGATGTCGCCGTACGACTTCAGGCCCAGCGCCTTCAGCAGCCGCCGGTCGGTCCCGAAGACGTTCATCGCGAGGGGCATCGCCGAGCCCTTCACGTTCTCGAAGAGCAGCGCCGGTCCCCCGGACTTCTGGACCCGGTCGACGATCTCCCCGACCTCCAGATACGGGTCGACCTCGGCCTTGATGCGCTTGAGGTCTCCCTCGCGCTCCAGCGCCCTGAGCAGGGAGCGAAGATCGTCGTAAGCCATGTGTCCCAGTATCTGTCACCCGCTAACCTGGGCCCGTCACCGGGGCCCACTCACATCTCGGGGAGAGCGCACACCGATGCTCAGGTATCTGCCGTTCCTGCTGGTCCTGGCGTTGTGGATCTACGCCTTCGTGGACTGCCTGAACACTCCCGAGGAAGAGGTGCGCCACCTGCCGAAGGTGGTGTGGGTGATCATCATCCTGCTCTTCGGCGAGGTGCTGGTGGGTCCGGTCGCCTGGCTGGTCACCGGCAAGGTGCGGCGCGCCCCCGAGACGGGCTCCGCTCCTTCCCCCTTCCCGACGGGACACCGCGACACCGGAGCCTCCTGGGTCGCCCCCGACGACAACCCCGAGTTCCTCAAGTCCCTCGACAAGGACGACCCGAAGAGCGACTGACATGGAACTCCGGCTGCTCGTCACCTTCGAGAAGGTCGCCACGGTCCTGAGCTTCACCCGTGCGGCGGCCGAACTGTCGTACGCGCAGTCCAGCGTGACGAGCCAGATCCGCACCCTGGAGTCCGACCTGGGCGTCGAGTTGTTCGACCGGCTCGGCAGCCGCATCCGGCTCACCGAGGCGGGGGAGCGGCTGCTGCCCTACGCCCGGCAGATCATCGAGCTGGCCGAGGAGGCCCGGGCGGCCGTCACCGGGGCCGAGGAGCCGTCCGGCACCCTCACCGTCGGCACCATGGAGTCGCTGACCTCCTATCGGCTGCCCCCGCTGCTGGAGTACTTCCACCACCGCCACCCGAAGGTGCGGCTCGCCCTGCGCACCACCATCGGCGACGAGACCCGGCAGGCGCTGCGGCAGGGGACGTACGACGTCGGTTTCCTGATGGAGGAGGAGACCGAGCATCCGGGTCTGGAGAGCGCGGTGCTGGCGGTGGAGCCGCTGGCGCTGGTCGCGGCGCCCGGACACCCGCTGGCCGCAGGGCCGGTCACGACGGCCGACCTGACCGGGCAGGCCCTGCTCGCCACCGAGCCCGGCTGCGCCTACCGGGACCTGTTCGAGCGGGAGCTGACCGCGCTGAAGCCGGTGGAGTTCATGGAGTTCGGCACGATCGAGGCCACCAAACGCGCGGCGGCGGCCGGCCTCGGGACGGCACTGCTGCCCGAGGTGACGGTCGCCGCCGAACTCGCGGAGGGCTCCCTGGTACGGCTCGACTGGAAGCCGCCGTTCACGCTTCGCACGCAGCTGGCGTGGCGGTCCGGGAAGCGGCTTCCCGCTCATGCGCGGCTGTTCCTGGAGCAGGCGCGGCGGCTCGTGGCCGAGCAAGGCTGACCTTCAGGCTCGCCGTCACGATCAGCGGGACGCCCAGCGCCTGGACGAGGCCGATGTGGTGGCCGTACACCGCCCAGTCCATCACCATCGCCACGGCCGGGTAGACGAAGGCGAGTACGGCGATCTTCGCGGTGGGCAGCTGGGCGTAGGCGGCGTACATGAGGACGTACATCACGCCGGTGTGGATGAAGCCGAGCCCGAGCAGCCAGCCCCAGTCCCAGCCCGTCCCGCCCATCGCGCCGAAGTCGGCGAACGGGAGCAGCAGCGGGATGCCGACCAGGACCTGGACGAGGGCGATCAGATGCGGGCGTACGCCGGTGATCCGCTTGGTGACCAGGGTGGACAGACCGTAGAGGAGAGCGGCGAGCAACGCCTGGCCGATGCCGGTGAGATAGGCGCCGCCGCCGGTGAAGTCGGCGGGGGTCACCCCGGAGACCAGGATCAGGCCCGCGAAGGCGACGGCGATCCAGCCGACGCGCGCGGCGGTGAGCCGTTCCCGGAAGAGGAGGGCGCCGAGGAGGACCACGTAGAAGGGCTGCGTGTGGTAGACCACGGTGGCCACGGAGATGGACGTGTTCTCGTACGACTGGAACAGCAGCACCCAGTTGAAGACGATGAACACCCCGCCCAGGACGGCGAGTCCGAGGGTGCGCGGGGTGAAGCCGTGGTCGCGCAGCCAGCCGCGTGCGACGACGTAGCCGCCGAGGGCGAGGGCGCCGAACAGGACGCGGCAGAAGACGACGTTGAAGGGCGAGGCGCCCGATTCGACGACGAAGACGCCGAGGGTGCCGGACAGCATCATCGCGGTGGTCAGCTGGGCCGTGCCCTTGTGCTCTGAGGTCATGCCGTCGAAGCTACGAGCGGCCGCCGGTGCCGGTCCACGCGCTGGTGGGGCGTCCTGCCGATGGGGGCATCGGGGGTGCCGATGGGCGCAGGTCGGACGCCCTCACTGGAAGACGGCCACCGGGTACTGGAGCACGACCTCGCGCGTGCCGGAGCGCCAGCTCGTCACCTTCCCCAGGCAGTGGGCCTGGAACTCGCCCTCGGGCAGCTGCCGGTCCGGGGTGCGCAGCCCCTCGACGCGCAGGACGACCCGCAGATGCGCGGCCTGCTCGCCGTCTCCGTAGGGAGCCCGCATCACCAGCGTCTCTCCCTGGGTGCCCTGCGCCTCGAACCGGCCGGTGATCATGACGAACTCGCCGATCTCGCTGAGCACCACCTCGTCGGCGGCCCCCTCCGCGAGCAGGGCCCGGTTCGGCGTGACCGTTCCGGAGTCCCGCCGCAGCCGCACCCGGACGAGCGCGTCCCCCCGCTGCAGGACGGACAGCAGCAGGCCGATCACCGAGATCGGCTCGCTGTTCTCGACGTACTTGGCGACGACCTCGGTGGTTCTGCCCCCGGTCAGCTGGAACAGCAGGGACACCAGCGGAATCACCGCCAGACAGCCGGTGTTGCGGACCCGCCGCTCCTCGACCTCCCGGCGCAGCGCCGATCGGTAGTTGCCCATCTTGAACAGGCCCATGACGGCGTCGTTGTCCAGGTACAGCGGAAGGTAGTTGGGGTCCTCGGGTGCCTTCCTGGCCCGCCTGAGGGCCTGCCGCACGACGAGCACGGCCAGCACGAGCAGGCCGGCGAAGGCCGCCAGCCACCATGTCATCGCGCCCCACCAGGCGCTCCACCAGGTGCCGTCAAGAACAGCCACGGATCTCCTCGAACGCGGTGGACAGGGACGAGCCGTCGGCGTCGACCATGCGGCCGCCGGTCACCGAGGCGACCTGCCGCAGTTCCGCCGCGTCGGCGTCCCCGAAGTGGACGGGATAGGTGTGCACCGCGCGGGCCTCGGCGGGGCGGGCCCTGTAGCGGCTGACGAACGTGCTGCGGTCGATGCCCGCGTTGTTCTCGCCGTCGGTCATCAGCACGATGGACACCGCCCGCCCGGGGTCCTCGCGCACGGCCCGTTCGGCGGTGGCGTAGCCGTGGTCCAGGGCGGACCAGATCGCCGTGGAACCGTCGTAGCCGCCGTCGGCGACGAAGTCCTCCAGCCGGGTGAGATCGGCCGCGCCGTGGACGGTGACCGTGCGCTCGTCCAGGGGCCGGCCGCCGAAGCGGACCGCGGTCAGCCGCTCGCCCTGGTAGAAGCGGACGAACTTGGCCACGGCCGAGGAGTCCGCCCCGCTCAGACCCGCGAACGCGGCGCGCAGCGCGGTCGTACGGGCACCGCGCATGGAGTCGGAGAAGTCGAGCAGGAAGATCACCTGGTCGGCGACGCGCCGCCGGGGGTCTCCGTAGTCGTCCAGGAGCCGGTCGAGGACGGCCGGGTCGTCGGGGAAGTACAGCGCGTTGTCCAGGGGCGCCCGGAGCCGTTCGTCGCGGTGGACGGCGGTGTTGACCGGGCGGCGCAGCGTGCGTCGCATGATGTCCCGCTGGTGGCCGGCGTCCGTCAGCCACTCCACCACCCGGTCGTAGGCGTCCCGGCGGGCGGGGTCGAGCAGGAGCAGCGGGTAGTCGGACAGGACCATGCCGTCGGCGGGCTGCACGATGTCGAGCGGCTGCCCCAGCCGCCCGGAGGCGTTCAGGGTCAGCAGCTCGGACTCGTAGGTGATCAGGGCGTTGGTGCGGCCGGGACGGCCGGCGAAGGCGTCGAGCAGGTCGTGGGAGGTCTCCGCGGTGAGGGTCTGACCGGAGCGGAAGCCGCGCAGCCGGTCGCAGCTGACGTCCTCGGGGCGCAGCGCGCCGCCGGTGCCGGCCGCGGCGGTGGCGACGCCGACGAGGGCGGCGAGACCGCTGTTGCTGTGCCGGGGGTCGGCCATGCCGAAGCGGACGGTGCCGGTGGCGGCGGCGTCGGCGATGTCCGCCCAGGACACGCGTCCGCCGGGCGCCTTGGGGCGCAGTCGCCGTGCCACGTCCCGGGTGAGGCCGACGACGACCGGCGAGCGCATGATCGAGGTGCGCTGCACGCCGGTGGCCGGGGTGGCCCCGGCGGGGGCCTGCTTCGCCCGGAGCCGGAGGTAGCGGTCGGAGGAGAGCCAGGCCAGGTCGTAGGAGTGGCGGCCGGTCAGCAGCGTGTCGCCGGCGTCGTTGGTCGGCTTGTAGTCCATGTCGAGGCGGACCCCGGTGTCCTCGCGCAACTGGTCCAACAAGGGTTTCATGTCGGCGAGTTCGTCGCTGGCCAGCACGCGCAGGGTGGTGTCGGGGCCGCTGCCGCCGCCGGAGCAGGAGACCAGGGCCGCGAGGAGGATCAGACAGAGGGCGAGGGTGAGGGGCCGGGCGCCCGCGGCGCGTGTGGTCACGGCGCCTCCCCGCCGGCCGCCGACTGCGCGATCGGGGCGCAGTCCCCGACCACCTCGATCATCCGCTCCAGCAGTTCGAGGCGGGGCAGTACGGCCTTGGTGTCGTCGGCCGAGAGGACGGGTGCCTGGATGTGGCGGGCACGCAGGAACCGGCTCAGCGCGTCGCTGGTGGAGGCGGCACCGGCGGCGTCGCGGACCCGGAAGCCCAGTTCCATCGCGCGCTTCTGCAGGGCCGGGTCCGTGGTGATCAGGTCGCCGAGCCGACTGCCCTCGGGGGTCA
This sequence comes from Streptomyces sp. NPDC101165, assembly GCF_044768135.1. Lineage (NCBI taxonomy): Bacteria > Bacillati > Actinomycetota > Actinomycetes > Kitasatosporales > Streptomycetaceae > Streptomyces > Streptomyces sp. NPDC101165. The sequence continues at coordinate 109,382 of NZ_JBIWPG010000020.1, read as the reverse complement.
GCGCGATGAGCTGCGGTTCGGTGACGGTCTGCGCCGACGGGTAGAGCAGGACACGCTCGCTGTCGACGTGGCCGGAGTCCGCCCGGGCGGCGAGCTGGTGGGCCAGGAACTGGTGCTCGTAGATGACCGCGATCGGGGAGATGCTCTTGCCCTCGGCGGAGACGTAGGTCTCGTTCTTCTCCGAGGACGGCATGCCCTGGTCGTTGAGCAGCAGCCGGATCCGCTCGGCGAAGCGGGTCGCCTCGGTCGCGTTCTGCGGGATGTTGTCGTGGTTCCACACGTAGGAGACCAACCCCAGGTAGGTGCCTGCGGAGTTGGCCTCGCAGATGTCGGAGGTCTGGGCGAGCACCTTGTTGCCGTTGTGGATGCCGTGCCGCTCGACGCCGAGGCTGTCCCAGCGCCGTCCGTCGGCGGTCGTCCGCAGGAACTTCTCCATGTCGAGGGAGTAGTAGAGCGGCTTCGCCCCGGCGGGCACGCCCGGCAGCGGGGTGGCGATCCCGGCCTCCTGCAGCGTCTCGGCGTACTCGCGGTAGGTGCCGAGCACGATCGGGCTGACGAACGGGCGGTACGTCGTCGCCGGGCGGCCCTCGGTCGCGCGGCGCTTGGTGATCAGGTCGGCGGCGGGCTGCCCGGAGGGGAAGACCACGTCGTAGCTGTCGTAGTTCTGGACGGCGATGCCGCGCGAGCCCATGCGAGTGATGTGCACCCGGAAGCCGTGCCGCACGAGCAGCCGCTGGACCTCGGGATCCTCGAAGTAGTCCGCCTTCGAGGCCATCTTGGCCTCGATCGTGACGATGCGCGTGAACGGCAGGGTGACATGCTCCTGGACGAACACCACGAGTGCGCAGAGCGCCGTGGCGGCCGCGACGGCGCGGGGAGCCAGCCGGCGCACCCGGGAGCGCCGGCTGGGCAGGACCGTGGGAGCGCCGACCTTCAGGCGGGGCTCACCGGTCTGACGAGGTCTGTCGGTCTCTGTTCTCTGAGTGGCCACCCGGTACTCCTGCGTGAGCGGGGGCAGGATCGTCCGCAGCCGGGGAGGCTCCGGCCCGAACGCTCAACGAACGGGCGCCAAAGGGAATGTGAAGGTCTGTCAGGTACTCGGATCAGCCCTGTCGGGAGCTCGGGTCAGGGGTGTGCAGGACGAGGTCGAGCAGCCCCGGGAAGCGTGCGTCGAACTCCGCCCGGCGCAGCCGGTTGACCCGCTTGGGCCCCTCGTCCCGCTGCTCGACGAGACCCGCCCCGCGCAGCACCGCGAAGTGGTGACTGAGGGCCGCCTTGCCGACCGGCACGTCGAAGCTGCCGCAGCTGCGGGACCACTCGGCGGAGCCGGCCAACTCCCTGACCAGGGTGAGGCGTACGGGGTCCGCGAGGGCGGCGAGCGCGGCGAGGACGGGCACGTCGTCCGGGTGGATGTGCTCCGGGGCGGCCCGGTGACTGCTCGCGGCCATGCCGTCCTCCCCGCTGCCGTGTCCCGCTCGCACACCTGTCGGGTGTGCACTTGCCGAGTGTTCGATGAAAATCATACACTCGCGAGTGTTCGCTTTTCATTGAACACTCTCCCGAGCCGGAGGTACGGCATGCGCGCGGTCGAGTTCCAGGAGTACGGCGGTCCCGAGGTGCTGAGGGCGGTGACGGCCGAGGTACCCGAGCCCGGCCCCGGCCAGGTGAGCATCGACGTGGCCTACACGGGCGTGAACTTCGCCGACCTGAAGGCCCGCGCGGAGGGCTACCGGGTGCCGCGGCTGCCGTACGTCCCCGGCCTCGAGGTATCCGGCCGGATCCGCGCACTCGGCGCGGGCGTCACCGCACTGGCCGTCGGCCAGGAGGTGGCGGCGCTGACCGAGGGCGGGGCGTATGCGGAGGTGGCCGTGGCCGACACGACCACCGTCTTCCCGCTCCCCGCGGGCATGGACCTGCGCACGGCGGCCACGCTCCCGACGGTCCTGCCGACGGCCTACGCCCTGATCCACACGGTCGGCCGGCTCCAGCCCGGCGAGACGGTCCTCGTCCAGGGAGCGGCGGGCGGAGTCGGCACGGTGGCCGGCCGGCTGGCCCGGGCGGCGGGCGCCGGGACGGTGTACGGCGTGGTGTCCTCGGCCGCGAAGGCGGCCTACGCCAAGGAGCACGGCTACGACGAGGTGTTCGTCGGCGCCTTCCAGGACCCGGTCCGGCAGGCCACCGACGGCCGGGGCGTCGACCTGGTCCTGGACCCCGTCGGCGGCGACACCCTGCGCGCGGGCCTCGCCTCCCTCGCCCCCTTCGGCCGCCTGGTCTCCTTCGGCAACGCCGGCTCCGCCGAGCCGTGGACCGTGGGCCAGCCCGAGCTGTACCCGCTCGGCATCTCGGTCTCCGGCTTCTCCATCCTGACCCTCGCGAGGACGGCCCCGGCCGAGCTGCGCCGTCTGTGCGAACAGGCCTTCGCCAAGGCGGTCGACGGCACGGTGTCCCTGCCGGTCACGGCCGAGTTCCCGCTGGCGGACGCGGCCGAGGCACACCGGCTGATGGGCGCCCGGACGAGCACGGGGAAGCTGCTGCTCCACGTGCAGGCCTAGGCGCCCCGCCTCACGTCCTTGCCCAGCTCTGGGAGGCGGCCCCCGACTGGCAGGTCGCCTCGGCCACCCCGCCGCCGAAGGCGAGGTCGAGGCAGCCGCCGTCGTAGACGGTGCGCAGGGAGTTGCCGGAGCCCGTCTTCCACAGACGGAGGCTGCTGCTCTGGGAGCAGTCGCCGACGAAGACGGCCTGGCCGTTGCCGTTCGCGCTCAGGCACGCGCCGGTCGACACGTTGATGACCTTGACGCTGCCGCCGGAGGCGCTGCGGAAGGTCCACCTGGCGGACGAGTCAGAGCAGTCACCGAGGCCCGTGGAGCCGTAGACCTGGATCAGGCACTTGCCGTTCTCGCCGTTCTTGAGCCGGAAGGAGCCCGTGCCGGGGCTGGTCGTGGAGGTCCCTCCGGAGGAGGAGCCGCCGGACGAGGAGCCGCCCGAAGAACCACCCGAAGAACCGCCGGAGGAGCCGCCGGAGCTGCTGGAACCGCCGGACGAGCCACCCGAGCCGGATCCCGAGGTACCGCCGGTGGTGCCGCTGCCGCCGCCCGCCGAACCCGAGCCACCGGAATCGCCCGAGGCACCTGAGGCACCCGAGCCCTCCTTGCCGCCGCCCGAACCTCCCTTGTCCCGCTTCTTCTTGCCCGCGGGAGAGGCCGACCCCTTCCCGCCCGGCGTCCCGCTGCCCGACGGGCTCGCGGAGGACCGGCCGGGCGCCGGATCGGCCGACGCGGAGACGGACGCCTCGGGGGTGCCCGCCGTGTCCTTCCGGCCGGAGCCGGTGGCGTACGGCAGGAGCTGGAAGGCGAGGGTCGCCGTACCCACGACGACCACGGCCGGTACGACGGCCAACAGGATGCGCGTGCGCCGCCGTTCGCGGGACCGCTCGGCCGGCCGCTGTTTCTCGCCGGGCCGTACGACCACCTCGGGCTCCGACTCGGCCTCCGGTGCCGACTCGGGTTCCGGTTCCGGTTCCGGTTCCGCCACCGTCACCTCCGGCACCTGCGCCGCGAACGCCGCCCGGGCGGTCAGTCGTTCGGTGATGGACCCGGGCCACAGCGGGGGCTCCGACGCCCCCCGGCCGGCGGCCAGTTCGACGAGTTCGGCGGCGGTGGGCCGGCCCTCGGGATCCTTGTCCAGGCAGGATGCGACGACGGCGGCCAACTCCGTGTCGGCCTCCCGCAGTTCCGCCAGGTCGGGCTGCTCGTGCACGATCCGGTACAGCACGCCGTGCCCGGACTCGTCGCCGAAGGGCGGCCGGCCGCTGCCCGCGAACGCGATCACCGAACCCAGCGCGAACACGTCCACCGCGCCGGTCAACCGCCGTGCCCCCGAAGCCTGTTCGGGAGACATGTAGGCGGGAGTGCCCACCACCATGCCGGTCCGGGTCAGCTGGCTCTGCTCGGCGGCCCGGGCCACACCGAAGTCGATGAGGGTGACACCCTCCAGGGTCAGCATGACGTTCGACGGCTTGACGTCCCGGTGCACCATGTCCAGCTCGTGCACCGCCGTCAGCCCCGCCGCGGCCTTCCGCAGCAGCAGCCACAGCGCCCCGGGCGGCAGCGCTCCGCCGTGCACCTCGACGGCCTCGCGCAGGGTCAGCCCGGGCACGTACGCGGTGGCGAACCACGGCGGCCGGGCGGCCCGGTCACCCGCGAGCAGCGGCGCGGTGGCCCCGGCGGGCAGCCGGGCGAGGTTGTCCAGCTCGTGCCCGAAGCGCCGTACGAAGTCCTGGTCCTCGCCCACCACCGAGGGCAGCACCTGTTTGACGGCCGCGTACCGGCCCTCGTGCACGCCCAGGTAGACCCGCCCCATGCCGCCGGCCCCGAGCCGGCCGAGCAGCGGGATCGGTCCGATCCGCCGAGGATCGTCGTCCTCCAGCGGCTCGACCCCGTTCTGTTCCCCGTTCACGTCTCTCCCCCTGAGTCCAGCGTGCCTGCGAGCCGAGGCCTACCAGGCATTACCTACCGGGCAGTACACTGTTCTGAAATAAGTTTCTAGAAAAGTATTCCAGAATGAGCCGCAAACAACAGCGCGGGGAAGCCACCGCCGAGCAACTCCTCGACGCCGCGCTGCGCGTATACGCCGAGGCGGGCGACCAGGGCCTGACGGTCGGTGCCGTCACCAAGGCGAGCGGGGTCAGCCTGGGCAGCCTGTACCACCACTTCGGCAGCATCGACGGCCTGATGAACGCGCTGCTGCTGCGCTGGCTGGGGCGGCTGCTGGGCGAGCTGGTCAAGGCCCTGGAGGGCACCCGCACCGCCCACACCGGCATCCGGGCGCTGGTCACGGCCTACCTGGGGTTCGTCCAGGAGCACCGGGAGGCCGCCCTGCTCCTGCACTCCTCCTACGCCGACCGTGCGGGCATGGCCGACGGCCGGCGCCTGCGCGACGCCCAGGAGGCCCGTCTCTCCCCCCTCGCCGCCTGGGCCCAGACGTACATCGAATCCGGCGAACTCGCCCCGCTGCCACCGGCGTTGCTCGAATCGCTGATCCTCGGCCCGGTGATCGGCGTCTCCCGCCGCTGGCTCTCCGGCATCGACGACGTCGACCTCGACGAGGCGGCGGTGATCCTGCCCGACAGGATCTGGCGGTCGGTCGGCGCGGAGCCGAAGTGAGCGCCGTCCAGGCGCACATGAAAAGCCGGGCTGGTCCGCACCCGCCTCGAACGGATGCGAACCGGCCCGGCCTGCTCGACCGATCTACCCTTCGATCAGCTCCAGCGCTGGCGCGAGGAGCCCGTGTCGGAAGACGTGACGATGGTCCCCCTGGACGACAGCCCGAGCGTGCGCCCGGTGGCCTTGTTCTTCAGCCGCCAGCCCGAGGAGTCCTTGCTCTCGTACCACTTCTGGTAGTTGCCGCCGTTGCACGCACCCACGTAGACGGCGCCGTTGCGGTTGCTGTCGAGGCACTTCCCGGTGAGGTGGTGCTTCATGGTGTAGGAGCCGTCGGACTGCTTGTTCTCGTCCCACTTCATGCTCGCCCCGGTGGCAGAGGTCGTACGGACCCTGCCGTTGAAGTAGGCCAGGTACTCGCCGTTGTTCTTGTTCTTCCAGGTGACGGCGTGGCTGGCCGCGAACGCCTCCCCCGTACCTGCAAAGGCCAACGCCGGGGCGAGGAATGCCGCCGCGACGAACTTGGCCACCAAACGCTTCTTCATGGAGTTCCCCGTTCACAGGTCGAATGTCGTGTCCGGCGACAACGGCGGCCTCACCTGCGGGCATACGATCATTGAGCGGCGGGTGCGCAGCGTCCACCCGAGGGTGACGGCGGCCTTGACGTGCCGAATCGATCATTGCGGTCGGTGTCACGCTACTCCGGCACGATCATCCCGGGCAACGCGTTAGCGCAGCCGCGACGACGCCAGGATCGACAGCAGGTGGGCCGGGACCATCAGCCAGGTGATCGCGGCCAGCGCGACCAGCGCCCAACGAGTCACCTCGACGCCGCCCGTGGCCAGATCCCCGAGTGCCGCCGCCAGCAGCACCAGGGACGCCTCGATGCCGTTCGTCACTCGGTGGATCTTGAAGGCCGCCGCCAGCCGCCGCACCGTGGCCACGCCCTGCGACCGCGGCCGGGTCGACTCGTCGTCGGCCACCCCGAGCCCGCGCCGGGCCCGGGCCACGTCCACCAGGTCGGTCGAGGCCTTCAGCAGGACCACCCCGAGCGCGGTGGCGATGCCGAGCGAGAGCCAGCCACCGAGGCCGTTCTCCGCCGCCCGGAACCCGATCCCCACCATCAGCGCCGCGTCCGCGAGGTAGGCCCCGAGCCGGTCCACATAGATACCGGTCGCGCTGTTCTGCCCCTTCCAGCGGGCGACCTCGCCGTCCACGCAGTCGAAGAGGAGGAACAGTTGCATGAGGACGACGGCCAGGACCGCACCGGTCGGGCCGGGGATCAGGAGGGCCGCACCGGAGGCGATGCCGCAGACCACCATGGTCCAGGTCAGCTGGTCCGGGGTGACCGGGGTGCGCACCAGCTGCCGGGTGAACCGCAGCGAGATCCTGCGCATGTACAGGCGGCCCGCCCAGTGCTCCCCGTTGCGGCTCGCCAGCTTGGCGTACGGCTGGCAGACCTCCCGCAGCTCCTCCAGAACCGGGGCAGCGACCATGGGCGTTCCCTCCCGCGCGAAGTGATCGGGCCAGGGTACAGAGGCGGTTCGGGCCACCCGAACGCGGGCGCCGCGCGTTGCCCGGGCACCCGCAGCGGGGAACAGTGAGGACATGGATCAGCAACAGGCCCGCGCCTGGCTCGCCACCGCCGTCGCCGAGGCCCGCGCGGGACTCGCCGAGGGCGGCATCCCGATCGGCGCCGCCCTCTACGGACCCGACGGCACGCTGCTGGGCCGCGGCCACAACCGCCGCGTCCAGGACGACGATCCCTCGATGCACGCGGAGACGGCTGCGTTCCGGGCGGCGGGACGGCAGCGCACGTACCGCGGCACGACCATGGTGACCACCCTCTCCCCCTGCTGGTACTGCAGCGGCCTGGTCCGTCAGTTCGGAATCTCGCGGGTGGTGATCGGCGAGGCGACCACCTTCCAGGGCGGCCACGACTGGCTCGCCGAACACGGTGTGGAGATCGTGCTGCTGGACGACCCCGAGTGCGTCGCCCTGATGCGCGCCTTCGTCAAGGACAACCCGGCTCTGTGGAACGAGGACATCGGTGACTGAACCGCGGATTCCGACCATCGACCTCCGCCCCTGGCTGGACGGCGACGCCGAGGCCCGGGCGGCCCTCGCCCGTACCGTCGACCAGGCCCTCAGGACCGCCGGGTTCCTGCTGGTCACCGGGCACGGCGTGGAGCCGGAGCTGCGCGCCCGGATCCGTGCGGCCGCCCGGGACTTCTTCCTGCTGCCGGAAGCGGCCAAGCGGCGGTACGAGGCCAGGGTCGGCGGGCGTGGCTGGCTGGGTCCGGGCGCCGAGGCCAACGCGTACGCCGAGGGCACCGAGACCCCGCCCGACCTGAAGGAGTCGCTGACCTTCGCCACGCACGAGCCCTTCGAGGACCCGGTCGTCAACGCCGAGTGGTACGCGCCGAACGTGTGGCCGGCGGAGATCCCCGGGCTTCGCCCGCTGTGCGAGGAGTACCTCGCCGAGATGGCCGGACTGGAGAAGGAACTGCTGTCGCTTCTGGGGTACGCCCTCGGACTCGAACCCGACTTCTTCTCCCGGCACATGGACCATCCGACGTACGGCTTCAACATCAACTGGTACCCGGGGACCGAGGTCGTCGGCGAGCCCGAGCCCGGCCAGTTCCGGATCGGGCCGCACACCGACTTCGGGACCGTCACCGTCCTGGACCGGCAGGCGGGGAAAGGTGGCCTGCAGGTCTACACGGACGAGGGCGGCTGGGAGGACGCGCCCTACGATCCGGCGGCCTTCACCATCAACATCGGTGACCTGATGGCCCGGTGGACCGGCGACCGGTGGCGGTCGGGGCGGCACCGGGTGCTGCCGCCGCCCGCCGACGCGCCCGGCGAGGAGCTGATGTCGCTGGTGTACTTCGGCGAGTGCACCCCCGGCACGCTGGTGGAGTCCGTGCCGGCGCCGGTGGGCCGGGTGGCGTACCCGCCCGTCGACTCGCACGTGTACCTGCGGGAGAAGCTGAACTCGATCACCGTCGAATGACCCCTGCCCGATCACCGTGGGTTAATCAGTTCCGCGTTCGGCCCGCCATCCGTTCCGTTGAAATGCCCCGGTCGGGCATGTCCCGGCCGCGTCCGACGGCATTCCCTTGAAGGGGGCCCACATCACAGGGCCCCCTTCTGCGATCGGAGACGCGTGCGAATCACTGACATCCAGCGCTGCGAGGTCCGGCCGGGACGGCTCGTCGAGTGGACGCTGAGTCCGGCCACCGTCGCCACGGCGGAGGGGCTGCCGGAGGACTCCCGGCCGCCGGCCTACATCCAGGAGTCGCACATCAGAACCGCCAAGTCCGTGCGGGACGGCGGGCTGTTCGTGCCGACCTGGATCGGTACGGCCTTCGACCTGCCGGGCCGGGCAGACCTCGACGTGCTCCAGGAGTCCCTGCGGGCCTGGACCCTGCGGCACGAGACGCTGCGCAGCGGCTTCCGCTGGGCGGACGACCGGCTGCGCCGGTTCACCCTCGACGCCGCCGATGTGTCCCTGCGGCGCGAGACGGTCGGCGACTTCGGCGACGCGGACGCCCTGGCCCGGCACCTCCAGGACCGCTTCGACACCGCCGCGGACGCCCTGCGCTGGCCGAACCTCCTCTACACGGCGGTCGTCCGGGACGACTCGACCAGCGTGTACATGGCCTTCGACCACAGCAACGTGGACGCCTACTCCCTGCACGGCATCCCCGCCGAGATCCACGAGCTGTACGCGGCGGGCCTGCGGGGGCGCGGACCCGTGGTGCGGACGCCGGCCGCGAGTTACGTCGACTTCTGCGAGCTGGAGCGGGCGGACGCCGACCGAATCGACGGCGACCACGAGATCGTGGCGCGCTGGCGGGAGTTCGTCCGGCGGTGCGACGGAACGCTGCCGAGCTTCCCCGTCGACCTCGGCCTGGAACCCGGCGGTCCGCTGCCGCCGCAGAAGATGATCTGCGAGCCGCTCGCGGACGCGGCCGCGGCCGCCGCGTTCGAGGCGTACTGCCGGTCCCACGGCGGCAGCCTGGTCGGTCTGCTGGCGGCCACCGGTCTGATCGTCCACGAACTCGGCGGGCAGTCCGTGTACCGGACGGTGGTGCCGTTCCACACCCGGGTGAAGTCCCGCTGGAGTGGCTCGGTGGGCTGGTTCGTGGGCGGCGCCCCGATCGAGGTGCCCGTGGCCGGCACTCCCGATCTGCCCGGCACGCTGCGGGCCGTGCGGGCCGAGCTGCAGGCCAACCGGCCGCTCGCGCGCATGCCGCTCGCCCGGGTGCTGAAGCTGCTCGGCGCGGACTTCCGGCCGACCTCCCCCGATCTGTACTCGATCGTCTCGTTCCTGGACGCCCGTGGCATCCCGGGCGCCGCACGGTGGGCCGAGCAGAAGGCGTACGGGCTGCTGCGGGTGTCGTACGGCGACCAGGTGTGCGTGTGGGTCTCCCGGCTGCACGACGGCCTGTGGGTGGCGAGCCGCTACCCGGACACCGACGTGGCGGCCAAGAACATGCGGCTGTACGTCGAGCGGCTGCGGGATCTGGTCACGGCGACGGCGTCGCGACCCGGGCAAATTTCGTAACCCAACGGACATCACTGACCCTGGTCAGTGACAACTACCCCTTTCTACACTGCTGTTGAGGGGGGAATGCGGTGCACAGACGGTTGCACGGGCGCGGAGCGCTGTTCGACGTCGATCCGGCCGGTCTCGCGCCCCGGCTCGTGGGCCTGCGCCCCCACCAGCACCGTGGTCATCCGTTCGAGCACCCGGGCGAGCTGCCCTTCGTGGTGCTCACGGGCGCCCGCGGGCTGGGCAAGAGCGCGGTGCTGGCCGAGTTACGGGACGCCTACAAGGGCCACACGCCGGTCGCGTTGATCGACTGCGCGGAGGAGCAGTTCGCGAGGCCGCCCGCGGAGCGGCCCGCCGAGTCGTGGTCGCCGGTGGCGCAGGCGCTGCTGGTGATCGCCGAGCAGCTGGCGGCGCCGGTGACGGGCGCCGGGCGGATCACCTTTCCGCGGCTGATGTCGGGCCTGGTGGCAGTGGCCGCGAGCGGCTGGGGCGACGCCGACTCGGAGCGGATCCGCCGGGAGGTCGAGCGGATCCTGCTGCTGAACGAGAGCGGCTCGTGGATCAGCGGTCTGGCCGGCCGCTGGGCCGGGAAGGTGGCGGCCAAGGTGGTCGCCGCTGCCACCGGCACCGGGCCGCTGCTGTCCGGGGCGATCGAGGCGACCCTGGAGTCCGTCGCCGAGGGCTTCACCAGCCGGCGGCACCAGAAGGCGTCGGTCTGGTACCGGACGTACCCGAACGCGGGCGGGCACGCCCAGCGCGGGCTCATGCTGCTGTCGGGGCACTTCCGGGCGGGCGGCACCTCCCGGGAGCACGCCGAGCGGTATCTGGTGCGGGCGCTGCTGGCCGACCTGACGGAGGCGTACGCGGGGGTGCTGCCGCGCATGCAGCGGCTCGGGCGGCCGCTGGTGCTGATCGACGACGCGCAGACCGCGCCGGGGCCCGGGCTCGTGGAGGCCGTGCTGCGCGACCGTGCCGAGGGCATCGCGGACCAGGTGGCGTTCGTCGCGGCCCGGCGCGGCGAGGGACGCGAGGAGCTGCGCAGCGCGGTCCGGCGGGAGCTGCCCGAGATGGCCCGGCGCAGCGGCTGGACCCCGGACGCGGCCCCCTCCTCGCGGGCGCTGCTCGTCGCACTTCCCCCGCTGAGCCCGGACGACACCCTGCACATCGTGGGCGCCGTCTGCGACGACGTCCCGGTCCCACCCCAACTGCCGCACGCTACACACCGGTTGACCGGCGGCAATCCGCTGGGCATCGTCCTGCTCGCCGAGTCCGCCGCGCAGCACCGGGCCGCCTCGCTCGGCGAGCTGCTCACCGCCGGCGTACGGCTGGACGAGGACCAGGAGGCCGCCCCCGCCTACCAGGCGCTGCTGGACCGGCTGGTGCCCGCCGAGCACCTGGACGAGCTGACCGTACTGGCCGCCGCCCACGACCACGACTCGGCCTGCGCACTGGCCACGGCCCTGCTGCCGGACACCTTCGGCCCGGCGGACGTACGGGCCCTGCGGACCCGGCTGGCCGAGGAGGGGCTGCCGGCCGAGCCGGGCCGGTTCGTCGGCGACCCCTTCGTGCGCACCCTGCTGCTGCTGAGGCTGCATCTACGGGACGCCGACCACGCGTCGTGGCGTACGGCGCACGAGACGCTGACCGCGCACTACCCGGACCCGGAGCAGGCCCGCTACCGGCTCCATCACGAACTCGCCCTGGGCAGCTCGGAGTCGGCGGTCGCCCAGCTGCGCGACACCTTCCACACCGCGGACATCCGGAGCTGGCTGCGCACCCTGCGCTTCGTGGCGTCGGCGCCCTACTTCCACGCGCATGACGCCGACGGCCGCGACTTCACCGGCCACGGCGACCGGCGGGCCGCGATCGCGCTCGGCCGCACGGACGCCGGGCAGGAGCCGCCCGAGGGCGCGGACGCCGTACTGCACCTGCGGATACGGCGGTTGCTGCACGCGGTGTGGCAGCTGAGCGATCCGCTGGTACTGCCCGATCCGAAGGTGTGCGACCGGCTCCGCTTCGAGCTGGAGCAGCTGTCCAACCTGCGCCCGGCGGCCAACGCGCTGCTGTGGCGGGCGTCCCGGGACTGGCCGGCGGCGGCGCTCGCCGGGCACCCGATGGCCGACCCCGACGACCCCGACGACACGGACGATGGCCCGGACGACCGCAGCGGGGAGGCGTGATGGCGCGCAGAGGCGTGGGCACGTGGGTGCGCGAGAGCGTGTGGGAGATCCCGCTGCGCCGCTATCTGGCGCTGCTGGTGACGGCGGCCCTGGTGACGGGGCTGGTGTTCGCGGGCCGGGCGCTCATGCACGAGGACCGGTCCTGTGCGCCCGGGGTGTCCCGGCCGCAGGACAGCGACGAGTGCGTGGGCGTGGCGACGGGCTCGTACGACTTCGGGCACGCGCAGCTGAAGGACGTCGTGCGGGCGGTCGCACGGGAGAACGACCGCCTCAAGCCCGGCAGTTACGTGACGGTGGCGCTGATGCTCCCGTACAGCTCCACCTCCGCGACCAACCTGAACGACATCCAGCACCAGCTGCAGGGCGCCTATCTGGCGCAGTACCAGGCCAACCACGAGTCCAACGGGGAGGCGCCCGCGATCCGGCTGGTGCTGGCCAACCCGGGTGCGACCGGGGACCACTGGCAGCCGACGGTGGACCGGCTGAAGCGGATGACGACGAGCGCGGACCGGCTGCGGGCCGTGGCGGGGATCGGGCAGAGCACCGACAACAACAAGAAGGCCGTCCAGGCGCTGACCCGGCTCGGGATCCCGGTGGTCGGCTCCTCGATCACCGCCGACGACCTGGCCAACGGGCAGGGCGGCACGGACCCCTACCCCGGCCTTGCCCGGGTGTCGCCGACCAACACCGACGAGGCCCGTGCGCTGGCGTCGTTCGCCAAGGTGAGCGCGGGCAAGGCGCTGCTGGTGTACGACAAGCCGGGCGACCCGTACACCCGGACGCTGCAGGAGTCGTTCGCGGCGCTGCTCAAGGGCTCGCCGTACGAGCCGCAGCCGTTCACGCCGCCCGCCGACCGCAGCAAGGAGGGGACGACGGCGAACACCTTCCGGCAGATCACGCACCTGGTGTGCGACACCTCCCGGGAGACCGACACCATCCTGTTCGCGGGGCGCCACACCCAGCTGCGGCAGTTCATCAACGCGCTCGGCGGACGCGGCTGCCAGGACCGCAAGTTCACGGTCCTGACCGGCGACGAGGCGTCGTACCTGACCCACGAGAGCAACCTGGACCGCGACGCCCTGCGCCACAACCTCTCCGTCCGCTACACCTCCCTCGCCCACCCGGACGCCTGGACGAGGGACCCGGCGAAGACCGGCGGCTCGGCGGCGGACTTCGGGGTGCTGCAGCGGCTGCTGACCGCCGCCGAGCGGGGGCCGTCCGGACCCATCGGTTCGGTCGCCCTGGACGACGGCCAGCTGATCATCGGCTACGACGCCCTGCAGCTGGCGGTCCACGGCATCCGCGAGGCGGTGCCGGACGGCAGGAACGTCCCGGCCCTCACGGACGTCGGCCTCCAGTGGCCGCAGGTCAAGGGCTCACTCCGGGTGAGCGGTGCGAGCGGCTGGATCTGCCTGGACGTACACGGCAACCCGTACGACAAGGCCGTCCCGATCGTGGAACTGACCCCCGAGGGCGGCTCCCGCTTCGTCAGGATCGCCTGGCCGGAGGGCAGGCCACCGACGAAGGAGTGCCTGCCGCCGTCCTAGGCCTGCGAGGACCCCAGGATCTCGATCAGCCGTTCGAATCTGGCGCGCCAGCTCGCCTCCGACTCCCCCTCGCCCCGGAACTCGTGGGTGAAGCGCAACACGCTCGCCGTCTCCCCGTCCCGCTCCAGATGGAACCGGACGCGGCCACCGCCCTCCACGGTGTACTCCGCGACCCGGTCCACGTCCCAGGCGGTGACCCGGCCGGTGCCCAGCCCACGCAGGGTGACCAGGCCGTCGAGCCGGGGTTCGAGGACGTCGACGGCGGTGAACCACTCCTCGATCCCCGCCCGCGTGGCCACCGCCGGCCAGACCTCCCCCATGGGCCTCGGGAGCCGCACCAGGAGATGGATTATGTGCGTGTTCCCGTGCCTCCGACTGGTGCCCTGTGCGATGGAACCGCTCATGACACCAGTGTGGGCGACCGGTGGCTCAGACGCCCGCGTAGGAGTGCTTGCCGCTCACGAAGATGTTGACGCCGTAGTAGTTGAACAGCCAGCAGCCGAAGGCGATCATCGCCAGGTAGGCGGCCTTGCGGCCCTTCCAGCCGGCCGTGGCCCGGGCGTGCAGGTAGCAGGCGTAGGCGATCCAGGTGATGAAGGACCAGGTCTCCTTGGGGTCCCAGTTCCAGTAGCGGCCCCAGGCGTCGCCCGCCCAGATCGCGCCCGCGATGATCGTGAAGGTCCAGAGCGGGAAGACCGCCGCGTTGACCCGGTAGGCGAACTTGTCGAGCGAGGCGGAGGCGGGCAGCCGCTCCAGCACCGAGGTCGCGAACGTGCCGGGCTTGCCGCCGGTCTGCAGCTTGTTCTCGTACGAGTCCTTGAACAGGTACAGGATCGTGGCGACCGCGCCGACGTAGAAGACCGCGCCGCAGAAGATCGCGGTGGAGACGTGGATGTACAGCCAGTACGAGTGCAGGGCGGGGACGAGCTGGTCGCTCGCGGTGTACAGGACCGTGACGGCCAGACCGAGGTCGAGCAGGACCGTGGTGATCAGGAACAGGCCGAGCCAGCGCACGTTCTTCTTCAGCGCGAGCAGCCCGAGGTACACCGCGACCGCGACCGTGGAGAAGGTGATGTTGAACTCGTACATGTTGCCCCACGGCGCCCGCCCCACGGAGGCCGCGCGGGCGACGACCCCGGCCAGCTCCACCAGGAACGCGAGCACGGTGAGGGAGATGGCGATCCGCCCGTAGAGGTCGCCCTGCTCGTCCCCGCCGTGCGCACCGGGGCCGTCCGGCACGTCCCGGGCGCCGGACGCGGAGCGCACGACGACCTTGGGCCGCTCCAGTACGGCGGTGCCCCCGGCCTGCTTGACGGTGACGGCGGGCCCGCTCGCCTTCTGCTCGCCGGGGGCGGTCAGCGCCGCGGCCGTACGGGCCACCTTGCTGCGGCTGCCCAGGAGCCACTCCGCGATGTACGCGAAGAAGGCCAGGGTGTAGACGGCCATGGACGAGTAGATCAGCGTGTTGCTGATGCTGGCCAGATGTTCGTTGGTCGCGGCGGCGAGAGTCACTTCTCAGCCCCTTCGGCAGGTACGACGTCGGATTCGGTGGAGTCGCGGTCGGGTGCCCCCGGCGCCTGGTCGTAGAGGGTTCCGGCGAGGTCGCCCAGCTCCTCGGGCACCTTGGCCGACTCGCTGCGGCCGAGCCCGGCCATCTCGACGACCGTCACGCCGTCGGCGCCACGCACCGCCCGCACCCACACGCGGCGGCGCTGGATGAACAGGGACGCGGCCAGACCGAAGATCGCGGCGAGGGCACCGCCGAGCGCCCAGCCGCTGCCGGGCTCCTGGACGATCTCGAAGCCGGCCCACTCCTTGATGTCCTTCTCGAGGGTGATCGAGCCGGCGCCGTTCGGCAGCTGCAGGGTCTGCCCGGGCTTGAGGTTCCCGCGCAGCTGCAGGCCCTTGGCGTCCTTGAACGCCTTCATGTGGGTCTTGTCGAGCTGGTACACGCTCTGCGGAAAACCGTCGACACCGAGGTCACCGTGGTACGGCTCCAGGTTCAACACCGGGTTCAGCAGCGCCGGGAACTGCGAGAGCACCGAGGTGCCGCCGCCGTAGGTCGGCAGGAAGAAGGCCCGGACGCCGAGCTGCTCCTTCTGCCCCTGGGCGTTGCGGTAGCCGTCCAGGACCTTGATGACGCCCTGCGAGGTGACGTTCCCGTCGAGCGGCAGCAGCGGTACGGCGTCCTGGTAGACGACCTTGCCCTTACCGTCGCGGACGGTGATCACGGGCGCGTAGCCGTGGCTGACCAGGTAGACCTTGGAGTCGCCGATCTCCAGCGGCTGGTTGACCTTGACGGTGGCCGGCTTCTCCTTGCCGTACGCGCCCTCGCTGTAGGTGATCTTCGCCTGGAAGGTGCGCGGGGTGCCGCGGTTGGGGCCGGTCAGCTCGTAGGTGCCCTCGAAGTCCTTCAGGCCGAAGCTGAACGGCACCAGGTCGTCGGTGCTGAACATGCTGCCGGACTTGAAGTCGTCGTACTGCGGCAGCGCGTTGGAGAAGCCGCCGCCCTCCACCATCAGCTTGGTGCCGTCCGACTTGAACATCTGGCCCGAGGCGAAGGCCGTCAGCAGCACGATCAGCGCGACGTGGAAGACCAGGTTGCCCAGCTCCCGGACGTACCCCTTCTCCGCGGCGACGGCGTCACCGGCGACGTGGGCGCGGAAGCGGCGCTTCTTCAGCAGCGCGAGCGCGGCCTCGCGGACCTGCTCCGGCTCGGCGGTGGTGCGCCAGGTGGTGTAGGCGGGCAGCCGGTCCAGCCGCTTGGGGGCGCCCGGCGGGCGGCCGCGCAGCTGGCCGACGAACTGCCAGGTGCGCGGGACGATGCAGCCGATGAGGGAGACGAACAGCAGGATGTAGATCGCGGAGAACCACACCGAGCTGTAGACGTGGAACAGGCCGAGCTTGTCGTAGATCGGCGCGAGCGTCCGGTGCGCCTGGCGGAAGTCGTCGACCTTGGAGGCGTCGGCGGCGGTCTGCGGGATCAGCGAGCCGGGGATCGCGCCGAGCGACAGCAGCAGGAGCAACAGCAGCGCGACCCGCATCGAGGTCAGCTGCCGCCAGAACCAGCGGGCCCAGCCGATGACGCCGAGGCCCGGTACGACGGTGGTCTCCTCCTGCGGGGCGGTGGACAGCTGGGAGCCGGCCGCCCCCAGGTCCTCCTGCTCCTGGCCGTTGTCGGTTTCGGTCTTGCTCATCGATCAGATCCCCACAGTGAAGCCGTCGGACCAGGTCTGCATCTCCTGCACCAGGCGGTCCCAGGCCCCGGTCAGCAGCAGCACACCGGTCACGATCATCATCGTGCCGCCGATGCGCATCACCCAGACATAGTGGCGCTTGACCCAGCCGAAGGCACCGAGCGCCTTGCGGAAGCCGACCGCCGCGAGCACGAAGGGCACGCCGAGGCCCAGGCAGTAGGCGACCATCAGCAGCGCTCCGCGCCCGGCGCTCGACTGTTCCATGGCGAGGAGGTTCACGGACGACAGGGTCGGCCCCAGGCAGGGGGTCCAGCCGATGCCGAAGAGGGCGCCGAGCAGCGGTGCGCCCACCAGTCCGGTCGTGGGCCGGCGGTGGAAGCGGAACTCGCGCTGGGTGAGCCAGGGCATCAGCCCCATGAAGAACACGCCCATGAGGATCATGAGCACGCCGAGCACCTTGGCCAGGACGGCCTTGTGCTCCTGCAGGGTCCAGCCGAACGAGCCGAACAGCGCACCGCCGGAGACGAACACGGCGCTGAACCCGAGCACGAACAGGGAGGCTCCGGCGACCATGCGCCCGCGTCTGGCCTCGGCCAGGTCGGTGCCGGCGACCCCGGTGACGTAGGAGAGGTAGCCGGGCACCAGCGGCAGGACGCACGGCGAGAAGAAGGAGACGAGGCCGCCGAGCAGCGCGATCGGCAGGGAGACCAGCAGCGCCCCGTGGAGGACGGTCTGGTTCTGCGCGGCCAGTGTGACGAGTGCGCTCACGTCACTTCTCCGCGAGGACCGGCTCGACCATCTTCAGCAGGGTGGTGTCGTCGAGCGCCTCCAGCGCCCGCGCGGCGACCTTCCCGTCCTTGTCGATGACGAGCGTGGACGGGATCAGCTGCGGGTTGAGCGTGCCCTTCTTGAAGCGGAGCATCAGCTTGCCCGTGGGGTCGTACAGGCTCGGGTAGCTGATCCCGTGCTCCTTCTCGAAGGCGACCGCGGGGGTGGTGCTGGTGTCCCGGGTGTTGATGCCGACGAACTGGAGGCCCTTGCCCTCGTACGCCTGGGAGACCTTGGAGAAGTACTTGGCCTCCTCCCGGCACGGTCCGCACCAGGAGCCCCAGACGTTGATCACGACGACCTTGCCCTTGTAGTCGGCGACGTCCAGGGTCTTGCCGTCGATGGTCTTGCCGGACAGGTCGGGCGCCGTGGCCCGCTTGCCCTGCGAGACGGTGTCGATGCCGTTGTTGCCGGTGACGAAGCCGGTGTTGCCGCCCCCGCCGGAGGTGCCGCCGTTGCCGCACGCGGACAGGGTCAGGGCCGCCGCGGCGGCCATGGCGCCAAGCAGGACGGCGCGGCTACGGGTACTCATGTGAAAAGTTTCGCATGCCTGTTCCGGGGATTTCGCGCACCCCCCTGGCGGGCGGAAAACCGCATTTCAGGAGGTATTTACTCCGGACATTTCAGACGCATGCCGGGCGGCCCCTCAGGCGGCGTCCGAGGAGGCCGACTTGGCGCCCCCGGCGTCCCGCAGGAAGCCCTTCCAGCCCCCGGCCGGCTGCTGCCCGACCTCCAGCGTGCGCAGTTTGGCGAGCACCTCGGGCTTCTGGACGTCCATCCAGTCCACGAACTGCCGGAAGGAGACCAGGCGCACGTCCGCACCCTTCTCCTTCTCGCGCGCGATGTGCTTGAAGGCCTCCTCGACGGAGTCCATGTAGATGCCGCCGTTCCACTGCTCGAAGTGGTTGCCGATGAAGAACGGTGCCCGGTTTGTCTTGTATGCCCGCTCGAATCCCGCGATGTACGCCTGCGCGGACTGCTTGCGCCAGCCCGGGTAGTTGTAGGCGGGCGCCTTGGTCGTGTTGACCGACTGGTTGGCGAGCATGTTGTAGTCCATGGACAGGACCTCGAAGGAACGTCCCGGGAAAGGTATCTGCTGCAACGGCAGGTCCCAGATCCCCAGCTTCTTCTCCGGCCACACCTGACGGCCGCCCGGCGAGGAGGCGTCGTAGCGCCAGCCCAGCTTCTGCGCGGTGGGAAGCAGGTTGTTCTGGCCGAGCAGACAAGGCGTACGGCCGCCGGCCAGCTCCTTGTCGTAGTCGAACGGCAGCGAGGGCAGATCGGTCCAGCCGGTGTTGGTCCGCCACTCCTTGACGAACGCCTTGGCCTGCCTGATCTCGCTCGACCACTGCTGCGGGGTCCAGTTGCCGACCGTGCCGGTCCCGGAGCAGAAGTGCCCGTTGAAGTGGGTGCCGATCTCGTGCCCCTCCAGCCAGGCCCGGCGGACGTTGGTGAGCGTCGACTTGACGTGCTCGTCGGTGAGGTAGCCGATGTCGGAGGCGCCGCGCGGGTTGTTCGGCGGCTCGTACAGCCGCTTCTTCGACTCGGGCAGCAGATACAGCCCCGAGAGGAAGAAGGTCATGCTCGCGCCGTGCTCCTTGGCCAGGTCCAGGAAGCGCGGGAAGAGTCCGTTGCCGACCTCGCCGGCACCGTCCCAGGAGAAGATCACGAACTGCGGCGGGGTCTGGCCCGGCTGCAGCGGCTCGGGCTTGGCCGGCTGGTGCGGCTGCTTGCCGGTGAAGGAGGTGGAGCCGTCACCGATGGGCCGCGCCTTGGTCCCGCCGTTCTTGCCTGCGTCTCCCCCGGCCGAGCCCCCGGAACCGGATCCGTGCCCACCGCCGTCCGAGGACGTGAGAGACCCACAGCCAGCGAGTGTGGCGGCAGCCGCCGCGCCCGCGCCGAGGCCGAGTATTCCCCTCCGGGAAAGGGTCCGGGAGTTGGTGCGCATGGAAATCCCCGATTCGTCGCGCCTGCTGGTGGTCACCCAGTCAGAGGGCGTGACGATCGGGGAGGTTCCGATGATATTTATGTTTTTCGCAACGGATCCGGCAAAGAGACCTTAAGCCATTCCAAACGGACCGTCAGAAGCGGCCGTCGGCCAGGGCCTTCAGCTGGAGCGTCACGCCCCGAAGGCCTTGCTCTTCCCCTTCACCGGCTTGGCGCCGGCCCGGAGATGAACCGGCACGAGGTCGATGGCGGGCTCGGCGTAACCGACCGAGACGATCCTGTCGCCCAGATATGTGAAAGTCGTCAGGGAAGCGAGGGTGCACTGCCGCTTGCGCGGGTCGTGCCACAGCCGCCGCTTCTCGACGTACGACCGCACGATCCAGATCGGCAGCTGGTGGCTGACCAGCACCGCCTCGTGCCCGCGGGCCTGGTCCTTGGCCGCGTTCAGCGCGCCCATCATCCGCACGACCTGGTCGATGTAGGGCTCGCCCCAGGACGGCTTGAACGGGTTGACGAGGTGCTTCCAGTTGTCGGGCTTGCGCAGCGCGCCGTCCCCGACCCCGAAGGTCTTGCCCTGGAAGACGTTGCCGGCCTCGATCAGCCGCTCGTCGGTGGCGAGGTCGAGCCCGTGCGCCTTGGCGATCGGGGTGGCGGTCTCCTGCGCGCGCTCCAGCGGCGAGGCGACGACGTGGGTGACGTCGCGCGAGGAGAGGTGCTCGGCGACCCGGTCGGCCATCTGCCGGCCCAGCTCGGACAGGTGGTAGCCGGGCAGCCGCCCGTACAGGATCCCGTCCGGGTTGGCGACCTCGCCGTGCCGCATGAGGTGGACGACGGTGATGTCCTTGTCGCTGGCTTCGATGCTCATGCTGCCGTGGCCTCCGCGGCCGCTCGGGCCGCCGCCGGAAGGGCGTCGGCGATCTTCTGGATGGCCCGCTCGTCGTGGGCCGTGGACACGAACCAGGACTCGAAGGACGACGGCGGCAGGTACACGCCGTTCGACAGCAGCGAGTGGAAGAAGGCGGTGAAGCGGTACGACTCCTGCCGCTTGGCGTCCTCGTAGTTCCGCACCTGCCGGTCGGTGAAGAACACGGAGAACATGTTGGAGGCGGTCTGCAGCCGGTGCGCCACGCCCTCCTTGCCGAGCGCCTCGGTCACGAGCGACCGGATCTGCTCGGAGACGGCGTCGACCTTGTCGTACGCGGCGTCGTCGAGCAGTCGCAGCTGGGCGAGCCCGGCGGCGGTGGCGACGGGGTTCCCGGAGAGGGTGCCGGCCTGGTAGACGGGCCCGGCGGGAGCGAGGTGGGCCATGACGTCGGCGCGACCGCCGAAGGCCGCGGCGGGGAACCCACCGCCCATGACCTTCCCGAAGGTCATGAGGTCGGGCTTGACCCCGTCGATCCCGTACCAGCCGGCGCGGCTGGTACGGAACCCGGTCATGACCTCGTCGGAGATGAAGAGGGCGCCGTTCTTCCGGCAGGCGTCCTTGAGCCCCTGGTTGAACCCGGGGTCCGGCGGGACGACGCCCATGTTGCCCGGCGAGGCCTCGGTGATGACACAGGCGATCTCGCCCGGGTGCCGGTGGAAGGCCTCGTGCACGGCTTCGAGGTCGTTGTACGGCAGCACGATCGTGTCGCCGGCCTGGGCGCCGGTGACACCGGGCGTGTCGGGCAGCGCGAACGTCGCGACCCCGCTCCCCGCCGCGGCGAGCAGGGAGTCCACATGCCCGTGGTAGCACCCGGCGAACTTGATCACCTTGGAGCGCCGGGTGAACCCGCGGGCGAGCCGGATCGCCGACATGGTCGCCTCGGTGCCGCTGCTGACGAGCCGCACCTGCTCGACGGGCTCGACCCGGGCGACGATCTCCTCGGCGAGCGCGACCTCGCCCTCACCGGGCGTACCGAAGGACGTACCGCGCGCGACGGCCTCCTGGACGGCGGCGATGACCTCGGGGTGGGAGTGCCCCAGAATCATCGGCCCCCAGGAGCACACCAGGTCGACGTACTCCCGCCCGTCGGCGTCGGTCAGGTACGGCCCCGTGCCGGAAACCATGAACCGCGGCGTGCCGCCCACGGCACGAAAGGCGCGCACCGGCGAGTTCACACCGCCCGGTGTGACGACGGACGCACGGTCGAAGAGCGCCTGTGAGACGGGCGCATCATAGGGATAGGGCAGTTCGCTCATGGCGCTCATGACGTGCGAATTCTCCGACTTCTCGGACTCCGGTTGCGTGGTGACCTCCTCAGGGTAGGCCGCGGCTCGCCCCGGCAGCGGCCGACCTCAAGATCGGAACCGTGATCGCGGTTGTGCCGTCTGCGAGACTGAGACCTGATACACACAGCTCATACGGCACGTAGTAGTAAGGGGCTGTTGAAGATCCTGCGGACTGGTGTTTCACCGCACGTTTCGGCGGGCGGCCGTGGGGGAGGTCACTGACACGATGATCGGGTTGCGCGGCGGGGGCCACGCGTCCTAGAAAAGCAGTCGGGTGGAGATATGCATCGCGGTGGCGGACTGGGCGAGGGGACTGATGACCTGGGTCCTCGACGTGCCCGGCGGGGAAGGCACCGGCGCGACGCGGAGGAAGCTACCGAAGCACGACAGACTGACGCACGTCAGGCACAGGGTGTACCGAGTGAGCCCGAGCGGCACGACCGGCAGTTCGACAGCCGGCTCGAGCACCGGGTGGACCGCCTCCGGGCGGGGAGCAGGAATGGTGGTCGGGTGGGGGTGACGTACAAATACTTCGGCGCGCCGGACGGCGCGACCGCGGCCCGCGTCCCCATCTCGATGCGCCCCGAGGAACTCGGCGGCGACGAGCTGGGCATGAACGGCATGTTCACCAAGATCAAGCCGGAGACGATGGCCGCGATGGTGCTGACCGGCATCGAGGGCGTGCCCCTGCACAAGGTGCCGCCCCTGGAGCTGGTCGTCCTGCACCCCGACTACGCCGTCGTCAAGCTCCCCATGACGGTCGTCGACCCCCTGCGCGGCATCGGTGAGGAAGCGGTGGGCGCGGCGGCGTTCATCTGGTCGACGGTCCCTGACCGAGGCGGCCCCCGGGACGCGTTCAACGTGTACCAGCTGCTCCACGAGTGGCAGGACTTCAGCCATCGCCTGCACGAGGCGGGGCATCAGCCTTATTGCCTGGTGTGGCCCTGAGTAGGGGCTTCTCCCGCATCCTCCGGTCGCACCGCCCCGCCACGGTCACTGCACGTCGCCGTCAGTACACGTCCCGCACGTAGCGCTTGTCGGTGGTGAGCTGTTTGACGTATGCCGCCGCCTCCGCCTCGTCCAGGCCGCCGTGGACGGTGGCGATCTCCCGTAGGGCCTGGTCGACGTCCTTGGCCATGCGGGAGGCGTCGCCGCAGACGTAGAAGTGGGCGCCGTCGCGGAGCCAGGACCACAGCAGCGGACCGTGTTCGCGCATCCGGTCCTGGACGTAGACCTTGGCGCGCTGGTCGCGGGAGAAGGCGGTGTCCAGGCGGGTGAGCGTGCCCTCGGCGAGGTGGGCGGCCAGCTCGTCCTCGTAGTAGAAGTCGGTCGCCCGGTGCTGTTCGCCGAAGAACAGCCAGTTCGGGGCGCGGTGGCTGCGGGCCCGGCGTTCCTCCAGGAAGCCGATGAAGGGGGCGATGCCCGTGCCGGGGCCGATCATCACCGCCGGTGTGGCGGGGTCGGCGGGCGGGCGGAAGTGCGGTGCCCGCTGGACGCGGACCGGCACCGGGGTGCCGGGCTCGGCGTCGGCGAGGAAGGGGGAGCAGACGCCCTGGCGGGGGCGGCCGTGCAGGTTCTCGTAGCGGACGACGGAGACCGTCAGGGACACCAGGTGCGGGTCGGTCAGCGGGCTGGACGAGATGGAGTACAGGCGGGGCTGCAGGCGGCCCAGCACGTCGGCCCACTCCTGCGCCCCGGCCCGGACGCCGAACTCGGCGACCACGTCGACGGCCTGGCGGCCCCAGGACCAGCGCGCCAACTCGCCCTTGTTGTCCGGGCGCAGCAGCTTGCGCAGCTCGCGGGGGTCGCGGGTCCGGTCGGCGGCGAAGCGCAGCAGGTCGCCGGTGACGCGGCTGATGTCCAGGTGGCGCCGCAGGGCCTCGGCGAAGGGCACCTCTCCGACGCTCTTGACCTGCACGGCCGCGTCCGCGTCCAGGCCGGTGACGGCCAGCCACTCCGTCACGAGGTCCGGCTGGTTGACCGGGTGCACCGCGAGGGCGTCCCCCGCCTCGTAGACCAGCGGGGTGTCGCTGTCCCGGGAGTCGAAGGTGAAGCGCCGGACCTCCTTGCCCGCACCGGGCAGACTCAGCAGGCGGTTGCCGGTGAGCCGGGCGGTGGCGGGGGCGGGACGGCTCGGCCGGGGAGCCGCCGACGACGCGGGAACCAGGGCCGGTTCCGGTCGCTCGGAGCCCTTCAGCGCGGTGCGCACCTGGTCGAGCCAGGCCTCGGCCTCGGTCTCGTAGTCCGGTTCGCAGTCGGTGCGCGGGGCCAGCCGTACCGCGTCCAGCTCCTCCATGCGCCGGTCGAGGCGCCGGCCGTGGCCGCAGAAGTCGTCGTACGAGGAGTCGCCGAAGGCCAGGACGGCGTAGCGCCGGCCCTTCAGGCGCGGGGCTTCGGGTGCGGCGAGGGCGTCCCAGAAGCCGGCGCCGTTGTCCGGGGCGTCGCCGTCGCCGAAGGTGCTCGTGATCAGCAGCAGATCGGCGTCGGACGGCAGCGCGGCGAGGTCCGCCGCCTCCATGGGCAGGAGGGATGCGGGGTGGCCGTCCACGGTGAGCCGTTCGGCCGCGGCGGTCGCGAACTCCTCGGCGTTCCCGGTCTGCGACGCCCAGAGGATCACGACCTGGCGGCGCGGGGCGCCCACGGACAGGGCGGACGCCCCCGGGGAGCCGCCTACGCCGTACGTGGTGGCAGTTGTCTCCGCTCCGCCTGAGGTCCTGGAGTACATCCCGGCCAGTACGCCGTTCACCCACAGGGCGTGCTCCGGGCTGAACGGGGCGTCCGGCGGCAGCACCGGTACACCCGGGGCACCCGACGGGATGCCGGCCAGGAAGCCGGTCAGATACCGGCGTTCGTGTTCGGCCAGCACCGGCGGCGGCGCCGGCTCCAGCCCGAAGGGGGCGGGAACGGACGCGGCGGGAAGAGCGGCGAGCGGCGGGACCGAGGGTTCGGTGGGCGCCTGGGCCGTGGCCGCACCACCCACCAGGGCCGGGGTCCGCACCGTCACCGGGGTCGCCGCCTTCGTCAGCGACACCGCGCACACCTTGAACTCGGGCTGGAACGACAGCGGGTCGACCGCGTCGCTGGTGACCGCGTTGACGCTCAGGTACTCCCCGAACAGGTCGTTCCAGTGGAACGGCGCGAAACAGCAGCCCGGCCGCACCCGGTCGGTGACGACCGCGGGCAGCACGGCCCGCCCGCGCCGCGAGGCGACCTCCACCGAATCCCCCTCGGCGAGGCCCAGCTCGGTCGCGTCCTGCGGATGCACCTCCACGAAGGGCCCGGGGTTGAGCTTGTTCAGCTTGGCGACCTTGGCCGTCTTCGTCAGCGTGTGCCACTGGTGCTGGAGGCGGCCCGTGTTGAGCACGTACGGGTAGTCGTCGTCGGGCATCTCCGCCGCCGGGATGTGTGGGCGGGCGTAAAACACCGCTCGGCCGCTCGCGGTCGGGAAGGTCGGCGAGCCGTCCTCACCGACGTACCGGATCGGGTTGCGGTCGGGACCGTCGGCGCTCGCCGCCGGCCACTGCACGGGCGTCTCGCGCAGCCGCTCGTAGCTCACACCGCGCAGGTCCCAGCCGGTCGCCGGGTTCCAGGCGCGCTTGATCTCCTCGAAGATCTCCTCCGCGCTGTCGTACGCGAAGCCCTTCTCGTAGCCCATCGCGCGGGCCACGGCGACGATGATCCGCCAGTCGGCCGTCGCCTCGCCGGGCGGATCGGCGGCCGGCCGGGCGAGGGTCAGGTTGCGCTCGCTGTTGATCAGGACGCCCTCGGTCTCGGTCCACAGCGCGCCGGGCAGGACGATGTCGGCGTACGCGTTCGTCTCCGTCTCGGCGAACACGTCCTGCGCGACGACGAACTCGGCGGCCTCCAGGCCCTCGATGACCGTCTTGCGGTTCGCGACGGAGGCGACCGGGTTGGTGCAGATGATCCAGCAGGCCTTGATGTCCCCGTCGGCCATCTTCCGGAACATCTCGACCGTGCCCTGGCCGACGCCGTCGGCGCGCAGGGCGCCCGGCTCCAGCTCCCACAGCTCCTCGACGAACGCCCGGTCGGCGTCGGCGAGCACGGAGCGCTGCCCGGGCAGCCCCGGCCCCATGTAGCCCATCTCCCGGCCGCCCATGGCGTTGGGCTGGCCGGTGAGGGAGAAGGGGCCGGAGCCCGGGCGGCAGATCGCGCCGGTGGCGAGGTGCAGGTTGACCAGGGCGTTGGTGTTCCAGGTGCCGTGCGTGGACTGGTTCAGGCCCATCGTCCAGCAGCTCGTCCACTCCCCCGCCTCACCGATCAGCCGGGCGGCCTCGCGGATGTCGTCCTCCGGGATGCCGGTGATCTCCGCGACGGTGGCGGGCGGGTAGTCGGCGAGGAAGGCGGGCATCGCCTCCCAGCCCTCGGTGTGCGCGGCGACGAAGTCGGCGTCGGTGTGGCCGTTCGCGTGCAGCAGGTGCAGCAGCCCGTTGAGCAGCGCGAGGTCCGTGCCCGGCTTGATCTGCAGGAACAGGTCGGCCTTGTCGGCGGTGGCGGTGCGCCGCGGGTCGACGACGATCAGCCTGGCGCCCGCCGACTTCACCCGGTCCATCATCCGCAGGAAGAGGATCGGATGGCAGTCGGCCATGTTGGAGCCGATGACGAAGAAGACGTCGGCCCGGTCGAGGTCCTGGTACGAGCCGGGCGGCCCGTCCGCGCCCAGCGACAGCTTGTAGCCGGTACCGGCGCTGGCCATGCACAGCCGGGAGTTCGACTCGATCTGGTTGGTCCGGACGAAGCCCTTGGCCAGCTTGTTCGCCAGGTACTGCGCCTCCAGGCTCATCTGCCCGGAGACGTAGAGGGCGACCGCGTCGGGGCCGTGCTCGTCGACGATCGCGCGCAGCCGGCGGCCGGTCTCGACCACGGCGGCCGCCACGGTCGTGGGCTGCGGCTCCTCGCCGCGATCCGCCCGGACGAGGGCGGTGGTCAGCCGGCCCGGTGCGGCGAGCATGTCCGCGGTGGTGGCGCCCTTGGTGCACAGCCGGCCGAAGTTCGCCGGGTGCTCCTTGTCCCCGGTCGCCTTCAGGACCGTACGCCGCCCGTCCGGTCCCCTGCCGATGTCGAGGACCATGCCGCAGCCCACTCCGCAGTAGGAGCAGACCGTCCGCACCGTCGTCGTGCCCTCACTCCGCGAGCCCGGCGCGGCCACGGGCGCCTCCCTTGCTGTGCTCGGTCCGATCTCACCCCTCGTGACGGTACGAACCGCTCATTACGTGGGTGTCTCTGCGCCGGATCGCCCGGGGTTAAGCGCACCGCACAGGGGCCGGAAGCAGGGTGTGAGCACCGGGTCCCGCCGCCGAGCCGCAGGTGGCCGCCGGCACGAACCATCTGGCCCGTTCGAACGTATCCGTCATAGGGGAAAGGGGATGAGCCTCATGGCGATCTCGGCACATACACCCCGTACGGCACCCCGTACGGCACTTCGTACGACCGCGGGGGCCTTCTGCGCCGCTCTCCTCCTGGCCGCCTGTTCGAGCGGAGGCGGCGGTCAGACGAGCGGTTCGACCAGTACCGGCACGCCTCAGGCGGGCTCGGGGACCCGGGTGACGGTCACCGAGACCGAGTACACGCTGAAGCCGTCCCGGACGTCGTTCACACCAGGCACCTACAGCTTCGTCGCCGACAACGCCGGCAAGATCACCCACGCCCTGTCCGTCGACGGACCCGGTGTGGAGGACGCCCGGACCAAGGACGTCCCGCCGGGCCACGACGCAACGGTGACGGTGACCCTCAAGAAGGGCACGTACGACCTGTACTGCCCGATCGACGGTCACAAGCAGGCCGGCATGGACCAGCACATCCAGGTCGGCTGAGCCACCCCGCGTCCGTCGGGCAGCAACCCGTCCCTGCCCGACGGACCGCCGCTACGCGTCGCCGCGGACGAAGACCGGCTTGAGGTGCTTCTCGGGCAGCGCGTCGGGGAGGTGTTCCCAGTCGAGGACGTGCGAGACGACGCGTGCCGGGTTCACCTGGCCGGAGCGGGCGAGGTCGAGGGCGTCCGGGATGTGGGCGCGGACGTTGTCGCGGGCGATGCGCAGGGTGACGCCGGTGAGGTACATGTCGAGCAGGGGCAGCTCGCCGGGGCGGAAGTGGTTGCCCGCCGACTCGCACATGCCCTCGGGGGCGAGGGACCCGACCGCCAGGGCGAGCTGGTCGACGCGGCCCGTGGCCTCCACCGCCAGGTCGAAGCCGTGCCGGACGGGTTCGAGCGTCTCGGCGGTGCGGGCGCCGTAGCCCTCGGCCAGCTTGCGGTGCTCCGGGTCGGGATCGACGTACAGGACGTCCGAGGCGCCGAGGGCGCGGGCGATGTCGCAGACGTAGAGGCCGATGCTGCCGCGGGCGACGACCAGGACGCGGGCCCCGGGCTTGTTCCTCAGGTGGGGGGCGACCAGGCGCCAGGACAGGGACCAGTTGTCACTGGCCGACGCCATGGCGACCGGGTCGAGGCCGGCGGGCAGGGGGACGAGCATCGCGTCCGCCCACGGCACACGGACCAGGTCGGAGAAGAGGCCGCCCCAGCTGCCGCCGATCGGGGCGCCGTACATGGCCATGTGGGGCACGGACGTGCAGTGCGCGGTCAGCCCGGCACGGCAGTCGGCGCACGTGCCGCAGTTGATGGACCAGGGGACGACCACCAGGTCGCCGGGGGAGACGGTCGTGACGGCGTCGCCGGTCTCCACGACCCG
The DNA here is from genome assembly GCF_044768135.1 of Streptomyces sp. NPDC101165. Lineage (NCBI taxonomy): Bacteria > Bacillati > Actinomycetota > Actinomycetes > Kitasatosporales > Streptomycetaceae > Streptomyces > Streptomyces sp. NPDC101165. The sequence goes on along the minus strand of NZ_JBIWPG010000020.1, from coordinate 81,048 downwards.
GGCCACGCACTCGTGGCCGAGGGCGAACGGCGGCTCGATGCCGTGTTCCCTGTGCGGCTGCCGCCGCGTGGCGTGTCCGGCCAGGATCGCCGAGTCCACGTCACAGGAGGTGGCGGCCACCGGGGCGACGATCGCCTGCCGGTCCGACTCGATCCTGGGGTCGGGTGCCTCGCGCCATTCGACGGTGTGGCGGGCGATGTAGGTCAGTTCACGCATCGGCCTGCCGTCCCTTCGCCAGGGCCACCAGGTCGGCGTAGCGGATGACCGCGCCGCCGGCGCCCCAGGTGCCGTCGGGCTGCTCGTGCACCAGCACCCACACGCGCAGGGCCTGGTCCGCCGGGAGTCCGGCGGCTTCGAGCACGGTCCTGGTGGCGTCCTCGACCAGGCCGGCCTTGCGGCGCTCGGACAGGGCGCCCTGCGGGACGGTCACGTCCACTAGGAAGCGGGGCGCGTCGTCCTCGGCGGTGGTCTGCGCACCCTCCGGCAGCTCGATCAGGTAGCTCCACGCCTGGGCCCGGAAGAACGCCGTGTCGGGCGCTCCCTCCCAGCGCAGGAGTACGGCGGCCAGGTCGCCCCGGACGCTCTTGCGGCCCTCTTCGGTCAGGGCGCCGGAGGGGACGGTGAGCCTGATCATCGGCATGGTGAAGCCTCCTATAACAGTCGTTATAAACGGAGGTCACGCTAGACTATGACGAGCGTTATAGCCAGAGGGGAGCACGATCGTGGCCAGAGCCGAGACACCGTCGCGCGAGCGCATCGTGGCCGGAGCGGCCGACATGATCAGCAGGCGCGGCCTGAACGGCACCAGCATCCGGGACCTGGCCAAACACGCCAGGGCGCCGCTCGGCTCGACCTACCACTACTTCCCGGAGGGCAAGCAGCAGCTGGCCACCGAGGCGGTGCGGTACGCGGACACGATGGTCACCCGCATCCTGCGGAAGGAGCTGGACGCGGGTCCGGTCGCCGGACTGCACGCCTTCCTCGCACTGTGGCGGGAGATCGTCGTCGCGAGCGACTTCCGCGCGGGCTGCCCGGTGCTGGCCGTCTCCGTGGAGGAGCCGCCGGCCGAGGACGCCGCACCGCCCGCTCTCCTCGCCGCCGCCGAGGCGTTCGACCACTGGGAGCAGCTGCTCACGGACGCACTGCGCGCCCATGGCGCCGCCCCCGACCGGGCATCCGGGCTCGCGACCCTCGTCGTGGCGTCGGTCGAGGGCGCGATCGCCATGTGCCGCGCCAAGCGCGACACGGAGCCCCTGGACCGGGTCGCCCAGCAGCTCGAAGCCCTGATCGTCGGCGCGCTCGACCGGTCGGCCTGACGGCTGAGGGTTCCGGGTTCAGGCGCCGATCGCCGCGCGGATCGCCCGGGCCCTCTCCTCGGTGAACACGCCGCTGTCGAGGAGCGAGAGGACGGAGAGCACACCGCCGCCGGCGCCCCAGCCGCCCTCCTCGATGACCCGGAAGTTGACCCACCAGGCCGACGACGGCTCGGGCAGACCGCACGCCCGCGCCAGCGCGGCCAGGATGCGCTCGACGACCTCGGCCCGGACCTCCCGGCGCCACTCGCCGTCCATGACCGCCACGTCGATCACCATGACGTCGAGCCCGTGACCGGCGTCCGCCAGCAGCCGGCCGCCGATGGCCATCATGTCCGGCTCACGCTCCACGAAGTGCACCTGGAACCCGGCCCGCGCGGCCGGCGCGAACCGGCCGACCTCCGGCACGAGCACCGCGTCCGTCAGCGTCTCGGCCAGCGTGCGGCGCTGCTCCGGACTCAGCCGCCCCGCGGGGGTGTTCACGGTGACCACGGTCACGACTACCTCCTATGACGATCGTTATAACGCGACTCTACACCGCGCTATAACGGTCGTCATAGAGGGATGGGTGCGCCGCTCGGGCACCACCCGCGCGTCACTGGGGGGTGAAGGAGAAGCTGCGCCACAGGCCGTAGGACGGGACCACCTGGTCCGAGGACTGCATGTCCACGTAGATGCTCGACCCGCCCGGCGGCACGGTGCAGTTGGGTGTCGTGTACAGGAGCATGCTGCTCAGCGTGTAGTTCTTGACGTTGGTCACACCCTCACGGAAAGGGTGGCACCCGCGGATCGACGGGTTCGTGAAGGTCTCCACATATCGGGCACCGGTGTGCGCCACGACCGTGCCGGCCGCCTGATCCTGGCAGGCGGTCAGTGCGATGCCGAGCGACGCGACACCTATGAGTGCGGCCAGCGACCGTGAAGCACGCATGGAGCCTCCTGTACCGGGGAGCCGTCGGGACGTCGTTCCCCGGGCACCACTATCCGTCCGTACTCCGATCGGCGCCCCCGGCGCGTACGGCCACTGCTGCATTCGGGTGAATTTCGCGACGGAAGCGACGGAAGCGACGGCACGGGGGAGGGCACCCGGACACCTCACCCGACGTGCAGGGCACGGCGGCGGCCCCTTCACTGAGGTGAGAGGAACAGACCTTTCGGGAGTCAGTGGAGGCGCGGTATGGCAGTGCGAAAGACATGGACGAGGGGCACGGCGGGCGCGGTGCTGGCCCTGGCCGTCGCGGTCGCGGCGGCCGGATGTTCCGACAACAACTCCGGAAACACGTCCGGCGCCGCCAGCAAGGCGGCCTCGGCGGCCTCCTCCGCCGCCGCCTCCCTCGCCTCCAAGGCGGGCGAGTCACTGGCCTCGGCCTCGGCGCAGGCCAGGAACAAGCTCGAATCGGTGAAGAACGGGGTGATGGCCAAGGACGACGTGACGCTCGGCGCCCCCACCCCCGACAGTGCGGGCAAGGCCACGGTCAAGGTGACCGCCAAGAACACCGCCGACTCCGCCAAGTCCTTCGCCGTCCAGGTCAACTTCACGGACAAGAGCGGCAACCTGCTGGACGTGACCGTGACGACGCTCAAGGACGTGGGCGCGGGCGCCTCCGGCGAGGCCACGGCCACCAGCAACCGCAAGCTGACCGGCGAGATCCACGCGGTGGTCGGCTCGGCACTGCGCTACTGACCTTCGCTGCCCGGCCGGGCGAGCCCGCGGTCGTACGCGAAGATCACCGCCTGTACGCGGTCCCGCGCGCCGATCTTGGCGAGGACGCGGCCCACGTGGGTCTTGACCGTGGACTCGGACAGGACGAAGCGGGCGGCGATCTCGCCGTTGGTCCAGCCCCTGCCGATGGCGACGAGGATCTCGCGTTCCCGCTCGGTGAGGGCGTTCAGGCGGGCGTCCTCGGCCGGGTCACCGGCGGGCCGCGGGAGGAGCTGGGCGAACTCGTCCAGCAGGCGCCGGGTGAGCGCGGGCGCGATCACTGCGTCGCCGACCGCGACCGCGCGGATGCCGGCCAGGAGTTCCTCGGGGCGCGCGTCCTTGAGGAGGAAGCCGCTGGCTCCGGCGCGCAGGGCCGCGTGGACGTACTCGTCCAGGTCGAAGGTGGTCAGGACGAGGACCCGGGACCGGCCCCCGGACTCGGCGATGCGGCGGGTGGCCTCGATGCCGTCCATGCCGGGCATCCGTACGTCCATCAGCACGACGTCGGGGCGCAGTTCGGCGGCCCTGCGGACCGCCTCGGCGCCGTGCGCGGCCTCGCCGACCACCTCGGTCCCGGGGACGGACTCCAGCAGGAGGCGGAAGCCGTAGCGCTGGAGCGGCTGGTCGTCGACGATCAGTACGGTGGTCACGCGGCACCGCCCGCGGAGGCCAGGTCCAGGGAGACCGCCACCCGCCAGCCGCCGCCCGCCGGGCCCGCGCTGACCGTTCCGCCGTAGAGCGCCGCTCGTTCCCGCATGCCCACCAGGCCGTGCCCTTCCTCGTACGGCGGTCCGGGCCGGGCGGCCGGGCCGGTGTCCTGGACCCGGATGGTCAGCCGGGTGTCCTCGACGGCGATCGACAGGCGGGCCCGGGTGCCGGCGCCCGCGTGCTTGAGCGTGTTCGTCAGGGCTTCCTGGGCGATCCGGTAGGCCGTCAGCTGCACCCCGTCGTCCAGGGCGTCGACGTCTCCGGCGGACCGGTAGACGACGTCGAGACCCGCGGCGCGCACGCCCTCGCAGAGCGCGGCGATGTCCGCGATGCCGGGCTGCGGGCTGAGTTCGGGCGCACCCGGCGGGCCGTCCGCCGCCTCGCGCAGGACGCCGAGGACGCGCCGGAGTTCACCGAGCGCCTGGCGGCCGGTGTCGCCGATGAGGTGCAGGGCCTCCTTGCCGCGTTCGGGAGCGGTGTCGGTGGCGTAGGCCCCGGCGTCGGCGAGCGTGATGATGACGGACAGGTTGTGGCCGACGATGTCGTGCATCTCGCGGGCCACCCGGGCCCGTTCGGTGGCGGCGGCCAGTCTGCTGCGCTGGTCGCGCTCGATCTCCAGGCGGGCCGCCCGGTCCCGCAGTCCGGCGAGCTGGGCCCGGCGGATGCGCACCACCAGGCCGAGCGTGAGGGCCGCGGTCGCCGTGCTCAGCAGGAAGAACAGCGCGTCCCAGACGGAGACGGCCGGCGACACGCGCACCGCGACCAGTGCCATCCCGGCCGCCATGGCCCCGCAGGCCCAGGGCAGCTGCCGCAGCCGCCCGTGCAGGGCCAGGCTGTACAGCGCTATGAAGAGGGCCACGTCCGCGCGCAGCGCCACATCGAGGGACCACTGCAGGACGAAGACGGCCCAGACGGCACCGAAGGCGGCCAGGGGCCGGCGCCTGCGCCACAGCAGCGGCAGCAGCAGACCCGCCTGCAGGACGAACACGGCAGCCACGGGCGGCCGGGTGAAGGTGAGCCGCACGTGGCGCGGTCCGTCGCCGTCCCCGGCGCCCGCGTGCAGCAGGTCGGGCAGGCAGAACATCAGGAGGACCAGCACCACCACCGCGGCGTCCAGCACCCACGGCCGGGCCCGGTCGGCCTGCCGGAGCCGCTGGCCCACCCGGCCGAGCCGGGCGACCAGCGGCCCCATCCCACTGATGTCGTAGGCGGTCACGGCAGTCACCAGCCCATGGTGCACACGGCCGGACGCCGCCGTGCCGTCGCCCACGCCGTCGGACGTCGCCGCGTCATGCCCCACACCGTCGGGCGCCGCCGTTCCGTTCCCCACGCCGTCGGACGTCGCCGCGTCCATCGCGTCCACGCTCAGGCGTCGCTGCGCACCAGCCGGTACGCCGCCCCCGCCAGCGCGAGTGCCGTCCACCCGAGGAGGACCAGCAGCCCGGGCAGGGGCGACAGGGTGGTGGAGTCCTGGGTCACGGCGAACATCGCCTGGCCGGCGTGGCTCGGCAGGTAGGGGCTGATGTCGTCCTGCCAGGAGCTGGGCAGGAGGGAGGTCAGTCCGGGGATGAGCATGAGCGTGCCGACCAGCACCGAGATGCCACCGGCCACCGACCGCAGCAGCGCGCCCAGGGCGATGCCGATGACAGCGACCAGGCCGAGGTAGAGGCCGGCGCCCAGCAGGCTGCGTACGACCCCCGCGTGGGTCAGGTCCATCGCGGCGGGTGTGCCGGAGACGATGCCGCTGCCGAGCAGGAAGGCGACGAACGCGCCGACGGTGCCGACCACCAGCGCGACCAGCCCGAACACGGCCGCCTTGGACCACAGGACGGGCAGCCGGCGGGGCACGGCCGCCAGGGTCGAGCGGATCAGGCCGGTGGAGTACTCCCCCGCCATGACCAGCACGCCGAGGACACCGAGGGCCAGTTGGGCGAAGTTGGTGCCGAAGAGGGACAGGCTCACGGCCGTCGCGCGGGCGAAGTCCGGGGCCATGCGGGGGGTGCCGACCATCGACCGGTAGCGGGCCGCGGCGATGAGTCCGAAGACGACGAGGAAGAGCAGGCCGAGGCCCAGGGTGATCCAGGTCGAGCGCAGCGACCAGAGTTTGGCCCACTCGGAGGACAGCACGCGCCGTCCGGTCACGCGGTAGGCGGGGCGGGTGGGCGCGGTGCGGGGTTCCTCGGCGGTGGCGGTGAGGGTGCTCATGCCGTCCTCCCGGCGGTCTCGGGGGTCTCGGTGCCGGTCGTGGAGCCGTGGTACTCCACGGCGTCCCGGGTCAGGTCCATGAACGCCTCCTCCAGGGAGACGGTCCGCGCGGTCAGTTCGAACAGCGGGATGCCGTGTGCGGCGGCCTTCAGCCCGATCTCACGGGCGGTCAGACCGGTGACCTGCAGTTCCTCGGAGCCGGCGCGGCCGGTGATGTCGACGCCGGGCCCGGCCAGCACGTCCCGCAGCCGCGCCGGGTCCTCGGTCGCGACCCGCACCGTGTCGCCGCCCGCCTCGCGGACCAGGTCGCTCACGGTGGTGTCGGCCAGCAGCCGGCCCCGGCCCACGACGATCAGATGGTCCGCCACCAGCGCCACCTCGCTCATCAGGTGGGAGGAGACGAACACGGTCCGGCCCTCGGCCGCGAGCGAGGTCAGCAGGGTGCGGATCCAGCGCACGCCCTCCGGGTCGAGGCCGTTGACCGGCTCGTCCAGCATCACGGTCTGCGGATCGCCGAGCAGCGCCGCCGCGATGCCGAGCCGCTGGCCCATGCCGAGGGAGAAAGCACCGGCCCGCTTGCGGGCCACGCCGGCGAGGCCGGCCAGCTCGATGACCTCGTCGACCCGGCGGCGCGGGATGCCGTGGGTCAGGGCGAGCGCCCTGAGGTGCTGGTGGGCGGTGCGGCCCGGGTGGACGGACTTCGCCTCCAGGAGCGCCCCGACCTCCTGCAGCGGTGCCCGGTGGTGGGCGTAGTGGTGGCCGTTCACGGTGACGGCGCCGCTCGTCGGGGCGTCGAGCCCGACGATCATCCGCATGGTGGTGGACTTCCCCGCGCCGTTGGGCCCCAGGAAGCCGGTCACGGTGCCCGGCTTCACGACGAAGTCCAGCCCGTCGACGGCCGTCTTCTCCCCGTACCTCTTGGTCAGTTGCCGTGCGTCGATCATGCGCGTCGCTCTCTCTCGGACTCGGGCGTCCGTCGCGTCTGACGCCTCACCCGCAACGCTAAAGTCCGGATCGCCCCGATTCCGTGGTACCGGGGGCTGAACGGGGCCCGGCCGGGTGGTACCGCGGTACTACGGTCCTGCGACGCCGCCGGCCGCTCAGTCCAGCTGCAGCCGCTCCACCAGCCCCGCCTCGACGAACGCGGCCACCACGTCCTCCCTGGTCTCGGTGAAGTGGGCCCAGCTGTCGCAGTGGGCCGGGACCACGCGGCGGGCGTCGAGGAGGCGGGCGGCGGTCGCGGTTCCGGCGCCGTCGAGGACGAGGAGGGCGTCGTCGAGGACGGGCAGGCGGGGCGCGCCGGCGAAGAGGACGGCGGTGTCGACGGGGGCGTACCGGTCGGCGATCTCCTGGACCAGTTCGAGCGAGGCGTTGTCGCCGCTGACGTAGACGGTGGGCAGGTCGGCGGAGGTCAGGACGAAGCCGGTGACCTCGCCCACGATCGGCTCGGAGCCCTTGGGGCCGTGCAGACCGGGCGCCGCGGTGACGGTGACGGTGCCGCCGTCGGGGCGGGGCAGTTCGACGGACTCCCAGGGGGCGAGCGCGCGGGCGGTGCCGCCGAGGCGGTCGGCGGCGCTCGGCGTGGTGAGGGTGCGGGGCACGTCGGCGAGCAGGGCGCGGCCGGAGTGGTCGAGGTTGTCCGCGTGCTGGTCGTGGGAGAGCAGGACGACGTCCACGGGGCCGAGTTCGGCCGGGGTGAGGCGGGGCGGGGCGGTCTTGGTCAGGACCCGGCCGCTGGGCGCGGGGTAGTCGCCGGGGGCGTCGAAGGTGGGGTCGGTGAGGAGACGGAGGCCGCCGTACTCGATGAGGACGGTCGGGCCGCCGAGGACGCGGACGGGGACCCGCTCGCTCGTGGGGTCGGGGTTCGGGCCGGCTGCAGCCATGGGGCACCTCGCGGAGGGTCGTCTCAGGGACATCTGTCTCACGGATAGAGAATTTCTATCCGTGAGGAAACGCTAGCCGCCTCTCACGGATGGGCGCAAGCCGTACCATGAGACTCATGAAGGGGACCGTGACCGACGAGCCGACCGTGCCGCCCGCGCCGGGCGCGGAGCAGTACGCCGCCCTCGACCTCGCCAACAGCGCCGTCGCCCTGCCCGGCGGCCAGTTCGCCGACCTGCTCGGGACGCCCGCCGCGGCCAACCGCTGGCTCGTGGAGCACGGCCTGGCCCCGGCCGACGCGGAACTCCGGGAGACCTGCGCGGCCCAGCTGCGCTCCCTGCGCGAACAGATCCGCTCCCTGCTCGCCTCCCGGGTCGACGGGCACGCCGCCCCCGCCGGCGCACTGCACGCGCTCAACGACGCGCTCACCCGCGCCCCCGCGGCCGCCCTGCTGTACTGGCACCCCGAGCGCGGCCTGTACCGGGCGGCCTCCCACCCCACGACCCAGATCGTCGAGCACGCCCTGGCGGCCCTCGCCTCCGACGCCGCCGAACTGCTCACCGGCCCCGACGCCGACCGCCTCACCGCCTGCGGCTCCAGCCCGTGCAACCGCTACCTCCTCCGGCACGGCCGCCGTCACTGGTGCTCCACCCGCTGCGGCGACCGCGCCCGCGCGGCCCGCGCCTACGCCCGCCGCACCACGCCCGCGCAGCCGGACTGAACCGGCCGACGCATGGCCGCTACACACACAGCCCCCACACCGAGATGACATGAACCATTCATCTACGGGCCGTCTGCGGCGCCCGGAAGCGACAGCATCCAGCCATTGACTCTCCCCGCGCGGGGACGCCGTTCCCGTACATGTCGCTTCATGTCGCATGGGGGGCCACACGTGGTGTCCGCCGTAGAGGGGCCCGGCAGATCCGGGCCCAACAGATCCGTAGAGCCCGGGAAACCTGAACGGCCGTTGCCCCGAAGGGCGTTCGCCGCGCGGAGTCTCGGGGACAGGATCTTCCGGTACCAGCTGACCGCCACCGGCGTCGCCGTCCTGGCAGTCATGGCAGGCGTTGGCCTGTTTCTGCTGCTGAGGGCCGGACAGGCGCTGAGGGTCAGGGGGTTCGCCTTCCTCACCACCGCCGAATGGCAGCCGGACGTCCACAGGTTCGGCATCGCCGCAGTCCTCACCGGGACGCTGCTCATCGCCCTCGTCGCCGTCGCCATCTCCGTGCCGCTGGCCGTGGGCACCGCGTTGTTCATCTCCGACGTGGCACCGCGCCCGCTGCGGCGCACGCTCGTGACCATGGTCGACCTGATGGCGGCCGTACCGTCGGTGGTGTACGGGCTGTGGGGACTGTTCTTCCTGCAGGGGCACGTGATCGGGCTGTCGCGCTGGCTGTCCGACTGGTTCGGGTGGTTCCCGCTCTTCACGGTGGACGGCACCCAGCCGGGCGAACCGCTGGCCACCGAGAGCGTCTACACCGCCTCGACCTTCATCGCGGGGCTCGTCGTGGCCCTGATGGTGGCGCCGATCCAGTGCTCGGTGATGCGCGAGGTGTTCGCCCAGGCCCCGGCCGGGGAGCGGGAGGGCGCCTACGCGCTCGGCGCGACCCGCTGGGGGATGATCCGCTCCGTCGTGCTGCCGTACGGCAAGGGCGGGATCATCGGCGGCACCATGCTGGGGCTCGGCCGGGCGCTCGGCGAGACCATCGCCGTCTACCTGATCATCTCGCCCGTCTTCACCATCCAGCCGCACATCCTGCAGACCGGCGCGAACTCCGTCTCCTCCCTGATCGCCCTGCACTACGGCGACGCCTCCACCTTCGGCATGTCGGCACTGATGGCCGCGGGCCTGGCGCTGTTCCTGCTCACCCTGGCGGTCAACTTCACGGCGTCGACAGTCGTGGCCCGCTCCCGGTCCGGCGCACAGAGCGAGGCCTGACATGACAGTCGTGGAAGAGAACGCCGTTCGCGACAACGGCGTCGGGGAGAGCGCGGCCGCCGCACAGCCGGCCGACGAACTCCCGGACGTCCCCCGCCGGATCGGCGGCCCCACCCGCTCGGGGGTGCTGTCCCTGACCGGCGCCGCCGCCTCCGGACTCTGCACGGCCGTGCTGCTGTTCGGCCGGCTCGCCCCCTTCTCCGGCGGGCTGGGCTTCACCGTCACGGCCTACCTCGCCTTCCTCCTCATCTACGCCGTGCTCACCGGCCTGGAGGAGAACGGGCAGGCGGTACGGGACCGGGTGATGACCGTCGTGCTGTGGAGCGCGGCCACCCTGCTGTTCGTCGCGCTCGCCCTGGTCGTCGGCTTCACCGCCTGGCGCGGCCGCGAGGCCCTGCCGCACGCCAACTTCTTCACCCAGGACATGCAGGCCGCGGGCCCCCTCGACCCGCTCACCAACGGCGGCATCGCACACGCCATGCTCGGCACCCTCACCATGATCACCATCGCCCTGGTGATCACGGTCCCGCTGGGCCTGGCCTGCGCCGTGTACCTGAACCAGATCCCCGGGCGCTTCTCCCGCTTCGTCCGCACCATCGTCGAGGCGATGACCGCGCTGCCCTCGATCGTGGCCGGCCTGATGGTGTACGCCACCTGGATCCTCGGGCTCGGCATGCAGAAGTCGGGACTCGCGGCGGGCTTCGCGATCAGCGTGATGATGCTGCCGATCGTGATCCGGGCGGCGGACGTGGTGCTGCGGCTGGTGCCGGGCACCCTGACCGAGGCGGCGGAGGCCCTGGGCGCCCCGCGCTGGCGCACGGTGTGGCACGTGGTCCTGCCCACCGCCCGCTCGGGTCTCGCCACGGCCGTCATCCTCGGCACCGCGCGCGGCATCGGCGAGACCTCGCCGGTGCTGCTCACCGCCGGGTTCACGGCGGCGCTGAACGCCGACCCGACGAACGGCCCGATGGTCTCCCTGCCCCTCGCCGTCTTCAACTTCGTCAAGTCGCCCCAGCCGACGATGATCGCCCGCGGTTTCGGCGCGGCGGCGGTGCTGATGGCCCTGGTCCTGGTGCTGTTCGCGATCGCCCGCTTCATCGGCGGCCGCGGCCCCGGCCACCAGAGCAAGCGCCAGGCACGACGGGCGGCACGGGCGTCGCGGCGCGATGCGGATCGCTTCGCGGACCTGCACGCCCCGGGCCTGACGCTGTTCGACGAGACGCCGCAGGACGGACTCCCCGCAGCCGCCGACGGCGACTCGGCCCCACAGGAGCCACCCGCACCCGACCACGAAAGCCGCACGGGTGGTGCGGGAGGGAGCCCGGACCCGGCCGGAGGCCGGGGGCCCGCCCACGAACCCGCACCCGACAACGAAGGCAGCCTCTGATGCTCAGGCAACTCACCACCGCCCTACGACGGCTGGGCATCCTGGCCGCACTGCTCGGCATCCTCGCGACAGCCACCCCCGCGTCGGCAGACACCTACACCCCCGTCTCCGGCGCAGGCTCCACCTGGGCGGAGAACGCCGTGGACGAGTGGCGCCGCGCGGTGAACCAGTACGGCATGCGCATCAGCTACGCCGGCACCGGTTCCTCCGACGGCCGCCGCCAGTTCCTCAGCGGCACCGTCGACTTCGCGGTCTCCGACATCCCGTTCCAGACCCACCCGACGGACGGCTCCGCGGCCGAACGCCCGGCGGCGGGCTCGTACGCCTACATGCCCATCGTCGCCGGCGGCACCGTCTTCATGTACCACCTGACCGTCAACGGCAAGCGGGTCACCAACCTGCGCCTGTCCGGCGACGTCGTCACGAAGATCTTCACCGGGGTCATCAAGACCTGGGACGACCCGGTGATCCGGGCCGACAACCCCGGCCTGCAGCTGCCCCACCGCACGATCGTCCCGGTCGTCCGCTCCGACGGCTCCGGCTCCACCGCCCAGTTCACGCTGTGGATGACCAACCAGCACAAGGCGCTGTGGCAGGCCTACTGCCGCAAGGTGGGCCGCTCCGGCTCCTGCGGGCAGACCTCGAACTACCCCACCAGCCCCGGGATGATCGCCCAGTCCGGCGACCTCGGCGTGGCCGGCTACATCGCCCAGAACTACGGCGAGGGCGCGATCGGGTACGTCAACTACTCCTACGCGCTCAACGCGCACTACCCGGTCGCCAAGATCCTGAACCACTCGGGCTACTACACCGAGCCGACCCCGCAGAACGTCGCGGTCTCGCTGCTCAAGGCCCGGATCAACACGAACAAGAGCTCCCCGGACTACCTCACCCAGCAGCTCGACGGCGTCTACAACGACTCCGACAAGCGCAACTACCCGCTGTCCAGCTACTCGTACATGATCCTGCCGCTCAAGGTGCGGGGCACCTTCAGTACGGTCAAGGGCCGGACGCTGGGCGCGTTCTCGTACTACTTCATGTGCCAGGGCCAGCAGCAGGCGCCCAAGCTCGGCTACTCGCCGCTGCCGATCAACCTGGTCAAGGCCGGCTTCGACCAGATCCGCCGGATCCCGGGCGTGCAGGCGCAGAACATCAACATCAAGCGCTGCAACAACCCGACGTTCACTCCCGACGGCCACAACCGGCTCGCCGACACCGCGCCCTACCCGAAGCCCTGCGACAAGAAGGGCGCCCCGCCCTGCACCACGGGCAGCGGCGGCGCCAAGTCCGGTGACGGCAACGGCGGTTCCGGCGGCGGATCCGCGGCGGGCGGCACGGCGAACGGCGGGTCCTCCGCGGCCGGCGGAAACGGTACTTCAGGCACCGGCGGCAGCGGCGGCCCGTCCGTCGACCCGGACACCGGGCAGACCATCGCGCCGGGTGCGAGCGCGGGCGGCGGCTCGGGCGGCACCGGTACGGGCGCCGACAACACCGTCGCCCTCGCCCAGCCGGTCGCCGTCGCCGCAGGCCACGGCTGGACCGCCACCCAGACGCTGATGCTGCTGGCCGCGTTCCTGGTGCTCGGCCTGGTCCTGCTGCCCTCGGTCGTCTCCCGCCTGGTCGGCGCCCGGTCGCAGGACAGCGCCAAGGACGGTGACCGACGATGATCCGCAGACGGCCCGGCCGCGTCCGCGGCGCCCTGATCCGCCTCCTCGCCGGTGCCACCGTGGGCGCCCTCGCGGGCCTCGCGGTCGCCCAGGCGGCGCCCACCGCGACCGCCGCCCCGGCCGGCTCGGCGGTCACCGTCTCCGGGCGGGGCGAGTTCAAGGACATGAAGTTCACCGTCGACCGGACGAGCCACCTCACCAGCCAGGCGATCAAGGTCTCCTGGAGCGGCGGCACCCCGACCACCTTCGCGGGCACCTGGTTCAACACCGACTTCGTGCAGATCATGCAGTGCTGGGGCGACGACGACGGCAGCGTCCCGGGCAACCCCGGCCCGCCCCGCACCCAGTGCCAGTACGGCGCCTCCCCGACCACCGACCGCGGCAACTGGCCCGGCAACCAGCTGGACGACACCCGCCAGATCTTCTACAGCGCCGACCCCACCAACTACGGCCAGGACAACCGCTACGGCGCCGCCCAGCCGCCGGGCGTCCCGGGCGAGGTGCCGTTCAAGGCGGTCACCGGCGAGACGGTCCTCACCAACACCCAGAACAACCGGTTCTTCAACCACAACACCACCAACGAGGTCGACTTCGCCCGCACCGGCGCCGCCGGCACCGGCGTGGAGTACTTCGAGGTGCAGACCGCCAACGAGGCCCCGCACCTGGGCTGCGGCTCCCCGGTCACCCAGAACGGCGTCACCAAGCCCCGCTCCTGCTGGCTGGTCATCGTCCCGCAGGGCCACCTCGACCTCGACGGAAAGCCGTACGCGGACCACAGCCAGGTCAACGCGGGCTCCCCGGTCTCCTCGACCAACTGGCAGAACCGCATCGCGATCCCGCTGCACTTCAACCAGGTGGGCAGCAACTGCCCGCTGGGCAGCGACGAGCGCCCCACCACCGGCAGCGAGCTGGTCGCCGACGCGGTGACCAGCTGGCAGGCGGCCCTGTGCCCGTCCGGCAAGGTGTACGGCTACACGGAACTCGGCGAGCCCGACACCCGCTCCCGGCTGGGCACCGACAAGACGTTCGGCCTCGGCTTCACCACCCGCGCCCTGGGTGCCGACGACGGCACGTCGGCACCGGGCGGTACGACGACGTACGCGCCCGTGGCGCTGTCCGGAGCGGTCATCGGGTTCACGATCGAACGCAGACCCAAGGCCGGGGCGCCCGAGAACATCAGGAGACAGGCGGGCACCAAGGTCGAGTCGGTCAGGCTGACGCCCCGGCTGGTCGCCAAGCTGCTCACCGAGTCGTACCGCAACTCCACCTGGGGTTCGGTGCTCGGCGACAAGGCGGCCCACGGGTACGGCTGGGCGAAGAACAACCCGGCGGGCCTGGCGAGCGACCCCGAGTTCATCGCCCTCAACCCCGAGTTCGCGTACCTCTCGGTCGCCGAGACCCCGGCCACCGACACCGACCTGCTCACCTCGCTCGGCCACAGCGACAGCGCCCGCGCGGTGTGGCAGTGGATCCTCTCGGACAAGGAGGCCCGGCAGTTCCTCTCCGGCGTCTCCGACGACTGGGGCATGCGGGTCAACCCGTACTACAGCACCAACGCGGACCTGAACCCCTCCGGTCTCGCCTTCGATCCCGGGCACGTCGACGAGTATCCGAAGAGCGACCCCTGGTGCACGGTGCCGCCCGGCACCGACGCTCCCAAGGACGCCCGGCAGTGCATGACCGACTTCCACCCGTACGTCGACGACATGCACGCCGGCGCCCTGCACACCCGGCGCGCCGACACCCTGTGGAAGTCGACCTGGGACCCGCTGTCCAACCCGCCCGCGTACCGCAGCCCCGGCCCGCAGACGGTCGGCTCGCGGTTCGTCATCACGGTCACCGACGCGGCCTCCGCCGACCGGTACGGCCTGCAGACGGCCGAGCTGCGCAACACGGCGGGCAAGTTCGTCGCCCCGACCGCCACGGCCCTGACCGAGGCGGCCAGGAGCGCCTCCGGCAAGGACGTCGCCGAGATCACCCCGGCGAACGCGAAGGCGAAGGGCGCCTACCCGCTGGCCCAGCTGGTCTACGCGGCCGCACGGCCGGGCTGGCTGAAGCCGGACGCCCGCGCGGACTACGCGGCGCTGCTGCGCTACGCGGCGGGCGCCGGTCAGGTCAGCGGCGCCGACCCGGGCCGGCTGCCCGACGGGTACGCCCCGCTCTCCCGCACGCTGCGCGACCGCGCGCTGAAGGCGGCCGACGCGCTCCTGCGCTACAAGGGGTCGCCGTCCACCGGCGGTGACTCGGGCTCGGGCGGCACCAGCGGCGGCCAGAGCTCCGGCGGCACCGGCGACGGGTCGGGCGGCACCACCTCCGGCGGTGCCTCCGGTGACGGCGGTACGGGAGCGGACGGCGGCGCGAGCGCCACGCCCAGCGCCCAGGCCTCGTACGACGGCGGAAAGGCCGTGGAGACCACCGCAGCCGGAAACACCCCGGCCGACCCCGCGAATCCGCTCCGCTATGCCGTACCGGTCGGGGCCGCGCTCGGCGCCTTCGCCGGACTCGGCGCGCCCTTCGCGGGCGGCAGCCGGCTGCGGCTGCCCCTGCGGGTGCCGCTGCCCGGCGGCCGCACGGTGACCGTCGTGCCGGCCTTCTCCCTGCCCGAGCGGCTGCGCAGGCGGCTGCCCTGAGGCTCTGAGACCGGGGCGCCCCCACCGGGCGCCCCCACAGACGGCCGCCCGCCCCGAAAGGCAGTCGGGGCGGACGGCCCGTACCACCCTGCCAGATCCCCTTCTCCCGCACCGACGCACTATCGTCAGGAGACTCTCGATGCGCAGAACGCGCTCTACGGCGGCGCTCGTCGCCGCCGCCGTGGTGGCCGGCGGCCTGGCTCTGGCCAGCCCCGCGTACGCCGACCCCACCCCCGCCGGAACCTTCCGCCAGCTGGTCGGCGTGGGCTCCGACACCACCCAGGACGTGCTCAACGCCCTGGCCGGTGACACCGTCAACGGCACGAGCTACGCCGGTACGGCCGTGAAGTCGGCAGGCGGCGCGGGCATCGCCTCCTACGACGCGATCGAGCCCGGCACCGGCTCCACCACCTCGAACATCACCACCCGCTCGGGCGGCCCGTCCTTCCTGCGCCCCAACGGCTCCGGCAAGGGCCGCCTGGCCCTGAGCCAGTCGCTGACCGGTGACAAGTACCCGGACTCCTCCGGCGTCGCCATCAAGGGCCAGGTCGACTTCGCCCGCTCCTCCAGCGGCCCGTCCACCTCCGGCACCGCGCTCACCTACATCCCGTTCGCCCGGGACGCGGTCGGCGTCGCGGTGAAGGGCTCGGCGCTGAACAGCCTGACGCAGGACCAGCTGCACGACATCTACTCCGGTGCGCTCACCCAGGTGAACGGCCAGACCGTGCACCCGAAGATCCCGCAGAGCGGCTCGGGCACCCGCAAGTTCTTCCTGTCCGCGATCGGCCTGACCGACGCCACGCTCTCCCCGAACATCCCGACGGTCCAGGAGAACCAGGGCGACGCGGCCCTCACCGAGGACGGCGCGCTGGTGCCCTTCTCGGTCGGTTCCTGGATCGCCCAGAACAACGGCGTCTCCCCCGACTTCACCAAGACCTCGGCGGCCGCGG
This sequence comes from Streptomyces sp. NPDC101165, assembly GCF_044768135.1. Classification (NCBI taxonomy): domain Bacteria; kingdom Bacillati; phylum Actinomycetota; class Actinomycetes; order Kitasatosporales; family Streptomycetaceae; genus Streptomyces; species Streptomyces sp. NPDC101165. Next base: position 64,666 of record NZ_JBIWPG010000020.1, on the reverse strand, counting down.
GCGGTCACCTGGCCGCGGTGCAGCTGCCCGGTGACACCGGTGCCACCAGCCCGGTGACGACGGTCAACGGCAAGCTCGCCCCGGTCAACGCGTACTACGAGAACTCCACCTTCGGCCGTGACGTCTACGACGTCGTGCCGTCCCGGGCGATCGACCCGACCAGTATCTTCTTCGACAAGGACCTCTACGACGTCTTCGTGACGGCCGGCAGCCACGAGGCCGCGATGGCCTCGGACGCCGCCGAGGGCGTCATCTCCGCCTTCGGCTTCGTGAACGAGTCGTACAACGGCTCGGTCAGCGTGGCCAAGCACGCCAAGCTGGGCGGCCTGGAGGAGTCGGGCATCGACACCTCGACGCCCTCCGCGCCGACCGGGGTGAAGGGCACGCCGGGTGACGCGTCCCTGAAGCTGTCCTGGACCGCGCCGGCGCCCACCGGTCTGCCGCTCACCGACTACCGGGTCACGCTGACCGACGCGGACGGCGCCGTCGTGGCCGTCAAGGACGTGCCGGCGAGCTCCACCTCGTACACCTTCACGGGCCTGGCCACCGGCAGCTACACCGCCACGGTCGCCGGCGCCAACCTCAACGGCACCGGCGCCACGGCCACCTGGTCCGGCTCGGTGAAGTTCAAGAGCACCACCACGGCGACCGCCGCGACCACCGCGTACGGCAAGACCCCGAAGGTCGTCGTCACCGTGGCCGGCTCGCACGGCGTGGCCCCCACCGGCAAGGTCACGGTGAAGGAGGGCTCCACGGTCCTCGGCACCGGCACCCTGGACGCGTCCGGCAAGGTCACCGTCGGTCTGTCGAACCACCTCAAGGTCACCACGCACACGCTGTCCGTCTCCTACGCGGGCAACAGCAAGCTCAACGCGTCCTCGACCACGACCAGCCTGAAGATCACCAAGGCGACGCCGTCGGTCAGCTCCACCGCGCCCGCCTCCATCAGCCACACCGCCCAGGCCAAGGTGACCGTGAAGGTCACCGCGACCGGCACCACCCCGGGCGGCACCGTGCGCATCTACGAGGGCACCAAGGTGCTCGCCACCGGCAAGCTGAGCGGCGGCAAGGTGACCATCACCCTGCCGAAGCTGAGCCGCGGCAAGCACACGCTGCACGCCTTCTACGCGGGCTCGGCCACGGTCGCGTCCAAGGCCGGCGCCAACTTCACCGTCAAGTCCACCTGACCCACCCGGCTGCCGGGGAGACCAGCCCCGTCTCCCCGGCAGCCCCCATCCCCAGCGAAGGAGGCGGGCCGACGTGACCGTCGCCGTACCGACCACGCTCGCACCGGCCGCGCCGCGCACCCGCGTCCGCGGTGTCACCGCCGTCCGCCACCTGGCCCGCGGCGGTCTGCTCAGCCTCGCCGCCCTGCTGCTCGGCATCACCGCCCAGCTGCTGCTCGTCAGCGGCATCCAGCAGCACAGCGCGCAGCACGCCGCGTTCGACGAGCTGCGCGAGCAGCTCGCCCTGGGCACGGCTCCCGTGTCCCAGACCGACCAGCAGGGCAAGCTGCTCGCGCCGGGCACACCGGTCGCGCTCGTCGACGTACCGCGACTCGGCCTGAACCAGGTCGTGTTCGAGGGCACCGACTCCGCCGTCACGACCGACGGCCCCGGTCACCGCCGGGACACCCCGATGCCCGGGCAGGCCGGGACCAGCGTGCTGATGGGCCGGGCGGCCGCGTACGGCGCCCCGTTCGGGCACCTGGCCGACCTCACCGCGGGCAACACCTTCACCGTGACCACCGGCCAGGGCAAGGCCACGTACCAGGTCATCGACGTACGGCGGGCCGGCGACCCGGCACCCGTCCCCGCGGCCACGGGCAAGGGCCGCCTGGTGCTGGTCACCGCGACCGGCCCCGGCTTCATGCCCGGCGGCATCCTGCGCGTAGACGCCGACCTGATCTCCGCGCCCTTCCAGACCCCGGCTGCCGTGATCCGCTCCGGCACCCTGCCGGACTCCGAGCAGCCGCTGGCCCGCCCCTCCGGGGTGCCCTGGCCGCTCGTGCTGTGGCTGCAGGCCCTGCTCCTCGCCTCCATCGCCGCGGTGTGGACGTGGCACCGCTGGGGCCGGCACCAGACGTGGATCGTCTTCGCGCCGGTCGTCGCCGTGCTGGGCCTCCAGGTCGCCACACGCACCACCGAGCTGCTCCCGAACCTGTTGTAACCCTGCCCGACCAGAGGTGGCCACCATGACCGAGACCGCAGTGACCGACACCGCCGTGACCGACACCGCCGTACTGCCCGTCGCAGCCCCCGTCCCCGGCGCCGCGCCCGCCACCCTGGAGGCCCGCGCGGTCTCGGCCTGGTTCGGCAGCCACCAGGTGCTCAGCCGGGTCTCGCTGACCATGCCCGCAGGCCGGGTGACGGCGCTGATCGGCCCCTCCGGCTGCGGCAAGTCGACCTTCCTGCGCACCCTGAACCGCATGCACGAGCTGATCCCCGGTGCGGCCTTCGGCGGCGAGGTGCTCTTCGAGGGCGAGGACATCTACGCCCCCGAGCGCCGCCTGACCGACGCCCGCCGCCGGATCGGCATGGTCTTCCAGAAGCCCAACCCGTTCCCCGCGATGTCGATCTACGACAACGTGGTGGCCGGCCTCAAGCTCACCGGCACCCGCGCGGGTCGCCGTGAGAGGGACGAGCTGGTGGAGGAGTCCCTGACCCGCGCGGGTCTGTGGAAGGAGGTCCGCGACCGGCTCCGCCAGCCCGGCGGCGCGCTGTCGGGCGGCCAGCAGCAGCGCCTGTGCATCGCCCGCGCACTGGCCGTACGGCCCCGGGTCCTGCTCATGGACGAGCCGTGCTCGGCGCTCGACCCGACCTCCACCCGCCGGGTCGAGGAGACCATCCACGAACTCGCGGGCCAGGTCACGATCGTGATCGTCACGCACAACATGCAGCAGGCGGCCCGCGTCTCCGACCAGTGCGCCTTCTTCCTCGCCGAACAGGGCACCCCCGGCGGGATCGTCGAGCACGGCCTGACCGAGCAGATGTTCAACGCCCCGGCGGACCAGCGCACGGCTGACTACGTGGCGGGCCGCTTCGGCTGATGCGCGCTTCGCGCGCCCTGAAGGGGCGCGGGGCTGTGTCGATCTGCGGCTCCGCCGCGGTGCGCGACCAGCCACGACGGTGCCGCGGACGACCGACGGCACATCGCGGCACATCCGGCGGAGCGCTTGGCGGACCGCGGGGGGCGGCTCGGCGGCGGAGGCCCGGGGCGCACCGGCCCGGGGGTCAGCGCCCGCCCCTTCCTCGATGGCCGCGCGTGCCTCGTCCGCCGGGCGCAGCCCGGCCGCGAACCGGTCGTGGGCGTCCTTCACGGGGACGGTGACGACCGACGCGTCCCCCTCCGTCATCTCCGCGCACGCGGCGTCGTCACCCGTGCGGGCCACCACCGGGACGCCCGGGGCCGCCGCGGTGGTATGGGCGAGGCCGATCTCCCGACGGGGCGGCCGGCCGACCAGACGTCCTCGATCGCATGACCCACGAAGCTGTGGCTGAGCACGCCGAGGGCACCGGCCCTGGAGTGGTATCCGACACAGAGCGCGACGTCGTACTCGGGCCCGAGCCCCTCCGGCATCAGTATCTGCTGGGGCTGCGCCGCCGGCGCGCCGCGCACCGCGGCGTTCACGTCCTCGGCCACGCCTCCGGCCCCAACCGACCCTACGTAATGTAGGTTCCCAACCGCCATCGGCCACACGTCTGTTCATCGGGGGAGCACCATGCAGGACACGGAAGCGAAACCGAGCCCGGCGGAGGAGGTCTGCATGCGCGCTCTCGCCCCCACACTGACCCTGCTGATCGTCAGCCTGTTCGTCGCCGCCGTCGGCGTGTACGAGCTGTGCGGCTTCGGGCTGCACAGCCTCGACCGGCGCCCGCACCTGTTCAGTGACGGCCTGGCGACCGGCGGGGTGATCGTGGCCGCGGTGGCGGCCGGGGCGGCGGTGGGCAATCTCGCGTGGACCCTTGCGGCGGCCCGGCGGGGCGGCCAAGGTCCGGGATGAGATCCTGTGAAGCAGGTATGTGTACACCTGTACACATACACGCTACCCTACGGGCTGTAGGGTCAGCGTAGCCCCGTCCTCCTCCCCAAGGTGCCCGCCACCATGCCCGCACAACAGTCGAGCCTGACCACCCCACAGGTCCCCGCTCAGCGCAACCGCCGTGCCCGCATCCCCTTCCCGTCCACCGGCGACGGCCGACTGCGGAAGCGGGCGGCGACGGCCACCGTCTGGTACCTGCGTCTGCAGGTGGTGCTCAACATCGCGGCGGTCGTCTCGCTGCCGTTCCGCGAGGAGGTGCACGAGCACAACGGAGGCGCGTTCTTCACGCCCTACCTGGCCACCGCCGGCCTGGGCTCGGCGGCCCTCGCCCTCTTCCTCGCGATCGTGATGCGCCGCCGCAAGCGAGCGGCCTGGGTCTTCAACCTCCTCCTCGCCGGTCCGCTCTTCTCCCTCTACGTCCTCGCCCTCACCCGCGACCCCTACCGCGAGCACCTCTTCAACTGGCTCTCCGCCGTCCTGACCGGCCTGTTCGTGGCCGCCCTGCTGATCGGCCGGCGTGAGTTCGACGCGATCGGCGACCGCTCCAACCCGCGCCTGGCGCTCGCCGTCGGCGCCGGCGGCGCGCTGCTCAGCGCCGCCCTCGGCACCCTGCTCGTGCACGCGACCAACAAGCTGCCCGGGGCCACCCTCGAGGACGAGATCGCCTACACCCTGCTGCGCGGCATCAGCGTCGGCCCGCTCGCCGACCGCGTCGCCGCCGTCGACGCGCCCCGCTGGACGGACGTGATCGTCAACGTCCTGGTCGCGGCAACCTTCCTCCTGGTCCTCTACGCCTGCTTCCGCGCCCCGCGCGGCGAGTGCCTGCTGGCGGAGGAGGACGAGCGGAAGCTGCGTGCGCTGCTGGACCGGCACGGCGAACGCGACTCCCTCGGCTACTTCGCCCTGCGCCGCGACAAGGCCGTCATCTTCTCCCCCAGCGGCAAGGCGGCCGTCACCTACCGCGTCGTCGGCGGCGTCAGCCTGGCCTCCGGAGACCCCATCGGCGACCCCGAGGCCTGGCCCGGCGCCATCGACGCCTGGCTGGCCGAGGCCCGCCTCCACGCCTGGACCCCGGCCGTCATGGGCGCGAGCGAGGAGGCGGGCACCATCTACTCCCGCCACGGCCTGGACGCCCTCGAACTGGGTGACGAGGCGATCGTCGACCTGGCCGACTTCACCCTCGAAGGCCGGGCCATGCGCGTGGTCCGGCAGGCCCACAACCGCGTCCGCCGGGCCGGCTACACGGTCCGCATCCGCCGCCACGAGGAGATCCCCGACGAGGAGATGGCCCACCTCGTCGACAGCGCCGACCACTGGCGCGACGGCGCCACCGAACGCGGCTTCTCCATGGCCCTGGGCCGCCTCGGCGACCCCGGCGACGGCCGCTGCGTCATGCTGGAGTGCCGGGACGCGAACGACGTGCCGCGGGCCCTGCTCAGCTTCGTCCCTTGGGGCGAGGCCGGTCTCTCCCTCGACCTGATGCGCCGCGACCGCGACTGCGAGAACGGCCTGATGGAGTACATGGTCGTGGAACTCCTGCTGCGGGCCGAGGAGCTGGGCGTAGGCCGGGTGTCCCTGAACTTCGCGATGTTCCGCTCGGTCTTCGAACGCGGCTCCCGTCTCGGCGCCGGGCCCGTGCTCCGCCTCTGGCGCTCGATCCTCACCTTCTTCTCCCGCTGGTGGCAGATCGAGTCCCTGTACCGCGCGAACGCCAAGTACCGCCCGGTCTGGGAACCCCGCTTCCTCCTCTTCGCGAAGAGCAGCGACATCCCCCGCATCGGCCTGGCCAGCGCCCGGGCGGAGGGCTTCCTCGCCCCACCCACCCTGCCGGCCTTCACCCGCCGCAGGCAGCCGGGCTGCCCGGAGCTCACTTCACGCCGGTAGTCCGCAGCACGGTGAGCACGAGCGTCCGCGCCACCTCCACCACCTCACGGAGGGAGACGGACTCCCGGGGACTGTGCGCGACCCGGACGTCCCCGGGCCCGTACTGCAGCGTCGGGATCCCGGCCCCCGCGTACAGCCGCAGGTCGCTCCCGTACGGCGCCCCGCGCTCCCGGGGCCGGGTGGCCCAGCCGTTGGCGTCGGCGCAGGCGTCGCGCACCTCGTCCCGCAGCGGATGCCCCTCCGGAAGCCGCCCGCTCGCGAACTGCCCGCCCGGCCAGCTCACCGTCGCCGGATGCTCCCGCAGCCAGGGATGACCGGCGCACACCTCGGCCACACACCGCTCGAACTCCGCCCGCGCCTCGCCCGGCTCCTCCCCCAGCCGCACCCCGAGCCGCCCCTCCGCGACCAGCAGATCGGGCACGCTGCTCGCCCAGTCCCCGGAGCGCAGGGTCCCGACGGAGAGGGCGTACGGGATCGGATACTCGGCCATCAGCGGCGAGGGACCGGCGTTGCGGGCGGCCTCCAACCGGGCCAGCGCCTCATGGAGCGGCACATAGGCGTCGATCGCACTGACCCCGGCGTCCCGCGAACTGGCATGAGCGGCCCGACCGGGCACGGACAGGCGGAAGGTCAGCGCCCCGGCGTTGGCGGTGATGAGGGTCCCACCGGTCGGCTCGGTGATGACGCAGGCATCGCCGCCGTACCCCCGCTTCAGAGTCCCGAAGGCCCCGATCCCCCCGTCCTCCTCGCCCACGACGAAGTGCACGGCGACACGCCCCCGCAACCGCACCCCGGCAGCCCGGATCGCAGCCAGCGCAGCGAGATGAGCGACAACCCCCGCCTTCATGTCACAGGCCCCCCGCCCGTGCACGACATCCCCGGTCACCCTCGGCACGAACGGATCCCCGTCCCAGGCGGCGAGGTCCCCGGGCGGCACGACATCCACATGCCCCTGCAGGACCAGCGTCGGCCCGTCCCCGCCCCCCTCGCTGACCCCCACCAGACCCCACGCCTCCTCGCGCGGCACCTCCATGCCGGGAAACGCCGGGTCGGCCAGCAGCGCGGGCAGATCCATGGACCACAGATCGACCTCGAGCCCGAGCCGCTCCAGCCACCCCGCCAGCCGATGCTGGATCTCCGACTCGGCGGCACTCCCCGTCACGCTCGGAATCGCGATCAACTCCAGCAGCATCCGCCCGACGGCCGCCTCGTCGACACAGGCGAGAACGGCAGCCTCCTGATCACTGAGCACGACGACTCCCCTCCCGAGGTCAACTCCCACCCCGATCATGACCCCGCCGACCCACCGGGAACAGCCCTCGTCCACAGAGCAGACCACTGACGACGATCAGGCCCCACCGCCCACACCCACGCCCGCCGCGACGGCAATTCCGCCCCACAAGGCCCACCCGCACCCGACCACGAAAGCCGCACGCCCCACCCGACCCCCGCACCCGCCAACGCCGAACCCACCCCGCACGGTCCACCCACACCCGACCACGAAAGCCGCACACCCCACCGACCCCCGCACCCGCCGACGGCGAACCCGCCCCACAAGGGCCACCCGCACCCGACGACGAAAGTTGCACGGGTGGTGCGGGTGGGAACGAAATCCCGCCGAAGGCGAAACCGAGGCGTCCCGCCCCGGATGCCCTCAGTTCCCCCCGCTGCCCACGATCCCCCCGCCCACCGTGAACCCGATGACCGCCCCGCCGCCTTCCCGCCGGAAGGCGAACGGTGCGCCGCCGTGGGCCATGGCGACCTCGCGGACGATGGAGAGGCCGAGCCCCGACCCCGGCAGGGACCGCGCGTCGGCGGCGCGGTAGAAGCGGTCGAAGATGCGGATCAGGTCGCCCTCGGCGATACCGGGACCCCGGTCCAGGACCTCGACCCGGACGGTCCCCAGCCGCGCGGGCCCGGTGATGTTGATCTCGATGGGCGCCTTGCCGTCGCGGTCGAACTTCGCCGCGTTCTCGACCAGGTTGGACAGGGCCCGCTGCAGCATCCCGGACCGCCCGTCGGTGCGCGTGTCGCCACTGGTGCGCAGCACGATCTCCCGGCCGGTGCGCCGCTTGGCCAGCCCCATCACGTCCTCGGCGATGTCGGCGAGGTCCACCCGCTGCGGCGGCTCGGCGTCGGACTGCCCGGCCGCGAGATCGACCAGCTCGTTGACCAGGTCGGTCAGCTCCCGGGCCTCCTGGGTGAGGTCGGCGACGAGTTCCTCCCGGGTCGCCGGGGGAAGCTCGTCGATCCTGCGCAGCAGCGAGATGTTCGTACGCAGCGAGGTCAGCGGTGTCCGCAGCTCGTGACCGGCGTCCTGGACCAGCCTGCGCTGGTCCTCCTCCGACTGGGCGAGCCGGCCGAGCATCCGGTCGAAGGCACGGCCGAGCCGGCCCACCTCGTCCAGACCCGCGACGGGCACCTCGATGCCCAGCTGACGGGTGCGGGCCACGTCCTCCGCGGCGGAGGTCAGTATCACCAGCCGCATGGTGATCCGGCGGGCCAGCCACCAGCCGAACAGCCCCGCGGCGACCACGACAGCGGCCATCAGGATCAGCGTCCGCTGCTGCAGCGCCCGCAGCAGATCCTCGGTGTCGCTGAACTCCTGCGCGACCTGCACCGCGCCCTTCCCGTCCCCGAGGGAGACGGTGGCGATGCGGAACAGGTCCTCACCGACCCGGACGTCCTTGTGCTGGACCACCCTGCCGGCCCCCTGCGCGGTGGCCACGCCCTTGTCCCGGACGGTGACGGGCAGCACCGGACTGCCGTGGTCGACGATCTGCCCCTGCGCGCCGAGCACCTGTACGTCGGTCCGGGCCGGCCGGACCAGATCATGGCCGGGACGGGAGGAGGAGAAGTCCTCGGGGACCATCTCGTGCTGCCGCACCTCGTCCTGCACGTCCTGGACGACCTGCGTGAACACCGACTGCTGGTCGACCCGGACCAGGCGCGCGGCGGAGCCGTAGGACAGGATGCCGACGAGGATGGTCACGGCGGCGGTGACGGCCGCGAAGGACACCGCGAAGGTGGTGCGCAGGGACACGAGCTTGGGCCGGGGCCCGGCCGGCAGCCGCCAGCGGCGGCTCACTAGTCCTCCCGCAGCACGTAACCCACGCCCCGGACGGTGTGGATCAGCTGGGGAGCGCCGGGCTCGTCCAGCTTGCGGCGCAGATAGCCGACGTACACGGCGAGGTTCTTCGAGCCGGGACCGAAGTCGTAGCCCCAGATGCGGTCGTAGATCGTGGAGTGGTCGAGGACGATGCCCGCGTTGCGGACCAGCAGCTCCAGCAGCTCGAACTCGGTGCGGGTCAGCTCCAGCTCGCGCCGGCCGCGCCAGGCCCGGCGGGCCTGGAGGTCCATCCGGATCCCGGCGGCCTCCACCTGCCGGTCGGAGACCTGCGCCTCCCGCCCGCCGTCACCGCCGGGGCCCGCGGTGCCGCCACCGCCCGCGGGTACCGGGCTGGTACGGCGCAGCAGAGCCCGCAGCCGTGCGAAGACCTCTTCCACGTCGAACGGCTTGACCACGTAGTCGTCGGCCCCGGCGTCCAGGCCCGCGATGCGGTCGGCGGTCTCCACCAGGGCGGTGAGCATGAGGATCGGGGTGCGGTCGCCCTCGGCCCGCAGCACCCGGCAGACCTGGAGCCCGTCGATGCCCGGCATCATCACGTCGAGCACGAGGACGTCCGGCGGGGTCCGGTGGGCCTGTGCCAGCGCTTCCACGCCGTCGGCCACCGCCGTCACCTCGTACCCCTCCAGGGTCAGGGCACGCTCCAGGGCATGACGGATGGCACGGTCGTCTTCGGCGAGCAGCACATTCTGGGGCACGTCCCCAGTCTGCCAAGGCCTCCGCCGGTTCGGCCGGGACGAGCGGGTCTACGATCACCCTTTTTACCCGCCTCTCACCGTCACAGGAGCAACCCGGAGCGGAGGCCTACCGTCTTTTCACCGTCACGCGCCGAGCCGGGCCAGCTGCTCCTCGAACGGCACGACCACGAGGTCGTCCTCGGCCGGGAGCTCGTCCTCGGCCGGGAGGCCGTCCCCGGCCCGCCGGGGCGCCGACAGCCCCTGCATCAGGGCCGCCAGCTCCCCCGCCGCCCGCTCGGTCCGCTCGGGCAGGCCCTCCGCGCCCCAGTCCTCCGAGGCGGCGTACACGGCGGTGGGTACGACCACGGCCCGGAGGTAGGCGAACAGCGGACGGAGCGCGTGCTCCAGCACCAGGGAGTGGCGGGCGGTACCGCCGGTCGCCGCGATCAGCACCGGCTTGCCCGCCAGTGCGTCCTTGTCCAGCACGTCGAAGAACGACTTGAACAGCCCGCTGTACGACGCGCTGAACACGGGCGTGACCGCGATCAGCCCGTCCGCCTCGGTCACCGCGTCCTGCGCGGCGGCCAGGGCGCGGCCCGCGAACCCGTTGGTGAAGTTGTGCGCGATCTCGACCGCGAGGTCGCGCAGCTCGATCACCTGGAGGTCGACGGGCGTGCGACGGTCCACGGCGGCGGCCAGCCGGTCGCCCAGCAGCCGGGTGGAGGACGGGACGCTCAGCCCCGCCGAGACGACGACGAGCTTCATTCGGCGGTCACTCCTTCGGATGCGGAAGAGGCAGCGGAGTCAGTGGCGGCGGCCAGCAGGGAAGCGTGCGTGGGAGCATCCGGCACGTTCGCCGGGCGCCCGTTCGCGAACTCCTTGCGCAGCACCGGTACGACCTCCTCGCCCAGCATGTCGAGCTGTTCGAGCACGGTCTTCAGCGGCAGACCCGCGTGGTCCATCAGGAACAGCTGGCGCTGGTAGTCGCCGGCGTACTCGCGGAAGCCCAGCGTCTTCTCGATCACCTGCTGCGGGGAGCCCACCGTGAGCGGGGTCTGCTCGGTGAAGTCCTCCAGCGACGGCCCGTGCCCGTACACCGGCGCGTTGTCGAAGTACGGCCGGAACTCACGCACCGCGTCCTGCGAGTTGCGGCGCATGAACACCTGACCGCCCAGCCCGACGATCGCCTGCTCCGGCGTTCCGTGCCCGTAGTGGGCGAACCGCTTCCGGTAGAACTCGACCATCCGCTTGGTGTGGTCGGCGGGCCAGAAGATGTGGTTGTGGAAGAAGCCGTCGCCGTAGTAAGCGGCCTGCTCGGCGATCTCCGGGGAGCGGATGGAGCCGTGCCAGACGAACGGCGGCACGTCGTCCAGCGGCCGCGGCGTGGACGTGAAGCCCTGCAGCGGCGTGCGGAACTTGCCCTCCCAGTCGACGACGTCCTCGCGCCACAGCCGGCGCAGCAGGGCGTAGTTCTCGATGGCGAGGTTGATGCCCTCACGGATGTCCTGGCCGAACCACGGATAGACCGGCCCGGTGTTGCCGCGGCCCATCATCAGGTCGACCCGCCCGTCGGCCAGGTGCTGGAGCATCGCGTAGTCCTCCGCGATCTTCACCGGGTCGTTGGTGGTGATCAGCGTGGTGGAGGTGGAGAGGATCAGGTTCTCCGTCCGCGCCGCTATGTGGCCGAGCATCGTCGTCGGCGAGGACGGCACGAAGGGCGGGTTGTGGTGCTCGCCGGTGGCGAAGACGTCGAGGCCGACCTCCTCGGCCTTGAGCGCGATGGCGACCATGGCCTTGATCCGCTCGCGCTCGGTCGGCGTGCGCCCCGTGGTGGGGTCCGGCGTGACGTCGCCGACCGTGAAGATCCCGAACTGCATGGTCGCTCACCCTCCAGGTTGTTGACGGTTCAACTATACCCCTGGAACGGTGGCCCGGTCCGAGCTATTCCCGGCGTCCCCCTACAGCGTCTTCGCGAAGTGGAAGGCCCCGATCTCCATGCGTTCCCGCAGGTAGAAGCGGTGAGCGTCGGTGCGCTGGGTACCCGAGTCGAGGTTCAGCTCATGACAGCCGAGCGCCCGGCCGCGCTCCTCCAGGTGCGCGAGGAGTGCGCGGCCGACCCCGCCGGACCGGGCGGCCGCGGCGGTCACCAGGTCGTCGACGTACAGCTGACGCAGCGAGACGGTGTTGACCAGCACCCGCCAGCCGGCCACTCCCACGCAGGCCCCGTCCTCGTCGTAGGCGGCGGAGAAGCGCAGCCCCTGCGCGCTCCCCTCCTCGTACACCCGGGCGAACAGCTCCTCGGTCAGATGCGGACGCAGCTCCCGCAGCACGGGCAGCACCTCGGTCCCGAGCCGCGGGTCCCCCGGCTCCAGCTCCATGATCTTCATGTCCGCACCCTAGGGGGCACACCCCCAGCCGGACTACGGGACCAGCACCAGGCGGCCCCGGACCCCGCCCTCGGCCAGCCGTGCGTGCGCCTTCGCGGCCTCCTCCAGGCCGTAGGTCTCGGCCACCCGGAGGCTGAGCACCCCCTCGTCCACGAGCCGGGCCAGCTCCGCCAGCCGGGCCCCGTCGGCGCTCACCATCACGGCCGTGGTGCGCACTCCGCGGACGGAGTCGGGCTGCCCGCCGGGCCGGGCACTGACGAAGACGCCGCCGTCGCGCACCGACTCCAGCGCGGACTCCCCGAGCATGGCGGCGTCCAGCACCGCGTCCACGCTCGCCGGGGCGGCGCCCTCGGTCGTGAAGTCCGTGGCGCCGAAGGACCGCACCAGCTCCTCGTCGGCCGCCCGGGCCTGCCCGGTCACCGCGATCCCCCGGTGCGCGGCCAGCTGCACGGCGAACCCGCCCAGCGCGCCCGCCGCACCGGTCACCAGCAGCGACGCACCCGGCGCCAGTTCCATCAGGTCGAGGGCCTGGATCGCCGTCAGCGCGTTCAGCGGCAGGGTGCCGGCGTGCACCGCGTCGACCGTGGCCGGGGCCTTGGCCACCGCGTCCGCCGGTACGACGACGTACTCGGCGTGCGTGCCCAGCGGATCGGTCACGCCCGCCGCGAGGGCCACCACCTCGTCGCCGACCTGCCAGGCCGCGGCCTCGCCCACGGCGTCCACCGTCCCGGCCACGTCCCAGCCGAGCCCCAGCGTCCCGCCCGCGCCGCCGAAGGCACCGGCCCGCAGGGCCAGGTCCACGGGGTTCACCGCGCCGGCCGCCACCTTGATCCGCACCTGCCGCGCCCCCGGCTCGGGCACCGCCACGTCCACGATCTCCACGGCCTCCGGACCGCCGAACGTCGTCACCACAGCAGCACGCATGTCAACTCTCCCCGATTTCAAGGTATTTGATGTACTTCGCGGCAATTTCCCGGCCGCAGCACCAACCATAGGAGAGCTACTATCCATCGGTAAGTAGTTACCTGAGAGTGCGTAGGGGACCCGGAGGAGAGCCATGGCGACCATGAGCGCAGCCCAGCGGCGTGAGCAGGCCCGTATCGACTACGACGCCTTCCTGGCGGCCTGCCCCACCAACAACCTCCTCGGCAGGCTCAGCGACAAGTGGGTGGGCCTCGTCGTCGCCGCTCTGTCCCCCGGCCCCATGCGCTACAGCGACATCGGCCGCAAGGTCGCCGGCGTCAGCCCCAAGATGCTCACCCAGACCCTGCGCACCCTGGAGCGCGACGGCATCGTCTCCCGCACGGTCACCCCGTCCGTCCCGGTCCGGGTCGACTACGAACTCACCCCGCTCGGCCGCAGCCTCGCCGGCCTGCTGACCGCGGTGAAGACGTGGGCCGAGACCCACTTCGAGGAGGTCCAGGAAGCCCGCGAGCGGTACGACGCGGAGAACCCCGCCTAGCCGGGGGACGGGCCTTTTGCCGCCTCGGCAAAACGGCTGGGGCGCGGCCGGTGTCCGGCCACAGCATGGCCGGACAGACGCTTCCCCGACCGCGAGGTAGGCCGTGACCGCAATCGCCGCGCCGCCCCCTGTCCAGCCGCCCCTCCTCAGCGCACGCAGACGCTGGACGGTGCTGGCCGTCTGCTGTCTGAGCATGTTCCTGGTGGGTCTCGACACCACCATCGTCAACGTGGCCCTGCCCGCCATGGGCGACGGTCTGGGCATCGGGACACGCAGCCTCGAATGGGCCGTGGACGCGTACACGCTCGTCCTGGCCAGTCTCCTGATCTCCTCCGGCGCGCTGGCGGACCGGCTGGGCCGCCGCCGGGTGTTCCGAACGGGCCTGGCCGTCTTCGGCGCCGCCTCGCTGCTGTGCGCACTCGCACCGTCGGTGGGCGTGCTCGTCGGGGCCCGCGCGCTGCAGGGAGTGGGCGCCTCGATGCTGAGTCCCGTGGCGCTGGCCATCGTGGTGAACGCCATGCCGGATCCGAGGGAGCGCGCGCAGGCGATCGGCGTCTGGGCGTCGGTCTTCGGGCTCAGCATGGCCGCGGGCCCGGTCACGGGCGGCGCACTCATCGCGGCGTTCGGCTGGCGGTCGGTGTTCTGGATCAACGCGCCGGTCATCGTGGCCGCCCTCGTCCTCAGCGCGGTGTTCGTGCCGGAGTCCCGGGCCGCGCGCGGCGGGCGGCGGCTCGACGTCCCCGGTCAGATCCTGCTGACCGCGGTCGTCGGGGTCACCGTCGCCGTCCTCATCGAAGGGCCGCGCATCGGCTGGACCTCGCCCGCGGCACTGGCCGGGTACGCGGTCGCGGCGCTGGCGACAGCCGGTTTCGTGCGGGTCGAGAGCCGTCGGCGCGAGCCCCTCATGGACCTGCGGCTCTTCCGGCGGCCGGCCTTCAGCGGCGCCGTCCTCGGCGCCGTGGCGGTCTTCGTCGCCCTGAACGTGACCCTGCTGCTCAACACCCTCTACCTGCAGCACACCCGGGGATGGACCCCCTTGGCCGCCGGTACCGCGACCCTGCCCATGGCCCTCGGGGCAACCGTCTGCGCACCCCTGTCCGGCCACCTGGTCGGCCGTACCGGACCCCGGCTGCCACTCCTCCTGGCCGGCGGCCTCATCACCGCGGGCGGTCTCGGCCTGCTCGGGCTCGACCCGCACACGGGCCTGCCGCTGCTCCTTGCGGCCTACGCGCTCATCGGCGCGGGATTCGGCTTCGCCAACGCCCCGATCACCAACACCGCGGTGAGCGGGCTGCCTCCCGCCCGGGCCGGTGTGGCCGGAGCCATCACCTCCACCGCACGCCAGCTCGGCTCGGCACTCGGCATCGCGATCGCCGGCGGCCTGGCCGCGGGCACCAGCGCCGCGGGGCTCGCCCACGCGTCCCGGCCGGGCTGGATCACGGTCGCCGCCTGCGGCCTGCTGCTCCTCCTCGTGGCCCAGACGGCACACCGGCCGAAGGACACCGCCTAGCCGCGCCCCTCCCGCAGCCGGGCGATCTGCTCCCCGCTGAACTCCACCGTCCGCTCCATGTGCCGGACGATCACGGCCAGCTCGGCGTCGTCCAGCTCGTCGAAGATCCGCGACCAGTCGCCGGCCAGCGAGTCCCACATCCGCCCGAACTCGGCGATCTTCTCCGGCACGGTCGCCACCAGCACCCGGCGCCGGTCCGTGTCGTCCCGCTGCCGTCCGACGTACCCGGCCCGCTCCAGCCGGTCCACCAGCCGGGTCGCCGACCCGGTCGTCAGCCCGGTCAGCTCCGCGACCCGACCCGTGGTGACCGGCTCCGCCTCCAGCGTGAGCAGGTTCAGGCACTGCAGATCGGTGGGGTGCAGCCCGATCCGGTCGGCGACGGCCTGGTTGAACAGGGCGTACGACGCCATGTACCGCCGGGACACCACGGACAGCTCCGCCAGCAGCCCGGACCGCCCGGTCCCGTTCCCGGCCATGCCGCACTCCCCTTCGTCTGCGTGGTGCAGAGATCGTACGACGGTCCGGACACCTCAGAAGACGTACGCGTCCCCGGTGTCGAGGACGAGGACCTTCAGCTGGTCGTTCGAGCGGTCCCGGTCGACGACACCGCCGTTCCAGGCGGTGTCCACCTCCAGCGTGAACTCCGACGGCACCTGCGCGAGCCGCACGGCCAGCCTGAGCTGCTCCCCGGTCTCGCCCTCGGCCAGCGCCCCGGTGTCGCACACCAGCGTCCGCTCGTCCGTCCGCGCGCACCCGTCCGGCAGCTGCTGCCGCTCGGCGAGCGGCACCGACCAGCGCAGCTGCACACTCGCACCCGCCACGGCCGAGGGCCCGTCGTTGTGCGGACTGACCCGGACCTCCACCTGGTCCCCGTTCATGACGGCGCTCCCGTGGAAGGACAGATCCGCCTCCGTGTCGGTCGCGGCCCCGGCGGGCCCGGCCACACCCGCGGCCACCATCACGGCACCGCACGCACCCAGCACCCATGCCCTCATCCGCATGCCACCTCGCCTCCGACCTCGTCCGGTATGCCGTACGGATGTATGCCACGCGAGCCGGTCGTCAGGCGCCCTCCAACAGGTGACACCGCACCCGCGTGCGAAGCTGCCGCCATGTCGATCCTCCGCTCCGCCGCCCTCTTCGTCGTCGCCGCGCTGTTCGAGATCGGCGGCGCCTGGCTGGTCTGGCAGGGCGTGCGCGAGCACCGCGGCTGGCTGTGGATGACCGGCGGGGTCCTCGCGCTGGGCGCCTACGGTTTCGTCGCCACCTTCCAGCCGGACGCGCATTTCGGCCGCATCCTGGCCGCGTACGGCGGGATCTTCGTGGCCGGCTCGATCCTGTGGGGCGTGGTCGCCGACGGCTTCCGGCCCGACCGCTGGGACATCACCGGTGCCCTCATCTGCCTCGCCGGCATGGCCGTGATCATGTGGGCCCCGAGAGGCGGCGCCTGAGCCTCGAATACGCTGGACGGAGCGCCGACCCTTCTCTCCTCCAGGAGCAGCCCATGGCCCCCGCCCCGTCCGCAGCCTCCCGCATCGCCGTCGTCACGGGTGCGAGCAGCGGCATCGGCGCCGCCACGGCCCGGCAGCTCGCCGAGGCCGGCTACCGCGTCGTCCTCACGGCCCGCCGCGTGGACCGCATCGAGGCGCTGGCGAAGGAGATCAACGGGGCCGGCCACGCGGCGACGGCGTACCAGCTGGACGTGACGGACCGCGCGGCCGTCGACGAGTTCGCCACCGCCTTCCAGACGATCGGTGTGCTGGTCAACAACGCCGGCGGGGCGCTGGGCGCGGACCCGGTGGCCACCGGCGACCCGGCCGACTGGCGCACGATGTACGAGACGAACGTCCTCGGCACCCTGAACCTCACGCAGGCCCTGCTCCCCAAGCTGGAGGCGAGCGGCGACGGCGTGGTGGTCGTGGTGTCCTCCACGGCGGGCCACGGCACCTACGAGGGCGGCGGTGGCTACGTGGCCGCCAAGCACGGCGCGCACGTCCTCGCCGAGACCCTGCGTCTGGAGATCGTCGGCATGCCGGTCCGGGTGATCGAGATCGCCCCCGGCATGGTCAGGACGGACGAGTTCGCGCTGACCCGCTTCGGCGGCGACGCGGAGAAGGCGGCCAAGGTCTACCAGGGCGTGGCCGAGCCCCTCAGCGCCGACGACGTCGCCGAGACGATCACCTGGGCGGTCACCCGCCCCAGCCACGTCAACGTGGACCTCCTGGTCCTGCGCCCCCGCGCCCAGGCCTCCAACACCAAGGTGCACCGGGAGCTGTGATGGCGGACGAGGACTCGCTCGAGAAGCGCCGTCTGGCCCAGGAGACGAAGAACGAACGGCAGGTCTGGTACTTCCTGGCCTACTTCCTCTTCGGCATCCACTTCGTGGCGTTCGTGATGATCTACGCCGTGCGCCACGCGAAGTGACGCACGGCGGCCGTCCTCAGCCCTTCACGCACACGACCTGCTTGAGCTTGGCCACGACCTCCACCAGGTCCCGCTGCTGGTCGATGACCTGGTCGATGGACTTGTAGGCGCCCGGGATCTCGTCCACGACACCGGAGTCCTTACGGCACTCCACGCCCCGGGTCTGGTCCTCCAGGTCCTTGGTCGAGAAGCGCCGCTTGGCCGCGTTGCGGCTCATCCGCCGACCCGCGCCGTGCGAGGCCGAGTTGAAGGCCTTGTCGTTCCCGAGGCCCTTGACGATGTACGAGCCCGTGCCCATCGAGCCCGGGATGATCCCGTAGTCGCCGGAGCCGGCCCGGATCGCGCCCTTGCGGGTGACCAGCAGGTCCATGCCCTCGTACCGCTCCTCCGCCACGTAGTTGTGGTGGCAGGAGATCTCCTGCTCGAAGGTCGGCTTGGCCTTCTTGAACTCCTTGCGGATCACGTCCTTCAGGAGCGCCATCATGAGCATGCGGTTGTACTTGGCGTACTCCTGCGCCCAGAACAGGTCGTGCCGGTAGGCCGCCATCTGCGGGGTGTCCGCGACGAAGACGGCGAGGTCGCGGTCGACCAGGCCCTGGTTGTGCGGGAGCTTCTGGGCCACGCCGATGTGGTGCTCGGCGAGTTCCTTGCCGATGTTCCGGGAACCGGAGTGCAGCATCAGCCAGACGGCGCCGGTGGTGTCCGTGCAGACCTCGATGAAGTGGTTGCCCGAACCCAGGGTGCCCATCTGCTTGGTGGCGCGCTCCTCACGGAAGTGCACCGCCTCGGCGACGCCGTAGAAGCGCTTCCAGAAGTCGTCCCACCCGGCCGTCGCCAGCCCGTGGAACTGGCCCGGGTCCGCCGGGTCGTCGTGCATCCCGCGCCCGACCGGAATCGCCTGCTCGATCTTCGACCGCAGCCGCGACAGATCCCCCGGCAGGTCGTTGGCGGTCAGCGACGTCTTCACCGCCGACATCCCGCAGCCGATGTCCACCCCCACCGCGGCGGGGCACACCGCGCCCTGCATGGCGATGACCGACCCGACCGTCGCACCCTTTCCGAAGTGCACGTCCGGCATCACGGCCAGGCCCTTGATCCAGGGCAGGGTGGCGACGTTCTGGAGCTGGCGCAGGGCCACGTCCTCCACCGTCGCGGGGTCCGTCCACATCCGGATCGGTACCTTCGCGCCCGGCATCTCCACGTACGACATGACGTTCCTCAATTCCCCCGGCAACACAACAAATGGCTTAAAAGCATCAAAACGCAAAATCGGCGCCAAGGTCTATGAAAAGGGACAAGGGACCGGCGTCCACGGCAGTGCGTGCGATACACATTGTGTCCAGGGAGCGCCCCGCCGCGGCAAGCCAATAACCAGCGGGGACACTGGACCACCGAGCGAGTGGACACCGTCGAGAGGAGACCGACCGTGCAGCGGAAGGCGTACGTAACCGGCACCGCCGCCCTCCTCGCGGCGCTGCTGGCCGGCTGCACGAGCGGCTCCGGCGGCGACAGCCCGACGGACAACGCCAACCCCGGCGACGCCGGTACGGCGACCGTCGCGGCCCAGCCCGGCAAGTACCGCACCCTCCCCGAGCCGTGCGGTGTGATCGACCACGACACCCTCGACTCGCTGCTGCCCGGCATCAAGCAGCTCACCGACCCCGAGCAGCGGGACCGGGCGTACCAGGGCGACGCCGCGCTCACCTACAACACCGACCGCAAGGTCGGCTGCCGCTGGAAGGTGGAGTCCGCCGACGCCACCGACCGTCTCGCCGTCGACTTCGAGCGCGTGGTGTCGTACGACAACGCGGTCAGCGACGACGACCAGGCGCAGAAGCTGTTCCAGGAGAAGGAGACGGCCGCCGACCTGCCCGAGCCGAGCTCCGCCACCCCCGCCACCCCCGCCACCCCCGCCTCCTCTGCCGGGACGGCCACGGCGACGCCCACGCCCACCCCCACGGCCACCGCGAGCGACGACGCGTCCCCCTCCACCACCGAGACCTCCCCGGACGCCACTCCGACCGATCTGCAGCCCCGCGAGCTGACCGACCTCGGCGACGAGGCCTATCTGGACGATCAGCTGGGCAGCTCCGGTTCGACCGCCGAACCGCGGACGGTGACTGTGGTGTTCCGCACGTCCAACGTCGTCGTCACCATCGAGTACGAGGAGCAGCCGACGGCCACCGGAACGGTCCCGGACAGCAAGGAAATGCAGGACAGGGCCCGTGATCTGGCCTCCCAACTGGCCGACGCGCTCAACAGCTGACCCCCGCCGAGGCCCCTTCCACCGCCACCGGCAAAGCGCGCGAACGGAAACCGCACAGCTCCTTCACCGCGTACGGTGGCCCGGCAGGAACCCGCACGAACACCGAGCGTCACGAGTGAAGGAACCATGCAGCGAGCAGCCCAGCGAGACGACCGTGCCCGAGACCAGCGAGCCAAGCGCCTGCGCCGCGTGCTTGTCTGCGCGGCAGCCGTTCCCGCGGTCCTGATCACCGCCGCCTGCTCCTCGGACAGCGGCGACTCCAAGGACAAGGGCGGCGCCGACGCCCAGCAGTCCGCGAGCGGCGGCTCCACCCGGCAGCCCTCGGCGAGCGCCTCCCCGACCGTGCAGGCGGCCGCGTACAAGAAGCTTCCCGAGCCGTGCGCGGTGCTGTCGAAGGACACCCTGGGCAATCTGGTACCGAAGGGCGCCAAGTCGGGCAAGGAGGGCACCTCCGACGACACCGCCGCCCGCTCCTCCTGCTCCTGGAGCAGCCTGGACAGCAACGGCACCAAGGGCTCCCAGTTCCGCTGGCTCAACGTCTCCCTGCTGCGCTTCGACTCGGACGCGAGCCGCGGCTCCGCCGACAAGCAGGCGCACACGTACTACGCCCAGCAGGTCAGCGACGCGCAGAGCGTCGCCGGCGCGAAGAACGCCAAGGCGTCGCCGGTCGCCGGAGCGGGCACCGAGGCGACGGCGGTGCGCTACGACCTGAAGAAGAAGGAGGGCGCCTTCAAGCAGCAGACGGTGGTCGCCCGGGTCGAGAACGTGGTCATCACGCTCGACTACAACGGCGCCGGTCTCGCGGGCGAGAACACGCCGGACCCGAACGAGCTGACCAAGGCGGCGGAGAAGGCCGTCAAGGAGGCGATCGCGGCGGTCACGGCCGCCAACGGTGAAGGTTCCAAGGGAAGTTCCTCCACGAAGCCCTCTTCCTCGCCCTCGAAGTCGGGGTCCAAGTCCTCCGCCTCCAGCGCATCTCCGTCCAAGTCGGCCGCCGCTAAGAACTGACCGGCCTCACGTTCGTCGCACGCGTATGCCACTCTGTTGCGCGCAACAACACGCAAGGGGAGGGGAGTACGAGTGGCCGCGCCAATGCAGCTGACTCGGATGCACCGCATACTCATCGGCGTGGTCGTTTCCGGTGCGTTGATCATCGCCGGCATCGGCTTCGCCGGTTCGTACGCGGCCGTCCGTGAGCTGGCCATCAAAAAGGGCTTCGGGAACTTCTCCTACGTCTTCCCGATCGGTATCGACGCGGGCATCTGTGTCCTCCTCGCCCTTGACCTGCTGCTGACCTGGATCCGCATCCCGTTCCCGCTGCTGCGCCAGACGGCCTGGCTCCTGACGGCGGCGACCATCGCCTTCAACGGCGCCGCCGCCTGGCCGG
The DNA here is from genome assembly GCF_044768135.1 of Streptomyces sp. NPDC101165. Classification (NCBI taxonomy): domain Bacteria; kingdom Bacillati; phylum Actinomycetota; class Actinomycetes; order Kitasatosporales; family Streptomycetaceae; genus Streptomyces; species Streptomyces sp. NPDC101165. Next base: position 43,500 of record NZ_JBIWPG010000020.1, on the reverse strand, counting down.
ACCCGCTGGGCGTGGGCATGCACGCGGTGATCCCGATCCTGTTCGTGGTCGCCGTCGAGGCGGCCCGGCACGCGATCGGCCGCATCGCCGACATCACGGCCGACAAGCACATGGAGGGCGTCCGCCTCACCCGCTGGCTCCTCTCCCCGGTCCCGACCTTCCTCCTCTGGCGCCGCATGAAGCTGTGGGAGCTGCGCTCCTACGACCAGGTCATCAGGCTGGAGCAGGAACGTCTCGTCTACCAGGCGAGGCTGCACGCCCGCTTCGGCCGGGCATGGCGCCGCAAGGCTCCGGTGGAGTCGCTGATGCCCCTGCGCCTGGCCCGCTACGGCGTACCCCTGGCGGAGACGGCCCCGGCGGGCCTGGCCGCGGCCGGCATCGAGCCGGCGCTGCTGCCGCCGTCCCCGCAGCCCCAGCTGGCCGCGGCCGGTGCGCAGCCGATGGGCACCCCGCAGCCCGCGCCCGACGCCGTGGCTGCGGGCAGTCGTGCCGCTGGGGCGGCGCAGGTGGGCGCGGCCGCACCTCCCGGCGAGCAGCGCCCTCTGCTCCCCCACCAGCGCACCGCGGAACCGGAGAACGTCCCGGACGAAGAGAGCCCCTGGTTCCAGACCCCGCGCGAGGTCGACTACCACGGCGGCTACGACCCCGCCTACCACCTGCCCCCGGACCCCCAGTACGTTCCCGAGGAACAGTACGAGGAGTGGTACGAGGAGCAGCCCGCGGAGCAGTTCCAGCAGCCCAACCCGTCGGAGGAGACGGGCAGCTTCCCGATCCCGGTGGGCCCGAACCGCACCCGCGAACTGGGCGAGGGCGGCGGCCCGCCGGAACCCGACGAGGAGGCCTTCTACCAGGTCTTCCGCCAGTCGATAGACGGCAGCTACCCCACCGCCGGCCAGTTCCGCGGCGACGTGGAGGCGACGTTCGGCATCGCCATGCCGCAGCGCGACGCCGAACGGATGGTCAACCGCTTCACCAACCGCCACACGGCGCAACTGCAGGACGACCACATCGCATAACGCCTACGCCCCCCGGGCGGGGGACGGACGGCGGCCTGTCACCCGTCCGTCATCGCGACAGGACTCCGGGCCGGGCGGGCGGGGTGCCGGCCACGGCCGCGTTGTACAGACGCCGGACGTCGGAGCCGAAGTACGGGCTGTAGGAGACGTCGGCGGTCGGCCCCCCTGTCTTCCAACCGCCTATGCTCCCGACCACGTCGCCCCTCCCGGTGTGCGTGTCGAAGTTCGCCAGGAACGGGCCGCCACTGGTGCCCGACCGGTAGTCGTCGCAGGCGATCCGCAGGTACGAGCCGGGCGTGCCGTCGGTCGGCGTGAACTTCCTCGTGGAGTTGGTGCAGGTCAGAGGTTGCCGGTCCGCGCCCGGATAGCCGATCAGCCTGACTCGGGGAAACGCGTAACCGCGCCCGGTGACAAGGGCATTGCCGCCCACGACCTCCTGCACCTGTTTGCCGTCGCTGCGCGCCCCGAGCCGTGCGAACGCCACGTCCCAGGGCGCACCCTTCGTGTGGCCGCGGTCGTAGTAGCGCTGATCGATCCAGACCTTGCTGCGCCCCCTGGAGTCGGTGTCGACCGGGAAGATCCCATGCGGACGCGGCCTGGCCGCAGTCCACTGCGGCACGAACGCCAGGGAACCGGCCCCGGCCCTGGAGTCCAGGCAGTGGCCCGCGGTCAGCACGATGTTGTGGTGCGCACTGTTGATCACACTCGCGGTGCAGAAGTAGGAGCCGCCGCCCCTCTGCACATACATCCGCCCGATCATCGGCAGCCCGCCGAAGTGCGAACTCCCCGGGCCGACCCCGGCACGCTGCGACAGGGACCTCCCCGTGTTCCCAGACGGGGCATCGGCCGGCGCCCGGCGCCGGTGGTCCGGAAGCGGCTTCGCCTCGGCCATGCGCCGCTCGGTCCAGAACCGGTGCGCCGCCGCGGCGGTCCAGCGGGGCGCCGCCACGTGCGCGGAAGGCGACGGGTCCGCGGCACTGGCCGTGCCTACGACACCCGACGTCGAGACCAGGAAGGCGATCGCTCCGGCGGCTCCGCGTAAAACTATATGGCTCTTCATTCAGTGCACTCCCCCAGTGGGCTGTCGGACAGGACGAGCCGACAATAGGGGGCCATCACCCGAGAGTCGAACTATTTACTTTTACCTTTTATTTGCCTTGAGTATGCAAGGTCTAGATTGGCGCTCCGGGCACCCAACGCACCCCCGCCCTAGAAGGTTTCGATATAAATCATTTCACGACAAGGGAGCTTGGGCTCAGATTTCGGCGACTTCGAATTGACACCTCATCATGCGTCTGACCTGCAAAGAAGGAGATCACCTGGAGCGGCTCACCGAAATTCCCTGAATCGCCTCTTCCGCTTTTCCATCCCCCTCCCGGACGCAAGATTGGCTCGAAATAATTCCCTTGACGAAGATCAGGCTCTGAGTTTCGATGACGATCGACCGTATGGTCACACGGGGAAATTCATATCTTTCAGGGGGATTCGCATGCCTGGTTCCCGTACCAAGCTGCTCGCGCTCACTACCGCCTCGGCATTAGCTGCGTTGCTCGCCGTCACCGCGACGCCGGCGGCCGAGGCCAACGACGGACAGCGAGCCACCACCACCGACGCGGCGCTCCTCGCGCACGCCAAGAAGGTCGCACCGCTGAACGCCGTCGCCAACGCCGTCGGCGACCAGGGCCGTGGCGCGTTCGCCGACACCTACAGCGACCAGCACGTCGACGAGGACGGCGGCTTCGTCACCCTCTACGCCACCGACAGCGCCCGGGCCGCGAAGCTGATCGCCGCCGCCAAGCACGCCCACCCGACGATCAACACCGCGCTGATACGCGTTCAGCACGCCGATTTCAGCAGGAAGGCGCTGGACCGGGAGATCGACAAGATCTTCCCGCTGGGCGCCGTCAAGGACGCCTCGAAGGAGGTGTACTTGGGCGCCTCGCCCAAGGCCGACGGCTCCGGCATCACCGTCGAGGTCAAGCCGAGCGCACTGCGCCGGGTCAAGGCACAGCGCAACCGGCTGGACGGCATCCCCGTCACCTACGTATCCGGCAAGATTAAGACGGCGGCCTCCTGGCGCTGGAACGACTCCCGTCCGCAGATCGGCGGCGACGCCCTCATCGGCAACGCCCGCACGCCCGGCTATGCCCATCACTGCACCTCCGGCATCGCCGCCGAGAACTCGCACGGACGCGACTACCTCATCACCGCTGCCCACTGCTACCCCAACGGCGCGGGCGTCTACGGTGAGGGCGCGCGCACCGGCGACTGGGACACCGGCACCAAGGGCCACTACCTCGGCAAGATCAGCAGCACCAAGGACGGGTGGGACGCCCAGCTCATCGACAGCGGCCTGTACAACGGCAAGGGCTTCAACTCGGACGAGGCAGACAAGCCCTCCGGCAAGTGGTACGCCGTCAACAACTACGCCTATTCCTACAACGGACAGACGGTCTGCCAGGACGGCGCCCGCTCGTACTACGACAGCAGGGGTGTCCCCTGCGGCATCAAGACCACCAGCGACGACTACAGGTACACCATCCAGTGGGATGACGGCTCAACCCACCGCATACGGGGTGTCCAGGGCCGCGGGTCCTACACCTGCACCCAGGGCGACTCCGGTGGCCTCGTCTTCACGGTCAACGACAGGACCCACCGCCAGGCGCGCGGAATCGTCTCCGCCAACCGCGGTACGCGGGAGATGTACTGGACGGAGGCCTCTGACATCCTCCGCAACTTCCACCTGAAGCTGAACCCTCACCAGTAATCCGGCGCCGCCGCAAGGGGCACCACGGAGCTACCACCCGGAGCCCGTGGTGCCCCTCACGCGTGCGTGCGGCTCCCGTGCGGAACCGCCCACGACCGCCCGGTCGAACTCATCGGCCGGAAGGCCCCAACCGGACGGGCGAGTTGTTCGTGATACCGGGTGAGGGGATCGGAGGGAACGTGGCCGAATGGTCAAGGCTGCTGTCCGAGCTCGCGCAGGAGCGCGGCGCGGAGCTGAACCGGTACGGCTTCCTGCTGTGCGGCGACCGCGCGGAGGCGGCCGACCTGGTTCAGGAGGCACTGGTACGGGTCTTCTCCCGACCCCGCCGTGCGTGGGAACTGGGGGAGGCGGAGGCATACGTGCGTCGCACGATGCTCAACCGCTACCTGGACCTGCACCGGCGCCGAACCCGTTGGATCCGCGCGCTTCCACGGCTCGTGTCGTCGGAGCCGGTCGCCGACCACAGCACGGACGTCCTGCACCGGATCGACCTCATGGACGCCATGCGCGGGCTGTCGCCGAGGCAGCGGGCCTGCGTGGTGCTCCGTTACTACGAGGACATGTCCACCGCGGACGTCGCGGCGCGGCTCGGCTGCGGTGAGGGGACGGTCAAGCGTCATCTGAGCGACGCGCTGGCACGGCTGGGCGCCCAACTGCGGCCACCACAGCATCACGTCGCAGAGGAAAGGCTGGAGACATGAAGCCCGAGGACCTGCGCGAACAGTTGCTGGCTGCCGCGCACCGCACACCGCCACCGGAGATCGACACCGAGCTCGTCCGGACCCGGGTGCGCCGGCGCAGGCGCGCCCGCTACGCCGCCGTGGCCGGGGCAGGCCTGGCCGTGGCCGCCGCGGTGGTGCTGAACACGCTGCCGTCCGCCTCCACACCGGAGACCAAGACACCGGCGGACTCCTCGATCAGGCAGCCCTCGGCGGCGAGCAGCGCGGCTCCGGGACTCCCTGACCACACCTGCGGCGCGAGAATCCCGGCGAGTACCGGCCGCGGAGCCGTGACCGTACGCATCTCCGATGTGCGCGCGGCCCCGGACGGAGCCCCGCAGGTCACCTACGCGGTGAACTCGACTGCCCCGGCGGTCCTTTCCGGCGGGCCCCTGGTTCTCGTCCTGAAGGACGGCCGGGTCGTGGCCGGTCAGGATCCCTCCGGACCGGGATCCGAGAACACCGCGCGCCAGGTGACCATCGCCCCCGCCCGTCCACACCGCGTCCGGCTCGCGCCCGTGCCGGGCCGTCCCTGCGCGGGAACCACCTGGAGCTCGGTGTGGAGGGGCGGCTACGAAGTGGCCGTCGTCCTCGCCGCCCAGCAGACCGTGTCCTCCGGTACCCGGCCCCCTGATTCATTGATCGTCGCCCGTGCCCCGCTGTCCGAATGAACGGCCTCTCGACATCTCACGGAGGAACCCATGCGCCGCACCCTGCTGCCCGCCGTCCCCGTCCTGCTGCTCGCCCTCGCCGGATGCGGGGGAAATTCCGATGCGGCGACCGGTGATCCGGCCCACCCCGCCCCGACCACCACCTCCCCGCCGGTGAAGCTCCAGGACCGCTCCCTGCCCTGCGGCAGCACCATCGCAGCTCCAGTCCGCGTCAGCGGCCCCGATGAATCACTGCAGCTGACCGTCACGTCCCTGCGGCGCCAAGGCTCCACGCTGCGAACCACCTACAAGATCAGCTCCCACGACCGGACAGAGGCACTCCTCCTGCCGATCGTCGATGTCCCGCCCACGGCTCTCCTACTCAAGCACGGCGTCATCGTCGGCCGCCAGAAGCCCGCCGCCGACACCGGTCCGGTCAACGGGGCGGCCCTCGCGTACCCCGTCGGCAAGCGCCCCTACACCAAGACCCTGACGGTCGACCGCCTCTGCGGCGGCACCACGTGGTCCGACGTGGACAAGCACCCCGGCGACTACCAGATCGTCATCGTCATGTCGGTCCAGCCGGATGGACCGCCCTCCGACAAGCAGCCCGCAGACGGTGTCCACAAGCTGCCCCTGCTCGAAGCCACCCGCGACATCTCCGCGAAGAGCCGGTGAACGCAGAGGAGGGGGCGCCCGGTGTCGCCGGGCGCCCCCTCCTCCTATGACGCGGTCTACTCCCCGAGCAGGGCCCGCACCCGCTCCTGCCCGACCGCCAGCAGCAGCGTGGGCAGCCGAGGGCCGGTGTCCCGTCCGACCAGCAGGTGGTACAGCAGCGCGAAGAACGACCGCTGAGCCGTCTTGATCTCCGCCGGCAGCTCCTTGGGCGTGGCATCGGCCGAGAACCCGGCCTGCACCTTGGGCACGCCGTACACCAGGTGGGTCAGGCCGTCGAGCGACCAGTGCTCGGCGAGCCCGTCGAGCAGCAGCCGGACCGACTGCTGGGACGCCTCGTCGAGGGACTTCAGCAGCTCGGCGTCCGGCTCGGCCCGGACGATCGTGCGCTGGTCGGCGGGGACGTGCGTGTTGATCCACGCCTCGGCCCTGTCGTACCGCGGCCGCGCCTCGTCCAGCGAGGACAGCGGCTGCTCCGGGTCCAGCTCGGACAGGATCCGCAGCGCCTGGTCCTCGTGCCCGGCGGTGATGTCGGCGACGGACGCGAGCGTGCGGTACGGCAGCGGACGCGGCGTCTTCACCAGCTCACCGGCGGCCGTACCCACGGCCCGCGTGTAGGCGGCGACGTCGGCCGGCAGCGCGGACTCGTCCGCGACCTTGCCCGCCAGCTTGTCCCACTCGTCGTACAGCCGCTGGATCTCCTGGTCGAAGGCGATCTTGAAGGACTGGTTGGGCCGACGGCGGGCGTACAGCCAGCGCAGGATCTGCGGCTCCATGATCTTCAGAGCGTCCGCGGGGGTGGGCACCCCACCCCGCGAGGACGACATCTTCGCCATGCCGGAGATGCCGACGAACGCGTACATCGGACCGATGGGCTGCTTGCCGCCGAAGATCCCGACGATCTGGCCGCCCACCTGGAACGAGGACCCCGGGGACGAGTGGTCGACACCGCTCGGCTCGAAGACGACGCCCTCGAAGGCCCACCGCATCGGCCAGTCGACCTTCCAGACCAGCTTGCCGCGGTTGAACTCGCTCAGCCGGACGGTCTCGGAGAACCCGCAGGCCGTGCAGGTGTACGCCAGCTCGGTGGTGTCGTCGTCGTACGAGGTGACGGTCGTCAGGTCCTTCTCGCAGTTGCCGCAGTACGGCTTGTACGGGAAGTACCCGGCGGAGCCGGAGCTGCCGTCGTCCTCGGACGCGGCGCCCGAGCCCTCCTCGGCCTCCACCTCGGCCTCGTCCACGGCCTTCTGCTGCTGCTTCTTGCCGGCCTTCGGCTTGGTCCGGTACTGGGCGAGGATCGCGTCGATGTCGCCGCGGTGCTTCATGGCGTGCAGGATCTGCTCGCGGTAGACACCGGAGGTGTACTGCGCGGTCTGGCTGATCCCGTCGAACTCGACGCCCAGCTCGGCGAGCGACTCGACCATCGCGGCCTTGAAATGCTCGGCCCAGTTCGGGTACGCGGAGCCCTTCGGCGCCGGGACGGAGGTCAGCGGCTTGCCGATGTGCTCGGCCCACGACTCGTCGATCCCCGCGATGCCCGCCGGCACCTTCCGGTACCGGTCGTAGTCGTCCCAGGAGATCAGGTGGCGGACCTGGTGACCGCGGCGGCGGACCTCGTCGGCGACCAGGTGCGGGGTCATGACCTCGCGCAGGTTGCCCAGGTGGATCGGACCGGAGGGGGAGAGGCCGGACGCGACGACCACAGGTTTGCCCGGGGCCCGACGCTCCGACTCCTCGATGACCTCATCCGCGAAACGGGAGACCCAGTCGGTCGTCTCGGTGCTCTGAGCCACGATCGGCACGTCCTTCTTTCTGAACGGTGTGACACCCCATTCTCACAGACGGACTTGCGTCGACGAAAACCGCTTTACCCACCATGGGATACTGGCTGGGTCTATCCATCCCCACGAGGAGAACGGCACCCATTCCTATGGCCTCGGTCACGTCCCTCAGCGATTCCGTCCAGCAGCAGCTCGCGTCCGCCCTCTCGGCTTCCCTGCCGGAGGCCGCCGGCGCGGACCCGCTGCTGCGACGTAGCGACCGGGCCGACTTCCAGGCCAACGGAATCCTGGCGCTCGCCAAGAAGGCGAAGGCGAACCCGCGGGAGCTGGCCACGCAGGTCGTCTCCCGGATCGTCGCCGGTGACGTGATCAAGGAGATCGAGGTCTCCGGACCCGGCTTCCTGAACATCACGATCACGGACCGGGCGATCACCGAGAACCTGGCCGCGCGGTACGCGGACGAGACGGGCCGCCTCGGCGTGCCGCTCGCCGCGGAGCCCGGCACGACGGTGATCGACTACGCGCAGCCGAACGTGGCCAAGGAGATGCACGTCGGCCACCTGCGGTCGGCGGTCATCGGCGACTCGGTCGTCCAGCTCCTGGAGTTCACCGGCGAGAACGTGGTCCGGCGGCACCACATCGGCGACTGGGGCACCCAGTTCGGCATGCTCATCCAGTACCTGGAAGAGCACCCGCACGAACTGGACCACAAGAGCGCCGAGGTGAGCGGCGAGGAGGCGATGTCGAACCTCGACCGCCTCTACAAGGCCGCGCGGAAGAAGTTCGACGCCGACGAGGAGTTCAAGACCCGTGCCCGGCGCCGGGTGGTGGACCTCCAGGCGGGCGACCCGACGACCCTCGCCATGTGGCAGAAGTTCGTGGACGAGTCGAAGATCTACTTCTTCTCCGTCTTCGAGAAGCTGGACATGGAGATCCAGGACCCCGACATCGTCGGCGAGTCCGGCTACAACGACATGCTGGCCGAGACCTGCCGCCTGCTGGAGGAGTCGGGCGTGGCGGTCCGCTCCGAGGGCGCCCTCTGCGTCTTCTTCGACGACATCAAGGGCCCGGACGGCAACCTGGTGCCGCTGATCGTCCAGAAGTCCGACGGCGGCTACGGCTACGCGGCCACCGACCTCTCGGCGATCCGCGACCGTGTCTTCAACCTCAAGGCGAGCACCATCGTGTACGTGGTGGACGCCCGCCAGGCCCTGCACTTCCGGATGGTCTTCGAGACCGCCCGCCGGGCCGGCTGGCTGAACGACGACGTCACGGCGTTCCAGCTGGCCTTCGGCACGGTCCTCGGCAAGGACGGCAAGCCGTTCAAGACGCGTGAGGGCGAGACGGTCCGCCTGGTCGACCTCCTCGACGAGGCGATCGACCGTGCCTCGGCCGTGGTCCGGGAGAAGGCCCAGGACCTGTCCGAAGCCGAGATCGCCGAGCGGGGCGCCCAGGTGGGCATCGGCGCGGTGAAGTACGCGGACCTGTCGACGTCGGCGAACCGGGACTACAAGTTCGACCTGGACCAGATGGTCTCGCTGAACGGCGACACGTCCGTCTACCTCCAGTACGCGTACGCCCGTATCCAGTCCATCCTCCGCAAGGCCGGCGAGGTTCGCCCGGCGGCCCACCCGGAGCTGGCACTGGCCGACGCCGAGCGCGCCCTGGGCCTGCACGCCGACTCCTTCGCGGAGACGGTGGCCGAGGCCGCGAAGGAGTACGCCCCGCACAAGCTGGCCGCGTACCTCTACCAGCTGGCGTCCCTGTACACGACCTTCTACGACAAGTGCCCGGTCCTGAAGGCCGAGACGCCGGAGCAGGTGGAGAACCGCCTCTTCCTGTGCGACGTCACGGCCCGCACCCTGCACCAGGGCATGGCGCTGCTGGGGATCAGGACGCCCGAGAAGCTCTGACCGGTTCGTGATCAGGTCTGGGGGAGCTCCCCGAGCAGCACTCCGGGAGCTCTCCCAGCCCTGATGCCACTATGCGATGTGGTCCGCCTCCAGTTCCGCCGCAAGACGGTTGGCGAAGCGCGTGACCATGCGTACGGCATCGTCCGGGACGAGCGCGATGCCGTACGTCGCCTCCACGTTCTGCCTGAAGCGGTCGGAACTGGGCAAGTCACCGTCTATCGACTGCTTGAAGACCCGGTAGTAGCTCTCCTCGGACCACTGGGCCGCCTCCGTGGACATCAGCGCGGTGAGCCTGTCGATCTCGGCGCTCATGTCCGCTCGCCGGCGGTCCAGGATCTCCAGTTCGCGCTTGCTCCCCTCGACGGTGCTCCGGGCCTCTCGGACCGCCTCCGCCTTGAGGTCCTCGCTTTCCCGGAGGGTCGCGACCTTCGTGTGCTCGACCTCCTTGAGCAACCCCTCCGCCTTCTTGACGGCGGCGATCCGGATCCTGCCCGCCTCGGAGCTGGCCTCCGACACCAGCTTTTTGACCTCGGAGTTGGCCTCCGACACCAGCTCCTCGGCCTTGGCCTGCGCCTTGGCCAGCTCCTCCTCGGCGGCCTTGACGAGCGCGTTGCAGCGGTCGCCGGTGGACTGCATCGTCTCGGCGGCCTCGCGGCGGGCCCGCTCGTGCAGTCCCTCGATCTCGCCCGTGATGCGGTCGCGCAGCAGCTCTGCGCGCTCCCTGATGGCGCCGGCGTCACGACGGGCCTCTGCGAGCAGTTCGTCCGCGTCCACGCGGGCCTTCTCCACCGCGGATCCGCCCTCGGCGACCGCATCGGACTGCAGCCGCTCGGCGGTGATGCCCCTAGCCTTCTCGGAAGCCTCAGCGATGATCTTCTCAGCCTCGGACTGCGCCATGCGCAGCGCCTCGGCAGCCTCGTCCTTGAGCCGTTCCGCGTGCGCGGTGGCCTCCTGGGCCTGCATGGAGGCGGCGTTCAGCAGCCGCTCGGTGTCCGTGCGGGCGCGGCGCAGCATCTGCTCGGCCCCTTCCCGCTGCGCGTTGTTGTTCCACTCCGTCCACTGGAGCAGCTCCCGCGCCCGCTTGAGAATCCGCCCGGAGACCCAATGGGTGTGTCCCAGCTGCGTGACGTCCAGGATGTCGCCGCCGGGGTCCGTCACCGCGTGGTCGGCGAGGAGGGTGCCCAGGCTCTCGTAGACGGTCGCCGCGTCCGCCGGGCGGTCGCCCGGGGCTTTGGCGAGGAGGGTGAGGATGAGGTCGTTCAAGGGAGCGGGGAGGCCTTCGACGCGGGACGCCGGCGGCTCCGGGGCGTCCTCCATCTGTTTGCGGAGTACCGCCCACTGATTGCTGCCGGTGAACGGGGGGCGGCCCGTCACGGCGTGGTACAGGAGGCATCCAAGTGAGTACAGGTCGCTGCGGTGGTCGATCGTCTTGTCGCCGTCGGCCTGTTCCGGGGACATGTACGGCGGTGAGCCGACCGGTGTACCCGTGACGGTGAGTTCGTGGGCGCCGATGGTCTCGCCCATGAACTTGGCGATGCCGAAGTCGAGGACCTTCACCGTCCCCTCCGGCGTCAGCAGCGCGTTGGCCGGCTTGATGTCCCGGTGGACCACGCCCTGGCGGTGCGCGGCGTGCAGCGCCTCCGCGATCTGCGCGGCCCACAACACGGCCAGCGGCCAGCCCGGCGTCGACGCCTTGAGCATCCCTTGCAGGGACTCGCCCTGCACCAGCTCCATGACGAGGAACAGCGTCGGACGCCCGTCGACCGACGCCTCGCCCCAGTCGTGCACGGTCACGATGTTCCGGTGGGCCAGCCGCCCGGCCAGCTGCACCTCACGCTGGAACCGGGCCTGCGTCTCCGCCTCGTCCATCCCGAACTGCGGATGCACGACCTTCACCGCGACATCCCGCCGCATCCGCTCGTCCTCGGCGGCCCACACCCGGCCCATCCCGCCGGACCCCAGCAGCCCGGTGATCCGGAACCGCCCGGCAAGCACCTCGTTCAGCACCGGTTCTCTCTCCCGACGGCGATCTGTCCCGGAACTCCCTTACGAGTATGGCGGCTTCAGTAGCCCGACAAGTTCCCCGAACTTCCGTACGACCCACCCGCGGACCTCCGGAGCCGCCGCTCCTCCTCCTCGACGCGACGGACGACGTCGCCGATGCCGGTGGTCTCCTCCAGGCCACCGGCGCGGAGTTGGGCGGCCAGCGTGGTGAAGTAGTGCGCCGTGGTGAGGAGATACTCGTCCACGTCGAGGCCCATGGACGGGGCCGCTCCCGGCGGTATGCGACTGACGTCGTCCAGGATGCGGTTGACCTGGCCCGTGATCTCGTCCCGCACGTCCGGTGTCAGCGCCACCGCCCGCCCGACCTGGGCGACGATCGAGTGGCAGGAGCGCGCCAGCTGCATGAGCAGCCGGTCGTCGCGGTTGAGGGAGGACATGCCCGACGCCCCGGGGCTGAAGTTGCCCGACGCGATCCGCGCGTCCACGCGCTGCGGCTCGAAGCACCGCAGGTCGATGGCGCGGGTCGCGCCGAGCGCCGCCCTGAAGCAAGGGTGGACCTGGAACTCCGTCTCGTGCGGCTGGACCGGCAGACCGTCGCCCCCGGCGTACACCACACCGCTGCCGCGCCGCACCCCGAGGAAGCCGACGCCGTACAGCACGTCGACGACTCCGGAGAGCGTGAGGACGTTGGCGTACGCGGGGAAGTCGTGGTGGAGCGTGGCGGCCGCGGCCTCGAAACGGTGGGCGAGGCCGGCGCGGGTGACGACGTACCCGTTGTTCTGGAAGAGCGGGAACAGGTTGCGCAGGAAGGGGTGCGCGACCAGGTACTCCGAGGTCAGGTCCTTGAGCTTCCACTCCGAGAACTGCCGGCCCGCCTGCACCACGTCCGCCTCGGTGATCCGGTCCCGCTCGTGCTCCAGCCAGGCCTTCTCCACACAGGCGTTGAGGAACTGGATGGCGTCGCGGGGGCGGGGCAGGCACCGCCCGAAGAGGTACGCCGTGATCTCCTCCCCGCCCACCGACTGCGGGAACAGCTCCTTCCACAGCTGCTCCTCGGTCAGCCCCGGCCCGACGGAGGCCTGTGCCCGGGCCAGCGCGAGATCCCGCAGCGCCTGTTCCGTCCAGGCGATCCTCAGTTCGTCGCCGTGGAACTTGTCGCCCTCCCCGAAGGAAAGGGAGTCGTAGATATCCGCACGCAGGAACAGCAGGAACCGTACGGAACGCCCGTACAGGCTCGCCGCGTACTTCGCCGCGAGCAGCAGCCCGATCACCATGGAGTTGCTGTCCGGTTCAGCCGACCACACCTGCTCCAGCTGGTCGACCATGAGCAGCAGCGGAGGGTGTACGACACCGTCGCACCCCAGGTCGGCGAAGGCTCGCGCGACCCCCTGCTCGACGACCTCCAACTGCCGTGCGGCCCGGGCCCCTTCGGACGGCGACTGGGCGAGATCCACACTCGCCTTGACCCCGAACGCCTCCAGGGACAGCGAGCCCTGCAACCCGCGCGCGCCCTGCGCCAGCCGCTCCACCAGCCGGCCTCCGCCGTCCGGCCCCTCGCCGTTCTGCTTGAGGAACCGCCCGAGCGCTTTCACCGAGTCGGGTCTCTTGCCGTGCGCGTCCTTGGCGTGGGTCACCAGGTGCCGGGCCGCGTGCACGGCGAACACGTACCGCCAGATCAGCGCTTTGGCCGAGTCCCCCGGCAGCCCCTGCAACTCGAACCGCCGGATCTCCTCGCCCGCAGCCTCGTCGGGAGTGACGAGCACCTTGCCACCGCCGTGCCCTGCGTCCGACATCAACCGCATGCAGATGGCGCTCTTCCCGGACCCCTTGCGCCCGATGATCAGCATCTTGCGCCCACTGAGCGCGGCCCGGTAGGCGGGGTTCGGCAGAAACCCGCCGCGCAGCAACAGCCCCTCGGTCACATCCCGTTCGGCGTCCTCACGCCCGAAGTGCACGCGCGCGAGTAACGGTTCGTCGTCCATCCGGTCCCCCAAGGCGTCGTCCCTCAGGGACACCGTACCGAGCCAGGCCCGGTCAGCAGGGCACGAACACCGGAGAACGGGCTCTGGTGAGACGCCCGCCCCACTAGCCCGCGTCGGGCTCGCTGTAGGGCAGCCACTTGTCGGTGCCGTCGGCGTTGTACCAGTAGGCCTTGTCGCCGCGCATGCCCACCGTGCGGAACGGTTTTCCGTGGTCGTCGATCCGGGCCGTGCCCTGCTGGTCTCCGTTGCTCCAGCTCAGTTCGAGGTACCAGCCGACGTCCTGGGCTGCGGTGCTCGCGTCGACGTTCAGTACTTCCGGGTCGTCGACGGACACCTTGTACGGGAAGTTCGTCGCACGCGTCTCGATGTTGCCCTCGTGGCCGGGTACCGGCTTCACGTTCGGCGCCGGTGCGTCGAGGTCGACGGCGAACGAGGCGGGCGCCAGGTCGCCACCACAGCCGCTGCCCATCATGTACGCGTTCCCCTTCGGTGCCGTGCGGGTGCTGGTCGTGCGGACGCGGAGCGCGTGCAGCACGACGGGCCGGCTGCTGCTGCCCTGCACGGTGACCTGGAGCCGCAGGTGCCCAGCCGGTGCGGCACCCAGGGCGGCCGCCCAGCCGTCGGTGGCCTGACCTGCCGGTGGCGGAGGCACGCTGCCCGGCGGGCGCCGGAGGAGGAACCACTGGTCGCAGGGGCTGTCCCAGTTGTTCGTCAGGACGTTCACGTGGAACGGCGGCGCGGTGCCGGCGACTGTGCCGCTGCTCTCCGAGGGCTCGCCGGCTTCCGTCGGCGTTCCGGGCGAGCGCCTGGCATCAGCTGATGAGGACGGCGAGGTGGTGGACGTCGGGGCGGACGTCCTGGCCGTTGCACGGTCGGACGCGGTCGCCGCGTCACGTGCGGCGCCGGACTGCCCGGCCGCACGCGCTGCGGTCCTCTCCCCGCTGTCAGCGGCCGACCCGAACTGCGTGGCCGCAGCGGCCACGGCAGCCGTGACGGCGACTGCACCCACGACGGCAGCGGCCACGACGGCGGACCGCCGCCTGCGTGGCCGTACGGGCGGGGCGGCGGTCGGTGACGGTTCGGCCGGCGCCTTCGACGAGGCCGGGGCGGCGGTGACTACGGCGGCATCGGGAGCATCGGGGGCATCTGCCGGTTCGCCTTCGGGGGAGGTCGCCCGACGGCGAGCGGCGTCCGCCAGGATCCAGTGGCGGTGCAGCTCCACCAACTCGTCCCGAGTGGCCCCGCACACCCGCGCGAGCCGCTCCAGCGGGGCGTAGTCGTTCGGCACTGTCGTGCCGTTGCAGTAGCGGTGCACCGTGGACGTGCTGATGTGGAGTCGCTTGCCGAGCGCGCCGTAGCTGCGGCCGGAACGCTCCTTCAACGCGAGCAGCAGCTTCGCCAGTTCCTGGGACTCGTCCGCCATCGTCTCTCCCCACCGTCCCAGAACGGCGTTCCAGGCCCCGACGTATCCCCAGTTCAGACGGCGTGGAACCGTTTCAGGGTTCCCAACTGCCCTTGGAATCTAGCGGGTGAGACGGATCGCACCGCACGGTTCAGGTCATCGGCCGGTTCACCCGATCCGGCCCCGACCGAACCAACCAACGGGAGAAGCACCACATGTCCGTCCAGCGCTTCCTGGTCTCCGCGGCCACCCTGGCCCTCGGCTCCTTCGCCCTCGTCGCCTGCGACCCCGGCTCCGCCACGGGTTCGGCCCCCACCGACACGGCCGCCACCGCCTCGGCTCCGGCGCACGCCACCGCCTCGCCCACCGCCGAGCCGTCCCGCACCTCCAGCGGAACCGCGGCGGAGAGCAACGGCTCGGCCACGTCCACGGCCAAGTCCACGCCCACGGCCGCCAAGCAGACCGGCGCGCACAGCTCGGGCACGGCGTCCGGGACCGGCGGCGGCACCCGAGCCGGAATGTGCCGTGCCGGCCAGCTGACGGTCACCGCCGCCCCGGTCTCACAGCCCTTGAACCACCTGCTGATCACCGCCAAGAACACCAGCGGCGCCCGCTGCGACCTCGGCATCATCGGCCTCGTCACCTTCGACGGCCGCGTCCGGGCAACCACCCCCGACGGCATCGGCGGTGGCCCCAACATCCTGCGTCCGGGCCAGTCGAACTACGAGGGCGTCGCACTCGACCAGCAGGACGCCCCGGGGCAGGGCAGCGCCACCTCATACCTGACCGTGAAGCTGGACAGCGGCGACACCCTTCGCATCCCGGTGAAGGCACACGTTCACGCCCCGCGGATCTCGGTCTGGGAGCTCTCCGCGGCCGACGCGCTCTCCGCCACGTAAGGACACGACCCCGCCCGGGTGCCGGCCGTGCCACGGTCGGCACCCATGGCGTCCCGGTACCACTCGCACCACACCAGCTTCCCGGGGCTGCGTTCCGCCACGCCCCACTTGTCACTGAGCGCGGCGACGAGCAGCAGCCCGCGCCCGCCCTCGTCCGGGTCGTCGGCGATCCCCGGCACACCGGATCCGCTGTCATGCACTTCGGCCCGCACGACCAGCCCGTCGTACCGCAGCCGCAACAGGAACCCCCGCCCCGGAGGCGCCCCGTGCAGCAACGCATTGGTGGCCAACTCGCTCACGCAGAGCGACAGATCGGCGGAGCGGTCCCATTCGGCCAGCCCCCAGTACCTCAACGACCACTCGGCGAACCGCCTGACCGCGGGCACGGATCGGCGGGCGCGGGCGTAGAACTGGTCGCGGTGGTAGAGGAGTTCGGGTTGCGTATTCACGGGGCGACTGTCGCGCAGGGTGACTAGCCTGGATCAGTACGTGATCCCGTACAAAGCGTTTGTACGGGATTGCGCGTGGATCGAGCACGGGCAGGCGTGGGAGTTCAGCAGCATGACGACTTCTCGGAAGAACCAGTCGGCCATGAAGATGCTCGGCCGCCAACTCGCCACCGCGCGCAGGGCGGCAGGGTTGAGCCAGTCGGGCCTGAGCGTCGCGCTGAACATCAACGAGGAGACCATCGCATCGATCGAGCAGGGCCGACGGTCACTGAAGCCGGACATCGCCGAGATCTTCGACGAGTTCCTGGGCACCAAGGGGATGCTGGCGGCGGGGGTGGCCAACCTTCCGGAGGTGGATCAGTTTCCTTTGTGGGCCGAGGAGTACATGGATCAGGAGCAGGAAGCCATCACGCTGGCCTGGTACGACGCCTTGGTGGTCCCGGGTCTGCTGCAGACCGAGGCCTATGCCCGCGCACTGCTCGGCGGCCGGTTCCCGCCCTACGACCGCGAAGAGTTGGAGACGAAGGTCGAAGCACGGGTGGGCCGCCGGGAGATCCTGCAACGCAAGGCTCCCCCGACGCTGAGCTTCGTCGTCTGGGAACCAGCCCTCTGCATGCCCACCGGAGGGCGCGAGACGCATCGGGAACAGCTGCGTTTCCTGCGTGAGTGCTCCGAACTGCCCTTCCTGTCTCTGCAAGTCCTGCCACTGGACCGCACGGCGCATGCAGGAGACGCGGGCCCGTTCATTCTCCTGGAGACGCCTGCCCACCAACACCTCGCCTATACGGAATCGCAGCGCGGCAGCCAGTGGGTCTCCGACCCGAACGAAGTGTCCATCCTGGAGCGCAGGTATGCGATGCTGCGAACGCAGGCCCTCACCATCGAGGACTCAAGAAGCTTGCTGAACCGTCTCCGAGGAGAGCCATGAGCACCGCACTTCAGTGGTTCAAGTCGAGTTACAGCAGCAGCGAAGGCGGCGCGTGCCTCGAAGTGGCCGTCTCCCCCCTCACCATCCACATCCGCGACTCGAAGCAGACCCCCTCCGACAGCCCCACCCTGCACCTCACCCCCACCACCTGGGCTGCCTTCACCTCTTCCCTCAAGTGACCGTTGTCAGTGCCGCCCCCTACAGTCGGCGGCATGGCGACTCTTCCCAACCCGCTGCCCAAGTTGACGACGGACCCGAGTGGTCGGTCCCTCGGGCTCCAGCTGCCGCCCGGCAGGCTGATCGACGCGACGGACGAAGGCCCCTGGCACGAGCCGCTGTTGTGGCATGCGGAGAAGGCGGCCGCGCCCGGCACCTGGAAGGCGTTGGGTGTGCCGTCCGCGCGTGCCGGGCTCCTTCCCGTGCTGGTGGATGTGCAGGACGGTCAGGGCGGGCCGGTGAACTGGGGGTTGGCGCCGGACGAGGTGTCGTACCCGGGCGATCACGACGCCGAGGACGTCCTCGCGGAGTACTGGGAGGACTGCGCGGAGGAGGAACTGGCCGAAGATGTCGAACCCTTCGGGATCGAGTGGCCCGGTCTTGCGCCCGCCCTCTCCCCCACCGCTGATCCGGACACCCGGGCCGCCCAGGTCGCGGACTCGCTGACGGACGGCACGCGGGCCTGGCTGAAGGACCCTCACCTCGCCCTCGTTCCGGCGCGGCGGTCCGCGGACATCCCGGCGGCGATCGGCTGGTCGGGGCCGCTGAACTACGAGGACGACGTGGCCCGGCTGTGCACCGTCCTTCGCTCCTGGGAGGACCGCTTCGGTATACGGGTGGTGGCGCTGACCTTCGACACGCTGACCGTGTCCGTCGCCGCGCCGCCGACCACCCTGGCCGAGGCCGAGGCGGTGGCGGCGGAGCACTTCGCGTTCTGCCCGGACAACATCACGCAGAACGGCCCGGACACCCTGCGCGCGTACGCCAAGGGGCTGATCGGCGAGCCGACCTGGTCCTTCTGGTGGGACTGACGGCCGCCGGCGGCACTCAGCCCTTCAGCCCTCTGCCCAGCCGCCGCAGGCCCTCCGCGATCTCCTCCGGTGTCTGGGTGACGAAGCACAGGCGGAGGGTGGAGGGGTCGGGGGCGGCGGCGTAGAAGGGGGCGCCGGGGACGTAGGCCACGTCCTGCTCCACCACGCCCGGGAGCAGGGCCGTGGTGTCGTACGACGCCGGGAGGCGGACCCACAGGAACATGCCGCCCTCGGGCCGGCTCCAGGTGGAGCCCTCGGGGAGGGCGGCGGGGAGGCCGGCCAGCATGGCGTCCCGGCGTTCGCCGTAGACGGCGCGGACGCGGGCCACGTGGGCGTCCAGGACGTGCAGGTAGCGGGCCGCGGCCAGCTGGTTGAGGGTCGCCGTGTGCACGTCCGCCGCCTGTTTGGCCACCGTGCACGCGCGCCGGAGTTCCGCGGGGGCGCGGAGCCAGCCGAGGCGGAGGCCGGGGGCCATGACCTTGGAGAAGGAGCCGAGCAGGACGACGCGGTCCTCGGCGCCGGGGCAGGCGGCGATCCAGGGCGGGCGGGTGCCGTCGTAGCGGAGTTCGCCGTAGGGGTCGTCCTCGATGATCCACAGTCCCTGGCGGGCGGCCACGGCGGCGACGGCCTCGCGGCGCGGGGTCGGCATCGTACGGCCGGTGGGGTTCTGGAAGGTGGGGACGAGGTAGAGCAGCTTCGGGCGCTCGCGCCGCACCACCTCCTCCAGCGCCGCCGGGTCGACGCCGTCCTCGTCCCCCGGTACGGCCACCACCCGCGCCCCCGACAGCCCGAAGACCTGAAGTGCCGCCAGATAGCAGGGGCTTTCGACCAGCACCGTGTCGCCGGGCTCGATCAGCGCCGTCGCCAGCAGGGACAGGGCCTGCTGGGAGCCGGTGGTGATGAGCAGGTCGTCGGGGGCGGTGGGCAGACCGAACGCGGTGATGCGGTCCGCCAGGCCGGACCGGAGGACCGGCTCGCCCTCCGTGGTGGCGTACTGGAGCGCCTGCGCGGGGATCTCCGCCAGCACGTCCCGGAACGCGGCCGCTATGCCTTCGTGGTCGAACATTTCGGGGGCTGGGAGGCCGCCGGCGAAGTTGATCACCTCGGGGCGTGCGGTGACCGCCAGGATGTCCCGGACGGGCGAACCGCCCACGCTGCGGGCACGGGCCGCGAGCGGCGGAACGGCGGCGCGGGGCGGTGCGGGTTCGGCGACGGACATGTCGGCTCTCCTTCGGCTCCGGGAGGTCGTCTCCGTCCGCAGCCTAGGGAGTTACATGCTGCCTACACCGGCCATTTCGCGATCCGGACGTCCGCACCGGCCGCCGCCCGCACTACAGGACCAAGGGTCCCTGGCGGCCCGTACTGGCAGGATGACGCGGGCGGGATTCTTCACCTCACTCCGGGATGGTGGTGCCCTCCTTGACCCACCCCGAGCCGCCCAGCGGGAACTCGTAGGCGGGACGCCCGCTGTTGCCGCTCGTGCGGAACAGCCGGCCGTGGTTGTCGATCTGCAGTACGCCGTGGCGGGAGCCGCTGGACCAGGCCAGCGACAGGGACCAGCTCACGTCGTACGCCGAGGCCTCGGCCGTCACGTGGAACACCTCGGGGTCCGACTCGCTGACCTTGAACGGGAAGTCGCGGTGCCCTGCCTCGGGTTGGACGATGGGGCGCGCGGAGTCGAGCGCGACGGTGAAGGAGCGGGTCGGGACGTTTCCGCCGCAGCCGACGCCCGGGTAGGCCATGACGTAGTCGTTCCATGCGAGCGGTGTGCGCTTGGTGATCGTATGGACCGTCAGGCTGTTCACGACCACGGTCTCCTTGCCGGTGCCCTGCACGGTGAGCGTGACCTCCTGCTTCCCCGAGGAGACGGCTCCGTGCGCGGCCACCCAGGCGGTCGCGGCGTCCTCGACCGGCGGCGGGGCCACCTCCGTCGGAGGCCGGTCGATCAGGTAGCGCCCGTCGCAGGGGCTGTCCCAGGTGTACGCGCTGGTCTCCACCGTCAGTGGAGCGGCGTCGGAGGCGCCGCCGCCGGACTCGGCCTCGCCCTTGCCGTCCGTCTTCGGTTCGGCGTCGGCCGACGCGGAGGGTGCCCCGGAAGGTGACGCGGAGACAGAAGAGGAAGCGGACGGCGAGGTGCTGGTGTGCGGTGCCTTCGAGGTGTGTCCGTCCGCCGTCGCGTGACCCGGCGTCGAGGCCGCCGCGAGGGGAGCTCCGTCCCCTGCGTCCGAGCCGCCCGGGGTCAGGTTCACGGCCAGCGTGACCGCACCGATCACTGCGGCGACGGCGATCCCGGCGAGGACGACGGTACGGGTACGACGTCGAGCGGTCGGCGCCGGCGCGTCCGGAGACTCGACAGCCGGCTCAGTCGGCCGCTCCTGCTCAGCCGGCGACTCCTGCTCAGCCGGCGACTCCGGCACAGCCGGCGGCTCCGGCTCAACCGGCGACTCCGGCTCGGGCTCGGGCGTGTTCCCCGCCGGCTCCGGCTCGGGTGCCTCCGCCTTGCCCCGGCCCCGCATCGCGTCCGCCACCACCCACCGCCGGTGCAGCTCGACCAGTTCGTCCGGCGAGGCCTTGCAGAGGCGGGCCAGGCGTTCCACAGGGGCGTAGTCGGTCGGTACGGCGTCCCCGTTGCAGTACCGGTGGAGCGTAGACGTACTCAGGTGGAGCCGTTTGGCCAGGACGCCGTAGCTGAGCCCCGACCGGTCCTTCAACTCCCTTAACAGCTCGGCGAAAGCGGCGCCAGCAGTGCTGTCCGGCACTGGTCCTCCATCTCCCCGTGTCCCGTCCCCGCGTTCCAGGGAAGGGACGTCTCCGCAGCTCAGAGCCTATGCGGGCATTCCAGCGTCCCTGATCCTCCGCCGGGTGTGGCAGGCGGGACGGACCGCCCCACAAGCTGTGGCCATCCAAGCACGCCACCACTCGGACGAGAGAAGAGACCAGCCATGCGCACCCGCCGTACCCACCTGCTCGCGGTCACCGGAGTCGCCCTCGCCGCGCTCGCCCTCACGGCGTGCAGCGACGGCACGGGGACGAAGGACGAAGGTGCCTCGCAGCCCTCCTCGACGGAGACCGCGGCCACGGGCGGCAAGGGCACCGCGATCCCGGCCTCCGGCAAGTCGAAGGGTTCGGGCTCCACTTCGGGCTCGTCCGGCTCCGCCAAGGGCTCCTCGACGTCGTCGGGCTCGGGATCCTCCGGTTCCTCGGGCTCCGGTTCCTCCGGCTCGTCGTCCTCCGGCTCGGGCGGCTCCTCGGACCCGACGGACCCGAAGAACCGCGTCCTGTGCAACGGTTCCACCACCAAGGTCACCGCGCAGCCGGTGTCCCGACCGCTCAACCACATGCTCATCACGGTCAAGAACACCGGCTCGAAGTACTGCGACCTGACCTACTTCCCCGTCCTGCGCTTCGACGAGATGCAGTGGGTGCCGCAGGCCGACGAGCAGACCCACCCGCAGGCCGTGACGACCCTCGCGCCCGGCGAGTCCGGGTACGCGGCCGTCCTGCTCTCCGCCGCCGACGGAAGCGGCGAGGGCGGCATGACGGGCCACAAGCTGACCGTCGGTTTCCAGGGGAAGACCCCCAACAGCAGCGGCGGCGCCTCCGCGACCCCGGTGCTGCCGGCGAAGGGCGTGTACTACGACAGCTCGCTGAAGGTCACCTACTGGCAGCAGAACCTGGACGACATCGCGGGCTGGTGAAGCGTCGAGGCCGCCCGGGCAACGGCCCGGGCGGCCTCGGTGTGCGGACGCCGGACGACGGACGGCGACTCGCGGGGCGTTACGCGAACGCCGGGACTTCCTTCGGGTTCGGGCCGTACTTGTTCGCGCCCGTCTGGCTGTCCGAGCAGTAGAAGACCAGCAGGACGATGGAGCCGATCAGCGGCACGATCCCGAAGAGGATCCACCAGCCGGAGCGGCCCGTGTCGTGCAGTCGGCGCACCGTGACACCCAGGGCCGGCAGCAGGAAGACCACGGCGATGGCCACGATGTAGGGCGCGTGGGCCACGGCGGCGACGACGGCCAGCGCGACGTAGATGATCCACGCGAACAGCATGAACAGCCAGTACTCCTTGCGGCGCGCGCGCCCGCTGAATACCGCGTACTTCTTCAGCGCCTCGACGAACCAGCTCATGGCAACCCCCCAGGGATCGACGTTCAGACCCTCCGGAACGGATCAGGCCAGGGGCCGAGATTAGGGGGTTGACGCGGGCGCGTCATTCGCGTCGGGGCACGTCC
This sequence comes from Streptomyces sp. NPDC101165, assembly GCF_044768135.1. Classification (NCBI taxonomy): domain Bacteria; kingdom Bacillati; phylum Actinomycetota; class Actinomycetes; order Kitasatosporales; family Streptomycetaceae; genus Streptomyces; species Streptomyces sp. NPDC101165. The sequence continues at coordinate 21,052 of NZ_JBIWPG010000020.1, read as the reverse complement.
GGAACACCGCATTCGGGACAGGTCAGCCCATGATCGCGGGCCGTTCCCGGTACGGCCGCCGGTTGTTACCGAAACCGAGTTCGTTCCGTTTCCGAACCGCAGCCACACCGAGGCTGGTCCGCCGCCCTTTCGGAACCGGAACGATCTCGAACCGTGTCCGTCAGCGCAGCTTCTGCGCCGCTTCGGTCGCCCAGTAGGTGAGGATGTTCCGCGCACCGGCCCGCTTGATGCCGGTCAGGGTCTCGAAGATGGCCCGGTCGCGGTCCACCCAGCCCTTCTCGGCCGCGGCCTCGACCATCGAGTACTCGCCGGAGATCTGGTAGGCGACGACCGGGACGTCCACGCTGTCGGCGACCCGGGCCAGGATGTCGAGGTAGGGACCGGCCGGCTTGACCATCACCATGTCGGCACCCTCGGCCAGGTCCAGCTCCAGCTCCCGCTGGGACTCGCGCCAGTTGGCGGGGTCCTGCTGGTACGTCTTGCGGTCGCCCTGCAGCGAGGAGGCGACGGCCTCGCGGAAGGGGCCGTAGAAGGCGGAGGAGTACTTGGCGGTGTAGGCGAGGATCGCGACGTCCTCGCGGCCGATCTGGTCCAGGGCGTCGCGGACGACCCCGATCTGACCGTCCATCATCCCGCTGGGGCCGACCACATGGGCGCCGGCGTCGGCCTGCACCTGGGCCATCTCGGCGTACCGCTCCAGGGTGGCGTCGTTGTCGACCCGCCCCTGCGCGTCGAGGACACCGCAGTGCCCGTGGTCGGTGGTCTCGTCCAGGCACAGGTCGGACATCACGAGCAGGTCGTCGCCGACCTCGGCGCGCACGTCGCGGAGGGCGACCTGGAGGATCCCGTCCGGATCGGTCCCCGGAGTGCCGAGCGCGTCCTTCTTGCTCTCCTCCGGCACGCCGAACAGCATGATCCCGGAGATCCCGGCCTCCACCGCCTCGACGGCCGCCTTCTTCAGGCTGTCGCGGGTGTGCTGGACGACGCCGGGCATGGCCGCGATCGGCACGGGCTCGCTGACACCCTCGCGGACGAAGGCGGGGAGGATGAAGTCGGCCGGGTGCAGCCGGGTCTCGGCGACCATACGGCGCATGACGGGGGTGGTGCGCAGCCGCCGGGGACGCGTACCGGGGAAGGATCCGTACTTCGTCATGGCCCTACGCTACGCCCGCCCCGGGTGGGCCTTTGCCGACGCGGCGTCGGCGGCGGCGCCCGCCCTCAGCGCAGCTGCAGCACGCCCCGGACGCCTGCGTGGTCGGACGGCCACAGCCCCGAAGGGGTGCGGTCGGCCGCCGCCTCACCGGACCGGTCCGCCGCGAGCGCCGTGAACGGGCCGCGGAAGAAAACGTAGTCGAGGCGCAGGGTCAGCTCACCGGACCGCAGGTCGGGGGTCCGGCAGCAGGTGGGACCGGGGGCGCCGGGGTGCCGGGCGTTCCACACGTCGGTGAAGGCGGCGCCGCCGCCGGCGACCGGGTCGGTGAGGCGGTGATAAGTGGCGCTGTCGGGAGTCGTGTTGAGGTCACCCAGCAGCACGCTCGGCCGCGCGCGGTCCGCCAGCGGGCCGGCGAGGAGTTCTTCGGCCTGCGCCTGCCGGACGGCCGGGTCGAGGTTCTCCAGGTGCGTGCTGACCACGCGGAAGGTCCGGCCTAGCAGAGTGACGTCGGCGTCCACCCAGCCGCGCAGGAGAGGCACGGAGCCGAGCACCTGGCTGTTGAGCACCAGGTTCCGCTGGAACCGCTCGCCTCGCGTGCCACCGACGGAGAAGACGTTCGCGGGCAGATCGGTGCGGACCAGCAACGCGTCACGGTCCGTGAGACGGATGTCGCGCACCGGGCCGTCGACGGTCCCGGGCGCCTCGTAGTCGCCGTCGCTCACCACGACCGCGGCCCGGTAGTGCAGGCCCCGGTCGGCCAGCTTGCCGAGCAGGGTCGCGAGGAAGTCGTACTCGACGTGCGTGGCGGGAGCGGATTCGTGGGGCCCGCTGCGCCACAGAGCCGCCTCCTGCAGGCCCACCACGTGGGGATCGAGGCCCGCGATCTCGTCGGCCAGGGCCTCGGCCCGCTCGGGGAAGTCGGTGCGCCGCACGTTCTCGAACGCCGCGCCGACCGCGCCGAGAAGGTGGGCCTGGTCCGCCTGGAACACCGGCGCGAGGTCCGCTCCCCAGTAGAGATTGCGGGTCATGGCCCTGAGCGTGGCGGGCGGTTGGGCGGCGGAGACCGCGTTCGGTGCCGCCGGTCCCGCGAGGGCGAACACGGACAGGACGCCTGCGAGGGCGGCGAACAGGGGCCGGTGCCAGAACCGGCGGGGCGGCAGCGCGCCACCCGAGAAGGTGCGGAGCATGACGAGCGGGCCCTTCGGACGGCGCGGCCCGGGACGGTGCCAGGGCGCAGGAGCATCACAACCTGTCCTCAGGTGATCACGGCGCACCGTCCACGACCACCGGGGATGGCCCGTCCGGTACGGCGGGCGCGCAGGCGCCGTGACCGCGTCCGCCGACGGCGGCATACAGATTCTTTGCGGTCTCCTGGCCGTCTCTGGAGCCGCAGGCCTCCCCGGCGTTCTACGCGCGTGGTGTCATGCTCGCGCCACTCCCCCCACCGTGAGTTCCCTCTCCCCAACCAGGAGTCACGCATGCTGTGGAAGGTCCTCGGCCGTACGGGCGTCGCCCTCGCGGCCGCCGCCGCCGTCGCCACCGCTGTCCCCGCGAATGCCGCCGGCTACTCCGCGTTCGCCTTCTCCCGGAGCGGCAGCCAGCCCACCATCTACGACTTCGTCAACTCGGCCACCAGCACGCTCGACATGACCATGTACGAGCTGGAGGACACGACGGCAGTCAACGACCTCATAGCCCTGAAGAACAAGGGCGTCACGGTCCGGGTCGTCCTGGACCGCCAGCACCAGAGCGCCAACAACGCGGCGTACACGTCCCTGAAGAACGCGGGCATAGGGGTCGTCTGGTCCCCCTCCGCCTTCGTCTACACCCACCAGAAGACGATCACGGTGGACGGCACCAAGTCCCTGATCATGACCGGGAACCTGACGTCCCAGTACTACACGACCAGCCGTGACTACGGCGTCTTCGACGACGACACGAGGGACGTGGCGTCGATGGAGAAGGTCTTCAACGCGGACTACGCGGGAACGTCGATCACCCCCACGGACGGCGACCACCTGCTCTGGTCCCCCACCGACTCCCGCAGCCGCCTGGTGGCGCTGATCAACGCCGCCACCAAGACCCTCGACGTCGAGGAACTCGAACTGAGCGACAGCACGGTGGTCAACGCCATCGTCGCCCGGGCCAAGGCGGGCGTGGCGGTGCGCGTGGTCCTGGAGAACCCCTCCAGCTATGCCGGCCAGGTCTCCGCCATCAAGTCGGCGGGCGGCAAGGTCGTCGGCTACTCCGACCCCAACGGCTTCTACATCCACGCCAAGGCGATGGTCGTCGACTACGGCCTCTCCACCCAGGAAGTGGAAGCAGGCTCCATGAACATCAGCAGCAACTCCCTGAGCAACAACAGGGAGCTCGGCATCATCCTCACCGGCACAGGCGTGGCCCAGCCGGTGGCCTCCACGATCGAGACCACGTTCAACAGCGACTACGCGGGAGGCACGGCGGCGTAACAACCGGGAAGCGCGCGGCCTGCGACAGGCCGCGCGCTTCTCAGGTACCTCAGGTCGTCGTACGGCGCCTACGCGCCCCGGGCCGCCGTTCGCTCGGCCGGGTCACCGGATCCCCCGCCTCCAGGGCGGCAGCCCTCCGCTTCAGACCGAAGTCGGCCAGCGCTTCCGCCAGCTTCAGCGCGGACGGCTCCGGGGCCATGACATCGACCCGCAGCCCGTGCTCCTCAGCCGTCTTCGCCGTGGCCGGACCGATGCACGCGATCACGGTCACGTTGTGCGGCTTGCCCGCGATACCCACCAGGTTCCGGACAGTCGAGGACGACGTGAAGAGAACGGCGTCGAAGCCACCCCCCTTGATCGCCTCCCGCGTCTCCGCCGGCGGCGGCGAGGCCCGCACGGTCCGGTAGGCCGTGACGTCGTCGACCTCCCAGCCCAGCTCGATGAGCCCGGCGACCAGGGTCTCGGTGGCGATGTCGGCACGCGGCAGGAAGACGCGGTCGATCGGGTCGAAGACCGGGTCGTACGGCGGCCAGTCCTCCAGCAGACCCGCGGCCGACTGCTCACCCGAAGGCACCAGATCCGGCTTCACACCGAAGTCGACCAGCGCCTTGGCCGTCTGCTCACCCACCGCGGCCACCTTGATGCCCGCGAAGGCCCGAGCGTCGAGCCCGTACTCCTCGAACTTCTCCCGCACGGCCTTGACCGCGTTCACCGAGGTGAAGGCGATCCACTCGTACCGCCCGGTGACGAGCCCCTTCACGGCCCGCTCCATCTGCTGGGGCGTCCGTGGCGGCTCGACGGCGATGGTCGGCACCTCGTGCGGCACGGCGCCGTAGGACCGCAGCTGGTCGGAGAGCGACGCCGCCTGCTCCTTCGTACGCGGCACGAGCACCTTCCAGCCGAACAGCGGCTTGGACTCGAACCACGACAGCTGGTCGCGCCGGGCGGCGGCGGAACGCTCGCCGACCACGGCTATCACCGGCCGGCCACCGTCCGGCGACGGCAGCACCTTCGCCTGCTTCAGCGTCTGCGCGATGGTGCCGAGCGTCGCCGTCCAGGTCCGCTGACGGGTCGTCGTACCCGCGATCGTGACCGACATCGGGGTGTCCGGCTTGCGGCCCGCCGACACCAGCTCGCCGGCGGCCGCGGCCACGGCGTCCAGCGTCACCGACACGACCACCGTGCCGTCGGAGGCACCCACCTCCGTCCAGCACCGGTCGGAGGCGGTACGGGCGTCCACGAACCGGACGTCCGCGCCCTGCGCGTCCCGCAACGGCACACCGGCGTACGCGGGCACGCCGACCGCGGCCGCCACACCCGGTACGACCTCGAAGGGCACACCGGCGGCGGCGCAGGCGAGCATTTCCTCGGCCGCGTACGTATCTAGTCCCGGGTCCCCGGACACCGCACGGACGACCCGCCTGCCGCCCCGTGCGGCCTCCATGACAAGATGAGCGGCATCCCGGGCAGGGGACGGGACCGCAGCGGTTGTTGACGCGCCGTCAACGACCGTGAGCTGCGGCGTGCCCGTGCCCGGCGGCGACACCGAGGAGGAATCCCCGTCCGTTCGCACCACGGAGACGCCCTGCCGGGCGTGCGTCCGGATCACGTCGAGCACCTCGTGCTCGGCGATCAGGACGTCCGCGTTCGACAGTGCCTCCACTGCGCGCAGGGTCAGCAGTCCCGGATCCCCGGGTCCGGCACCGAGGAAGGTGACGTGCCCGTGTTCCGGACCGGCGGGAAGGGTGGTGGGGCTCAATGTGCTCGCTCCCCCATCAGACCGGCCGCGCCCTGGGCGAGCATCTCGGTGGCGAGTTCGCGACCGAGTGCCATCGCCTGGTCATCCGTCTGGGGCACGGGACCGGTGGTGGACAGCTGCACCATGCGGGTGCCGTCGGTCGTGCCGACGACGCCGCGCAGGCGCATTTCCTTGACAATCTGCCCGTCGGCCTGGGGGTCCCCCCGCTCGAGCGGAGCCGAGAGTGGGGGCAAGTCGGCCAGCGCGCCCACGGGGGCGCTGCAGCCGGCCTCCAGGGCGGCGAGCAGTGACCGTTCGGCGGTCACTGCGACCCGTGTGAACGGGTCGTCGAGTTCGCCGAGCGCCGCGATCAGGTCCGCGTTGTCCGCGGCACACTCGATCGCCAGGGCCCCCTGGCCGGGGGCGGGCAAAACCGTGTCGACCGACAGGAAGTCGGTGACCTCGTCGATCCGGCCGATCCGGTGCAGTCCGGCGGCGGCCAGTACGACGGCGTCCAGCTCGCCGTCGCGGACGTATCCGATCCGCGTGTCGACGTTGCCGCGGATCGCGACCGTCTCGATGTCCATGCCGTGGGCGCGTGCGTACGCGTTCAGCTGCGCCATGCGGCGGAGGGAGCCGGTACCGATGCGGGCGCCCCGCGGGAGGTCCGTGAACTTCAGCGCGTCCCGGGCGACGATCACGTCGCGCGGGTCCTCGCGCTCGGGGATCGCGGCCAGGACCAGCTCGTCGGGCTGTGTGGTCGGGAGGTCCTTGAGCGAATGAACCGCGAAGTCCACCTCGCCCTTCAGCAGCGCGTCGCGCAGCGCCGTGACGAACACGCCGGTGCCGCCGATCTGCGCGAGCGCCTCGCGGGAGACGTCGCCGTACGTGGTGATCTCGACCAGCTCGACGGGCCGGCCGGTCACCCGGCTCACGGCTTCCGCCACCTGCCCGGACTGGGCCATGGCGAGCTTGCTCCGCCTCGTCCCCAGTCTCAGTGCCTTCTCTGTCATGCCGGTCGGTCCTTCTTGTCTGTGCTGTCCTCGGCCCGGGAGACGGCGGCCACCGTCTCGGGGTCGAGGTCGAAGAGGGTACGCAGCGCGTCCGCGTACCCGGCGCCGCCGGGCTCGGCCGCGAGTTGCTTGACCCGTACGGTCGGCGCGTGCAGCAGCTTGTCGACGACCCGGTGCACGGCCTGCCGGATCTCGCCGCGCTGGCGTTCGTCCAGGTCGGGCAGGCGGCCGTCGAGCCGCGCGATCTCACCGGCGACGACGTCGGCGGCCATGGTGCGCAGCGCGACGACGGTCGGCGTGATGTGCGCCGCCCGCTGGGCCGCACCGAAGGCCGCGACCTCGGCGGAGACGATACGCCGGACCTGGTCCACGTCGGCCGCCATCGGTGCGTCCGCGGAGGCCTCGGCCAGGGACTCGATGTCCACCAGCCGCACCCCGGCCAGCCGGTGCACGGCCGCGTCGATGTCGCGGGGCATGGCGAGGTCGAGGAGGAACACGGCCGGGGCCGGGCGCGGGATCACGGCGGCCGGTTCCGGCTTGCGGCGCTCGGGGATACGGCCGACGGTCGCGGCCGTCGCGGCGAGCGCGGTGATCAGCTCGGCGTCGGCCTCGGGGCTGCGCCTGGCGGCCTCACGCCGGTCCACGGTGCCGTTGTCGACCCAGGCCGCGTGCTGCTCCAGGGTGGCCGCGTTCATGCCCGCCACGGCGGCCTCGCCGAGCACGGAGAAGCCGGTGGCGCCCTGTACGGCGGCCAGGTCCAGCGGGCAGTTCTCCTCGGTGCCGACGCCGGTGGCCGGCAGCGCGGCCTTCACGGTCGTACGAGCGCCGTCGGCGAGGTCGGCCACGGGCTGCCCGGTGCGGCCCTCGACCGACCGCGCGACCGCCTCGGCCGTCAGGACCAGCCCGGTGGCGCCGGTGCAGGAGACGACGACGTCGGCACGTGTCAGCTCGTCCGGCACGGCGTCCATCCGTACCGCGCGGGCTGTCACCGCCGTGTCGTCGGCCTCGGTCAGGATCTGGGCGAGGCGCTCGGCGCGGTCGACGGTGCGGTTGGCGACGACGACCTCGGCCACTCCGGCACGCGCGAGCGTGGCGGCGGCCAGGGACGACATCGACCCGGCACCGATGACCAGGGCCCGGCGGCCCGCGGCCCATTCCTCGACGTCCCCGCCCGCGGCCAGCTGCTCCAGGCCGAAGGTGACCAGGGACTGGCCGGCCCGGTCGATGTCGGTCTCGGAGTGGGCCCGCTTGCCGACCCGCAGGGACTGCTGGAACAGGTCGTTCAGCAGCTTGCCGGCGGTGTGCAGCTCCTGGGCGCGGGCCAGGGAGTCCTTGATCTGCCCGAGGATCTGCCCCTCGCCGACGACCATCGAGTCCAGACCGCAGGCCACGGAGAACTGGTGGTGGACGGCCCGGTCCTCGTAGTGCACGTAGAGATACGGCGTCAGCTCCTCGAGGCCGACCCCGCTGTGCTGGGCGAGCAGCGTGGACAGCTCGGCGACACCGGCGTGGAACTTGTCCACGTCGGCGTACAGCTCGATGCGGTTGCAGGTGGCGAGCACCGCGGCCTCGGTGGCCGGCTCGGCGGCGACCGTGTCCTGGAGCAGCTTGACCTGGGCGTCCGTGCTCAGCGCGGCCCGCTCCAGCACGCTGACCGGGGCGCTGCGGTGGCTCAGACCCACGACGAGGAGACTCATGCCGGCATCACGGCGGGTACGTCCCCGTCGGGCCCCTGGTCGGCGGAGTCGTCGGTGGCAGCGGGAGCGGCCGCGGGCAGCGGGCCGCCCTCGGCGGTCTCCTCGCCGGCCTTGCGCTGCTCGTGGAAGGCGAGGATCTGCAGCTCGATGGAGAGGTCGACCTTGCGCACGTCGACGCCGTCCGGGACGGACAGCACGGTCGGCGCGAAGTTCAGGATGGAGGTCACCCCGGCGGCCACGAGCCGGTCGCAGACCGGCTGGGCGGCACCGGCCGGGGTGGCGATGACACCGATGGAGACCCCGTTGTCCTTGATGATCTTCTCGAGGTCGTCGGTGTGCTGGACGGGGATGCCCGCTACCGGCTTTCCGGCCATCGCCGGGTCGGCGTCGATCAGCGCGGCGACCCGGAAGCCACGGGAGGCGAAGCCGCCGTAGTTGGCCAGGGCGGCGCCGAGGTTACCGATACCGACGATGACAACCGGCCAGTCCTGGGTCAGGCCGAGTTCACGGGAGATCTGGTAGACGAGATACTCCACGTCGTAGCCGACACCGCGCGTTCCGTAGGAGCCCAGGTACGAGAAGTCCTTGCGCAGCTTGGCGGAGTTGACCCCCGCCGCCGCGGCCAGTTCCTCGGAGGAGACCGTGGGTACCGAGCGCTCCGACAGTGCGGTCAGGGCTCGGAGGTACAGCGGAAGCCGAGCGACGGTGGCCTCGGGAATCCCTCGGCTACGGGTCGCCGGTCGGTGTGTTCGGCCAGTTGCCACGGTGCTCCTGCGGGTTGAGCGGGGCTGCAGGCGGTCATACGTCCCCAGACCGCCCCGTCGACAGCAGGCTATGTCTTTGTGAACGCGTGCACAAAGATGGTGTCCGATTTGCCCGGCCAACGTGACCGGGGTCACGCGCGTCATCCCTCGGCCCTTCCTGGGGGCAAAACCGACACACTCCTCGTGAATCCCGCCCCCGAGACCAAACCGCCGTCGATCCTAAGGGACGTTCCGCGCAGTCTTGTACTACTCGGTCAGTTCCTTGCGGAGCCGACCTTCGTCCACCCGCCAGAAGGTGTGCTGCCTGCCGTCGACGAGGACGACGGGGATCTGCTCCCAGTACTGGTCGTGGAGCTGCCGGTCCTGGGTGATGTCCTTCTGTTCCCAGGGGACGCCGAGTTCGCCGCAGACCTTCTCGATCACCGCCTGCGCGTCGTCGCACAGGTGACAGCCGGGCTTGCGGATGAGCGTGACCAGTCGCTCCTGCGGGGCGGCCTTACGCCGGAAGAGGGGACTCATGTCGGCCATTCTCGCGCTTCTTTAACGACGCGGACGCGGAGAGTTCACACCCTTCCAACCTCTCGACTCCGGAACCACCGAACAAACTGGCTATGCTCACGCCATGGCCGCTCTCGGATGGCTCACTCCCCGTAGGCGCTCCGCCACGGCGCGGAGCGTGTTGGCAGGCGAGGCCTCGGCAGAGGCCGCCCGCAAGTCCTCGCTGGAAGCGCAGGAAGCACAGGAGGCCGCGCAGGCCGCCGAGCAGGAACCGGAGTTCCCGGTGATCGGCGACGACCTGGCCGCCGCCTTCTTCGACCTCGACAACACCGTGATGCAGGGCGCCGCGCTGTTCCACTTCGGACGCGGCCTGTACAAGCGGAAGTTCTTCGAGACCCGCGACCTGGCCAGGTTCGCCTGGCAGCAGGCCTGGTTCCGGCTGGCCGGCGTCGAGGACCCCGAGCACATGCAGGACGCCCGCGACTCCGCTCTCTCCATCGTCAAGGGCCACCGCGTCGCCGAACTGGAGACGATCGGCGAGGAGATCTACGACGAGTACATGGCCGACCGCATCTGGCCGGGCACCCGGGCGCTCGCCCAGGCCCACCTGGACGCGGGCCAGAAGGTGTGGCTGGTCACGGCCGCCCCCGTCGAGATCGCCCAGGTCATCGCCCGCCGCCTCGGCCTGACGGGCGCGCTCGGCACGGTGGCGGAGTCGGTCGACGGCGTCTACACGGGCAAGCTGGTGGGCGAACCGCTGCACGGCCCGGCCAAGGCGGAAGCGGTACGGGCGCTGGCCACGGCGGAGGGCCTCGACCTCTCCCGCTGCGCCGCCTACAGCGACAGTCACAACGACATCCCCATGCTGTCCCTGGTCGGCCACCCCTACGCGATCAACCCCGACACCAAACTGCGCAGACACGCCCGTGAAAAGGACTGGCGCCTGCGCGACTACCGCACGGGCCGCAAGGCGGCGAAGGTCGGCATTCCGGCGGCGGCGGGCGTCGGAGCGGTCGCCGGTGGCACCGCGGCAGCGATCGCACTGAGCCGACGCCGCCGGTAGTCCCGCACGTGATCAGCGGGTAATCGCCTGGGCCTGCGGGCCGTCCTTTCACTGCGGACCGGCGGGGGCTGGTCGCGCGCCCCACGCCTGCCCGGCCGCAACGCCGGGCCATTTGTCATGTGCCCATGGATGCCGAATCGTGTCGTCTGCCGCCGGATTATGCCCTCCTTTCCCCAACACGCCCCCCACTTCGCCGAAAACCACCCTTTTCCGATCAACAACCGATCACTCTGCGACACTTGAAGGGGCGTCAATCGGTTACAGAAGCGACGCAATCGATGATTTGAGCAACTCGGTGTAGCAGTGCCTGCACGAAGCGTTATTCTCCTCAGACGCAAACCGGTACCCCTCCGTCGCTACGACGGGTGAACGGTCCCGTACTGCACGTGATGGAAGCTCTGCCTCTGGGAGTCCCGTGTACCCACACGTCGGGGTTGACGCCTCGGGCCTGGCTACGCTGCGCGCAACAGTCGCGGCCGTCAAAGAGACGCTGCGCGGCGTCGTCCCCACCGCGTACGCCGTCCCCGCCCTCGCCACCGCCGGAGCGCCCGTAGGCCCGTGCTACGCACTGGCCGAGGGCAGCGCGGCGGTCGGCAGACGCGGCCGCACGTCCGGCGCCACGACCGCCCGCCGGCCGGCCGCCGACAGCGACAGCGCCCGGATGATGGACCTCGTGGAGCGCGCCCAGTCCGGCGAGGCCGAGGCCTTCGGACGGCTCTACGACCAGTACAGCGACACCGTGTACCGGTACATCTACTACCGGGTGGGCGGCAAGGCGACCGCCGAGGACCTCACCAGTGAGACCTTTCTGCGGGCGCTCCGCAGGATCGGCACCTTCACCTGGCAGGGCCGCGACTTCGGCGCCTGGCTGGTGACGATCGCCCGGAACCTGGTGGCGGACCACTTCAAGTCCAGCCGGTTCCGCCTGGAGGTCACCACCGGCGAGATGCTCGACGCCAACGAGGTCGAGCGCTCCCCGGAGGACTCCGTCCTGGAGTCCCTCTCCAACGCCGCGCTCCTCGACGCCGTACGCCGGCTCAACCCCCAGCAGCAGGAGTGCGTGACGCTCCGCTTCCTCCAGGGCCTCTCGGTCGCGGAGACCGCCCGGGTGATGGGCAAGAACGAGGGCGCCATCAAGACCCTCCAGTACCGAGCCGTGCGCACCCTCGCCCGGCTCCTGCCGGACGACGCCCGCTGACGTCCGCCACTCAGGGCAACGGTGGGCGAGGTTCAACTCACGTTCCGTGAAACCCCGTTGCCAATCCGACCCGATCATCCGCCGTCCGTAACCCAAGTGCCGAGCCGCTCGTTGTGCGGGATACAGGCTCCCTGTGGTCACGTCCTGGCCGACCCTGATCGCTCGATCGTGTGGAACTCGTCTTGGGCGTGCAACCCTCAGGACCCCCTGGGGAGTCGACGGTGATGACGAGAGGAGGTGCCGCCTGTGATCGCGAACGTATCGGCCCACCGGCGGGCGAACGCCTTCGCCCAGTCCCTGGAGGAGCAGTCCGACCGGGACACGGCGGCCGAGCAGTCCGCAGCGGCGGCGGATCCGCCGCCGACCGCCGAGGAAGGGACCGGGCAGGGCGAGTTGTTGGCCCTCGCGGCGGGCCTCGGCGCGCTGCCCAGGCCGCAGCTCGATCCCGAGGTCAAGGTCGTCCAGCGCGCCCAGCTGGTGGCCGCGATGGAGGCCATGCTCCAGGAGGGGACCGGGGCGGTGGGTGCGGCAGTGCCCGAGCAGCGCAGCCGCAGCCGGGGGGCGCACCGGGCGAGCCCACTGGGCAAGCTGCGCCCGCGTTCGAGGCTGACGAAGGGGCTCGCCGCGGGCGGGCTCAGCGTCGGTGTGGCCGCCGGAGCCTTCGGCGGGGTCGCCGCCGCGAGTTCCGACGCACTGCCCGGCGACTCGCTGTACGGCCTCAAGCGCGGCATCGAGGACATCAAACTCAACTACATGAGCGACGGGGACGACGAGCGCGGCCAGACCTACCTCGACCAGGCCTCCACCCGGCTGAGCGAGGCCCGTCGGCTCATGGAGCGTGGCCGCGGCGGTCACCTCGACCACGAGTCCATCGGCGAGATCCGCCGCACCCTGTCCGGCATGCAGCAGGACGTGACCGAAGGCCACCGCCTGCTGCACGCGGCCTATGAGCGCGACCCCGGTTCCCTGGGCCCCATCCAGGCCCTGGACTCGTTCTCCCGGTCGCACCGCGAGGCCTGGAGCCTGCTCAGCGACAAGCTGCCCGTACAGCTGGGAGACGTCAAACAGCAGGTGTCGTCGGTGTTCGACGCCATAGACCAAGAGGTCGCCCCGCTGCAGTCCCTGCTCCCGGAGCCGCCCGCCCAGACCGGCGGGGGCACGCGACAGGGCTCCGGCTCGGCGTCCACCGGCACCTCCGGCAGCCACCGCGCGACCGCGCCCAGCTCCGGCGGCACCCCCTCCTCCGGCAAGCACACGGGCGGCTCCGGCAGCCCCAGCGGCTCCGCCACGGGCGACAGCGGAGGCGGCCTGATCGGGGGCGACACGGGCGGTCTGCTCGACCCGCCGAAGATCGGCAACGACGGCGGCACCCCGTCCACCACCAAACCGCCGCTGACCGAGCCGGACGTCACCCTCCCGCCGCTCCTCCCGGGCCTGCTGCCCGGCCTGGGCATCGACGGCGAGGACGCGAGCTAGCCGCACCGGAACACAGCAGCGGGGGCGCCCCTTTCCGAGCAGGGGCGCCCCCGCTGCCGTACACCTCTCAGAAGAACACCGACCGCCGCTGCACCAGCAACTTGTAGAGCGTGTGCTGGATCTGCTCCCTGACCTGGTCGGTCAGGTTGAACATCAGCATCGGGTCCTCGGCCGCCTCCGGCGGATAGCCGTCCGTCGCGATCGGCTCGCCGAACTGGATCGTCCACTTGGTCGGCAGCGGGATCGCCCCGAGCGGCCCCAGCCACGGGAACGTCGGCGTCAGCGGGAAGTACGGGAAGCCCAGCACCCGGGCGAGCGTCTTGGAGTTGCCGATCATCGGGTAGATCTCCTCGGCCCCGACGATCGAGCACGGGATGATCGGCGCGCCCTGCCGCAGCGCCGTGGAGACGAAACCGCCCCGGCCGAACCGCTGCAGCTTGTACCGCTCGCCGAACGGCTTCCCGATGCCCTTGAAGCCCTCCGGCATCACCCCGACCAGCTCCCCCTGCCCCAGCAGCCGTTCGGCGTCCTCGGCGCAGGCGAGGGTGTGCCCCAGCTTGCGGGCGAGTTCGTTGACCACCGGGAGGACGAAGACCAGGTCCGCCGCCAGGAGCCGTAGATGGCGGTCCGCCGGGTGGTTGTCGTGCACGGCGACCTGCATCATCAGGCCGTCGAGCGGCAGCGTCCCGGAGTGGTTGGCGACGATCAGCGCCCCGCCCTCGGCCGGGATGTTCTCGATGCCCTTCACCTCGACCCGGAAGTACTTCTCGTACACCGGCCGCAGCAGCGACATCAGGACCTGGTCGGTCAGCTCCTCGTCGTAACCGAAGTCGTCGACCTCGTAGTCCCCGGTGAGCCGGCGGCGCAGGAAGGCCAGGCCGCTCGCGATACGGCGTTCGAGCCCACCGTCGTGCCGCGGCCCGGCAGGCGGCTGTTCCTCCCCGGTCACAGAGACATCATCCTGCTCAGCGGCCCTGGTGGGCAGGGGCTGGACCTCCCGGACCTGCCCGGGCTCACCGACCGCGCCGCGCCTGCTGCCCGCGCTCCGGCGCCGCGAGGGCCGCTGGGCGGCGCTCCCACGGGACCGGTCGTCGTCGAACGGAATGACCTTGGCGTCCGCCATCGTTGCTGCGCTCCTCAGTTCGCGCTCTGCGTCGGAAGGTGCCCGCTGCCCTTCGCGGCAAGCGTGGCGATCCGGTCGACGGCCCCCGCGAGGGCCTCCGGCGGCAGCAGCCCGGGTCCCTGGCTGCGCGCGAAGTCCGCGAACGTCTCCGCCGTCGTGTACTTGGGCCGGAAGCCCAGCGTCTCGCGCATCTGGTCCGTGGCCACCACCCGGCCGTGGGTGAGCAACCGGATCTGCTCCGGCGAGAAGTCCGTCATGCCCAGCGTACGCACCAGGGAACCGGCCCAGGTGACCGCGGGCAGCAGCAGCGGCACGATGGGCCGCCCGAGCCGCCGCGAGCACTGCGAGAGCAGCAGCACGCCGTCGCCGGCGATGTTGAACGTGCCGCTGTTCAGCGTGCCCCGACGCGGCGCGTGGGAGGCGATCCGCAGCACCTCGATGACGTCGTCCTCGTGCGCGAACTGCAGCCGGGGGTCGTAGCCGAACACGGTCGGCAGGACCGGCAGCGCGAAGTACGAGGCGAGCGGGGTGTCCGCGGTCGGCCCGAGGATGTTGGCGAAGCGCAGCACGCACACGGCGACGTCCGGCCGCCGCCGCGCGAACCCGCGCACATACCCTTCGACCTCCACCGCGTCCTTCGCGAACCCGCCGCTCGGCAGCGACTTGGGCGGCATCGTCTCGGTGAACACGGCCGGATCCCGCGGCGCGGACCCGTACACGTTGGTACTGGACTTCACCACCAGCCGCTGCACGGTGGGCGACTTCTGACAGGCGCCCAGCAGCTGCATGGTGCCGATGACGTTGGTCTCCTTGACCGTGGCCCGGCTGCCGCCGCCCAGCGCGGTGCCGGTCACGTCCATGTGGACGACCGTGTCGGCGCCCGTCTCGGCGAGCACCCGGGCGATGGTGGGCTGTCTGATGTCAGCCTGAATGAAGTCGGCGCCACCCAGATGGTGCGCCGGTGGCACCGCGTCCACGGCGATCACCCGATCCACCTCGGGGTCCCGCTGGATCCGCCGCACGAACCGGCCGCCCAGCTGTCGGGCCACTCCGGTGACGAGCACGACCTTTCCCAAGATCAGCGCCTTCCTTCCCGCGTTACCCCGTGTGCGGCCAACCTAGCGGGTCGATGTTGCGCTGTGATGACCGCCCGATGCATGAGGTGACGGAAATTCCCTAATCGGAATATGCCGAGCACCCCTCTGCACCGAGTACCCCCGGACATGACTGTGGCCCCCTGCCCTTACGGACGGGGGGCCACAGGGACACGCTCTCGCGGCGCCGCTTACTTCTTGTTGCGGCGCTGAACGCGCGTGCGCTTGAGCAGCTTGCGGTGCTTCTTCTTGGCCATCCGCTTGCGCCGCTTCTTGATAACAGAGCCCACGACTACCCTCGCTCACTTCTCATCACTCGGTTGTTTGGGCGCCATGGGCCCACACGACCTACGAGGGGCTAGCCTACCCGCCCGAGCGCCGAGGTCGTAATCGAGGGGTCTTCCGGGGTTACCGGAAGCGCCGTCAGGCCGTCTCCACCCCCACATAACTCTCGCGAAGGTACTCGTGTACCGCTTGCTCCGGGACGCGGAAGGACCGCCCCACCCGGATCGCGGGCAGATGACCGCTGTGCACCAGCCGGTACACGGTCATCTTCGACACTCGCATCACCGAGGCGACCTCCGCCACGGTAAGGAACTGAACCTCGTTCAGAGGCCTCTCGCCAGCTGCAGCCATGACACACCTGAACCTTCCGCACTCGACGGCCACCGGCTTCCCCTTCCGGTGACTCTTCGTCGTTGCGTGCTCACTCCCCAATGTAGGGGCGGGTGATGCGAGTGGGGAAGAGGTGCACCCATCGGCGGCCTACTGTGACAGACACGCTCGATTGAGTACGTAGCGGGTAAGCGGCGAGTAGTAACCGGACCGCACAGCGTCATCAACCGGAACGGCCACGGACACGACCCCCTCCGCCTCCCCCACGAAGAGCGCAGGGTCATCCGTATCCGCAAGACCAATAGCCTCAAACCCCAGCTGACCTGCCCCGCAGACCCAGCCGTGGTCGCCGATCACCAGCTCGGGCAGCGGGCCGCCGGCGTCGGCCGCGGCCGCCAGGGCGACCCGAATCGGCAGCGGTGAATGACAATGGACGCCCGGCTCACAACCGGGGCGCTCGCCCTCCGGTTCTCGCACCAAGGCAACACCTCGTACGTAGTCCAGGCGGTATGTACGTAGACCGAACCGGGTCAATATGTCGACACAGCGACCCTGCGCCGGGGTGAGCACCTCACACCCCGCCGCCGACAGAGCGTCCGCCAAGCCGCCGTAGAACCCGAGCAGCCGATGCGGATGCCCGGTTCCGAGCAGCACCGGCGCACCCCGCTCCGCCACATTCCGGATCCGCTCGGCGAAGGCGTCCAACGCGGCGAGAGTCCGTTCCGGATCGATCACATCCGGCCCGGACGTATGCCGGGGATCGGCCGAGACCCCACACTTCTCGGCCATCAGAGCCAGCAATTCCCCCGGCCCCCAGACCCATTCGGGATCGATCCCGATCAACACCCGTGGGTCCCGGGCGGCGAAGAGCCGATAACTACGAAGACTGTCCTCCCGAGGGGTGCCCACCTCCCCGGCCATCCGGACAGCCAGCAGATGCGCGCGGAGGGCATCGGCGGTCAACACGGGTGCGATGGTGACTCATTGGGGGGTACAACGGCGCTGGGAACGGGGAAAGACCGCACGGTTGGCGTAACGGGTTCCTTCTTGGGCGCCTTCTCAGCCGACCGAGACGGGTGGGCTGGGAAACGGGGGTCCAGGGGGCGGAGCCCCCTGGGCGCTCACGGCAGCAGACCCCGCAGCGGAAACACGGCCCGCCGAGCAGTCAGCACAGCCTGATCGACCCGATCAGCAGGGTCGTACCCTGAAGACCACTCAGCGAACGACACCGGCCACCGCCCATCAGTCATCCGCTGCGGAGCCAACTGCCGAGTCCGGGCGAACACTTCCTGTCGCCACCCCTCAGGAATCACCGCCTCAGGAGCGACCTCCCGCCCCGCGGCGATCCCCACCAGATGCGTCCAGGAGCGCGGCACCACCTCCACCACCGCGTACCCGCCACCCCCCAGGGCGACCCACTTCCCGTCCGCGTACTCATGCGCCAGCTCATGACAGGCCATCTGCACGGCCCGCTGCGCATCCAACGACACGGCAAGATGCGCCAGCGGATCCTCGAAGTGCGTGTCGGCCCCGTGCTGCGAAACGATCACCTGCGGCCGGAACTCCGCGAGCAGCTCCGGCACCACCGCGTGAAACGCCCGCACCCACCCCGCGTCCCCGGTCCCCGCCGGCAGCGCCACGTTCACGGCGGCACCCTCGCCCGCCCCGGCCCCGGTCTCCTCCGGCCACCCGGTCTGCGGGAACAACGTACGGGGATGCTCGTGCAGCGAGATCGTCAGAACCCGCGGATCCTCCCAGAACGCGGCCTGCACCCCGTCCCCGTGATGCACGTCGACATCGACATAGGCGACCCGCTCGGCCCCCAGCTCCAGCAACCGCGCGATCGCGAGTGACGCGTCGTTGTAGATACAGAACCCCGACGCACCGCCGGGCATCGCATGATGCAGCCCACCCGCGAAGTTCACGGCGTGCAGCGCGTCCCCCCGCCACACCGCCTCCGCAGCCCCCACCGACTGCCCCGCGATCAGCGCGGACACCTCGTGCATACCGGCGAAGGCGGGATCGTCCATCGTCCCCAGCCCGTACGCCCCCTGCGCCGACCCCGGATCCGCCGACGCGGCCTTCACGGCCCGGATGTAGTCCTCCCGGTGGACCAGCCGCAGCGTCGACTCCCCGGCCGGCTTCGCCGCGACGACCTCCAGCTCCCGGTCGAGCCCGAAGGCACCCACCAGTTTCCGGGTCAGCTCCAGCCGGACCGGATCCATCGGATGGTCCGGGCCGAAGTCATAGCCCGTTACTGCCTCGTCCCACATCAGCTGTGCGCGGCCGCTCATGCCCGCCACCGTATCGGTCCGGTTGAGCCGCGAACGACCTGGCGTACACCAACGTCACCAGCACCAACACCATCGGGATCAGCATGGCGCCCCGGTAGCTCCAGGCGTCCCCGAGCGCCCCCACGAGCGGCGAACCGATCAGGAACCCGACGTAGTTGAAGATGTTGAGCCGGGCGATCGCCGCGTCCGAAGCCCCCGGGAACAACCGCCCCGCCGCCGCGAACGTCTGTGGCACCAGCACACACAGCCCCAGCCCCAGCAGGGTGAACCCGAGCATCCCGAGCCACGCGTCCGGCGCCACCGACACCACCGCGAACCCCCCGGCCGCCACCAGCGCCCCGAGCCGTACGACCGCGGCCGCTCCGAACCGCCGTACCCCGAGGTCCCCGATGGCCCGCCCCACCAGCGTGGTCACCATGTACACGTTGTACGGCACCGTCGCCAGCTGCTCCGAGCTCCCGAGCACGTCCTTCAGATACTTCGCGCTCCAGTTGGAGACCGTCGAGTCCCCGATGTAGGCGAAGGTCATCACCAGACACAGCGGCAGCAGCAGCTTGAAGACGACCGTGCCACCGCCCTGTTCCTCCGCCACCGGCGCCGCATCCCCGTCGACGTACCACCGGCTCCCCACCAGCGTCGCCGGCAGCAGCACGGCCACCACCGGCAGATACGACACCCACAGCGCGAGATGCCAGTGCGCCCCGGCCCAGGCGAGCGAGGCCCCGACGATCCCGCCCAGGCTGTAGGCGGCATGGAAACTCAGCATGATGCTGCGCCCGTACGTGCGCTGCAGGCTCACCCCGAGCATGTTCATGGAGGCGTCCAGCGCCCCCACGGCCAGCCCGAACGCGGCCAGGGCGAGCCCCACCTCGGCCAGCACATCGCCCGCCCCGACCCCGAGCAGCGCCAGCAGCACCACCGGCTGGGACCAGCGCAGCAGCCGGCTGGGCCGTATGCGCTTGACCAGCTGCTCGGTCGTCACGCTGCCGACCCCGGCGAGGATCGGTACGGCGGCCAGGAAGACCGGCAGCAGCGCGTCGGAGATGCCGTACCGGTCCTGGATCGCCGGGATGCGCGTCACCAGCAGCGCGAAGGTGGCGCCCTGCGCGAAGAAGCTGAACGCCAGCGAGGCCCTGCCGCGCCGCAGCACATCAGTCATGGCGGCGAGCGTAGGGCCCCGGGCTACCTGTGGGTAGATCCGGCCAAAGATGAATTTCCTTCAGCTTTCCCGGCAGAGAATCAGACGGCAACCGCGGGCGCCGGGGCCTTGCCGGCCTCGACCTCGGCGTCCAGCATCCGCTCCATCGGCCCGACGGCCAGGGCGCCGCTGATCACGACGGCGATCCCGATCGTCCCGACCATGATGACCGTACCGAGCCACACCATGGTGTCCACGGGGACGGTGTACGCGCCCACGACCCGCACGACGCACTCGGCCAGCAGCGCCAGGCCCCAGACGACGGAGAACGTCCGCTCCTTGCGCCGGAAGTCGGCGGACCCGGCCACCGCCCCGGCCATCAGCCGCTCCCAGGCGGCTTCCTTGGCCGGGTCCCCCTTCACCAGGAAGGGCTTCATGCCGGCCGTCATCATCGGCCTCCCTAGCCGGACGGAGACCAGGATCCCGATGGCGACCGTGCTGCTGATCCCGCTGTCCTTGGCGAGCATCAGCCGCGGGTCGCCGGAGACGAAGCTCAGCAGCAGCGAGACGACGTTGACGACCAGGATGAGTCCGGCCAGGCCGTTCACCTTCCGCTCCCGCGCCAGGGCCCAGAGGGTTCGCACCGCCGGCACCACGCTGCTCCACGCGAGCGCCGCGAAGGTGCTCATCCCGAAGCCGTCCCTGAACAGGTAGTACGAGCCGAGCGGCACCGCCACGTCCAGGAGCAACGGCTTGAAGTTGTCGAGCACGCTCGGGCTCTGCTTCCGGTCGTCGCTGCGGCCCTGGTTCCCCGTGTTCTTCGTCATGCCCTCAGCTTCGCCGCCGGGAGGGGTCCGCCAGTAGAACCGATCGTCCGGAGGTCCGCATGACAATTGTCAGCGCTGAGCCGATGGCTCGGGTCATACTAGCAGGTCAGCCAACTCCCCCATGCTGGAGAAGAGTTGGTTCGCGCCCGTGAGCCGCTCGGCCGGCGTCATGGCGGTGAACCCGTACACGTCCATCCCGGCCCCCACGGCCGCTTGTACGCCCAGCGGAGAGTCCTCCACGACCGCACACCGATCCGGGGCGACACCCATCCGCTCGGCGGCGTACAGGAAGAGATCGGGCGCCGGCTTGCCACGCCCCACATCCTGCGAACTGAAGATCCTCTCCTCCTCGAACCACCGGTCGAGTCCCGTGGCCCTGTGCCCCACCCGGATCCGCTCATGGCTCCCGGAGGAGGCGACGCAGTACGGCACCCCGTCCGCGACCAGCTTCTCCAGCACGTCATCGACGCCGGCCACGGGCTTCAACTCCCGCTCGAATGCCGCGAACACCCGCGCATGGAAGACGTCGTCGAAGTCCTCGGGCAGCCGCTGCCCGGTCCGCTCCAGGACCAGATCGTGAATCCGGTGCATCGCCGACCCCATGTAGTCCCGGATGGAGTCCTCGTACGACGTCGGGTGCCCCAACTCGGTGAGATAGGCGGCCAGGTGCCGGTTGGAGATCGGCTCGCTGTCCACGAGAACACCGTCGTTGTCGAAGATGATCAGGTCATAGCGCATACCTCGACCCTAAAGGACCCTGAACGCAGAAAACCCCCGCATCCGAAGATGCGGGGGTTCTCTCAAAATTTGTTCGGCGGCGTCCTACTCTCCCACAGGGTCCCCCCTGCAGTACCATCGGCGCTGTGAGGCTTAGCTTCCGGGTTCGGAATGTA
>NZ_JBIWPG010000019.1:0-196920 GCF_044768135.1 Streptomyces sp. NPDC101165 | reverse complement strand
ACTCACCCTCTCGGGCTTTCCTCCGGGCTTCCCTTCGGTGTTTCCGACTCTATCAGATCTTTTCTCGATCCGATTTCCTCGGCGCTTTCCAGGTTTCCGCTCTCGCGGTTTCCTTTCCGGCGGTTCCGACTTTATCAGAAGTTCTGAGCCGGATTTCCCACCCGCTCCGGGGCACCGTCGTCCAGCACACGAGGTACTGGGGGGTTCCCGGTTGGGCGGAGCCGTAAACGTACTGGAGCGGGGCGCCCCGATGCAAATCGAGGGGCCCCGCTCCAAGTTCACGTGGACGAGGTGTCAGACCTCCACCACGACCGGCAGGATCATCGGCCTGCGGCGATACCTGTCGGACACCCACTTGCCGAGGGTGCGCCGGACGAGTTGCTGCAGCTGGTGGGGCTCCACCACGCCGTCCTGGGCCGAGCGTTCCAGAACTTCCGTGATCTTCGGGAGGACGTCGGCGAAGGCGGAGTCCTCGATGCCGGAACCGCGGGCCTGGACGTGCGGGCCACCCGTGATCTTGCCGGTGGAGGAGTCCACCACCACGAAGACCGAGATGATGCCCTCGTCGCCGAGGATCTTGCGGTCCTTCAGGGCCGGCTCGCCGACGTCACCGACGGAGAGGCCGTCGACGTAGACGTAACCGGCCTGGACCTTGCCCGAGATCTTGGCCTTGCCCTCGATCAGGTCGACCACCACGCCGTCCTCGGCGATGACGATCCGGTCGTGCGGAACACCCGTCATCGCGCCCAGCTCAGCGTTGGCGCGCAGATGCCGCCATTCGCCGTGGACCGGCATCAGGTTCCTCGGGCGGCAGATGTTGTAGAAGTACAGCAGCTCGCCCGCGGAGGCATGGCCGGAAACGTGCACCTTGGCGTTGCCCTTGTGGACGACGTTGGCGCCCCAGCGGGTCAGACCGTTGATCACGCGGTAGACCGCGTTCTCGTTTCCGGGGATGAGGGACGAGGCCAGGATGACCGTGTCGCCGTCGACGATGCGGATCTGGTGGTCACGGTTGGCCATGCGGGACAGGGCCGCCATCGGCTCGCCCTGGGAGCCCGTGCAGACCAGGACCACCTCGTGGTCCGGCAGGTCGTCCAGCGTCTTGACGTCGACGACCAGGCCCGCCGGGACCTTCAGGTAGCCGAGGTCGCGGGCGATGCCCATGTTGCGGACCATCGAGCGGCCGACGAAGGCGACCCGGCGGCCGTACTCGTGCGCCGCGTCCAGGATCTGCTGGATGCGGTGGACGTGGCTGGCGAAGCTCGCCACGATGATCCGCTTGCGGGCGCCGGCGAAGACCTGACGCAGGACGTTGGAGATGTCCCGCTCGTGCGAGGTGAAGCCCGGGACCTCGGCGTTCGTGGAGTCGGTGAGCAGGAGGTCGATGCCCTCTTCGCTCAGCCGTGCGAACGCGTGCAGGTCGGTGAGGCGGTTGTCCAGCGGGAGCTGGTCCATCTTGAAGTCGCCGGTGTGCACCACCATGCCGGCGGGGGTGCGGATGGCGACGGCCAGGGCGTCCGGGATGGAGTGGTTGACCGCGATGAACTCGCAGTCGAAGGGACCGATGCGCTCGCGGTTCCCCTCCGCCACCTCCAGGGTGTACGGGCGGATCCGGTGCTCCTGGAGCTTGGCCTCGATGAGGGCGAGGGTCAGCTTGGAGCCGATCAGCGGGATGTCCGGCTTCTCGCGGAGCAGGAAGGGGACGCCACCGATGTGGTCCTCGTGGCCGTGCGTGAGGACGATGCCCTCGATGTCGTCGAGGCGGTCCCGGACGGACGAGAAGTCCGGCAGGATCAGGTCGATTCCGGGCTGCTCCTCCTCGGGGAAGAGCACTCCGCAGTCGACGATCAGGAGACGGCCGCCGTACTCGAAGACCGTCATGTTCCGGCCGATCTCACCGAGGCCGCCGAGCGGGGTGACTCGCAGGCCGCCCTCGGGGAGCGGCGGGGGCGGGCCGAGTTCAGGATGCGGATGACTCAAAAGACTCTCCTCACCATGCACGCCACGTACCGGTCGGGCACGTGGCGCGCATGACGTTCGTGCAGAAGCAGTTGTCGTTGTGGGGTGCGGGCACCGGTGGCCCGCTTATGCAGTTGTGGATTCAGTTGTGAAGCTCGGGTGGTGCCAAGTCTGTTGTCAGAGCTGTACCCCGCCGGCGGCAAGATCGATCTTGAGCTGGGCGATCTCCTCGGCCGAGCATTCGACCATGGGGGCGCGCAGGGGCCCGGCGGGGAGTCCCTGGAGGGCGAGCGCGGCCTTGGTGGTCATCACGCCCTGGGTGCGGAACATGCCCGTGTAGACCGGGAGCAGCTTCTGGTGGATCTCGGTGGCCTTGACCACGTCGCCCGAGGTGTACGCGTCGACGAGGGCGCGCAGGTCGGGGGTGACGAGGTGGCCGACGACCGACACGAAGCCGACCGCGCCCACGGAGAGCAGCGGCAGGTTCAGCATGTCGTCGCCGGAGTACCAGGCGAGACCGGACTGGGCGATGGCCCAGCTGGCGCGCCCGAGGTCGCCCTTGGCGTCCTTGTTGGCGACGATCCGGGGGTGCTCGGCGAGGCGGACGAGCGTCTCGGTGTTGATCGGGACGCCGCTGCGGCCGGGGATGTCGTAGAGCATGACCGGCAGCCCGGTGGTGTCCGCGACGGCCGTGAAGTGCCGGTACAGGCCCTCCTGCGGGGGCTTGTTGTAGTACGGCGTGACAACCAGCAGGCCGTGTGCGCCGACGCGCTCGGCTTCCCGGGCCAGCTCGATGCTGTGGTGGGTGTCGTTGGTGCCGACGCCCGCGACGATGTGGGCGCGGTCGCCGACCGCCTCCAGTACGGCTCGTACGAGGTCCGATTTCTCCGCGTCACTGGTGGTGGGGGACTCGCCGGTGGTCCCGTTGATGATCAGGCCGTCGTTGCCTGCGTCCACCAGATGGGTGGCGAGCCGCTGCGCGCCGTCGAGGTCGAGTGCGCCGTCCGCCGTGAAGGGCGTGACCATGGCGGTGAGGACCCGCCCGAAGGGGGTCTGCGGAGTCGAGGTCGGAGCCATGGGTAACACGCTACTCGGTGCTCCATGCGTGGTCTGCCCTTGGGGTGCCTGGAAAGTCCGGACAAATGCGGAGCCCGGCACTGCCTGCTCGGGGGTTCAAGCAGTGCCGGGTCCGTTTGATCAGGCTAGATGAACTTCTCTAAATGCCGCAATACGGACACTTCGCCCGGCCGATCCGTACATCCGTTCCGCGTGGGGGAACAGGGCTTCGTTACGGGGCCACACGGCCGTTCGTATTGAAGGCGGCGTAGGTGAGCGGCATGAGCCGGGCCCACTCCGCCTCCATCTTCTCGCCGACCATCTCGATCTCCCGCTGCGGGAAGGACGGCACCTTCGCCTGCTCGTGCTGGGTGCGCAGGCCGAGGAAGTGCATCAGCGAGCGCGCGTTGCAGGTGGCGTACATCGAGGAGAAGAGGCCGACGGGGAGGACCGAGCGGGCGACCTCGCGGGCGACGCCGGCGTCGAGCATCTCCTGGTAGGCCGTGTAGGCCTGCAGGTACGAGTCCTCCATGACGCGGCCGACCAGCTCCTGCTGGGCCTGGGTGCCCTCGACGAAGACGTACTTGCCGGGGCGGCCCTCCTGGACCAGCCTGCGGGACTCGTCCGGGACGTAGAAGACCGGCTGCAGCTCCCGGTAGCGGCCCGACTCCTCGTTGTACGACCAGCCGACCCGGTGCCGCATGAACTCGCGGAACACGAAGATCGGGGCGCTGATGAAGAAGGTCATCGAGTTGTGCTCGAACGGGCTGCCGTGCCGGTCGCGCATCAGGTAGTTGATCAGGCCCTTGGAACGCTCCGGGTCCTTGTTCAGCTCGTCCAGGGACTGCTCCCCGACAGTCGACACACGGGCCGCGAAGAGAACGTCCGAGTCCGCTGCGCTGTGTTTGACCAGTTCGACGGTGACATCACTACGCAGATCGATCTTGAGTTCGTCGTCGGGGGTGGGGGTCACGGTTCGGCGGGTCCTTCCCATCTCGTCTGTTGCGGACGCCACTCTACGGCCCGCCAAACGGGGCGTTCGTCGTCGTGCCTGAATGAAATTGGTGAAACCGGGCACCGATTGCGACGCTTGTTCGTCTGTGTGGGTGAGACTCATCCGTTTCATCCCGAAGGGAGCCGTACCCCCATGTTCCGTCGGCGTGAGCCCGTGCCTTTCGCCTTTGTGGCCGAGGCCGATAGGTTCCGCAGCAATGTCGCTCCCCCGCCCCGTCAGCAGGCGTCCGCCGGCCGGATAGCCGGGAGCTGGCTGCTGGGCCTCACCATCGTGGCCGGGCTCGTCGGCGCGGTGATCCTCGGCATGCCGGCCCTGTCCACGCCGTCCAGTACGCCGGCCCAGCAGTCCCAGGCCGCACAGGGGCGCTGACCCTTACGGCCGCCCAAGGGTGGTGAGCGGGAACCCGGCCGGATAGCCTCACCGGGCACAGCCCCAGCAAGGATTGAGTGAGGACCAGCCGTGCCCCTGCCCTTCCTGACGGCCGACCGCACCTTCGACGCGGCTTCCGAGAGCCCGCTGCCCTTCGACGACCGAGAGCGCTGGCGGCGCCCCTACCGGCCCGGCCCCGGACGCGTGGGCGGGGCGGCCCTGGGGCTGCTGCTGTCCTCGTTCGTGCTGTTCGCGGCGGTCCTGATCGCCCTGACCGGCTCGGTGTCCTCGGCCGGCGTGGTCCTCGGCCTGGCGCTGACGGTCATCGCATCCGCGCTGCGGATGCTGCGCATGGGCGTGTGGGTGAGCGCACGCGGACTGCGCCACGTCAGCTTCCTGGTGACGCGTACGGTGCCCTGGCAACGGGTCATCTCGGTGCGGACGGCCCAGCAGCCGGTGCGCTGGCTGGGGCTGCCCCGCACGGTGCAGGGGGAGGCGCTGACGCTCGTGCGCAAGGACCGGCCCACCGAGGACACGCCACCCCTGCTGACCACCCACGGCCTGGACTTCCTCAACCGCCCCGCGGCCTTCGACCGAGCGGCCGACGCGGTGGAGGCGTGGGCCGCGGAGTACGGGCGCCACTGACCGGAACAGACAAGCCGGAGGGGCCGGTCCGCTGCGCTGCGGACCGGCCCCTTCGGCGTACGGGCCTCTTGTTCGGCTTGCCGCCGGTACGGCTCAGGCCTGGACGGGTCGGCCGTCGTGCAGGGCGATGGCACGCTGCATCGCCTTGCGGGCGCGCGGGGTGTCCCGCGCGTCGTGGTAGGCGACGGCGAGCCGGAACCAGCTGCGCCAGTCGTCCGGAGCCGCCTCCGTCTCGGCCTTGCGCTTGGCGAACACCTCGTCGGCCGAGTCGCGGTCGATGCGGCCGCCCGGGGTGCGCTTCAGTTCGTCGACGGGCAGCCCGCCCTCGGCGTCGAGTTCGGCGGCGAGCTGGTTGGCCTTGCGGACGAACTGGGTGTTCTTCCACAGGAACCACAGGCCGATGACCGGCAGGATGAGCACCGCGATCCCGAAGGTGACGGTGAGGACTGTGCCGGACTGGATGAGCATGACGCCGCGGCTGCCGACCAGCACGAAGTAGAAGAGCAGGACGGCGGCCGTGACGAGGTAGGTGATCTTCGCGCGCATGACGTCTTCGGGCTCAGCTCAGGTCCAGGAAGTGCTCCAGGCCGAACGTCAGGCCCGGAGTCGACACCACGCGGCGGGCGCCGAGCAGGATGCCCGGCATGAAGCTGCTGTGGTGCAGGGAGTCGTGGCGGATGGTGAGGGTCTCGCCCTCGCCGCCCAGCAGCACCTCCTGGTGGGCCAGGAGGCCGCGCAGACGCACGGCGTGGACCGGGACGCCGTCGACGTCGGCACCCCGGGCGCCGTCCAGGGCGGTCACCGTGGCGTCCGGCGCCGGGGCCGTGCCGGCGGCGCGGCGGGCCTCGGCGATGAGCTGGGCGGTGCGCGTGGCGGTCCCCGAGGGGGCGTCCACCTTGTTCGGGTGGTGCAGCTCGACGACCTCGACCGACTCGAAGTACGGCGCGGCGATCTGCGCGAACTTCATGGTCAGAACGGCCCCGATGGAGAAGTTCGGCGCGATCAGCACGCCGGTCTCCGGGGACTGGGCGAGCCAGCCCTTCAGCTGCGCGAGGCGCTCGTCGGTCCAGCCCGTCGTACCGACGACCGCGTGGATGCCGTGGCGCACGCAGAAGTCGAGGTTGCCCATGACGGAGGCGGGGGTGGTCAGCTCGACGGCGACCTGGGCGCCGGTCTCCGCCAGCGTCTCCAGCTTGTCGCCCCGGCCGAGAGCGGCGACCAGCTCCATGTCCTCGGCGGCCTCGACCGCCCGTACCGCCTCGGACCCGATCCGGCCCTTGGCACCGAGGATCGCCACGCGCAGCTTGCTCATGTTTCCTGCTTCCTAACCGGTGGTGTTTCAGGCGACGGCGTCGTGCAGACGGGAGGCCTGCTTGTCCTTCAGCGGGCCGATGACCGACAGCGACGGGCGCTGTCCCAGGATGTCGCGGGCGACCGAGCGGATCTCGTCCGGGGTGACCGCGGCTATCCGGGCCAGCATGTCGTCGACCGACATCTGCTCGCCCCAGCACAGCTCGCTCTTGCCGATACGGTTCATCAGCGCGCCGGTGTCCTCCAGGCCCAGGACGGTGGAGCCCTGGAGCTGGCCGATGGCACGGCTGATCTCGTCGTCGGAGAGGCCGCCCGCGGCGACATGGTCGAGTTCGTCGCGGC
Organism: Streptomyces sp. NPDC101165; assembly: GCF_044768135.1. NCBI lineage: Bacteria > Bacillati > Actinomycetota > Actinomycetes > Kitasatosporales > Streptomycetaceae > Streptomyces > Streptomyces sp. NPDC101165. Next base: position 190,223 of record NZ_JBIWPG010000019.1, on the reverse strand, counting down.
AGATCTTCAGCACGTCGTGCACCTGGCTCGGGCGGCAGCCCGCGTACACGCCGAACAGGCCGCAGTCGGCGAAGCCCGAGGTGTACGAGTACACGCTGTAGGCGAGGCCGCGCTTCTCCCGGACCTCCTGGAAGAGCCGGGAGGACATGCCACCGCCGAGGGCGGTGTTGAGCACGCCCATGGCCCAGCGGCGGTCGTCCGTGCGGGCCAGGCCGGGCATGCCGAGGACGACGTGCGCCTGCTCGGTCTTGCGGCCGAGCAGTTCGACCTTGCCGGCCGTGCGGATCGTACGGCGGCCGTCGCGCGGGGCGATGGGCTGCGCGTCCAGGTTCTTGAGGGCGCCCGCCTTCTCGAAGGCCGCGCGGACCTGTCGTACGACCTTGTTGTGGTCGATGTTGCCGGCGCAGGCGACCACGAGGTGGGTCGGGTCGTAGTGCTTCTTGTAGAAGCGGCGGATGCGGTCGGCGCTCAGGGCGTTGACCGTGTCGACCGTGCCGAGAACGGGTCGGCCGAGGGTGTTGTCGCCGAACATCGTGTGCGCGAACAGGTCGTGCACACAGTCGCCCGGGTCGTCCTCGGTCATCGCGATCTCTTCGAGAATCGCGCCGCGCTCGACGTTGACGTCCTCCTCGAGGATGAGCGAGCCGGTCAGCATGTCGCAGACGACGTCTATGGCGAGCGGCAGGTCGGTGTCGAGCACGCGCGCGTAGTAGCACGTGTACTCCTTGGCCGTGAACGCGTTCATCTCGCCGCCGACCGCGTCGACGGCGGAGGAGATGTCCAGTGCCGACCTGCGGCCGGTGCCCTTGAAGAGCAGGTGCTCCAGGTAGTGCGTGGCGCCGTTCAGGGACGGCGTCTCGTCGCGGGAGCCGACGTGCGCCCAGATGCCGAAGGTGGCGGAGCGGACCGAGGGCAGGGTCTCGGTGACGATGCGCAGGCCGCCCGGGAGGGTGGTCTTGCGGACCGTGCCGATGCCGTTGGTGCCCTTGATCAGGGTTTGGGTACGGGCAACGGCCCGCGCCTCCGAAGAGGTGCGGGCCGTCGCCTTGGAGCTACGGGACGTCACTGCTCGGCGTCGTCCTTCTTCGTCTCGTCGTCGCCTTCTTCGCCCTCGATCACCGGAACGAGGGACAGCTTGCCGCGGGAGTCGATCTCGGCGATCTCGACCTGGACCTTCTGGCCCACACCGAGGACGTCCTCGACGTTCTCCACGCGCTTGCCGCCGGCGAGCTTGCGGATCTGCGAGATGTGCAGCAGACCGTCCTTGCCCGGGAGCAGCGACACGAACGCACCGAAGGTCGTCGTCTTCACGACCGTACCCAGGTAGCGCTCGCCGACCTCCGGCATGGTCGGGTTGGCGATGCCGTTGATCGTGGCGCGGGCGGCTTCGGCGGCCGGGCCGTCGGCGGCACCGATGTAGATGGTGCCGTCGTCCTCGATCGTGATCTCGGCGCCGGTGTCCTCCTGGATCTGGTTGATCATCTTGCCCTTGGGGCCGATGACCTCGCCGATCTTGTCGACCGGGATCTTCACGGTGATGATCCGCGGCGCGTTCGGGGACATCTCGTCCGGGGTGTCGATCGCTTCCATCATCACGTCGAGGATGTGGAGACGGGCGTCGCGGGCCTGCTTGAGGGCCGCGGCCAGGACGGAGGCCGGGATGCCGTCCAGCTTGGTGTCGAGCTGGAGGGCGGTCACGAACTCCTTGGTGCCGGCGACCTTGAAGTCCATGTCACCGAAGGCGTCCTCCGCACCGAGGATGTCGGTGAGGGTGACGTAGTGCGTCTCGCCCTCGACCTCCTGGGAGATCAGACCCATGGCGATACCGGCGACCGGGGCCTTCAGCGGCACACCGGCGTTCAGCAGCGACATGGTGGAGGCGCAGACCGAACCCATGGACGTCGAGCCGTTGGAGCTCAGCGCCTCGGAGACCTGGCGGATCGCGTAGGGGAACTCCTCGCGCGTCGGCAGGACCGGCACGAGGGCGCGCTCGGCGAGGGCGCCGTGGCCGATCTCGCGACGCTTCGGGGAGCCGACGCGGCCGGTCTCACCGGTGGAGTACGGCGGGAAGTTGTAGTTGTGCATGTAGCGCTTGCGGGTCACCGGGGAGAGGGTGTCCAGCTGCTGCTCCATGCGGAGCATGTTGAGGGTGGTGACGCCCAGGATCTGGGTCTCGCCACGCTCGAACACCGCGGAACCGTGCACCCGCGGGATGGCCTCGACCTCGGCGGCGAGCGTACGGATGTCCGTGACGCCACGGCCGTCGATGCGCTTCTTCTCCTTGATCACGCGCTCGCGGACCAGCTGCTTGGTGAGCGAGCGGTACGCGGCGGAGATCTCCTTCTCGCGGCCCTCGAACTCCGGCAGGAGCTTCTCGGCGGCGAGCGCCTTGACGCGGTCCAGCTCGGACTCGCGCTCCTGCTTGCCCGCGATGGTCAGCGCGGAGGCGAGCTCCGGGCGGACGGCGGCGGAGAGCGCCTCCAGGACGTCGTCCTGGTAGTCGAGGAAGATCGGGAACTCGCCGGTCGGCTTGGCGGCCTTGGAGGCGAGGTCGGCCTGGGCCTTGCAGAGCACCTTGATGAAGGGCTTCGCGGCTTCCAGACCGGCGGCGACGACCTCCTCGGTCGGCGCCTCGGCGCCGCCCTCGACCAGCTTGATGGTCCCCTCGGTGGCCTCGGCCTCGACCATCATGATCGCGACGTCGCCGTCCTCCAGGACGCGGCCGGCGACCACCATGTCGAAGACGGCGTCCTCGAGCTCGGTGTGCGTCGGGAACGCGACCCACTGGCCGCGGATCAGCGCGACGCGGACGCCGCCGATCGGGCCGGAGAAGGGCAGACCGGCCAGCTGCGTGGACGCGGACGCGGCGTTGATCGCCACGACGTCGTACAGGTGGTCGGGGTTGAGGGCCATGATCGTCGCGACGACCTGGATCTCGTTGCGCAGGCCCTTCTTGAAGGACGGGCGCAGCGGGCGGTCGATCAGACGGCAGGTGAGGATCGCGTCCTCGGAGGGACGGCCCTCACGGCGGAAGAAGCTGCCGGGGATCTTGCCGGCGGCGTACATCCGCTCCTCGACGTCCACCGTCAGGGGGAAGAAGTCGAGCTGGTCCTTGGGGTTCTTGGAGGCGGTGGTGGCCGACAGCACCATGGTGTCGTCGTCCAGGTACGCCACGGCGGAGCCGGCGGCCTGCTTGGCCAGGCGGCCCGTCTCGAAGCGGATGGTACGGGTGCCGAAGGCGCCGTTGTCGATGACGGCCTCGGCGTAGTGGGTCTCGTTCTCCACTAGCGTTTTCTCCTCGTCTTCGTCCCTGGGCTGCCCGTGTGGCAGGGGGACGGTTACGGAGAAGCGCGCCGTGCTGTGCGGGCCGGTCTTCGATCGAAGCACCCGGGGCTCGCTTCCCCCCGGGGGCCACTACCGAGGACCGGCGGCGGCTTAGGTGCGCTTTCTCCTCGTTCTGTTTCGTACGTACTGCGTTGTGCTACCACACTACAAAGCGTGAGTGACACTCCGCACGTTTCCGCACGTACGACGGGGGCTTGCCTGCATACGACAGGACTTCCCCGTATACGGCAAAAGGAGCGGTTCCCGAGTCCTACCGGGAACCGCTCCCCTCACGGCGTCTTACTTGGCGCCCGCAGCACCGCGGCGGATGCCCAGGCGGTCGACCAGCGTACGGAAGCGCTGGATGTCCTTCTTCGCCAGGTACTGCAGCAGGCGACGGCGCTGACCGACCAGGATCAGCAGACCACGGCGGGAGTGGTGGTCGTGCTTGTGGGTCTTGAGGTGCTCCGTCAGGTCGGAGATCCGACGCGAGAGCATGGCGACCTGGACCTCGGGGGAGCCGGTGTCGCCCTCCTTGGTACCGAACTCGCTGATGATCTGCTTCTTCGTAGCGGCGTCGAGCGACACGCGTACTCCTCATAGTCTGTGAGTGCCCACCGAGCGCCCCCGGTCTGCTTCTCGGGGGTGCTTCCGTGACTCGGAAGGCGGGGATCCGCTGGGCGCGGCCTCCAGAGCCTTCTGGGAGGGCTCCGGGGGTGCGTACACAAACGGCCGTCACACAGCGTACCAGCCGGTGGCGGGAACCCTCTCCCGCCTTCCGGAACGGCCCGGGCCCGCGGGAAGCGGCCACTAGGGTGAGCGTGCTGATCGTACGTACGTCGGGAAGGGGTCGCTTCGGGATGGCGGAGACGGAAGCGGAGATCAAGGCGCGCAAGGAGCGGGAGCGCGACGAGCTGTACGCGCTCGACATCTCGGACGCCGAGTGGCACTGCGCCCCGGGTACGGAGGAGCACGAGGAGCGGGTCGAGATCGCCTACCTCCCGGACGGCGCGGTGGCGATGCGGTCCTCCCTCGACCACGGCACCGTGCTGCGGTACACGGAGGCGGAATGGCGGGCGTTCGTCCTGGGTGCCCGGGACGGTGAGTTCGATCTGAAGCCGACGCCGCACAACGGCGGACTCTCGACGGAGTGAGCGGAAAGCAGAAAAGGGGGGGGCGCGCGCGGGCCGCCCGTTGGTTCGTCCCGTGTGCCGGGGCGGCCCTAGCGGGTCCTCGCCCGCGCCCGCCCGGACACCGCGAACCCCCCCCGCTCTCCCGCTCGCGGGTGGGTGTTTTCTATCTCACGCCGCCCCCCCCCACGGGCGGCCTCGCGCCGGTGTGCGCGTAAACCACAACCGGGCGCCCCGCGCGCGCCCCCCCCTTTTCTGCGTCCGGTGAGCCGGTGCGGACCTAGCTGGTCATCGCCCGCGCCCGCTCGTACACGTCGAACACGGCCAGCGCCAGCGGGATCAGCGTGAGCAGGACGAAGCTCTCGGCGATCTCCAGGAAGCGGCCCCAGAAGGGGGTGACACCGCGCCGCGGGGTGATCAGACCGATCGCGGTGACCAGGGCGGTGGCCGCGCCGACCGCCGCGGCGAGCCAGACGCTGCGGATGTCGAGGGCGCTGCTGTCGCCCTGGAAGGCGTCGATCAGGTAGTTCCGGGGCGGGTTCAGGGCCAGCCCGAGGCCGAGGAAGACGATCGCGGCGAGGCCCGCGGCCAGGGTGGCGCCGACCTGCGCGGTGTAGCGGAACAGGTGCGCCCGCATCAGCATCGCCACGCCGGTCGCGAGGGCCAGGAGCTGGGCCCAGGTGTTGCTGGAGAAGCCGAGGACGATCGACGCACCCACCGCGACGAGGGCGCAGCCGCCGACGAAGCCGACGAGGAGTTCGTGGCCGCGCCGGGCCTGGGCGGCCACCCGCTCGAGGTCCACGGGCTCCTGCGGGGCGGGCTCGCCGCTGTCGTAGCCGCCGCGCGAGGGGTTGGGCGGCTCGAAGCCGATCGGCAGCCGTGCGAAGCGCATGGACAGGCCCGGCAGGAAGGCCAGCGCCACGACGGAGAGCGGGGCGCAGACGGCGGCCGTCTCGATGGGCTTCAGCTCGGTGAGGATCGCGATGAAGCTGGTGATCAGACCGATGGCCGAGGCGAAGACGAACGCCACGAAGGGTCCGTCGCCGCCCGGCGACATCAGGGTGAGCACCACGGAGGCGACCAGGACCGCCGCACAGGCGAGCAGGAACTGGAGTCGTCCGATGCCCTGTCCGGCGGAGAGCGACAGCAGCCCCGAACCGGCCACGGCGACGTTCGGCAGGGCGCCGAGCCCCAGCGCGATCGCGGAGCCCCGGTCGCCGTACACCCGCGCGCGTACGCAGGCGATGGTGACCAGCAGGATGCCGGTGACGCCCGCGATGATGCCCTGCAGGCTGTACATGTCGTGGTGGATCTGGGAGCTCCAGGCCACGAAGGCGAGCAGCGCCGGCAGGATGCCGCCCGCGACGAGGCCGGCGGCACGGGTGAGGTCGCCGCTCCACAGGGTGCGGTCGCGGGTGACGGCGGAGGCCACCGCCTCGGAGACGTCGTCGAGGACCGCGGGCGGCAGCGACTCGGAGAACGGGCGCAGGGTGAGCAGTTCGCCGTCGAGGATGCGCTGCGCCGTGAAGGACCGGGCGCCGTCGAGGACGGTGCCGTCCCGCCGGACGAGGTGGTAGCCGACCGGCGCGCCCTCGGCGGGGCTCTGCTGGGACAGGCGCAGGATCTCCGGGTACAGGTCGGCGACCGGTACGTCGTCGGGCAGTGCCACGTCTATGCGGCTGTCGGGCGCCACGATGGTGACCCGGCAGAAGCCGAATCCCATGCCTGCCCCGGAAGGGGCTCCGGTGCCCGCTCCACCGGTCGCGCCGGCAGGCGCGGAGGCCGTCATGCTCACCTGCTGTTCCCCCTCGTCGGTGGTGGGGCGGCCTGTGGTGCCGCCGCGCACTCTTCCGCCCGTAAAGATCCTGTGTAGGTTGTGCCGCGCCCTCCGCACCGCCGGCCAACCGAGCGGTCGTATCCGGGGGTTGCGGGGTGGCGCTTGCTTCGAACCGTTGCGGATTGCCCGGGTTTTCCCGGCATGATTCGCAACTGCTCACGCGTCTCACCGGCACCCTACCGCCCGCCGTTGTCCGTGGTTGTCAGTAGGATCGCGCTTCGCGGTCGACGTCCGCCTGACACGGGGCGGCGGACGAAACATCTCGGTCCGGCAAGGGAATTGGTGCGTAGTGAGCCACATCGTCGTCAAGCGCCCACCGCGGGCACTGCCGAAGGAAGTGCCCACGGACGAGGTCGTACTGCAATCACCGCCGGAGCTTCCGCGCGGTCAGCAGGAAGGCGCTCTGATGCAGCTCCTGCCCATGCTCGGCATGGGCGGGTCCGTGGTGTTCTTCTTCAACCCCCAGGCCCAGCCCTTCATGAAGATCATGGGCATGGTGATGGTGGCCTCGACGATCGGCATGGGCATCTCGATGCTGATCCGCTACCGCCGCGGCAGCCAGGGGCAGATGGCGGACATGCGCCGCGACTACCTCCGCTACCTGTCGCAGACCCGGCGCGCCGCCCTGGAGACCGCGAAGTTCCAGCGCGACGCCCAGTACTACCTGCACCCTTCGCCAGAGCAACTGTGGGCGCTGGTGGCCGAGGGCAGCCGGGTGTGGGAACGGCGTACCGGTGACGAGGACTTCGGGCAGGTACGGGTGGGCCTCGGACCACAGGCCCTGGCCACTCCCCTGATCCCGCCTCAGACCGCCCCGGTCGACGAGCTGGAGCCGCTGACCGCGGGCGCCATGCAGCGCTTCCTGGCCACGCACAGCGCCCTCGACGACCTGCCGATGGCGGTGTCGCTGCGCGCCTTCTACCACGTGACGATCAGCGGCGAGCCGGGCACCGTGCGCGGCACCGCCCGCGCCGTCGCCGCCTCCCTCGCCTCGATGCACTCCCCCGAGGACCTGGTCATCGCCGTCGTCACCGGACGCGCGTCGGCGCCCGAGTGGGAGTGGGCCAAGTGGCTGCCGCACGTGCAGGCCCCGGGCGTCGCCGACGGCGCCGGCAGCGTGCGCCTGATCACCACCGACCCGGTGGAGCTGGAGGACCGGCTCGCCTCCCGCCTGCAGGGCCGCCCGCGCTTCCACCCCGGCGGACCGCCGGTTCCCGAACAGCCGCACGTGGTCGTCGTGCTCGACGGCATCTCCCTGCCGCCGACGTCGTTGCTGGCCAGCCCCGAAGGCATGCAGGGCGTGACGGTCCTGGAGGTCGTGCCCGGCGACCTCACCATCGGCCGCGGCGACCTCTCCGTCATCGTGCAGCCCCACGAACTGCGCCTGGAGTCGGCGCACGGCATGGTCTACGACGGGACGCCGGACGTCCTGTCGTACGAGGCCGCGGAGGCTCTCTCCCGCCAACTGGCGCCGCTGCGCATGGCGTCGGGCGGCGACGACGACCAACCGCTGCTCGCCAACCTGGACTTCACGGACCTGCTGAACCTGGGCGACGCGGCCTCGGTCGACACGAAGCGGACCTGGCGGCCGCGCTCGCAGTCGGAGCGGCTGCGTGTGGCGATCGGTCTCGGCGAGGACGGCCGGCCCGTGATGCTGGACCTCAAGGAGGCCGCCCAGGAGGGCATGGGCCCGCACGGCCTGTGCGTCGGTGCGACCGGTTCCGGCAAGTCCGAGCTGCTGCGCACGCTCGTCCTCGGCCTCGCCGTGACCCACTCCTCCGAGACGCTGAACTTCGTCCTCGCCGACTTCAAGGGTGGTGCCACGTTCGCGGGCATGGCCCAGATGCCGCACGTGGCGGCCGTGATCACCAACCTCGCGGACGACCTGACCCTCGTCGACCGCATGGGCGACTCGATCCGTGGTGAGCTCAACCGCCGCCAGGAGATGCTCCGCGACGCGGGCAACTACGCGAACATCCACGACTACGAGAAGGCCCGCGCGGCCGGCGCGCCGCTGCAGCCGATCCCGTCCCTGGTCCTGGTGATCGACGAGTTCAGCGAACTGCTGACCGCGAAGCCGGACTTCATCGAGATGTTCGTGCAGATCGGCCGTATCGGCCGTTCGCTGGGCGTGCATCTGCTGCTCGCCTCCCAGCGTCTGGAGGAGGGCCGGCTGCGCGGCCTGGAGACCTACCTCTCCTACCGCATCGGTCTGCGGACCTTCTCCGCGGCCGAGTCGCGCGCCGCGCTCGGCGTCCCGGACGCCTACGAGCTGCCGAACGTCCCGGGTTCGGGTTTCCTGAAGTTCGGTACGGACGAGATGGTGCGCTTCAAGGCGGCGTACGTCTCGGGCGTCTACCGCACCAGCTCGCAGCAGGCCGCCGCGCTCGGCGGCCCGCTGCCCGTCGACCGCAGGCCGGTCCTCTTCACGGCGGCCGAGGTCCCGGTGCAGTACGCGCCGGTCCCGAAGCAGCGCCAGGAGGCGCCCGACCAGCAGAAGGACGACGCGCTCGCCGACACCGTCCTCGACGTGATCGTGCGGCGCCTGGAGGCGCAGGGTCCGGCCGCCCACCAGGTGTGGCTGCCCCCGCTGGACAGCCCGCCGTCGCTCGACACGCTGCTGCCGGGGCTCGCGCCGGTTCCCGGCCGTGGCATGACCCAGCCGGGCTACGAGGGCGCGGGCCGGCTCGTCGTTCCCGTCGGCCTCATCGACAAGCCCTACGAGCAGCGCCGCGACCCGCTGTGGCTCGACTTCGGCGGCGCGGCCGGCCACATGCAGATCGTCGGCGGCCCGCAGTCCGGCAAGTCGACGCTGCTGCGCTCGATCATCGCGTCCTTCGCCCTCACCCACACCCCGCGGGAAGTGCAGTTCTACGGCCTGGACTTCGGCGGTGGCGGTATGGCCGCGGTGGCCGGCCTGCCGCACATGGGCGGTTTCGCCTCGCGTCTGGACCCCGAGAAGGTCAGGCGTACGGCGGCCGAGGTGTACGGCGTCATGACCCGCCGCGAGGAGTACTTCCGCTCCGCGGGCATCTCCTCCATCGCGGAGTTCCGCTCCCGCCGCGCGCGCGGCGACATCTCGGTGACCGACCAGCCCTGGGGCGACGTCTTCCTGGTCATCGACGGCTGGGGCAACTTCCGTACGGACTACGAGGCCCTGGAGCCGCTGGTCCTGGACATCGCCGCGCGCGGTCTGGGCTACGGCATCCACCTGATCCTCACCGCCTCGCGCACGATGGAGGTCCGCGCGAACCTCAAGGACCACCTGATGAACCGCCTGGAGCTGCGGCTGGGCGACCCGATGGACTCCGAGATCGACCGCAAGATCGCGGCCAACGTCCCCACCGGTGTGCCCGGTCGCGGTCAGACCCCGCAGAAGCAGCACTTCATGGCGGCGGTCCCGCGCATCGACGGCCTCTCCTCCGACACGGACCTCGCGGAGGCGTCGACCGCCCTCGCGGCCGAGGTCAGCCGTCACTGGCAGGAGCCCGGCGCGCCGGAGGTTCGCCTGCTGCCCCGCGAGTTCGCCGCGACCCAGCTTCCTCCGGGCAACCGTTTCCCGAACCGCGGCATCTCCTTCGCCCTGGACGAGGACAACCTCGAGCCGGTGTTCGTGGACTTCGAACAGGACCCGTTCTTCCTGGTGTTCGGCGAGAGCGAGTCGGGGAAGTCGAACCTGCTGAAGCTGCTGATCAAGGGCCTCACCGAGCGCTACGACGGCAACTCCTGCAAGCTGTTCGTCGTCGACAACCGCCGCTCGCTGCTCGGGGTGACCCCGCCGTCCCACCTGGCGGAGTACATCCCCATGTCGAACCAGATGCAGCACCACATGGACGCACTGGCCGACCTGATGCAGCGCCGCACACCGACGGCCGACGTCACCCCGGAGCAGCTGCGCGAGCGCAGCTGGTGGCGGGGCCCCACGGTCTACGTCGTCATCGACGACTACGACCTCGTCTCCACGTCCAGCGGCAACCCGCTGTCGGGCCTGACGGAACTCCTGCCGTTCGCCCGCGACGTCGGCGTCCGCTTCATCATCGCCCGCTCCACTGCGGGCGCGTCCCGCGCCGGCTACGAGACCTTCATGCAGCGCATCAAGGAACTCGGCGCCCAGGGCGTGGTCCTCGCGGGCGACCCGGCGGAGGGCGACCTGCTCGGCGGGGTTCGGCCGCGGCCGATGCCTGCGGGGCGGGGGGTGTTCGTCTCTCGGAAGAGGGGGAAGCCGATGGTGCAGGTGGGGCTGGTGCCGGACGGGTCTGCGTGACGGTCGGCTGACCTATCGAGAACTCGGGGCCGTGGTCGCCTGGCGACCACGGCCCCTTCGTATGCCGTCAGAACACCGGCAACACGTAGAGCGAGCCGTCGTTCCTGATGAACGCCCTGTTGCCGTCGACCGCGATCCCGTGGTGCTCGGCCTCGGGCAGTTTGTAGGTCCAGCCCGGAAAGCCGTTCGCCACGTTCACGGCGTTGATCTCGGTCTTGTAGGAGTGGTCGATCGTCCACACGCCGGTGCCCTGGACGAGGACGGGGCTGTCGCTGCTGCCGTCACTCCGGGAGGTCCAGGTGCTGCTGCCTTCGGTGAGGGCGCGGCGTTCGGGGAACATCCCGCCGACCGCGTAGACGGAGTCTCCGTGAACGCTCACCGGGCCCCACTCCGCGGGCGCCCGGTACATGTCTCTGGTCGTGTGTTCCCAGATCTCGTGGCCGTCGGCGAGCCTCAGTGCCGCCAGCGTCCGGCCGTTGAGGTACACGACCCCGTCCCGCACGACGGGATTGATCGAGATCTCTTTCGCCTGGTTGCGTCGCTGCCACACCAGGCTGCCATCACCTGTCGCCATGGCCAGTACGTGGCCGTCGACCGTCGGGAGCACCAGACGTCCGCGGCCGACAGCCACTCTCGCGGAGATCTTTCCGCGGTGTTCCGACGGGATCCGAGCGGTCCAGCGGACCTTGGCATCCGAGTGGCCCACACTGCGCAGCCGGTGGTCCTTCGTCATGACGTAGACGGCCTTGTCGTCCGCTGCCACGACGGCCGCGGCGTCGGCGGCCGCGGTCCACTTGCGCTCGCCGGTGGACGGCACGAACGTGTGCAGGGTTCCTTCAGCGTCGACGGCGACGATCAGGCGGTCGGACAGCGAGAGGTAGTGATCCGGCTGTACATCCCGTGCCGCCCAGCGCCGCTTTCCGTCCACGACGTTGTAGGCCGCGATCCCGCGTTCGCCGTTGCCGTAGTCCCCGACCACGACGACGTCCCGCACGGGCAGCGGAGCGGCGGAGTCCTGGTCGATGACGTCGTGACGGCTCCACAGCGCTTTGGGTGACCCCTCGACGATGTAGTCACCGTCATCTGCCAGGAGCAGTCGGGCCCTCGGTGTCGTCACGGCAGGCGGGATGTCGAACGGGCCGTCCTTCTTGTCCTGGCGCGGCTGCCGGAGCAGCCACCATCCCGTCGTGCCTCCCCCTGCGGCGAGCACCGTGCCGCCGGCGGCGAGGCCGGTGAGCAGACGGCGCCTCGGCACGGTGGTCACGGTCGCCGAGGAGGCCGTCGTGGGCGACGCGGTGAGCTGACGTACCTCCCGTTCCCGCTCCTTGATCTCGTCCCCGACCGGGCCTCGCTGCCACACGCGGCCGCTGTTCTTCGGTGGGGCGAACGCAGCGGCGATCTGCCCCGGAGCCGGGCGTGACGCACCGTCCTTGGCCAGACAGGGGGCGACGAGTGTGTGCAGCTGAGGGGGCAGGCCTTCCCAGCGCGGCTCCCCGTGGACGACCTCGTACTGTACGGCGGCTACGTGGGCCCCCTCGAACGCGCGTCGGCCGGTGGCCGCGTAGACGAGAACGGCGCCCAGGGAGAACACGTCCGCAGCGGGTGTCACTCGCCGCCCCAGCACCTGCTCGGGGGCGCCGTACCCCGGCGTGACCGGGATCTGGCCCGTCGTGGTGAGCGTCAGGCCGTGCTCCGGGCGGGCGATGCCGAAGTCGATGACCCGTGGTCCGGTCGACGTCAGCACGATGTTCTGGGGTTTGAGGTCACGATGGATGAAACCCACCGTGTGAATGTCCGCCAGGGTCTGCGCGATCGACGCCGCCAAGGCGCGCACGCTCGTCTCGTCGAGCGGCCCGTGCTTGTCCACCGCCTGGTCCAGGGTCGGTCCGGTGAGGAACTCGGTGGCGATCCAGGGGCGCCCGCCCTCGGTCTGCGCGCCGAGGACCGCAGCCACGCCCGAGCTTCGCACGGCCTGCGCCGCGAGCGCCTCACGAACAAAACGCTGGGCGAGATTCGCGTCGTGGGCCAGTTCCGGGCGGAGCACCTTGATCGCCGCGACGGTCCCGGCGCCGTCCTGGCCGGCGTACACCTTCCCCATACCGCCCTCGCCCAGCACACCGAGCAGACGGTAGGGCCCGAGGCGGATCGGGTCGCCGGTACCCAGGGGTTTCATCGCTGACTGCTTTCTCTTCTGTTCATCGGAGGACGGCGCTCACTTGAGGGGGAATGCCGCAAGGAACTTGCCGCCCAACGCGATGGTGACCTGGGCCTTCTCGTGGGCGATGAAGCGGTTCCCGGTGGTCTTGTAGGAAGCCGTGGGCATGTGCGACGAGAGATCGATCGCCCAGAGCGCCGAGGAACGCTTGCTGTACGCGTAGTCCGCGCCGATCACCGGCGCGGCGGACACATCCGCTTTCGTTCCCGCGCCGCCCTTCTCCTCCCACCGCACCCGCCCGCTGCCGGAGTCGAAGGCGATGAGGCCGAGGCCCTTCTCGGCGGCGTAGACCACGCCGCCCTTGACCGCCGGGGGTCCGTAGGTGCGCCCGGGGCGTTCGGTCCTCGAGTCCCACACCGGAGCGCCGTCGCTCAGCCGAAGAGCCCTCAACCGCCCGGTACCCAGGTACAGGTTCTCGGCGTCTGTCGCCAGCGGCTGCTGTACGCGGTCCGGTGCGACGCCCTCGAACGGCTTGTCCCAGCGGACGGCACCCGTACGGGTGTCCCGTACGACGATGCGGACCTTGCCGTCGTTCGTCTCCTGCAGCGACACCAGGTTGTGGCCGACGACTCGGGCCGTAAGGAAGTGCAGGCGGTCGGTTCGATCCGGTCGTGAGGGCAGCGGCCTGGTCCACAGCTTCTTCCCCGTGCTGATGTCGACGGCGAAGACGGACCAGGACTGGGACGCCAGGAAGTACGTGTCGTACTTCCCCTTGCCTCCCGCCGCGTACACGACACCATCGGCCGTGCACAGCACCTGGTTCTGGGAGATGACACCGTTGAAGTCCGTGAGCTGGGCGAACGGCTTGGCCGCCGCACCCGTGCCGGTGTCGACGGACGCCAGGATGAGCGGAAAGCCGCCGGGCTTGCCCGCGTTTCCGTCGGATCCTGGCGGGGCCACCATGCGCACGAGGCGCTCGCCGTCCGTGGCGATCTGCCAGTGGATCTCCATCTGCTCCGACGTCCACCGGACTTGACCCGAGCCGGCATCGATTCCGCCAAGGCCAGTACCGGCCACCAGCGTTACGAGGTCTCCGACGGCGAGCGGCTGCGCGGGCGGGACCGTGCCGTACGGCGGATCGGCGACCTGGATCTGCCAGATCGAGTCGAGCTTCTTCTTCGGCAGCAGGCTGTTGCTGGGACTCGCGACAGGCTGCTTCCCGTGCGAACCGGACCGCCAGGTCCAGGCCCAGGCTCCCGCCCCGACGGCCGCCGCGCCGAGCGCCACTCCACTGCCTGCCAGCAGCAGTCGGCGACGGGACATCGCTGCGGCCGGTGCGGCCGGCGACTGCGCGTACGGTACCGACGGTGCGGGGAGTCGCTGAGGGATGATCTGCCAGACCTCGGTGGCACGGCGGGCGATCTCCGCGAGCAGCGCGTCCGGCAGGTGCTCCGCGAACTCACCGGATCCGTCATGGAGTTGAGCGGCGAGTTCTGAGGTGGTCGGCCGACGGAAAGGGTTCTTGTCAAGGCACGGGCCGAGAATCGGGACCAGGGCGGCGGGTACGTCGCTCAGGTCCGGATCGCCGTACCGGACCCGGTAGAGAAGATCGGCGGTCTGCCCGTGGCCGAACGGGGCGCGGCCGGTGGCGGCGTAGACGAGTACTCCGGCCAGCGCGAACACGTCGCCCGCCCCGGTGTGTTCCTCGCCGCTCGCCTGCTCCGGTGACATGAAGGCCGGGGTGCCAACGGCCGCTCCAACTCTGGTGAGACGGTCGTCGCCGATCGCGCGCGCGATGCCGAAGTCGATGACCTTCGGCCCGTAGGCCGTGACCAGGAGGTTGGACGGCTTGAGGTCGCGGTGGACGACTTCGGTGCTGTGCAACTGGCCGAGCGCCCCGCACAGAGCCGCTCCTAGGGCGCGCACGGTTGCCTCGGGGAGCGGTCCGGCCAGTTCGACCGCCTCGTCGAGCGGCGGACCGAGCACGTACTCGGTGGCGATCCAGGGTGTCTCGGCCTGCGTGTCCGCCTCCACGACCTGGGCGCCGTGCCGCCCTCCGATGACGCGCGCGGCGTCGGCCTCCAGCCGGAACCGGGTTCGGGCGCTGGGGTCCGAGGCGATGCCGGCGTGCATCGTCTTGACCGCGACGGTCCGTCCACCGCCCGAGCGCGCCAGGTAGACCGTGCCCATGCCGCCGCTGCCGAGGCGGGCGACCGGGCGGTACAGTCCGAACGCTTGTGGGTCGTCGTGAGTGAGCGGAGTGGGCATGGCGGTCGTCGTCAGTCCTGGCGTGAGGTGGGCACGGTGGAGCGCGGGATCTCGGCTCTGAGTACGGCGGCCGACTGGTGGGCGATGGCGGCGATCACGCGGCTCGGCAGCCAGCCCGGGCCGAGCAGCGCGGCGGTTCGGGTCGCGAACCCGGCATCGGCCGGCATCTGGGCCACGGCGGGGGAAGTCGGCGCGGTCGGAGCGAACAGGTCAAGCAGCTCGGACAGTTGAGGTCGCTCCCCGGGGTCGCGGGCCAGACAGCGACTGACGATCGTACGCAGTACGGAAGGAAGCTCGTCGCGTTCGGGCATGGTGTGGCCGGTGGCGGCGTAGGCGAGCGTCGCGCCCAGGGCGTACACATCGCCCAGTGGCCGTGGCCGCCCGCCGGACGCCTGCTCGGGTGGCAGGCTGCCCTGCTCCAGTCCCGGCAGGCCGGAACGGGCCGTGTCGTCCGGGGCCGCGGCCCGTACAGCTCCGAAGCAGGTGAGGCGTGGCCCGTCGGCGGCGAGCAGCACCGCCGCCGGGGACAGACCGGCGTACGTCAGCCCCTGCCCGTGGGCGATGACCAGAGCTTCGACCAGAGCGGCGCCAAGGGCCCGGACGGTGCGCTCGGGAAGTGGGCCACCGTGCACGGCGAGTGCGGTGGGAAGAGGAAGCGCGGGGAGATAGGGGCGGGCGTGCCAGGCTGCTTCCCCGGAGGCGGCGTATGTGACGGCGGGCATCATGAACTGCCCGAGGAGGTAACGAGAGGCCTCGGCTTCCGCCATGAAGCGCTGTGGATCGGTGCCTGCGAGCGGAGTGCTGAGCAGGACGGTGTGCTCACCGTCGGCACTGCGGGCGATGTGGCGCCGCTCCGGCACCGGGATACGGCTGTGGGGGTCGTCCAGCGCAGTGATCAGGACGTAGAGGCCGATCCGCCGGGAGGCCGAGACACCCTGCTGCGCTTCACCGGATCCGGCGGTTGTCGCGTGCACCTGATTCCCAGTCCTTGTCTGTGCGCTTCCCGACGCCTCAGCCGCGACAGAGAATCGGGCGACCGGTGCGAGATCGGGCTGCGGACCAACGACAGGGTGGGCGCCTCCCGCGCGCGCCCACCCTGGAGTTGCTACTGCGAGGTTCGGCCTACCGGAAGTAGGAGGCCGCCTTCTTGTCACCTTCCATGTACGTACCGCCGGACTGGGCGACGACGTGACCGATGCCGGTCAGGGCCTGGTGGATGTCGTTCGCCTCCTTGTCCCAGCGGTGCAGCTTCTCGTTGAAGGTGCCCTGCGCCTCGCCCTCCCAGTACTGCAGGCTGCTCACGACCATCTTGCGGAGCTCCTGCAGGTCCTGCTCGAGCGTGCTCGCCTCGTTACCGATCTTGGTTGCCGCGACGTCGAGCCCGTCATAAGTGACTGACAGTCCCTCAGCGTTGTTGGCCATGCCTGTTCCCTCGTCTCGCTGGTGTGTAGCTGGTGGGTGCGCCGGCTGCCCGGCAGTTGTCCTGAGTGCCGCTCGGCTCAGTAGGAGCTGAGGGAAGACGTCGGAACCGTGGGAGCGCCGTCCTGGAGGTCGATCTTGTTGACCGCCGCGCGCACCTCGTCTTCCTTGCTGTCCTTGATGTTGCGCGTCGAGGTCATCGCCTCGATGACGTCACTGAGGATGTTGCCGATGTTCCGCAGCGACTCGTTGATCTCGAACTGCTTCTTGTCGAAGGCGGCACGGCCGATACCCTGCCACTGGCCCTCGAGGCCGTCGATGACGCCCTGAAGCCCGTGCACCCGCTTCTGGATGCCCTCGTACTTCTCCGCCATCTGCTTCTGCAGGTGGACTACTGCGGCATCTTCGAGCTTCTGCTTTCCGCCGGCCATGATCGGCCCTGCCTTTCGTGTGTCCGTTGTTGATCTGATTGTTTCGACTCGCCGCCGCGCTCATTGCTCTGCAGGGTGAGTACGAAGTCCCTGTCCTACCCGAACAGCACAGGACTACTACGGTTGGTGACGACTGATCACGTCACTTGGCGCGTCGTGCCCGCATGACGGCCAGGCCTCCGCCGCCGATCACGACGACCGCGGCGATGGCGCCGAGCGCGATCCAGAGGGTGTTGCTGTTGCTGTCGCTCGACGATTCGGTGCTTGATCCTGCCGCTGAAGTAGCGCCGCCAGAACCCTTTTCCGGGGCTTGTGACGGGGTTGATGCAGAAGCGGAGGGCGAGGTCGAGTGGGAAGACGAGGAGGAGCTTGCCGACTTGGCCAGCACGTCCCCGCCGTTCTCCTTGCGGAGCGGATCGACGTTCGGGGGGCCGGGGTTGTAGTTGGGATTTGCCAGCACCGTGCGGGGGCGAATGGCCCCATAGCCGAGGTATGTGCTCGGCTTGTTCTTCGGCCAGCTACGGCCGGCCGTGTCGATCAGCGCCCGGGTGACCTGGTTCACCGTCCAGTCGGGGTGGGCGGACCAGATCAGTGCGGCAGAGCCCGAGGTGATCGCCGTTGCGGAACTCGTACCGTTCATGTTGTCGCAGTACGAGCGGAACTTCGCGTCACACCAGCCGGGGAAGTTCTGGCCCGGAGCTGAGAGGTCGACGTAGCCGCCATGCGAGGAAAACTTTGAGGCCGTGCCGGATGCGTCGATCGACGCCACGCCGACTACGTAATCGTCGGACGCTGGATAACCAATGGTGTCACCTGATTTCTGACCGTCGTTACCGACTGAAGCGATCAGCAACTTTCCCTTAGAGGCAGCGTAATTGATAGCCGCCTGCTCATAGGAGTCAGGCCCCTCTGCACCGAAGGACATGCTGATGATCTTCGCATCAGTGTCGGCTGCCGCCCTGATCGCGGTGGTGGAATCGGGCATCTTCCGATTCTCCGCGTCGTCCTTCCGGTCCTCAAGCTTGATATGGATCGGAATGATCTTGGCTCCGGGTGCCAGCCCTTTCAGGCCGCCACCTGCTCCCGTCCCCGCGATCAGCTCAGCCATGGTTGTGCCGTGGCCGGCGTTATCGTCGGTGGCCCGGTACGCGACCGACTTCGGAACGTCGTCCGTCAGGACCTGCCCCTTGAGCGACGAGGTGTTCGCGTTCACTCCGCTGTCGATGACAGCGACCTTCACGCCCTTCCCCGTGCTGACCTTCCACATCTTCTCGGCCTGCATCGGCCCGAGGTACCACTGCTTCGACTGAACGTCGACCGCGGCGGCACTCGGAGCCAAGCCGACAGTGGTGGCGGCCAGGGCGCCGACGACCGCTGCCGCAGCACGCGCTCGCCTGCCCCAGCGCGCCCTGTGGACCGTGGCCTGCTCGGCTCGTCGGCTGATCCCTGACTTCATCGTCTTTCTGTCCTCGCTCGCGCTCAGTTGATCACCGGCGGCACATCACGCCGGAGCTTGTCGGGCAGGTGTGTCTCTTCGTCCTCGACCAGGTAGTCGGGCCGCGGCGTTCCGTCCGTCTTCCGCTCTTCACCGGGCTTGCCGTTATGGCCGACACCACGCGAAAGACCGGCACCACCGCGGGTCATGCCATTGCGCTCAGCCCCGGCCGCGGAGTTGCGCGCGGTCGGCCTGCCCGTGACGGCCTCGGGTGTTCCCCCAACAGCACGGGAACCCGTCGTGCTCGAACCCGGCCGTGCCGGGGACTCCGACGCTCCGAAGACACCACGCTGACCGAGCCGGCCGGTCGTGGATCGGGAGTTGGCGGCCTCCTCCTGGCCTCCGATGACGGTGCCGCGAGGGAGCCTCGACCCGTTCTTCGACGCCGGATTCGTGGTGGAGGGCCGGCCTCCGACGACTCCGTTGGACCGCCCGGCGCCGGTGGCCGGCCCGCTGGTCGCACGCTGTGCCGCCGCGCCTCCGGGCCGCGGAGTGCCACCCGTGACCGCACGGCCCATGGAGGACGACCCCGGTCCGGAACCGGTGCCCTTGACAGCGGACTGACCAGTCGACGTGGCACGCCCCATCTGGTCCATGGGTCCCTGCCCCACGGTGCGTCCGGAGCGCGGGTTGGTCAGCTCGGAGGTACCCGTGCGGCCCTGCGCGGACGGAGGGTTGCGATAACCGCCGGCGCCGCTGGGGCCTCGGCCCGACGTGCCGTTGGGCACGGGAAGCCTAAATCCACCGCCACCGTCGAACACGTTGGGCTGGCTGCCAGTTGTGGGAGGCGTGCCCGTCACCGGCGGAGTATGGCTGGGCCCAGGCGTGGTGGTCGTGGGCGGCGGCAGCGTGCCGGTCGTGTCGATGTGCGTCCCGACGGGAGGTTCGGGATGCGGGGTCTTGTCGGGGATGTGCTGCGTGGGCGTGGGGCTGTCGTTTGTGACGTGCCTGGTGGAGTCAGGGCTCGGCGCCGTCACGTGATGATCGACACCGGATACCGATCCCGAGCCCTGGTGCGA
Source organism: Streptomyces sp. NPDC101165 (assembly GCF_044768135.1). Taxonomy (NCBI): domain Bacteria; kingdom Bacillati; phylum Actinomycetota; class Actinomycetes; order Kitasatosporales; family Streptomycetaceae; genus Streptomyces; species Streptomyces sp. NPDC101165. Next base: position 170,881 of record NZ_JBIWPG010000019.1, on the reverse strand, counting down.
GACCGCGCCGGAACCCGTGGCGGGCGTCGAGCCACCAGCGTTGTCCCACTTTCTGGGGCGCGGCACACCCACGTTGCTGGGCATAGCCGCGAACGTCGGCTGCGTCGCAGGCAAGGACGCCAACACCTCTTCGGACACCGCGTAGTACGACGACAACCGGTTCATCTGGTTGATCGCCTCTTGGCGGTCCTTCTCCACCTTTATGGCAGCGGCGTACCCCTCTTTGTCCGCCGTCTTCTCAGCCGCCGTGAACTTGTCGGGCCGCTTCCGGTTCGATTCCGTGTCGCGAGGCGGCATGGCACCACGCACGGCCGCGAGGCCTACGGCGGCAGCCGTGATCTGATCGCCCGCATCTCCGGCGAACTCGCTCAAGTGGTGCGTGTTCTTGACGAGGTCCCTGCCCCAGTCCCTGAAGTCAGTACCCGACTGACCGACCCACGGCACCTTCTCGACGTAGGCATGGAGGTCGTCGGCAGCCTTCTTGATGGCGTCGCGCGCATCCCACAGGGCCTTGCCGGAGGATTCGAGGTCCTCCGGATCCGTCTGCTCAACCAGGTCGATCATCGTGTTGAGAGGCAGGTCATGCTTACCGAAGTCCGTCCGAGTGGCGACCGCGCGCCCGACGGGGGTGACTCTGATCGCCGTGTCAACGATGCCGTCGATGAATCCAACGTGCGGAGTGTTCTCGTAACCTCGAACCCAGTCAGTGGTCTTGTTCTGATCGCCGACTCGCTGCAGATCGGCGTCATGCTTGTCAGTCATCGCTACAGGTCCGCCCCGCTCTTGGCGTTGTTGCTGGCGTGCCGCTTGTCCTGCGCCGCGGTCTCGGTCCTTCCGATCTCCGTCTGGATCGCCCAGAACCGTCGGCGCTGCTCCTCCTCGAGGCTGTCGAAACCGATGCGCGCACCCTGCACTGCGATACCGGTCGCCTCGATCTGCAGATGCAGACTCTTGGACAACGACGTGAGCTCTTCGTGGACTCGGTTGTACTGCTCGTACAGTCCGTGCGCCTCAGGGAAGACGCCACCCGACCCCGAGGTCAGAGACGTGGACCTGATCCTCTGGGCGCCGACCTTTGTTGAGTTGCCTGCGGACTCTTCGAGGTCGCTAAGCACGGCGTCCACCTGCCCCACGAACTTCTTCAGCGCGTCACCACTGGCCTCCAGGTTCGCCGCCCTGGTCGCCGACACGCCCCCCACCATGTCTGCCGGAAGCACGACGCTCCTCCCCGTTTCCCCGTACATACATCGGTCCCGACCCAGTCGAGGCCGACCACCCACTCGCCGTACGATCGCAAAGCGAGTCGCGTCTCACAACGCGTTTACCACTGTAGTCAACCTGCACATCGGGTCCAACCGAGGTGTGTGTTAACTCAGTTACGAGACCGCATCCGACGCCGCGGTTTGCCCCATTTGCCGGTTCGCTGTTAACGACCGTGCAGCACACCCCGTTGCACCTCGCCGCACCCGGCCCAATCTTGGACGCGGTTGACGCCGACGACGTTGCACCGTTTGCGATCTTCATCAAACTTCTACACGCACTCGGGGACGACGCCGTAGCAACTACCACGGTGGGATAAGGAAGTTGCTAGCTGGGACAGGGGCGTCAGGGCATGATGATCAGAGGGGGCCCGCCGGTGAATGTGAACAGCTGACGACCGAGGCCCTGCAGCGCCGCCAAGGCTCGGCGCGCATGCAGTTCGACCGCTTCCAGCTGATCCCGGCGGTAGCGCCACCGCTCAGGGAGTCCTTCGCGTCAACCAGACCGACCTCGCCGCCGGCGGCTATGCCGCGTACGAGTCACATCGGCTTGCGGCACGACTACGACCTCGCCCGCATGAACCCGAGGCGATCACCGACTGGCGCAACATGACCAAGAAGCTCACTCCGCTCGCCGAAGACACCGACAAGAACCTCAAGGGCAAGGAAGACAAGGCCGATTGGGTGGGCGTGGACGCCACCGTGACCCGCAAGTTCATCACCAAGTCGCACTCAAGACGACCTAACAGGCCATTTCATTTGGGGAGTCTGCGGTAGCAGATGAGTGTGGCAGCGATCGCGGTGAAAGCCATGAAGTGTTCGGCTTTGCGTTCGTAGCGACGGTGTAGTCGTCGGCATCCGCTGAGCCAGGCGATGGTGCGTTCTACGACCCACCGATGCCGGCCGAGGCGTTGGGAGTTCTCGACTCCGCGACGGGCGATACGTGGTGTGATCCCTCGCATCCGTAACCATCGTCGCAGGTGGGGGTAGTCGTATCCCTTGTCTCCGTGGAGTTTCGCCGGGCGGCGCCGACGTGGGCCACGGCGTGAACGGATAGGCGGTATGCCTCTGACGAGTGGCTCGAAGACCTGGCTGTCGTGCACGTTGGCGCCGGAGACGCCGATGGAAAGAGGCAGGCCGTTCCGGTCGACGATGAGGTGGATTTTCGATCCACGCTTGCCACGGTCGGTCGGACTCGGTCCCGTCAGCGGCCCCCTTTGACCGCGCGGACGCTGACGGAGTCGATGGCGCACCGCGACCAGTCGAGCTCTCCCTGACCACCGAGTTCGTCGAGCACCAGGCGGTGCAGTTTGACCCAGACACGGGCCTGGGACCACTCGGTGAACCGCCGGAACGCGGTGACGCCCGACGGTCCGAATCCAGGCGGCAACTGGTTCCATGTGCAGCCTGACGTGGCCACGAACACGATCACGGCCAGAACCTCCCGGTCACCGTGCGACCGACGGCGGCCTCCGCCCTGCGGTCGTTCCGGCGCCGGCGGCACCACCCTCTGAAAGAGCTCCCACAAACCGTCCGGCACCAACCGCTCGACAAGCTCGCTCGCCATACAGTCAGCATCCCGCAAGATCACACCAAACGAAATGGCCTGTAAGCGGCAACGACTTCCCGCTCCTCGAGATCGACTTCCATGCGGCGGCACAGCACCCGAAGCCCGTCAAGGAAACGACCACGAGACGGGTGCCCTTTCCCGTGGGTGCCTACGCAGCCACGGGTACGAACGGAGCCGACCTCTACTTCGCTTGCACCACCAAGGAGACAGGAACGTCGTTGATCGGAGATGCGCGGTACGTCAAGGAAGAGATGTTCTCACCCTCTTCCGCTCTCGGGAGCGCTCGCAGGGCCAGGGACCACATGGCGATCCTCAACTCCGTTGCCCGCAAAGTGGCAGACCGATCGAGCTGCGCTTCGGAGGCAGACCTTCCTGCCAAGGTCCCGCCAACCCAGGTCCCCCACACTTGCACCTTGATGACGCAGCATCTCCCTGACATTGACCCAGTTGTGGGGATGCCGTGAATGCAGAAGCTGATCACCGCGAACACCAAGTAGGGCGAAACGTTCAGCGTTTGGCTGCGACTTCCCCTGCAGGCTGAGCACGCCGCCACCCACGACCTCGCACCCCCCAGGCATCAGGCATCAGGCATCAAACGGAAGCCTCCGTTCACCCTCCTCGCTCCCGTCCGCCATAATCAGAACCATGGAGCATTGGGCTGGGGAACTGATCAAGTGGTCGCTGTTCGCCTTCATCGCGGGAATGTTCATCCTCGTGTTCACCGTGTCGGCGCGTGGGCGTAAGAAGGACGCGCGGGTCAAAGAGGGCTATGAGCAGCTTGCCCGGATCGCACCGGAACGTGGGTGGACCTACCAGAAGCGTGTCCAGGGGGAGATCGATCAGTACTGTGGCGTGCGGCCCTTTCCCGGTCGTGGGAGCAATCTGCGGGCCTGGCACTACACCACGGGAGAGTTCCGCGGCCGTTCCTTCAAGTACTTCGAGTACCGCTCCATGAACCTCCAGTCGGGCGCGGACACCGGGGAACGCAAGCAGCCCAACATCGAGTCCGTTTTCATCGTCACGGCGCCTGGCTCCGGGCCGTTCGTGCAGATACTGCGCCCGAGTGTGTTGGACACGCTGTTCGACCGCAGGGCCAAGATGCAGCTCGGTGTGCCGGAATTCGATCAGAACTTCCGGGTCATCACCCGGGACGAGGAATTTGTCCGTAACGCGCTCGGCCAGACGGTGGTGCCCTATCTGGTGACCGACCCGAAGGCGAAGGGGTCCCTCCAGCTGCGCGAGGACGAACTGTTCACGTGGTACAGGGGTCCGCTGACGCCACAGGCCGTCGACGAGAAGCTGAACTACCTGTGCGATGTCCTGGACCGGATTCCGGAACAGGCTTGGAGCGCCGCCTGAGCCAAAGTTCAGAGCAAAGGTCCGAGCAGAAGCCGGAGCACACGTCAGAGTGCCCGTTCTCCCGAGGCCGGCAGGCTCGCGGGAGAACGGGCACTCTGTCGTTCAGTCAGAGTCCTCCTCGGCCGGGCGCACCGTCCGCAGGAAGGCCTTGAAGTCGTCCAGCACCTCGGCCATCTGGCTCTGCTTCGCGGTGAGGACGAGTTCGATCACCGCGCGCTTCGCCGAGTTCCTGACGTCCTCCACGCCGAGGTACACCTGACTCTGGAGCAGCTCCAGCGGCTCGCCCCTCAGGGTGGTGTGGAGGCGGAGGTTCTGGATCACGCCGGGGGCGTCCGTCAGGCCCGGGATGTCCGGGGTCCCCACTTCGGCCTTCTTGACGACCTCCACGGTTCCCGCCTGCTCGAGCCGGTGCACCGACTCGTCGGCGATCTGCCACATGGTGGCGCTGTCGTTGCGCATCCGACCGGCGATGGTGATGTTCGCCGTGAACCCGCCGTCGATGGAGGCGGGATGGAGCGCGACGAAGGCGGCGCCGGGCGCTCCCACCTCGTCCGGCGGCGCAGCCTGCCAGCCCTCCGGCAACGAGAACGAGATCTTGACCGGCAGCGTGGCCGCCATGATGCTCCCTTCCTTGATGAGCGTCAGCTCAGCTTAGAACCAGTCACCGATCGCGTCGGCGGCGTCACCGAGCGAGTCGACCACCTTGTGCGGATCGATGGTGACGTCGAAGGAGACCTTGCCGCCGATACCGAGGCCGACTCCGACCTCGCCGCCGACGGTGAACTTGCCGTCCTTCATGCCCAGGTCGGCGCTCGCGGACGCGCCGGCACCCGCCCACGCCTCGCCGCCGACACCGGCGCCGACACCGGCGACGTCGCCGGAGACCGAGCCGGTGGCCTTGGCGCCGGCGAACGCCTCGGCGCCCGCGTGTACGCCGTCCTTGCCGACGCCCACGTTCGCGGAGGCCTCGGCACCCGCGTAGGCCTTGCCCTCGGCCTGGACCGCCGCGTAGCCGTACTCGGCACTGCCGCTCGCGGAGGCCTGGGCGAGGTACGCGCTTCCCGACAGGCCGGCCTGGAGCCGTCCGTTGGTGATGCTCGCGGCGGCGGAGCCGTCGACACCGAGCGCCGAGACGCCGGCCGAACCCTTCAGCTTGCCGTCACCAGCGAAGGACGTCTCTCCGTTGGCGCCCGCCGACCAGACGTTGGCACCGCCCTGCCACTCGGCGAGCTTGACGGTCAGGTTGGTCTTCTTGCCGGGGGTGGTCCCGTCCTCCTCGTCCCCGGTCGGCGCGGGCTTGTCCCGGATGAACCAGTTGCCGTCCTCGTCCTTGCCCCAGACCTTGTCGGCGCGGTAGTGGCCGTCACCCTTCGGGAGCCAGCGCTCGGTCTCCAGCTTCCACCGGTTCTGGGTCGTCTTGCCGACGCTGTGGTCCTGGATCCACTTCCAGTCGTCGACCCGCTGTCGCGCGTCCGTCAGCCAGCCGGGGCTGTGTGCCGCGCCGCCCGCGAGGTCGTCGAACTTCTTCGTCAGCTTCTCGAGCTCGGGCTTGAGTTGCTTGCGCGCGGCGTTCAGCGTCGTCCGTGCCGCGTCGTGGTCGCCGGACTTCCACTGGTCGATCGCCGTCGAGGCCTGTTTCTGGGCCCATCCCAGCGTGGAGGAGTACGAGGTGACCGCGTCGGCCGCGCCCGTCATCGCGTCGGCCGCGAGGTACCAATCGAACTTCTCCTTGGACAGGGTGGGCCAGAAGGCGTCGCTGGCCTCGCCCTTCCAGCCCGTGATCTTCAGATCGCGCAGGCCGTCGCCGATCTTGTCGAACTTCTTGGACCAGCCGGTGAGGGTGGAGGCGAGCTCGGTCAGCTTTCCGGTGTCACCCGGAACGAGCTCCTTGGGGTCGGTCGTCGACCCCAGCTCGGTTGCCATGGATGCGGATTCCCCGTCTCTGATTCAGTTTTCTAACTCAAGTCCGACTTGACCGAATTCACCGCGTCGCGGATGGCCTGGTCCGTCTCCGTGAAGTTGTTGTTGGCCGAGTTCAGGCCCTCAGCCAGGGAGGCCGCACAATCGGCGAGGAACTCGGCCCCCAGCTCCCAGGTGCCGCAGAACGTGACCAGCGCCTCGGCCGCGGAATCGTCCCCGATCGCGGAACCCTGTTCGGCCAGACTCTTCAGGTCCACCTTCTGAACGGGCGTCAGACATTCCAGAATGTCCGAAGCGCCCTTCTTGAGGACACCGGGCTCCACTCCCAGATCGGCCGTCACGAAATCCCATCCCTCTTCATTCAACCCCGCCTGCGCACACGCGTCTTGGCGGTCGGCGCGCTCACGCTAGCACCAATATCAAGCCATAAATATCGAGCTCACCGCGCCCACACGACTCCTGCCGCTGAGCGTCACCCGGGCCTCGCCAATCGGCCGGCACGACGGGAACGTGATCAGCTCCACCTCGTGGAGAAAGTGAGAATTTCCGTAGGTGGAGTGAAGGAGATACGAAGACTGCGCGCATTCCAAGTTTCGCGCGGTCGGGTAATGGCCGGGCACCCATCGCCATGCCCCCAGCACCCCGCCAAGTACGCTATCCCGGTCTTCTTGCATAACCAGTCGACCCGGAGTAGACGATGCCCAAGACCCGGATGACCACCGCTGTTTCGATCCTCGCGGCCGCAGCAGCCGGCACGCTGCTGCTGGGCTGCTCGGCCTCTGTCGAGGTCAAGAAGTCCACTCCGCCGAAGCTGTCCGCGGACAAGCTTTCCAGCACGCTCTCCGAAAAGCTCGCCGCCGCCACAAATCAGCCCAAGCCCCGCATCTCCTGCCCCGAGGACCTCGTCGGCAAGGTCGGCACCACCACGCGCTGCACGCTGACGGCGAACGACGGCAGCACCTTGGGTGTGACGGTCAAGGTCACGTCCGTCAGCGGAGACCAGATCCACTACGACTTCAAGGCCGACGACAAGGCGTCCCCGGCCCCCAACTGACGTGTACCCGCGCGGCTGTTTGGGACAGTCTTTACCTAACCGAAGGCATGAAAGCGCTACGGTACGACGCGATCGCTGCAACGGGGGTGCCCGCGCTGCCGGCACCGTACGGCGGCAAGGGAAGGCGGGACTCATGTCAGGGGCGGAGCAGGTGCAACCGGGAAGCGACGGGACGGCACAGCCCGTCGGTATGCGACTGAACCAAGTGCCGGGCGACGTCGGGGCATCCCCCGCTGCCCCGGGGCTGACCGGGGGTCAGAAGCTCGCTTCCACACCGGCCCAGAAGCACGCCGCTGCCAACGCCATCGAGCAGCACATCGAACCCGACACCCGTAAGGCCGGCGACTACGCGGACACGGAGACCAACACGACCGTCACGGCGTTCCGTGACGGATGGCACACGTCGGGAGCACTGAAGAAGGCGCATGCGTCCTGGGACGGGCAGGTGAAGAACCTGATGAACATGCTCGCCTCCGACAAGACGGCTCTGCGCAACGCCAACACCACCTTGCAGACCACGGACTTCCAGGTGGGGTCGAACTCGAACTCGGTGTCGGTCATCAACGGTTACTGACCGGGCCGCATCACAGGCTCAGTCCTGAGCCACGTCTCGACCAGCAGTCCGCTACGGGAATGACAACGGGGATCCCATGCCGACTTATCACGAGATCATGACGACCGACCTGTCCGCGCTCACGACGTCCGCAGACCGCTGGGACGGGATGGCGAAGGAGTTCCACCAGCAGGAGGTCGCGTACCAGCGGGATGTATGCGGCATCACCCTGGGCCCAGGCTGGTCCGGGCAGAGCGCGGACGCCGCCAACGGACGCTTCGACGTCACGCTCAAGCAGTTCCAGGCCGCGCAGGTCGAGGCCAAGGCGGTGGCCTCACTGCTGCGTGAGGCGCACAAGGACTTCACGAACATCCGCAAGAAGCTGGAGTCGGCCCGGGCGGACGCCGTCAAGGCCGGCATGGCGGTGTCGGAGGGCGGTGTGGTCTCCTACGACACCACGAAGCTGAGCGAGGGCGAACGCACCGCCCTGCACCATGACCCCGACTACCAGGAGTCCGTGGGCAAGGCCAAGGCCTCCTGGCAGGCGGAGATCAACCGGCTCGTCAAGGAGATGTGCGACATCGACAACGAGGTCGAGAACGCCCTCACCCGGGTGGTGATCGACTCCGACCTCGGTGACGGCACGCTCACCGGCTTCAACAGCCAGGCCCATGGCGACATCAAGACGTACGAGGACGAGGCCAAGCGCGAAGCCGCCCGGACCAAGCCCGACGGGTGGAAGTCCGAGGGCAAGACCGAGACGTCCGGCCCCGATGCCGGGGCGAGTGCGAAGGGGCCCGACTTCGGATCCGGCAAACTCGGCGAGGCGGAGGCGCACGCCGACCTCGGCAGCGCGAGCGCCGAGGGCTCGCTCACCAGAGGGCCGTGGAAGCTCGACGGGAAGGCCGAGGCCTACTCGGGCGCCAAGGCCTCCGTCGAGGGCGGCGTCTCCCAGGACGGCGTCGAAGGAAACGCGAGCGCCTTCGCGGGCGGTGAGGGCTCGGCCGAGGGCGGCGTCAGTCTCGGCCCGGCCGGCGTCTCCGCGAAGGCCGAGGGCATGGTGGGTGCCGAAGCCGGTGTCGACGCCGGGGTGAGCAAAGAAGGTGTGCACGTGGGCGGCACGGCCTTCGCGGGCGCCAAGGGCGGTGGCGAGATCGGTGCCGACGTCGGAGGCGTCTCGGCGGGCTTCTCCGCCGAGGGCTGGGCCGGCCCCGGTGCCGAGGCGAGCCTGGACTTCGGCAAGAACCAGCAAGGCGCGTGGGAGTTCAGCACCAAGGTGGGCCTCTCCCCCGCCCTCGGCGGTGAAGTGGGCGTCAACTTCAGTGTCGACCCGGACAAGGTCGTCCACACCGCGGGGGACCTGGCCGACGCCGTCGGGGATGGTGTGAGTTCGTTCGGGAATGCGATCACCAGTGTGTTCTGACTCCCTCACCAACCGGCTCTGAACCGGCACTCCCGTGGCCCGCCGTCACGGGAGTGCCGTCGTAGGAAGGAAACCTCGCGATGTCGACGACCCTGCCGATCCCGCTCGAGTTCGATCTGCCGCACGGCTGGCGATCCGCGCCGCCGGACGAGGTCGGCGCGCCCGGCGCGGCGTTCGTCGCGGTCCGTCTGCCGTCGGACGCCGGCTTCACCGCGAACATCACCGTCGACGGCGCGTACCGCCCCGACGCCGCGACGCTGCCCGAGATCGCCGAGGAGTCGGTGGGGCACATGGACGAGGCCGTCGCCTCGGTCATGGTCACCGACCGCCGTGAGACCGGCTCCGTGGATGCGCCGGGCCTCACCCAGACGCTGGCCTTCTCGGTCGTCGCGGGCGGGAGGAGCCGCGACCTCGTGCAGTCCCAGGTGTACCTGTCCGTGCTCGACATCGACGATCCGCACCGGCGGGTGGTGATCCGGCTGATGCTCACCTCCACCGCGTCGCAGCACCCCGCCCTGCTGGAGGACTTCAGGGATTTGGTGCGCACCGTCCGTCCGGGCGAGGGTGCGACGCCGTAGCGGCTTGTGCGGAGTCGGCGAAGCTTGTGCCTCCGTCCTTGTCCTTCGTAGGTTGACTCCATGGGACTCTTCGACAAACTCACCGGCACCCAGCACCCCCCGGAGGGAGTTTCACCGGTCCCGGGAGAGGAACTGCGGGCGGCTCTGCTCGGGCTCAATCAGCCCGATGTGCCGTACGTCATCCGTTACGGCGGCGGTGAACAGTGCGACCTGCTGGCGGAGTGGCGGCTGACGGAGCCCGCGTGGCAGCACATCTTCGTCCAGTCCCAGGTCAGTCACGCGGTGCGGATCCGGATGCGGCTGGACCACAAGGAGCACGAGGTGCGTGCTCTGGAGGAGCAGTGGGAGGTCAGCCGGGTCGGGACGTCGACGACGCTCCAGAGGACGTCGGAGTACACGCGCGGGCCGAGCCGGACCGTCAGCCGCCGGTGGACCGTCGGACGTGGGGAGAGCGGTCGGCTCGAGACGACGGAGACCTTCGGCTTCGACAGCGCGCAGTTGCGCGAGCCGCTGCGCGACGCCGTCCTCAAGTCCGGCTGGACCTGGCGGGGAGTCGTCTTCGGCAAGCTGTGAGCCTCGGCGGCACCCCCGCATCGGCACCCGTCGGAGCTCAGCACTCGCCCTTGCGTGACTCCATGGCGATCCGGTACCCCCGGTACGTCAGCGTCCCCTCCCGGCCACCGATACCGGGAGGCGTGTAGTCGTCCTCCTTCGACCGGCCGCGCTCGACGTGCGCGCAGAACGCGCCGTCCGCGCCCTTCGCCGTGACCGTGAAGTACGCGTCGTCCTCCGTGTTGGCGTCAGCCGGGACGGCGGCCACGCCGTACTGCGGGGCGTCGCCGCCGCCGTACCGGATCACGTTGTCCTCGATCAGCGAGGCGTAGTCGTCGAAGTAGAGAGGACTGCCCGAGTCGTCGGTCTGGTACGTGAAGCCGTTCAGGTCGTCGGCGGCCTGCCGCACCGCGCCGGCCAGCTCGGTGTCGTCCCACGCCATGTCGTCGGAGACGCCGAAGCCCTGGACGGCCGTGTAGACGCCGAGACCGGCCAGGGTCACGAAGACGACGCGGGCGACGACGAAGGCGGAGTCGGGAAGGTCCGGGGCGGACGGGTTGATGCTCGAGCGCCACGCGCGTACCCGGTCCGCCTTCACGCAGGCCATGGCCAGGAGTACGGCGGTCAGGGCCAGGCCCAGGACGTTCAGCTCGGTCAGGCCGTCCACCGGCCGCCCGGCCGCTGCCCGCCGCGCCTGCGGCGTCCGTCCCGTACCGCCACGGCCGTACCGCTCAGCCCCGCCACCACGACCAGGCCTCCCACCATGACGTACGTCGCCATGCGGGAGTTGCGTTCGTCCGCCGTCTCGCCGAAGTGCAGGGGCGTGACCGAGGGGGCCTCGCCCTTGGCGACGCCGTCCTCGGGTTTCGGTGACTCGACGGGGTGCTCCGGATCCACCTCGGTCAACGCCTTCACCGGGTCCACCACCCCCCAGCCCACCAGCCGGTCCTGCCCGGGGATCGAGCGTTCAGCGGTCTGCTCGATCTGGGCGGCGACCTCCTGGGCCGTCCACTTGGGGTACTTGGCCTTCAACAGGGCCGCCACGCCCGCCACATACGGCGCCGAGAAGCTCGTGCCGTTGTCCGAGCAGTGGCCGCGGCCCGGGACCGTGGAGATCATGTCGACACCGGGGGCCGAGACCCCCACGAAATCTCCCGACTGTGAAAAGGCCGCCCGTTCGTTGTTGCGGTCGGACGCCCCCACCGCCAGGACGCCCGGGTACGACGCCGGGTACGTCGGCTTGACGTTGCCGCCCAGACCGTCGTTGCCGGCCGACGCCACGACCACGACCTTCCGGCCGAGGGCCTCGTCGACGGCCTGCTTCAGGCGTATGTCCGGCGCGACCGCGTTGGCCGTGTCCTGGGAGATGTTGATGACGTCCGCGCCCGCCTGCACCGCGTAGTGGATCGCCGAGGCCAGGGTGAGCGCCGTGCCGTCGCCCTCGGCGTCGTTCTGCTTGATCGGGATGATCGTCGCTTTCGGGGCCAGGCCCACGAAGCCCGTTCCCTTGCCCGGGCGGGCCGCGATGATGCCGGCCACGCGCGTGCCGTGGCCGACCGTGTCCGTGGTGCCCGAGTTGTTGCCGCGCTCGATCTTCTCGCCCTTGGTGTTCTTGGGCGGCAGCAGGTTCTTGCCCTTCGACACGTCAACGGCCTGGGTGAGCTGCGGATTCTTGATGTCCACCCCGGTGTCGATCACGGCCACCCGGACGCCCTTGCCCGTCGACTGCGCCCACAGCGCGTCCAGGTTGACGCGTTGCAGCGCCCACGGCCGGCCCGCGTAGTTCTTCGACGGGAACGTGCACTGGCCGTCGTCCGCCCGGGCCGGGGAAGCCGGGAGGGCGATCACCGTGGTCGTCGCGGTGAGGATTACCGCGGCGGCCACGCCCGCTGTCCGGGCCGCGGTCCCCGGTGTCCTTGCCTTCAGCATGAGTTCGCTTCTCCTCCGCCCGCTCCGCTACGAACCCTGCGGCTGCCGTGCCGCCGCCTCCGACAGGCGCGGGCCCGTCGGCAGGAACCTGGACCACTCCTGGGGGACGGGCGTGGGCTTCACGTTCTCGTAGCCGAGGCGGGTCTGGGCGATCTTCGCCTCGGACAGCTCCTCCTTGCGCTGCTTGGCGGAGGTGCCGATGCCCTGGTCGTCGGTGGCGCTGTCGCTGTTGGACTGCAGGGCGTAGCGCAGGCCCGTGTCGGTGACCAGGAAGACGCCGCCGGCGCCGGTCGCCGTGCCCTGGAACTGGCGGTAGAGCTGGCCGGAGCCGGCGGTGACGTATCCGCTGGAGGAGCCGGTGGGCAGCTGGGCGGGAAATTCCGTGCCCACCCAGGTCGACAGCGTGGTCCGGCCCTTGCCGGCGACCGAGAGCATGACGTTGCAGACCGTGTTGCGGCCGCTGGTGGTGCTGGAGCCGTCGTTCACCGTCTTCGGCTTGTACGTCGGCCAGTTCTTGTTCCCGTCGAACGTGGTGCTGTCGGCGACCGCGCCGGGGCTGACCTGCTGCGCCTCACCGGCCTGGTCCGTGCCGATGAGGTCCCCGCTGTTGAGCAGGAGCGTGGCCGTGAACTCGGAGATCCGGGCGACCTTTCCCTGCAGCACGACGTAGTACTGCATCGACTGGCCGTCGTACGCCTTGATGACCTCGCCGACCTTGTCGTACTGCCGCAGCAGGGTCGAGGCGTCGGCCTTCGCGCCGGGCGTGCCCTGGATCGGCGGGATCGCGATCGAGTCGCCCTTGTGGAGGGTGTCGAGCCACTGCTGGGAGACGCGCTGCGGGGCGCGGCCCTGGGTGTCGAGGGCCTTGAGCAGTTCCTTGTCGGTCGGGTTGGCGATCTGGTACGCCGTGCCCCGCGCGTCGACGACGTACTGGGTCTTGCCGTCCGGGGCGACGACGTACATCAGGTCGCCGTGGGTGAGCTTGTTCGGCCCGTCCGTCTTCGACCATTCCTTCTTCGCGAGGACGAACGCCGCCTTCTGGATGGCGCGGCCGCCGTCGCCGGGGCGTTCGCAGACCACCCAGCGCTTGGCGGCCTCGGCCTCGTCCGAGGTGGGCAGGCGGTCGGGGGCGTAGGGGATGCCGATGGTGGCGCCGTGCGGGGGCTTGCCACTGTCCAGGACCTTCTCGTCGACGGTGATGACGCTGTCGTGGCTGGGGTCCAGCAGGAGCTTGGCCGAGGCCATGTTGAGAACCGGGTGCAGCTGGCTCTGCGTGCCCGTTTTCAGGACGACGTACCGCGTGGTCGACTCGCTTGCGACGATGACGTGTTCCTCGGGTTTGTCCCAACCCTTGGGCGCGGTCGGGCTGAACATGCCGATCGCGCCGAACACCGCGAGGATCACGACGCCGACGACGGCGCCGGGCACGAGCGCGCCCAGCGGCTTGGGGGCGCCCTCCTCCGAACCGGAGGGGGAAGGCTGCAGGAATGATGCGAGCGTGCGGCGCTTCGCGAAGGTGTAGGCGTTGAGTTCGTCCCGCCGTGATGCCATCTGTGTCCGCTCTCTCCCCGTTGCGGAGCCGTGGGGGACCTGTGAAGATCCGTCCCCCGCCCTCGGTTGCTCTGGTGTCTCGACTGTCAGACCCGGCCCCTACTATGCCTGTTGCCAAGAGGTGCGTGTGGCACGGGTAGGGTGCTCAGGGCTTGAAGGGACCGGAGCGCAAGGTTTTTCGGGAGAGTTCGGGGGTTTTGGAGTGATGGCTTCCGCAACGCGGAACCGGTCGCGATCGCAATCGGGGTCACGGTCGGGTGGTACGCGCCGGTCGCGTGGTCGCGGCACTTCTTCCTCCCAACCGGGCGCCCAGCAGGCACCCACTTCGTATCAGGGCGCTTTCGCGCCACATCTGGAGTCCCGTTCGGGGCGCGGTGGTTCGTTCGCGGTGCAGCGGCTGGTGCTGCTGGAGATCGCGGGCGCGCTCGTGGTGTGCGGGTGGCTTCTCGGCACGGTCGCGCTGATCTCCGCCGCCGCCGTCGCCGCCGTGTTCCTGGTGCTCGCCGTCGTACGACGTCGGGGACGCTCCCTGCCGGAATGGCTCGGCACCCTGCTGGCGCTGCGGGCCCGCAGGCGGCGGGCCGCGGGCACACCGGTGCCGCCGGGCACCGACTCCGGTCTCGCGCCCGCCGTGGAGTGCGATCCGACCCTGCGCACGTACAGCTACAGCCGCGGCGACGACCGCGACCAGCGGCCCATCGGCATGGTGGGCGACGGCGGCTTCCTGACCGCGGTGCTCCAGGTGGAGTCGGGCGCCGACGCGCTGCGCGCGGAGCGCAGCCGCAGACCGCTGCCGCTGGCGCTGGTGCGGGACGTCCTCGAAGTCGACGGGATCCGGCTGGAGTCGGCGCAGGTCGTGGTGCACACGCAGCCCGCGCCCGCGCTGCACCTGCCCCAGCAGTCGGTCGTGGTGAGCAACTACGCGCCGCTGCAGGCCCAGACCGGCTCCCCCGCGGTGCGCATCACGTGGATCGCGCTGAAGCTCGATCCCGAGCTGTGCCCGGAGGCGGTGGCTGCGCGCGGCGGCGGTCTGTTGGGCGCACAGAAGTGCCTGACCCGCTCGGCCGAGCATCTGGCGAGCCGGCTGACCGGCGCCGGGTTCCAGGCGAACGTGCTCACCGAGGAGGAGCTGACGGCCGCCATCGCCACCTCCGCGTGCGCCAACCCGATGGTGACGGCCCAGGCGGCCCAGGCCGGGCGGGGCGAGGCGCCGCAGCGCCGAACCGAGGAGTCCAGCCGCAGCTGGCGCTGCGACAACCGTCGGCACACCACCTACTGGGTGCGCCGCTGGCCCCAACTGGGCGGATCCGGCGGCTCGCTGGCGCAGTTGGTGGCGCAGCTGACGGCGGTTCCCGCGCTGGCGACGACCTTCAGTCTGACGCTGGCCAAGGGCGCGCAGCAGGACGTGGCCGTCACCGGCCATCTGCGGATCACCGGCCGCAGCAACCAGGAGCTGACCAACGCGCGGCGCGATCTGGAGCAGACGGCGCGGCAGGCGCGGACCGGGCTCGCGCGCCTGGACCGTGAACAACTCCCCGGCGTTCTCGCCACTCTGCCGCTCGGAGGTGCCCGCTGATGGCCGTGACCACTTCGCCCGCCCCGTCGGAGACGAACCGGTCGGCGCCGGGCCTCGGCGAGCGGCTGCGCACCGGCTTCGGCCTGCTGGGCCCCCGTCACCCGCGGCATGCGCTGCCCCTGGAGCAGGCCGACGCCCTGTCCCTGCCGATAGGCGACGACGGTGTGGTGGTCGGCGACAACGCCGAGGGCCAGCCCGCCGTGCTCGGGGTGAACCGTCCGACGCCGTACGACATCGTGCTCATCGGCGGCCTGTGGACCGCGCAGGTCATGGCGCTGCGCGCGGCCGCGACGGGCGCGCGCGTGGCCGTGGAGACGGGCCGGGCACAGGCCTGGATGCCGATGGTGCACGCCATGGGCGGCGGGCAGAACGGCCTCGCGGTGTACGACGTCGGCCGCGTGCCCCCGCAGGGCGCCTCGGCCGGAACGCCCGTGCTCGTGGTGCGGGACTGCGGCATGCGGCCCCCGCGCGGGCGCGTGGTGTCGGCGCCGTGGCAGTCGGTGCTGACGCTGCTTCCGTATCTCAGCCCGGTGGCGCCGCGGTTGATGCGTCAGGCGCGTCTGGTGGGCGTGCAGCGGGTGTCGCCGGACGAGGCGGCGGAGATCGGGCGCGTGCTCGGGCTGCCGCGTCCGGAGCTCGATTCACTGCCGACGCTGCCGGACGGCGTGACGCTGTGGTGCACGGAGCGGGACCGGCAGTACGTGGTGACACGGGCGACGGATGCCGAGACCGGACTGCTGGGCGTGGCACGCCGGATGGACTGACCGACGTCCAACTTGGCCCGTTTTCACGGGACCTGGCGCGCTATCACGCGAATTCACGCGCTATCGGAGGCTGAGCGCGCCGCGCCTTCGTCACGTTTTGATGTACGTACACATGCGCCCGGGAGGTCTCGGGCCCGGTGTGACGCGTCGGACGGGCACGAAGGGGCGGCCGGGCCTGCCGGGCCCGCGCTTCAGGTGATTAGGCTGGTACCGGGCACGTCGCGAGTTTCCGTGATCGGGCGATGCGCGCTCCGCGACAAAAGGGGTCAACTGGCCCCAGGGGGAAGCCCGGCGAATCGTACGACAGGAACGGTCGCCCCCAAGCACGGCACAAGGGTGTTCGACCACACCAGGAGGAACTGTGAACAGCGATCGGGACGGGATCCGCGGGGGTTGGGACACACCCGACGACGACCAGACCGACGCGGAGTCCGGCATCGAGATGACGGGCGAGTTCACGATCGACTACGCGCCGCCCGCCTGGTACACGCAGAACGCGTCGGGTGGTACGACCGGTGCGCCCGCGTCGGCTCCGGTGCCGCCCCCGGCGGCCACTCCCGCCGCACCTCCGCCGCCGGTCGGCCAGCCTTTCGGGGTTCCGGACGTGCCGCCCGGCAGCGGCTTCCAGCCGGCCTGGACGGCGGGGTCAGCCCCTGCCGCCCCGCCCGAGGCCCCGGCCACTCCTGTCGCCCCGCCTGCGCCCCCGGCAACGCCTGTCGCCCCGCCCGAGGCCCAGGTCACCCCTGTCGTCGCGCCCTTGGTGCCGACCGAGGGGGACAGCGGAGACCTCGTCAGCGGCGCGACCATGCGGATCTCCTCCTCCGCCCTGAAGCGGGAGATCGCGGAGCGGTCGGCCACGGCGACCGCTGCCGAGCAGGCCGGGACGAACGCCGACACCGGCAGCCACGCGCACGGCAACGAGCCCTCCGCCGAACAGCCGGTCGGTACTGCCGAGTCGACGGCGAGCGGTGACGGCGATGGCTACGGCAACGCCCTTCCGGAGGCGGACGCGGCAACGGACGCCGAGGACAAGTCCACCGCTGCCGCCACGGCGCACGTGGGCGAGGAGCCGGACAGCGGCGACACCGCGTCCGAGAGCCTGGAGCCGGACGCCCACAAGGGCGCCGCGGAGACCGGCCTCCCGGACACCGGCGACGAGTCCGCGCCCGTCAGCGAGCACGAGCACGGCGAGGAAGACACAGCCGGCGCCGACGCCGCCCAGGCCGACGGCGCGTCCCCGGAGGCGGCCTCCGCACCGAGCAGGCAGGCGCAGTCGGCTGCCGCGGAGAACGGCGACGCCCAGTCGGGCGAGGCTCCCGCCGCGGGTGCGGACGCGCAGGGCGACGGCCCCATCGCCGCGAGCCCCGAAGCCGCGCAGGACGCCACATCGGCCCCCGCAGCCCCCGAGGCCGCACAGGCCGCCGGATCCACCCCCGCAGGCCCCGAAGCCGCACAGGCCGCCGGATCCGCCCCCATAGCCCCAGAAGCCGCACCGGGAGCCCAGCCCGGCTGGGCTCCCCCGCCGGCGCCGCAGGGCAACGTGCCCCCGCTGCCGCCCTCCTACCAGCCCGCCGCGCCGACCCCGGCCGCACAGTGGCCCGCGCAGCCGCAGCCGGCCGACCCGTCGATGCCGCAGCCGCACGCTGCCCAGGCGCAGCCCCACGCCGCTCCGGGGCACCCGGCCGCGCCGCCCCAGCAGCCGCCGTTCCAGCCGCAGGCACCGCAGCCCGCGCCCGCCGCCTGGAACCAGCCCGGCATGCCGGCCCCGCAGGCTCCGACGCAGCCCGCACCGCAGCCCGGCCAGCCCTACGCCCCGGGCGCTCCTGGAGTCCCCGGTGCCCCCGGCGTCCCCGCCCCCATGGCGGAGCAGCCGGCGGCACCCGCACCGGCTCCGCAGCAGACCCCGCCGGGCGGTTACGGCTTCCCGCAGCCTCCGGCGCCGCAGCCGACCCCGAGCGGCCCCAACCCGCAGTCCGGCTACGGCTTCCCGCAGCCCGGCACCCCCAACCCCCAAGCTCAGCCCGGCGGCTACGGGTTCCCGCAGCCGGAACAGCAGCCCCAGCCCCCGCAGAACCCCGAGGCCACCCAAGGCGCTCCGCACCCCGGCGCCCCCACCCCGCCGGCCCAGCCCAGCGGCTACGGCGTCCCCCAGCAGGGACAGCAGCCGGCCCCCAGCGGCCCCAACCCGCAGTCCGGCTACGGCTTCCCGCAGCCCGGCACCCCCAACCTCCAGGCTCAGCCCGGCGGCTACGGCTTCCCGCAGCCGGGACAGCAGCCCCAGCCCCCGCAGAACCCCGAAGCCGCCCAAGGCGCTCCGCAGCCCGGCACCCCCATCCCGCCGGCCCAGCCCGGCGGCTACGGCTTCCCGCAGCCGGGACAGCAGCCCCAGCCCCCGCAGAACCCCGAAGCCGCTCAGGGTGCCCCGCAGCCGGTCGCCGACCCGCGTGCCGGTGCCGCCTGGCCGCAGCCCGTGCAGCACGACCAGCGGCAGATGACCAACCCGGGTGCGGCGCCGCTGGGTTACACCGCGGCCGTGGAGCTGTCCTCGGACCGGCTGCTCAACTCCAAGAAGCAGAAGGCGAAGAGCGGCCGGCCCACGGCCGCCTCGTCCCGCTTCAAGCTGGGCGGCAAGAAGGAGGAGGCCGAGCGGCAGCGCAAGCTGGAGTTGATCCGCACGCCGGTGCTGTCCTGCTACCGGATAGCGGTCATCAGCCTCAAGGGCGGTGTCGGCAAGACGACCACCACCACCGCCCTCGGCTCCACCCTCGCCATCGAGCGGCAGGACAAGATCCTCGCCATCGACGCGAACCCGGACGCCGGCACCCTCGGCCGACGGGTGCGCCGGGAGACCGGTGCGACCATCCGCGACCTGGTCCAGGCGATCCCGTACCTCAACTCGTACATGGACATCCGCCGGTTCACCTCGCAGGCGTCCTCCGGTCTGGAGATCATCGCCAACGACGTGGACCCGGCCGTGTCGACCACGTTCAACGACGAGGACTACCGGCGCGCGATCGACGTGCTGGGCCGGCAGTACCCGGTCATCCTGACCGACTCGGGCACGGGTCTGCTGTACAGCGCGATGCGTGGGGTGCTCGACCTCGCCGACCAGCTGATCATCATCTCGACGCCGTCCGTGGACGGTGCGAGCAGCGCCAGTACGACCCTGGACTGGCTGTCCGCGCACGGCTACGCCGACCTGGTCTCCCGGTCCATCACCGTGATCTCCGGGGTCCGCGAGACCGGAAAGATGATCAAGGTCGAGGACATCGTGGGGCACTTCGAGACGCGCTGCCGCGGTGTGGTCGTGGTGCCGTTCGACGAGCACCTGGCCGCCGGTGCCGAGGTCGACCTCGACATGATGCGGCCCAAGGTGCGGGAGGCGTACTTCAACCTCGCCGCCATGGTCGCCGAGGACTTCGTACGCCACCAGCAGTCGCACGGCCTGTGGACCAGCGACGGCAATCCGCCGCCGGTGGTCGCCCCGCCGATGCCGGGCCAGGCGATGCCGGGTCAGCCGATGCCTGGTCAGCCCATGCCGGGCCAGCAGTATCCCGGCCAGCCGTACCCGGGTCAGCCCTACCCGCCGCAGCCCTACCCGCCGCAGCAGGGCCAGCCGCCGCAGGGCCAGCCGCAGCCGTACCCGCCCCAGCAGCCGGGCCAGCCCTACCCGCAGGCCGCCCCGGGCCAGCCGTACCCGCCCCAGCAGGGACAGCCGCCGCAGGGACAGCCGCCCCAGCCCGAGCTGTACGGCTATCCGCAGCCCCCGCAGGGCGGGCAGCCTCCGCAGGCCCCGCCGCCGCAGCAGCAGTAGGACGGCACGACGAAGGGCGGCCGGTGCTCATCGCACCGACCGCCCTTTCGTGTCGTGGAAGAACGCGGGCCTACGCCTCCTCGGCGACGATCTCCCGGCACCGCTTCACGTCTTCGGCCATCTGCTCCAGCAGGGCCTCCAGCGACTCGAACTTCGCCTGGCCGCGCACGTACGCCAGGAAGTCGACGGCGACGTGCAGGCCGTACAGGTCGAGGCCGACGCGGTCGATGGCGTACGCCTCCACCGTGCGCTCGGTGCCGTCGAACTGCGGGTTCGTGCCGACGGAGATCGCGGCGGGCATGACCTCGCCCTGCGCGTGCAGATAGCCGGCGTACACGCCGTCGGCGGGGATCGCGGTGTGCGGGAGCGTCTCGACGTTGGCCGTCGGGAAGCCCAGTTCGCGGCCGCGCTGTGCGCCGCGGACGACCACGCCCTCCACCCGGTGCGGGCGGCCCAGGATCTCGCGGGCGCCGGCCACGTCGCCCTCGGCGACCAGGCGCCGGGTCAGGGTCGAGGAGAACGGCTCGCCGCCGCCCGCCGCACCGCTGACGTACAGGTCCACGACCTCGACCTCGAAGTCGTAGACCTTGCCCTGCTCGGTGAGGAACTCCACGCTGCCGGCCGCCTTGTGGCCGAAGCGGAAGTTCGGGCCCTCGACGACCGCCTTGGCGTGCAGCTTGTCGACCAGCACCTTGACGACGAAGTCGGCCGGCGACAGCTTCGAGAACTCAGTGGTGAAGGGGAGGATGAGACAGGCGTCGACGCCCAGCTCCGCCATCAGCTCGGCACGGCGGTGGTGCGCGGCGAGCAGGGGCGGGTGGCTGCCGGGGCGGACGACCTCGCTGGGGTGCGGGTCGAAGGTGACGACGACGGCCGGGACGCCCAGCTCACGGGCGCGGTCGACGGCATGCTTGATGATCAGCTGGTGGCCGCGGTGAACGCCGTCGTAGGAACCGATGGTGACGACGCTGCGCCCCCAGTCCTGGGGGATGTCCTCCAAGCCACGCCAGCGCTGCACTGTGACCGCTCCTCGAACCCGTGTCCGTGTCTACCGTTGACCTCTTGTGCAGGTCTAAGGGTGCCATGCCGGGTGCCCGGGGCCCGCATCGGCATGGAGGCTGTGACCGGGCGCACGTTCACGGCGGGCGCTCAGGCCGGTACGCGCACGCCCGCCAGGTTCTCGATCATGCGGCGGGCGCTGGGGCCCACCACCGCGGCCCAGTCCTGAGGGGTCTCGCCCAGCCAGCGGGCCAGCCGTGCGGCGAAGCCGGGCACGTGCCGGGACAGCACGACCAGGCCCCAGTCGAATCGGGTCGCGCCCTCGGGGGTGCGGACGAGCAGGAGACCGGTGCGGTGGACGAGTGCGCGCAGCTCCGCGTCCCGGCCCTCGCCGTGCGGGGCCGCCGCCTGCAGGACGGCGTCCAGGACGTCCGGCTCGTGCTCGTGGGCGAGCAGGAAGTCCAGCAGCTCGCGGCGCAGCGGGTGGGAGGCGGGGGCGCCGGGGGCGGCGAGGACGGTGGCGAGGGCCGCCCGGACCCCTTCGGGGCCGCCGTCGAGGAGGCCGGTGACCAGGGGCAGCAGGACGGGGCGGGTGGCGGGGCCCTGATCGAGGCATCGGTCGACGTACGCGGCCACGTACCCGGCGGTCTCCGGCCGCAGCCCCACCGCCTCCCGGACGAGGGCGGCGACCTGGCGGGCCAGGGCCGGGACGGTGACGTCGGCGAGCGTGCGGAGCGTCTCTCCGGCGTCCGGGCCGCCGCGCAGACGGGCACGGAAGGCCTCGAGGACGGGCTCGGGGTGGCTGCCCAGGGCCGGGACCAGGGCGCCGGGCGGGAACTGCGGGTCGCCGTCGGCGAAGTGGCGCAGGGCCTCGGCGAGATGGCGGTCGCGGGTGTCCGGGTCGCGCACCAGGACGGCGAGGGCGCCGCCGTGCACGGTGCGGTCGGCGGGGCGGGCGAGCAGGGCGAGAGCGGCGTAGCGGAGCAGTTCGCGGTCGGCGGCCGAGCGGACGTGGGGGGCCGCGCGCAGCCCGTGCGCCACCGCGGCCACCCGGCGGGCGGGGCGCTCGTCGTGGGCCCAGCGGTCGACGGCCCGGCAGACCGCCGAGGGCTCGTCCTCGGCGAGGCCGGCGAGCAGCTCGTCGGCCCTGGGGTGCGTGCT
This sequence comes from Streptomyces sp. NPDC101165, assembly GCF_044768135.1. NCBI lineage: Bacteria > Bacillati > Actinomycetota > Actinomycetes > Kitasatosporales > Streptomycetaceae > Streptomyces > Streptomyces sp. NPDC101165. Next base: position 148,819 of record NZ_JBIWPG010000019.1, on the reverse strand, counting down.
CTCCACGAGCACCTCGGTGAGGTTGTCCAGGGCCCCGTGCCGGTGGGTGTGCAGCAGGGCCTGCGCAGCGGTCGCCACGGTGGCGTGCGGGGTCGCGGGCAGCGGCCGCTCGTCGTCGAACCAGCGGGTGAGCTGCGGCTGTACGGCACCGGGTTCGGCGGCGAGCAGCAGGGCCACGGCGTCCAGGTAGCGCTCGCCCGCGGCGGCGCACCCCGGCTCCGACGGTTCCTGGTCCGCGAGGACCAGCTCCCGCAGCAGTGCGAAGCGCTCGGCGTCCGGGAGGGGCAGGGCGGTCCAGAAGGCGGGGCCGAACTCGGACGGTACGGGCCGCCCGCCCAGGCTCCAGGCGGTGACGCGGTCGGCCAGGAGGCGGAGCACCTCCGTGTACGGCGTCGCGTCCGGGACCTGGAGGAGGGTGCGGGCGAGCAGCCGGGCGGCCCACCAGGAGGTGGGGGCCAGATCCAGGGCGTCCACCAACTCCCTGAGCCGGAGGGAGAGTTGGCGCGGTCCCTGCTGGCGGCCGAGGAGGAGCAGGGCCTGGACGACCGGGCCGACGCGGTGGCGCGGGACGGGAAGCGGGTGGGCTCCCTGCGGGGTGCGGGGGCGGTGGACCAGGGCGTGCAGGGCCTCGTCCAGGTCGAGGTGCATGCCCTGGATCCAGTCGGCCAGCTCCTCGTAGGCGAAGCGGTACCCGCCGCCGGCCGGGACCAGGAGGCCTTCGGTGAGGACGGCGGAGGCCCAGCCGGAGCCGCCGCCGAGCCGGGCCGGGGCGGGCCCCCACGGGAACACCGCCTCGAAGGAGGCCCGGTCCAGCTCGCCCTGGCCGGGGCCGAGGCTGCACCGGGCGGCCTCGTGCACCTGTCCGGCCACCCGGGCCGCGAGCCGCCGTACGGCCGTGCCGCGCAGCCCGTTCTCGGCGGCGAGGCGGACCGCGATGCGCAGGCACATCAGGTCGAGGTGGGCGGCGAAGACCTCGTGCCGGTCGAGCGGCCCGGCGGGCGGGGCGTCCGGGAGGGCGGCGCGGACCTCGGAGAGGAGGCGCAGGGTGAGCGGGTGCCGGGCGTCGCGGTCGATGAGGGCGCCGTCGGGGACGCCGTAGCGGGCCCGGGCCCGGCGGGCCTCGTCCTGGGTGAGATCGGCGAGCCGCACACACGCCGGCCCGTGCAGCAGGTCGGCAGGGAACTCGGCCCCGGCGCGCTCCCAGTACTCCTCCCGGCAGGCCACCACCAGCCGTGCCCCGGTCTCCCGCAGCCACGCGGCCGTCCCCCTGGTCCACTCGGGCAGCCGGTGGGCGAGGACGGGGGGCATCTCCTCGGGGCCGTCGAGCAGGAGCAGCAGCGGGCGGCCGGCCTGCCCGGCGAGGCGGGCCAGGCGCTCGGGGGTGAGGTCGCCGAGGTCGGCGGGGTGCACGGAGCGGGCGGCGGCAACGATTCGGGCGGCGCGCCGCAGGGAACGGCGGGCCGCGTCGGCCACGGAGTCGTCGGCGTCCCTCAGGTCGGCGCCGCGCAGCCACAGCGTGGGCGCGGGCCGCTCGGTCCGGCCCCGGCGGGCGGCGAGGGCCGCGAGTTCCGTCGTACGACCGCTGCCCGGGGCGCCGACCAGGCCGAGCACGGCGGCGCTCTGGCCGTCGGCGAAGGCGGACAACTCCCTTACCGCGTCGGCGCGTTCGACCGGCTGCACACGGCCGGGGCCGGCGGTGCCGACGTACCCGGCGAGGGCGCCCGGCGGGCCGTCCTGGCCCACCGAGGTGGCGGTCAGCTCCAGGACGCCGGCCGGGTTGAGGTCGGCGCCGTAGGCGGGCACGGTGGCCGCGTTCCGGGCGAGCAGCTCGGCCAGCGGGCCGTCGGCCGGGCGCAGCGGCACCGCGAAGCCGGCGTCGCGCCGGTCGGAGTGCAGGGCGGTGCCGAGGACGCCCACGACCGCGCCGGTCTCCGCGTCCAGCACCGGTCCCCCGGAGGCGCCGCCGCCGAGCCGGAGCGCGTCCCGGCCGGCCGTGCCGATGGCCAGCTCCAGGGCGTCCTCGATGAGGTGGAAGCGGTCGGTGGCGGTGTATGTCACCTGGGTGGCGGCGAGCACGCGTGCCTCGCGCCAGCAGCCCGCGGCGACCCGGACGTAGGTGCCGGCCTCGACGCGTTCCCGGACGGTCAACGGGAGGGGGTCCACGCCCAGGTCCTCGGTGCGGACCAGGGCCAGGCCGAGCGCGGGCAGCGGGGTGACGGCGTCGGCGCCGACCACGCAGGTGCGGTCCGCGGCGGTGTGCAGGACCAGCCGGGCGAGTCCGTCGACGGCCTCGTGGCTGGTGAGAAGGGTGCCGTGATGGTCGGCCGGGAAGCCGACCCCGCGGGGGCGGCCGGCCAGGTCGCGGATCCGGACGAGAACGTGTGTGACGTCTGTGCGAGCCGGGTCGCCGGCACAGTCCGTGCCGTCCCCGCGGATCCCGTCCTGGTCCCGGTGGCCCTCGTCCCGGGTCCGGCCGAAGTCGTCCCGGGATCGGTCGAATACCCCGGTACGGTTCGCATCGCCGCCCCGACCCGTCATGGCCGTACCTCCCCGCCCGTACACACGCGCCCTCGTGATCGACGGTAGGGGCGCGGTGATCAGCGGAACAGCACGCGAAGTGAAAGCGCCCCCTTCCGCTCCCCCGCTTCACTCCGAGCGCCTGCCCGGTCGGGTGAATAGGCGGGGGCGGCTGGATACACCCTAGGGGTGGGGGAACCGAGGGGGGACCGTGGAGCGGCGGCAAGGGCAGTACCCCGTGGCCGCCGCTCCACGGACTGGGCTCCGTGGAGCGGCGCGGTCCGGACTCCGGTCAGCCGAAGACGGCCAGGCTCTTCGCCTTGCCCTTGTGCTCCTCGACGAGCGCGAGGAAGCGGCCCTCGGGGTCGAACACGGCGACGGTGCCGACGCCCGCGTACGCCTCGGGCATCTCCAGCCGGACGCCGTTGAGGAGCAGCCGGGCGCGCTTGGCGTCCACGTCCCAGCGCGGGAACGCGGCCGCGGCGGCCTCGGCGATCGGCATCACGGTCAGCTCCTGCTGAAGCTGGTCCAGCGTCTTCGCGGAGTCGAGCTTGTACGGCCCGACGCGGGTGCGGCGCAGCGCGGTGAGGTGGCCGCCGACGCCCAGGTCGGCGCCCAGGTCGCGGGCGAGGGCGCGGATGTAGGTGCCGGAGGAGCAGACCACCGAGACGACCAGGTCGAGCACGGCGGTGCCGTCCTCGGCGACGGCGTCCCGGACGTCGTACACCGCGAAGGACGCGACGTTCACCGGCCGGGCGGGGATCTCGAACTCCTCGCCCTCGCGGGCCCGTTTGTACGACCGCACGCCGTCGATCTTGATGGCGCTGACCTTGGACGGCACCTGCATGATGTCGCCGGTGAGCTTGGCGATGCCGGCGTCGACGGCGTCCCGGGTCACCTTGGACGCGTCGGTGGAGGAGGTGATGTCCCCCTCGGCGTCGTCGGTGACCGTGTTCTGGCCCAGGCGGATGGTGCCCAGGTACTCCTTCTCGGTGAGGGCGAGGTGCCCGAGGAGCTTGGTGGCGCGCTCCACACCGAGGACGAGGACGCCGGTCGCCATCGGGTCGAGGGTGCCGGCGTGGCCGACGCGGCGGGTGCGTGCGATGCCGCGCATCTTGGCGACCACGTCGTGCGAAGTGAAGCCCGACGGCTTGTCGACGATGACAAGGCCGTCGGGCGTGGTGTGCTTCTGGGTCATTCCGCGGCGTCGCCGTCCGTCTCGGCGTTCTCGTCCTCGGCCGGCTTGCGGTACGGGTCGGCGCCGCCCGCGTACGCCGCGCCCGCGGAGGCCTCGCGGACCTTCGCGTCGGACTGCCGTGCCTTGTCGAGGAGGTCCTCGATGGTCCGGGCGGTGTCCGGGAGGGCGTCCGCGACGAACGTGAGGGTCGGCGTGAACTTCACGCCCGCCGCGCGGCCGACCTCGGAGCGCAGGATGCCCTTGGCGCTCTCCAGTCCGGCGGCCGCGGCCTGCCGCTCCTCGTCGTCCCCGTAGACCGTGTAGAAGACGGTCGCCTCCCGCAGGTCACCCGTGACCCGGGTGTCCGTGATGGTGACGTGCGAGCCGAGCCGCGGGTCCTTGATCCCACGCTGCAGCTTCTGGGCCACCACCTCCCGGATGAGGTCCGCCAGCCTTTTCGCCCGCGCGTTGTCGGCCACTGGTCCGTCTCCCGTTCTTTCTTCTTCTTGCGTTCTGTGGTCAGTCGTCGTCGCCGTGGAGGCGCCGTCGCACGGACAGCAACTCCACTTCGGGGCGGCCGGCGACCAGCCGTTCGCACCGGTCCAGTACGTCGGTGAGGTGCGCCGCGTCGCCGGAGACCATGGCCAGGCCGATGATCGTTCGCCGGTGGAGGTCCATGTGGTCCACCTCGGCCGCGCTCACGGCGTACTTCCGCTGGAGTTCGGCGACGATCGGGCGGACGACGGAGCGCTTCTCCTTCAGCGAGTGGACGTCGCCGAGGAGGAGGTCGAAGGACAGAGTCCCCACGTACATGTGTGTAGCCGGTTCACCCGCCGGTACGGGATCGATGGCCCCGGGCCCGTGTGGGCCGGGGACATCAAGAACGGTACCCCGTTCCTGCCTGAGGCTCGACGGGGTTTTACCGCACCCTGGACTCCGGTCGGAGCCCGGGAACGGCGTGCTGGCCGACAGGACCGGAGTCCCGTCGGCCAGCACGAACCGTGGGCGTTACGCCCGCGGCTTCTCCCGCATCTCGTACGTCGCGATGACGTCGTCGACCTTGATGTCGTTGAAGTTGCCGAGGTTGATACCACCCTCGTAGCCTTCGCGGATCTCGGTGACGTCGTCCTTGAAGCGGCGCAGACCCTCGATGTTGAGGTTCTCCGCGATGACCTTGCCGTCGCGGACGAGGCGGGCCTTCGTGTTGCGCTTGACCTCGCCCGAGCGGATGAGGACACCGGCGATGTTGCCCAGCTTGGACGACTTGAAGACCTCGCGGATCTCCGCCGTACCGAGCTCGACCTCCTCGTACTCCGGCTTGAGCATGCCCTTCAGGGCCGCCTCGATCTCCTCGATCGCCTGGTAGATGACCGAGTAGTACCGGACGTCCACACCCTCGCGCTCGGCCATCTGCGCCGCGCGGCCGGCCGCACGGACGTTGAAGCCGATCACGATGGCGTCGGAGCCCATCGCCAGGTCGATGTCGGACTCCGTGACCGCACCGACACCGCGGTGCAGGACGCGGATGTCGACCTCTTCGCCGACGTCCAGCTGGAGCAGGGAGGACTCCAGGGCCTCGACGGAACCAGAAGCGTCACCCTTGATGATGAGGTTGAGCTGCTGGATCTCGCCGGCCTTGAGCACCTTGTCCAGGTCCTCGAGGGACACGCGGCGGGTGCGCTTGGCGAACGCGGCGTTGCGCTCACGGGCGGCGCGCTTCTCCGCGATCTGGCGGGCCGTACGGTCCTCCTCGACCACGAGGAAGTTGTCGCCGGCGCCCGGGACGTTGGTCAGACCCAGGACCTGGACCGGCGTGGAGGGACCGGCCTCGGCGACGTTGTTGCCGTTGTCGTCGAGCATGGCGCGGACGCGACCGTAGGCGTCGCCCACGACCATCGTGTCGCCGACCCGCAGCGTGCCTCGCTGGACGAGGACCGTCGCCACGGCACCGCGGCCGCGGTCGAGACGGGACTCGATCGAGATGCCCTGCGCGTCCTGGTGCGGGTTGGCCCGCAGGTCGAGCGAGGCGTCCGCGGTGAGGACCACGGCCTCCAGCAGCGAGTCGATGTGCAGACCCTGCTTGGCGGAGATGTCGACGAACATCGTGTCGCCGCCGTACTCCTCGGCCACCAGGCCGTACTCGGTCAGCTGACCGCGCACCTTGGTCGGGTCGGCGCCCTCGACGTCGATCTTGTTGACCGCGACGACGATCGGCACGTCGGCCGCCTTGGCGTGGTTGAGCGCCTCGACCGTCTGCGGCATGACGCCGTCGTTGGCCGCGACGACCAGGATCGCGATGTCCGTCGACCGGGCACCACGGGCACGCATGGCGGTGAACGCCTCGTGACCCGGGGTGTCGATGAAGGTGATCGCTCGGTCTTCGTCGTTGACCTGGGTCGAGACCTGGTAGGCACCGATGTGCTGGGTGATGCCGCCGGCCTCGCCCGCGATGACGTTCGTCTTGCGGATGGCGTCGAGCAGTCGGGTCTTACCGTGGTCGACGTGACCCATGACGGTGACGACCGGCGGACGGACCACCAGGTCCTCCTCGTCGCCCTCGTCCTCGCCGAACTCGATGTCGAAGGACTCGAGCAGCTCGCGGTCCTCCTCCTCGGGGCTGACGATCTGAACCGCGTAGTTCATCTCGCCCGCGAGGAGCTGCAGCGTCTCGTCGGAGACGGACTGCGTGGCCGTGACCATCTCGCCGAGGTTCATCATGACCGCGACGAGGGACGCCGGGTTGGCGTTGATCTTCTCCGCGAAGTCGGTGAGCGACGCGCCGCGGGAGAGACGGATGGTCTCGCCGTTGCCGCGCGGCAGCATCACGCCGCCGACGCTCGGGGCCTGCATGGCCTCGTACTCCTGGCGACGCTGCCGCTTCGACTTGCGACCACGACGCGCGGGACCACCGGGACGGCCGAAGGCACCCTGCGTGCCACCGCGGCCACCGGGACCGCCGGGACGGCCACCGAAGCCGGGACGGCCACCGCCGCCACCACCGGGACCACCGGGACCACCGGGACGACCGGCGAAACCGCCGCCACCGCCACCGGGAGCACCGGGACGACCGGCGAAGCCGCCGCCGCCACCACCGGGACGACCGGCGAAGCCGCCGCCACCCGGACGACCGCCACCGCCACCGGGACGACCGCCACCGCCACCGGGACCGCGACCGCCGGGGCCACCGCCACCGGGACGCGGGCCGGCAGCAGGACGCTGCGGCATCATGCCGGGGTTCGGGCGCGGACCGGCCGGGCCGGGACGCGGACCGCCCTGCGGACGGGGCATACCGGACGGCGACGGACGGGAACCGCCCGGAGCCTGCGGACGCGGACCGCCGCCCTGGGCACCGGGACCCTGCGGACGGGGACCGGCGCCGGGAGCACCGGGACCACCCGGACGCGGGCCGCCCTGCGGGCGCGGGGCCTGCGGACGGGCCATGCCGGTGGAGCCACCGGAGGTGAAGGGGTTGTTGCCCGGACGCGGACCGGCCGGACGGGCACCGGGACGCGGGGCCTGACCACCGGAACGCGGAGCACCCTGACCCGGACGGCCCTGGCCCTGGCCGGGACCGGCCGGACGACCGCCGGGCTTCGGGGCACCGGGACGGGCACCGGGACGCGGACCCTGCGTGGCCGGACCCTGCGTGGCCGGACCCTGCGCGGCCGGAGCCTGCGGGGCCGGAGCCTGCGCGGCCGGAGCGGCCGGCGGAGCGGTGAACTCCGGGGCGGCCGGGGCCGGGCGCGGCGCGGGCTTCGGGCCCGGACGCGGGCCGGGCGCCGGGGACAACGGGGCCGACGGAGTCGCGGCCACTGCCGGAGCAGCGGGCTGCGGTGCCGTCGGAGGCTTGGGGGCCGCCGGCTTCGGGGCAGCCGGACGGGCCGCCTGCGCCGGAGAGGGCGCGGCGGGCTTGGGGGCGGCCTTGCGCGGGGCGGGCTTGCCGGCGGACTTGCCGGAGCCGCCCTGGAAGGCGTCGGTCAGCTTACGTACAACGGGCGCTTCGATGGTGGAAGACGCCGAACGGACGAATTCACCGAGTTCCTGGAGCTTGGCCATGACGACCTTGCTCTCAACGCCGAACTCCTTGGCGAGTTCGTAGACCCGGACCTTAGCCACTTCGCTCCTTTGAGGTCCGGGTTGAAGCCGGACCGTCGTTAGTTCATGGGCGTACTCATCGCGTACTCATCGAGTGCTCATCGCAATCTCGACCTGCTTTCGAACTCGCGAGGTACCGGGCCGCACGGGGGGTTCCGCACGGCTCGCTTTCCTACTGTGTTGCCTGCTCAGCAACTGTCTGTCTGCTCGACGTACTGACGCAACGCCTTTATGTCGAGCGGCCCGGGGACGCGTAGCGCCCGAGGGAACGCCCGGCGGCGCACCGCCTGGTCGAGACAGACCGGGTCGGGGTGTAGATACGCACCCCGGCCGGGCAGCGTACCGCGAGGATCGGGAACGCACTGTTCCTCTTCCGCCACGGTCCGCAGCAGATCGTCCTTGGCCGCTCGCTGCCTGCACCCCACACAGGTGCGCTCAGGGCATGCGCGGGCTCGCGTCCGGCCAGACACTCCTAAGTCTACCTCCCCGTAGCGACCCCACCCCATCGGGGGAAAAGTCGAACAGTTGCTCGCTGCAGGCTGACGTAATCTCAGCGGCACACGGCCGAGATCTATTCCCCGGGACGCTCCCCGGCCTGCTCGGTGTCCGGACGGATGTCGATCCGCCAGCCGGTGAGCCGGGCCGCGAGCCGGGCGTTCTGCCCTTCCTTGCCGATCGCCAGCGACAGCTGGTAGTCCGGCACGGTCACCCGGGCGGAGCGGGAGGCCATGTCGACGACCTCCACCTTGCTCACCCGAGCGGGTGACAGCGCGTTCGCCACCATCTCGGCCGGGTCGTCCGACCAGTCGACGATGTCGATCTTCTCGCCGTTCAGCTCGCCCATCACGTTGCGCACCCGGCCGCCCATGGGGCCGATGCAGGCACCCTTGGCGTTCAGGCCCGAGCGGGTGGACCGTACGGCGATCTTGGTGCGGTGACCGGCCTCACGGGCGATGGCCGCGATCTCGACCGACCCGTCGGCGATCTCCGGCACCTCCAGGGCGAAGAGCTTCTTCACCAGATTGGGGTGCGTACGGGAGAGGGTCACGGACGGGCCGCGCACACCCTTGGCCACCCGGACGACGTACGAGCGCAGCCGCATGCCGTGCGGGTACGACTCGCCGGGCACCTGCTCCTGCACCGGCAGGATGGCCTCCAGCTTGCCGATGTCCACGAGCACGTTCTTCGGGTCGCGGCCCTGCTGGACGACTCCGGTGACGATGTCGCCCTCGCGCCCCGCGTACTCGCCGAGCGTGGCGTCGTCCTCGGCGTCACGCAGCCGCTGCAGAATCACCTGCTTGGCGGTGGTGGCGGCGATCCGCCCGAAGCCCGACGGGGTGTCGTCGAACTCGCGCGGCTCCTGCCCCTCCTCCAGGTCCTCGGGATCCTCCTTCGCCCACACGGTCACATGCCCGGTCTCCCGGTTGAGCTCCACGCGCGCGTGCCGGCGGCTTCCCTCGGTGCGGTGGTAGGCGATGAGGAGGGCCGACTCGATCGCCTCGACCAGCAGGTCGAAGGAGATCTCCTTCTCTCGAACCAAGCCCCGCAGGGCGCTCATGTCGATGTCCACGGCTACGCCTCCTCCTCTTCCTTCATGTCCTTCTTGTCCTTGCGGTTGAACTCGACCTGAACGCGCGCCTTGGCGATCTCGGGGAAGCCGAGCCGACGGGTGGTCGCCTTGCGGCCCTTCACCCCGGGCACCTCGACGTCGAGACCGTCCTCGTCGGCCTGCAGGATCCGGGCGATCAGCTCGTCGCCCTCGGCCAGCTGGAACTTCACGAGCCGGTCGGTGGCACGAACGTAGTGCCGGTACTCGGTGAGCAGACGCTCCGCGCCGGGCGTTCCGACCTCCAGGTCGTACGCGGCGTCGCCCATCGCGTTGGTCTCGTCGAGCTTCGCCGAGAGCGCGCGGCTCACATCGGCGATGGCGTCCAGATCCGCTCCGGTGTCGGAGTCGACGACCACGCGCAGCACCCGCTTGCGTCCGACGGAGTCCACGGCGATCTCCTCGAGATCCAGCCCCTGGGAGGTGACGAGCGGTTCCAGAAGCTCTCGCAGCCTCTCGCTCTGGGTGGTGCTCATCCGGGTGACTCCTCGGCCGCGTGTGCTGTTGTGGGATGGGTCGCGCGTCTGGTCAAAGGGTATCCGGTCGAGGGGAGTGTTGCCGTCCACCTGTGTACGCGCGGTGCCGGTGAGTGGTGTGCGCGGGGTGCGCGGGTACCGTGATCACGGGCGTGCCGCCCTTTGGCTGTCTTTCTTTCGAAGTTGTTCCTTTCGTACGAGTTCCCCGAGGACGTCTGCAGTGCCGTACCCGCCGCCGCGCACCCCCTCGGGGCCGCGCAGAAGAACCCTTTTCGCTTCGGCCGCCGGAGCCGCCCTGCTGGTGGGCTGTTCGGCCGATCCGGGCCCCGGGGACAGCGGCGACTCCCCCTCGGCGACCGAACGGGCCCGTGCGCGTGCGGCCAAGGACGGCGCGGGGCTGCTGGAGCGCTACGACGCGGTGCTCGCCGCCCATCCGGCACTGGCCGAGCGGCTGCGCCCGCTGCGCGCGGAAGTGGCGGCGCACACGGAGGCGTTCGGCGGCACCGCTGCCACCAAGTCCCCCTCCCCCACGGCCACCGGATCCCCTTCCCCGGCGGCCTCCACGGCGACGCCACAGGCCGTGCCGGCCACCGAGAAGGGCGCCCTCGCCGATCTCGCCGCCGCCGAGCGCGCCCTCGCCGACCGGCGGACCAAGGCCCTGCTGGACGTGCCGGGCGAACTGGCCCGGCTGATGGCGTCGGTGGCGGCGTCCGGCGCGGCCCACGCGTACCTGCTGACCGAGGGAGCCAAGTGAGCGACGAGACCCGGAAGGCCGAACTGGCCGCGCTGCAGGCGGCACTGGCCGCGGAGCACGCGGCGGTGTACGGCTACGGCGTCGTCGGCGGGCGGATCGACCAGCGGCGGCGGACCGACGCACGGGCGGCGTACGACGCGCACCGGGCCCGCCGGGACGCACTGGTGCGCGAAGTGCGCGACCTGGGCACTCAGCCGGTCGCCGCGAGCGCCGCGTACGCGCTGCCGTTCCAGGTGCCGGACGCGGCCGCGGCGGTACGGCTGGCCGCCGAGTTGGAGGAGCGGGTGGCCGGGGTGTACTCGGACCTGGTCCGGACGGCGACCGGCGCGCGGCGTGCCTCGGCGGCCGCGGCGCTGCGCGAGGCAGCGGTGCGGGCGGTGCGCTGGAGCGGGGAGAGCGTAGCCTTCCCTGGGCTCGCCGAGCGGGCCGGCGACGAAGCAGGTGCGGCCGGACCCCGTACCCCGGCGTCCCCGACGACGTGATCGTGTAGCCGCCCCTACGGCAGGCCCAGGAGGAAGGGAACAACTCGCGCATGGCTTTCGAACCGCCCCAGCGGCTGGTGCGGGCACTCGGTGAGACGGCACCGGCCGGGGACGACTGGCTGACGCGGCTGCCCGGGACGGTCGAACGGGCGGTCGCCCGGCGCGAGTTGACCGTGGAGCGGGTCCAGGTGCCCGGCGGACGCAGCAGCCTGGTGGTGCTGGTCCGGCGGGCGGACGACAGCCCGGCGGTACTGAAGCTGGCCCCGCCCCGGGCCCGCCCCGAGAGCGAGCGGGCTGCGCTGGCGCAGTGGGCCGGTCTGGGCGCCGTACAGCTCCTGGAGACGGACACCGAGGACGCCGCCGAGGGAGTGCTGCTGCTGGAGCGGCTGCACCCGGACGTGTCGGTGCGGTCGCTGCCCGAGGCGAAGGCGCTGCTGGAGGCGGCGGGGACGCTGCGGCGGCTGTGGGTGGAGCCGCCGGGCGACCACGCGTTCGAGACGGTGGCCGAGCGGACGGGACGGCAGGCGGAGGCGATGCGGGCGACTGCGTCCACGTTCCCCGAAGTGGCGGAGCTGGTCGACGCCGCTGTGGGTGCGCGCGAGGAGTTGTCGGCGTCCGCGCCTGAGCACCGGCTGCTGCACGGCACGTTTCGGCAGAGCAAGGTGCTCGCCGGTGAGCGGATGCCGTGGCTGGCGGTGGGGCCGGATCCGGTCGTCGGTGAGTGTGCGTTCGATCTGGCTCGGCTGGTGCGGGACCGGGTGGAGGATCTGATCGCGACGCCGTCGGGGGCGGCGACCACTCGACGGCGGATCAAGCGGCTTGCCGAGTCGCTGGATGTGGATCTGGAGCGGCTGCGCGGGTGGACGTTGTTCCGGGCCGTGGAGTCGGGGGTTCGGGCGCTTCGGGTCGGGCGGCCGAAGGATGCCGAGCTGCTGTTGGAGTTTGCCGGTTGGCTTTAGGGGGCCCGTGCAGGTCGTCGGGTCGAGCTCCGCCGCGGACCCCTGCTGCGGCGCCCCGTTCCCTGGTGTCCATGACCGTTCCCCGCCCGTGGTGATCGTGACGCTGTGTCACGTCCCACGGTCGGGGAACGGGTTGAGAGAACCTCGTGAGGCGCCTGCCGGCCTCGGGAGAACTCTCCGAGGGGTTCCTCTACTGCGCCGTCAGGCGGGCGATCGCGTCCTCGACGGACAGCTCCTCGCGCTCACCCGTCTTGCGGTCCTTCAGCTCCAACACGCCCTCGCCGGAGCGGCGGCCGGCCACCAGGATCTGCGGTACGCCGATCAGCTCGGCGTCGGTGAACTTCACACCCGGGGAGACCCCGGCCCGGTCGTCCACCAGGACGCGTACGCCCGCGGCGGCCAGCTTGTCGGCGACGTCGAGCGCCAGCTCGGTCTGCAGCGCCTTGCCGGCGGCGACGACGTGCACGTCGGCCGGGGCGACCTCCTTGGGCCAGCACAGGCCCTTGTCGTCGGCGGTCTGCTCGGCGAGCGCGGCGACGGCGCGGGAGACGCCGATGCCGTAGGAGCCCATGGTGACGCGGACCGGCTTGCCGTTCTGGCCGAGGACGTCGAGCTTGAGGGCGTCGGCGTACTTGCGGCCCAGCTGGAAGATGTGGCCGATCTCGATGGCGCGGTCCAGCTTCAGGCCGGTGCCGCACTTCGGGCAGGGGTCGCCCTCCAGGACCACGACGACGTCCACGTACTCGTCGACCTCGAAGTCACGTCCGGCGACGACGTTCTTGGCGTGCGTGTGCTCCTTGTTGGCGCCGGTGATCCAGGCGGTGCCGGGGGCCACGCGCGGGTCGGCGATGTACTTGACCTTCTCGCCCCGGCCCTGCGGGCCGACGTAACCGCGGACCAGGTCCGGGCGGCCCGAGAAGTCCGCCTCGGTGACCATCTCGACGACCGCCGGGGCGAAGTGCTCCTCGACCTTGCCCAGGTCGACCTCGCGGTCGCCGGGCACGCCCACGGCGACGATCTCGCCGTCCACCTTGACCAGCAGGTTCTTCAGCGTGGCGGAGGCCGGGACGCCGAGGTGGGCGGCCAGGGTCTCGATGGTCGGGGTGTCGGGGGTGGGGATCTCCTCGAGCGCGGGCACGGCCGAGCCGTCCACCGGCTTGAGCTCGTAGGTGATCGCCTCGGTGTTGGCGGCGAAGTCGCAGTTCGGGCAGTCCGCGAAGGTGTCCTCGCCGGCCTCGGCCGGGGCCAGGAACTCCTCGGACTTGGAGCCGCCCATCGCGCCGGCGGTGGCGGCGACGATGCGGTAGTCGAGGCCGAGGCGCTCGAAGGTGCGCCGGTAGGCCTCGCGGTGCAGGGCGTAGGACTTGCCGAGGCCCTCGTCGTCCAGGTCGAAGGAGTACGAGTCCTTCATCAGGAACTCACGGCCGCGCAGGATGCCGGCGCGCGGACGGGCCTCGTCCCTGAACTTGGTCTGGATCTGGTAGAGGATCACCGGCAGGTCCTTGTAGGACGTGCACTGGTCCTTGACCAGGAGGGTGAAGATCTCCTCGTGGGTGGGGCCGAGGAGGTAGTCGCCGCCCTTGCGGTCCTTCAGACGGAACAGCTCCTGGCCGTACTCGTCCCAGCGGCCGGTGGCTTCGTAGGGCTCACGCGGCAGCAGGGCGGGGAGCGAGACCTCCTGGGCGCCGATGGCGTCCATCTCCTCGCGGACGATCCGCTCCACGTTGGCGAGGACCTTCTTGCCGAGGGGCAGCCAGCTCCAGATGCCGGCGGCGGTGCGGCGGACGTAGCCGGCACGGACGAGGAGCTTGTGGCTGAGGACCTCGGCGTCCGCCGGGTCGTCGCGCAGCGTCTTCGCCATCAACTGGGACATGCGCTGGACCGGTGCGTTCGCCATGGTTCTCGTACTCCTGCCGATGGGGGTCCCCCGCTCGAGCGCGGCCGAGAGTGGGGGATGGTGATGGCATAGGAGGTTAGCCGGGCTGGCTGTTCCGGTGGAAATCGGTTAACGCCGACGCAGTGGCAGAGGTGCGCCCATCACCGCGTACGGCCGGGGGGCGCTCGGGAAGTGGACCTGCCGGGCGAGGTCGACGTAGCCGAGGGAGTGGTAGAGGCCGCGGGCCGGGCTGTCGGTGTCGATCGCGGAGAGGATCGAGCGGGGTTCGGCGGCGCCGTCGGTGATGGTGGTGATCAGACGGCGGCCGATGCCGCGGTTCTGCTGGTCGGGGTGGACGTGCAGCTCGGTGATGACGAAGGAGTCGTCCAGCCAGAGATCATTGTGCTGGGCGCGGAGGTAGGGCTCCACGACCGTGGACCACCAGTGGGTGCGGGAGTTGGGCATGCCGTAGACGAAACCGACGAGCAGTCCGCCGGCGGTCGCGCCGAGCGCCCTGGCACCCGGGTACTGCATGTGGCGCTGGACGATCTGGCGGCGTACGGCGACCTCGTCCGGGCCGAGTCCGAAGGCGACGGCCTGGACGGCGAGGGCCTCGTCGACGTGGGCTGAGAGGTCCAGGGGGCCGATCACGAGGTCCATGCGGGGAGCGTACAGGGGGGTACGCACTGTGTGCGGGGGTGCGGGTGATCTGCGGTTGCTCGCGCGCACGCGGCGGAGCCGCACATCGACGCAGTCCCCGCGCCCCTGGGGTGGCCGCCCCTCGGACGTCTCAGAAGAGAACGCTCATGAAGGCGCCGACCTCCTGGAAGCCCACGCGCCGGTAGGTCCGCCTCGCCGCCGTGTTGAAGTCGTTGACGTAGAGGCTCACCATCGGAGCCATGTCGGCCAGCGCGTAGCGCAGGACGGCTGCCATGCCGGGTGCCGCCAGGCCCCTGCCGCGGTACTCCGGCGCCACCCAGACGCCCTGGATCTGGCAGGCCTGGGACGTCGCCGCTCCGATCTCCGCCTTGAAGACGACCTTGCCGTGTTCGTCTAGGCGGGCGAAGGAGCGGCCGGAGCCGACCAGTTCGGCGACCCGGGCCTGGTAGAGCAGGCCGCCGTCGCCGGCCAGCGGCGAGACGCCGACCTCCTCGGTGAACATCGCCACGCACGCCGGCATGATCGTCTCCATCTCGTCCTTGCGGATGCGGCGGACGTAGGGATCCGGGGCGATGTCGGCGGGCATGCGGTCGGTGACCATCAGGGGCTGGTGGGCCCGGACCTCGCGGGCCGGGCCCCAGTGCGGTTCGAGCAGGCGCCACAACTGGGCGGTGGCTTCGGCGGGCCCGACGACGGAGGAGCAGCGGCGGCCGGCCCTGCGGGCGCGGTCGGCGAAGGCACGGACGGCGCGCGGGGAGGCGCAGATCGGGACCAGGTTGGCGCCCGCGTAGCAGAGGGACGTCAGCATGCCGTCCTCGTACCAGCCCCACATCTCGCCGCCGAGGCGCCAGGGGTCGAGCCCGGCGATCTGCACCCGGGACGTCACGAAGGCGTTCGCGACCGGCTCACGGTCGAGGACGGCGAGCGCGGCATCCAGGTCGCTCGGTTCGAGGACCCGGGAGGTCGTCTGGGTCAACACGGGCGGGGCCTCACACTGGGGTCTGCTGATCTCCGCACTGTACCTGCCGAATTTGTGCCGCGCTGCCTCGTCGAGCCGGGCCCTGTGCTACGAACGGCACATGATCTTGACAACCGAACGTGCCGACGCCCGCAGTCGCCCCGAGGAGCAGCTCGCGGAGCTGTTCAGTGAGGGATTTCCGCAGTTCATCACGGCCGATCGGCTGGTCAAGGAGTACATGGGCCGGGTGCGGGAGTTCTTCGCGGCCCTGGATCTGATGCTCGTGGACGAGGACGGGGTGCCGGTCGCCGCCGGCTGGGGTGTGCCGGTGCGGTGGGACGGGCGGGTCGACGGACTTCCCTCGGGATACACGGACGCGCTGGTGCGGGCCGTGCAGGGGCGGGAGCAGGGCGTCGAGCCGGACACGCTGGTGATCTGCGGGGCCGTCGTCACCCCGTCGCTGCAGGGGCGCGGGCTGGCGGGCCGGACACTGACCGCGCTGCGGGAGACGGCCCGGGAGGCGGGGCTGGGCCGGGTGATCGCGCCGGTGCGGCCGACGACGAAGGCGCGGTATCCGCTGACGCCCGTCGAGACGTTCATGCGGTGGCGGCGGCCCGACGGTGCCGCCCTCGACCCGTGGATACGGACGCACGAGCGTCTCGGTGCCGAGATCCTGGCGGCGGCGCCGGAGTCGCAGACGATGACCGGCACGGTCACCGAGTGGGAGGGCTGGACGGGCCTCGCCCTCCCGGAGTCCGGTGCGTACGTGATCCCGGAGGGACTCAGCCTGCTGCAGGTCGACCGGGACACGGACGAGGGCGTGTACCGGGAGCCGAACGTCTGGATGCGCCACCGCTGAGAAGCCGACGGGGCGGCCGACCTCGCGCAGGAGGTCGACCGCCCCGGAGCGGAACCGCGTCAGCCCGCGACCGAGACGGACGGCTCGCCGGACGCGATGCCCTCCGCCTCCATCTGCTCGGCCAGCTTCATGGCCTCCTCGATGAGGGTCTCCACGATCTTGGACTCGGGGACGGTCTTGATGACCTCGCCCTTGACGAAGATCTGGCCCTTGCCGTTGCCGGAGGCGACGCCGAGGTCGGCCTCGCGGGCCTCGCCCGGGCCGTTGACGACGCAGCCCATGACGGCGACGCGCAGCGGCACGTCCATGCCGGTCAGGCCGGCGGTGACCTCTTCGGCGAGCTTGTAGACGTCGACCTGGGCGCGGCCGCAGGACGGGCAGGAGACGATCTCCAGACCGCGCTGCTTGAGGTTCAGGGACTCCAGGATCTGGAGGCCGACCTTGACCTCCTCGGCCGGAGGCGCGGAGAGGGACACCCGGATGGTGTCGCCGATGCCCTGGCTGAGCAGCGCGCCGAAGGCGACCGCGGACTTGATCGTGCCCTGGAAGGCGGGGCCGGCCTCGGTGACGCCCAGGTGGAGCGGGTAGTCGCACTGCTCGGCGAGCTGGCGGTAGGCCTCGATCATCACGACCGGGTCGTTGTGCTTGACCGAGATCTTGATGTCGCGGAAGTCGTGCTCCTCGAAGAGGGAGGCCTCCCACAGGGCGCTCTCGACCAGGGCCTCGGGGGTCGCCTTGCCGTACTTCTGGAGCAGGCGGCGGTCCAGGGAGCCGGCGTTGACACCGATGCGGATCGGGGTGCCGTGCTCCTTGGCGGCCCTGGCGATCTCCTTGACCTTGTCGTCGAACTGCTTGATGTTGCCCGGGTTGACGCGGACGGCGGCGCAGCCGGCCTCGATGGCCGCGAAGACGTACTTCGGCTGGAAGTGGATGTCGGCGATGACCGGGATCTGCGACTTGCGGGCGATGGTCGCGAGGGCGTCGGCATCGTCCTGAGTGGGGCAGGCGACGCGGACGATCTGGCAGCCGGACGCGGTCAGCTCGGCGATCTGCTGGAGGGTGGCGCCGATGTCGGACGTACGGGTCGTGGTCATCGACTGGACCGAGACGGGCGCGTCTCCACCGACCGCCACGGATCCGACCTGGATCTGCCGGCTCTTCCGGCGCTCGGCGAGCTTGGTCGGAACGGACGGCATGCCGAGAGAAATCGCAGTCATCTGCTGTGCAACCCCAAGTCGTGGATCAAGGTCCGGTCCCGTGAACGGCGGGCTCCAGACTTCGAGATTACGGCACCGCCCCCGGGCCGAGCACATCCCACCCGGCAAACCCACTCAATGGAAGACGGCCCGGAGCACAGGGCCCCGGGCCGCCTCGAACCTCCGATGGCTAGGAGATTTTCACCGGGTTAACCACGTCCGCGATCAGCACGAGGATGGTGAAGCAGACGAAGATCCCGGCCACCACGTACGCCACCGGCATCAGCGTGGCCACGTCGAACGGACCGGGGTCCGGCCGGCGCAGCACCCGGGCCACGTTCCTCCTGACCGACTCCCACAGGGCGCCCGCGATGTGCCCGCCGTCGAGCGGGAGCAGCGGGAGCATGTTGAACAGGAACAGGGAGAGGTTGAACCCGGCGACCACGAAGAGGGCCATGGCCAGCTGCTGCGAGGCCGGGATGTCCAGCGTGGCGATCTCGCCGGTGACCCGGGCCGCGCCGACGATGCCCATCGGGGAGTCCGGCTCGCGCGGGCCGTTGCCGAAGGCCGCGTCCCACAGGGCCGGGATCTTGCCGGGCAGGGCGACGAGGGAGTCGACGGCGTCGCCGACCCGGTCGGTCATCCAGGTCACGGACTGGCCGAAGTCCTGCTTCACGACACCGTGGGCCGCGCTGAAGCCGAGGAAGCCGGCCTTCACGTACTGACCCTGGACGTAGGTGCCGCTGGAGTCCTTCTTGGCGACCTGGTTGGTGGCGATCTTCGCGTGCAGGGTCAGCTCCTGGCCCTTGCGGTCGACGACGATCGCGACGTCCTTGCCGGCGCTCTCCCGGATCAGGTCCGAGAGGGTGTTCCAGTCGTTGGTCGGTACGCCGCCGAACGAGACGATCTTGTCGCCCGCCTTCATGCCGGCGTCCGCGGCCGGGGAGGCCGGGTCGGACTTCTTGCAGCTGTCACGGTGCTGGCTCTGCGCGATGATGCAGGGCGAGACGGACTCGACGCTGGTGGTCTCCTGCTGAATGCCGAAGCCCATCAGCACGGTCAGGAACAGGCCGATCGCGAGGATCAGGTTCATGAACGGGCCCGCGAACATGACGATGACGCGCTTCCACGGCTTGCGCGTGTAGAACATGCGCGTCTCGTCACCCGGCTTGAGCTCCTCGAAGGCCGCCGAACGGGCGTCCTCGATCATGCCGCGCCACGGGGAGGTGGAGCGGGCGGAGACCCGGCCTGCCTCGTCGGGCGGGAACATGCCGATCATGCGGATGTAGCCGCCGAGCGGGATGGCCTTGATGCCGTACTCGGTGTCGCCCTTCGTGCGCGACCAGATGGTCGGGCCGAAGCCGACCATGTACTGCGGGACGCGGATGCCGAAGAGCTTGGCCGTGGACAGGTGCCCCAGCTCGTGCCAGGCGATCGAGACGAGCAGGCCGACCGCGAAGACCACTATGCCGAGGATGAACATCAAGGTCGTCATGCACGCGCCTCCGCGGTCCGGTCTGTCAGTTCGCGCGCCCGGGCCCGTGCCCAGGTCTCCGCTTCGAGGACGTCCGACACGGTGAGTGAGGTTCCCGTGACCGGGGTGCCGTGCTCCTCGACCACCCGGGTCACGGTCTCCATGATGCCGTTGAAGGGCAGTGCGCCGGTGCGGAACGCCTCGACACACTCCTCGTTGGCCGCATTGA
Organism: Streptomyces sp. NPDC101165; assembly: GCF_044768135.1. Taxonomy (NCBI): domain Bacteria; kingdom Bacillati; phylum Actinomycetota; class Actinomycetes; order Kitasatosporales; family Streptomycetaceae; genus Streptomyces; species Streptomyces sp. NPDC101165. Next base: position 129,501 of record NZ_JBIWPG010000019.1, on the reverse strand, counting down.
ACACCGCCGGGGCGGTCCCCGCGAGCTGCCCCACGTGCCGGGCGAGGTTCACCGAGGGGAAGGCCTCGTTGTCCAGCGGGAAGAACTCCCAGGTGGAGGCCTTGCTCCAGTCGAAGGCGGGTGCCGCGTCGGGAACACGTTCGGGCCAGCCCAGACCGATGGCGATCGGCCCGCGCATGTCGGGGGGCGTCGCCTGGGCGATCGTGGATCCGTCGGTGAACTCGACCATCGAGTGAACATACGACTGGGGATGCACAACGACCTCAATGCGGTCGAAGGGAATGTCGTAGAGCAGGTGCGCCTCGATGACTTCCAGGCCCTTGTTGACGAGGGTCGCGGAGTTGATCGTGATCACCGGGCCCATGGCCCAGGTGGGGTGCGCGAGGGCGTCCTCGACGGTGACGTTCGCCAGCTCGGCCTTGGTGCGGCCGCGGAAGGGCCCGCCGGAGGCGGTGACGACCAGCTTGCGCACGTCGGCGCGGGTACCGGAGGCGAGCGCCTGGAAGAGCGCGGCGTGCTCGGAGTCGACCGGGATGATCTGCCCGGGCTTGGCGAGTGCCTTGACCAGCGGGCCGCCGACGATCAACGACTCCTTGTTGGCGAGCGCGAGGGTGCGGCCCGCCTCCAGGGCGGCCAGGGTGGGCGCGAGGCCGATGGACCCGGTGATGCCGTTGAGCACCGTGTGGCAGTCGGAGGCGGCAACCTGGGTGGCCGCGTCCGGTCCGGCGAGGATCTCGGGGAGCGGCTCCCCCGCGCCGTACCGCTCGGTCAGCGCCTCATGCAGAGCCGGTACGGCGTCCTCGCGGGCGACCGCCACGGTCCGGACCCGCAGCCGGTGCGCCTGCTCGGCGAGCAGGGCCGTGCGGGCGCCGTTCGCGGAGAGGGCGGTGACCCGGAAGCGGTCGGGGTGGCGCAGCACGAGGTCGATCGCCTGGGTTCCGATGGACCCGGTGGAGCCGAGGATCACCACGTCCTTCGGGCCGTCTCCCGCGAGGGGGTCGTACACGAGGTGCGGGTCGGCGAGGGGTGCGGGACTGGCGGGACTGTCGGTCATCCCCCCATTGTGGCCGTTGGCCGCGGGCGGTCGGACAGGGCATCCCTCGGGCGGGTGCGTTAACAGCTTTCATTGCCGGATGTGGTGATTTTCCGTTTGTGAAGTCGGAGTGAAGATCGTGTGATAACACTTCAGTCGGGCCGGTGGACGACCGGTCCGAGTACGACTTCGCGGACGACATCCTGGGGGGATATCTCCATGCGTACTGTGCGCATACGCGCCGCCCTGCCCGCCCTCGCGGGCGCGGCCCTGCTCACCGGAACCCTGCTCAGCACCCCGGCCCAGGCGGCCGGCGGCGTGCACATCCACCACGTCTGGTTCGACAGCCCGGGCCGGGACGACCGCTCCAACCAGAGCCTGAACGCCGAGTGGGTGCAGATCAAGAACAGCGGCGGCTCGGCGGTCTCGCTCAAGGGCTGGATCCTGAAGGACGCCTCCAACCACAAGTACGTCTTCCCGGACGTCAGGATCGGCGCCGGGAAGTACATGAAGATCCACACCGGCAGCGGCTCGGACACCGCATCGAACAAGTACCAGGGCCGCCGCGCCTACGTCTGGAACAACGACAGGGACACGGCCACGCTGACCAAGGCGAGCGGCACCAAGGTCGACTCCTGCTCCTGGACGACGCGGGATCCGAGCGACAAGTACTGCTGAGCTACCGCCCGTACGGGCGGCTACCCGCCGTACGGGCGGCGCACGTTCTCACGGGCGGACGGTCCGGGGGTCGCGTCGGCGATCCACGGGCCCTCGCCCGAGGGGTCGACGATCCCGTCCTCCAGCCACTCGTAGGCCCCGCCGAGCACGCCCTTGACCACCTTGCGGTCGAGGTCGTCGGTGTTGGCCCACAGCCGGTTGAAGAGTTCCTCGACACGGAGGCGGGACTGACGGCAGAAGGCGTCGGCGAGCTGGTACGCCTCGCGGCCGTGTTCGCCCTCGCCGCGCAGCCGCTCGGCACGCACACAGGCCGCGCTCATCGCGAACAGTTCCGCGCCGATGTCCACGATCCGGCCGAGGAAGCCCTGCTTGGTCTCCATCCGGCCCTGCCAGCGGGACATGGCGTAGAACGTGGAGCGGGCCAGCTTGCGGGCGTGCCGCTCGACGTAGCGCAGATGACCGGAGAGGTCCGTCTCGCGCTTGAACTCGTGGTACGAGGAGGGCAGTTGGCCGGGTCCGGCGACCAGCTTCGGCAGCCACTTGGCGTAGAAGACGCCCGCGTTGGCGCCCGCCCTCGCCTTGTCCGACAGGGACTTGTCGGGGTCGATGAGGTCGCCGGCGACGGAGAGGTGGGCGTCCACGGCCTCGCGGGCGATGAGCAGGTGCATGATCTCCGTCGAGCCCTCGAAGATCCGGTTGATGCGCAGGTCGCGCAGGATCTGCTCGGCCGGGACGGAGCGCTCGCCGCGCTCCTTGAGGGACTCCGCCGTCTCGTAGCCGCGGCCGCCGCGGATCTGGACCAGTTCGTCGGCCATCAGCCAGGCCATCTCGGAGCCGTAGAGCTTGGCGAGGGCGGCCTCGATGCGGATGTCGTTGCGGTCCTCGTCGGCCATCTGCGAGGACAGGTCGAGGACGGCCTCCAGGGCGAAGGTCGTGGCCGCGATGAAGCTGATCTTGGAGCCGACGGCCTCGTGCAGCGCGACCGGCTTGCCCCACTGCTCGCGCTCGGCGGCCCATTCACGGGCGATCTTCAGGCACCACTTGCCGGCGCCGGCGCACATCGCGGGCAGCGACAGCCGGCCGGTGTTGAGCGTGGTGAGCGCGATCTTCAGGCCCGCGCCCTCGGAGCCGATGCGGTTGGCGGCCGGGACCCGGACCTGGTGGAAGCGGGTGACGCCGTTCTCGATGCCGCGCAGGCCCATGAAGGCGTTGCGGTTCTCCACGGTGATGCCCTCGGCGGTGGCCTCCACCACGAAGGCGGTGATGCCGCCCTTGTGCCCCTCGGACTTCGGCACCCGCGCCATGACGACCAGCAGGTCGGCGACCACCCCGTTGGTGGTCCACAGCTTCACCCCGTCGAGGACGTAGTCGTCCCCGTCCGGGACGGCCGTCGTCGCGAGGCGGGCCGGGTCGGAGCCGACGTCCGGCTCGGTGAGCAGGAAGGCGGAGATGTCGGTGCGGGCGCAGCGGGGCAGGAAGGCGTCCTTCTGCTCCTGGGTGCCGAAGATCTTCAGCGGCTGGGGCACGCCGATCGACTGGTGGGCGGAGAGCAGCGCGCCGACCGCGGGGCTCGCGGAGCCGACCAGGGCGAGGGCCTTGTTGTAGTACAGCTGGGTGAGGCCGAGACCGCCGTACTTGGGGTCGATCTTCATGCCGAGCGCGCCGAGTTCCTTCAGGCCGGCGACGACCTCGTCGGGGATGCGGGCCTCGCGCTCGATGCGGGCCGAGTCGATCGTCGTCTCGCAGAAGACGCGCAGCTTGGCGAGGAACTCCTCGCCGCGGCGCACGCTCTCGGGCTCCGGGAGCGGATGGGGGTGGATGAGGTCGAGCCGGAAGCGCCCGAGAAACAGTTCCTTGGCGAAGCTGGGCTTGCGCCAGTCCTGTTCCCGGGCGGCCTCCGCCACCTGGCGTGCCTCGCGCTCAGTGACGGTTTTACGTTGGGTGGTGGGGGCGGACATGAGGCTCACCTCGCCGCAATAGGGATGTTGAGGACCGATCCTTACCGACCAGTGCTACTGGATCGTTGGTACCCGAATCCGGCCGACCCCACCAGTCCTCGCGCGCCGTTCGGTCGGCGCCGGCGAACGGGTTCAGCCGATGTCGACCGAGTACGACTTCGTGTCCAGCCGCCCGGAGCCCTTGAACACCTCGGTTCCGGCCTCGATCCCGGAGACGTACTTGTTGTTGCTCAGCAGGTTGCGCCGAACGAGTGCCTGGGTGAAGTCGTCCAGGTTCAGCGTCGCACCTGTGGTGTTGGTACGGCGAACGAAGGAGTACACCTTCCAGCCGATGTCGCCCTGGTAGATGTCCCACATGGTGCCGCCGAGGCTGACACTGCCGTACTTCGTGCCGAGCGGACCCGCGCCGCCCTGCCGGTCGAGCCAGATCATGACCTCGTCGGTGGGCTGGTCGGGCCAGTCCGCGCTGCCCTTGGCGTGCAGCCACAGGTCGTAGGCGACGTTCATCGTTCCGGGGTTCGAGCTGAGCGCGAAGCTCCACTTGGCGGTGATCTTCTTGCGGTCGCCGACCCGGACGGGCAGCCCGGTGCTCGCCCTGTCCGTCTTCCAGCCCCAGTGCCAGCCGAGGACCGTGCCGGCGTAGGACTTCACGTCGGAGTCCTTGCCCTTGCTGTTGGTGGCCCAGGTGTAGTCCGTGCCCCAGGAGATCGTCGATCCGCTTCGGGAGTTGTCCCAGACGCACTGGGTGCCGGTGCCCTTGTCCTGGCCCCACAGGTTGTTGTTGACGTAGTACTTGCCGAGGGTGACGGTGTCGAAGGCCGTGCACTTCTTGCTCGACTCGCCGGCCTGCGCCACGGTGACGCCTGCGGCGGCGGCCAGGGCGACGGAGGCGGCGACAAGCGTCTTCGCCTTCTTCGACAGGCGCGGTCTGCGGTGTTGCATCGGGGGTCCTTCCGGGGGACGGTTCGTCTACCGCCTCCCTGTGGTCGCCGGCCCGCCGAAAGGTTGCCGAACCCTTGGCGTCGGAATTTCTGTCGAAGCGCTTCGACAGCCTATGGCTACTCACCCCCGCTGCGGCTACTGTCAATACACCCTCACTCGCCCGTGTCAGCAATGCGCAGTGTCGAAGCGCTTCACAAAGCTTGGAGAGCTGGATGGTCACCCTCGCCGAGGTCGCCCAGCACGCCGGAGTCTCGGCGAGCACGGTGAGCTACGTCCTCAGCGGCAAGCGGTCCATCTCCGCCACCACCCGGCAGCGGGTCGAGCAGAGCATCCGCGAGCTCGGCTACCACCCCAACGCGGGCGCGCGCGCCCTGGCGAGCAACCGGTCGAACATCATCGCGCTGATGATCCCGCTGCGCACCGACATGTACGTGCCGGTGATGATGGAGATCGCCATCGCGGTGGCCACCACGGCCCGCACGCACGGGTACGACGTCCTGCTGCTCACCGGCGAGGAGGGCCCCGACGCGGTGCGCCGGGTCACCGGCAGCGGTCTCGCCGACGCGATGATCCTGATGGACGTCGAGCTGGAGGACGAGCGGCTGCCGCTGCTGCGGGAGACCGACCAGCCCTCGGTACTGATCGGGCTGCCCGCCGACACCACCGGTCTGACCTGCGTGGATCTGGACTGGAGTGCGACGGGCGCGCTGTGCGTGGAGCATCTGGCGGGGCTCGGGCACCGTGACATCGCTGTCATCGGCGAGGCCCCGGCCGTCTACGAGCGGCACACCGGCTTCGCCGAGCGCACCCTCGACGGGCTCCGCTCCCGCGCCCGCGAGACGGGCGTGCGGGTGCTGCACCGCCCGTGCGAGGGCGGGTACGACGCGATGGCCGTGACCCTGGCCCGGATCCTCGACGAGCGCCCGGGCACCACCGGGTTCGTCGTGCAGAACGAGTCCGCGGTGGAGCCGCTGCTCGCTCTGCTGCGCCAGCAGGGGCGGGCCGTGCCCGAGGACGTGTCCGTGGTCGCGATCTGCCCGGACCAGGTGGCCGTGCAGGCCTCGGTGCGGCTGACCTCGGTCGCCGTCCCCGCGCAGGAGATGGGCCGGCACGCCGTGGAGCACCTGGTGGCCAAGCTGGACGGGCGGGGCGGCGACGAGGTCGTGCTGATCGCGCCCGAGCTGACGGTACGGGCGAGTTCGGGGCCGGCGCCCGCCGCGTCCTGACGTATCTCCTCCCGGTGCCTCGCACGTCCGGGGCACACCTGTGCCTGCTGTCCCTGTCTGCACTCCTCTCCTCAGGAGCATGCCGTGAATCAGCCTGCCGGAATTCAGCCCAAGGTCAGCCTCGCGCAGTCCTCCCCCACCGTCGGCACCTTCCGTGAGCAGGACGGGGCGCTGGAGTGGAGCGGCCGTCAGGAGACGGTGCGGATCGAGCCGTGGGGTCCGGACGCGGTCCGGGTGCGCGCCCGGCTCGGCGGCCCGGTCCTGGACGGGTTGCCGGGGGCGCTCCTGGACGCCCCGCAGGCCACCGAGAGCACCGTCAAGGTGACCTAGGAACAGGGGCTGTTGACGGTCGGCGCACTCACCGTCGAGGTGAGTGCCGAGGGTCTGATCCGCTTTCTGCGCACCGACGACCGCGCGGAGCTGCTCGCGGAGGAGCGCGCCCACTTCTGGTGGCCCGGCTCGCGTCTGTACACGGCCGTCGGCAACGGCCACCACCGCCTGGAGCAGCGCTTCGCCGCCCACGAGGGCGAGAAGCTGTACGGCCTGGGCCAGCACCAGCACGGCCGGCTGGACCAGAAGGGCCTGGTGCTGGACCTGGTGCAGCGCAACGCCGAGGTGAGCGTCCCGGTGCTGGTCTCCAGCCGGGGCTACACCCTGCTGTGGAACAACCCGGCGATCGGCCGGGTGGAGCTGGCGGCCAACGGCACCCGCTGGGTGGCCGACTCGGCCCGGCAGCTCGACTACTGGATCACCGCGGGCACCCCGGCCGACGGGCAGCGCGCCTACAGCGCGGCGACCGGGCGTTCGCCGATGCTGCCGGAGTGGGCGGCGGGCTTCTGGCAGTGCAAGCTGCGCTATCGCACCCAGGACGAACTCCTGGAGGTGGCACGGGAGTACAGGCGCCGGGGCCTTCCCCTCTCCGCGATCGTCTGCGACTTCTTCCACTGGACCCACCTCGGCGAGTGGAAGTTCGACCCTAGGGAGTGGCCCGACCCGGCCGCGATGGTCCGCGAGCTGGACGAGCTGGGCGTCAAGCTGGTCGTGTCCGTGTGGCCGTCGGTGTCGCCGCTGTCCGAGAACCACCCGCTGATGGAGCAGCGCGGCTGGTTCATCGGCACCCAGTACGGCCCGATGGCGCACGCCGACTGGCCGGACAAGGAGATCGCCTCGACCGTCCAGGTGGCCTTCTACGACGCCACGAACCCCGAGGCACGGGAGTTCGTGTGGTCCCGCGTCCGGGACAACTACCTCGCCCCGTACGGCATCACGGCCTTCTGGCTGGACGCCTGCGAGCCGGAGCTGAAGCCGGGGTTCCCCGAGAACCTGCGCTACTGGGCGGGCCCGGGTCCGGAGGTCGGCAACCTCTACCCGCGGGAGAACGCCCGCACCTTCCACGAGGGCCTGCTGGCGGCCGGCGAGACGGACGTGGTCACGCTGAACCGCTCGGCGTGGGCGGGCAGTCAGCGCTACGGCGCCGCCCTGTGGTCCGGTGACATCGGCACCGACTTCGCGACCCTGCGCCGCCAGATCGCGGCCGGCCTCAACACGGCGCTCTCCGGCATCCCCTGGTGGAACACCGACATCGGCGGCTTCCACGGCGGCGACCCGGACGACCCGGCGTACCGCGAGGTCATGATCCGCTGGTTCCAGTTCGGCGCGCTGTCCCCGCTGATGCGTCTGCACGGCTTCCGCGACCCGGGTATGCCGCTGGGCCCGGACATGACCGGCGGCCCGAACGAGGTGTGGTCGTACGGCGAGGAGGCCGGCAGAGTCCTGGAGAAGTACCTGCGGCTGCGCGAGCGCCTGAAGCCGTATGTGCTGCAGGTGATGCGGGAGGCCCACGAGGAGGGCCTGCCGGTGATGCGTCCGCTGTTCCTGGAGTTCCCCGACGACCAGGCGGCCTGGTCCGTCGACGACGCCTACCTCTTCGGCCGCGATCTGCTGGTCGCGCCGGTGCTGACGGCGGGCGCCACGGCCAGCACGACGTACCTGCCGGCGGGCGCGCGCTGGACGGACGCGTGGACGGGTGAGACGTACGAGGGCGGTACGGCCGTGACGGTGGACGCCCCGCTGGACCGCATCCCGCTGTTCCTGCGGGACGGCGCGGAGCTGCCGATCGCCGGCTGAGCGCACGAGGGGGCCGGCCCCGCCCGGGACCGGCCCCCCCTTCAGACAGCTCAGCTGCTGCTGACGCCGTAGCTGTTGGTCGTGAAGTTCAGTCCGCCGGACGACGAGGTGATCTCGTAGCCGAACTGCAGGTCACCGATGGTCACGTCGCCGAACCAGCCCTTGGTGTCCTTGATCCACTTCAGGATCGGCAGGATGTTCACCGTGCCGGAGCCGGAGTTGGAGCTGCGCACGAAGGAGAAGACGTCGTTGGAGCCGTTGTTGCCCTTGTAGACGGTCCAGGTGGAGCCGCCGAGGGTCAGGGAGCCCTGCGAGGTGCCGAGCGGGCCGACGGCTCCGGTCCTGTTGACCCAGAGCATGACCTCGTGCTTGTAGCCGGTGTCCCAGATGTCGTACGACGTGTTGTACGCGCCGGACGACGGCACGGTGACGTTGTAGCTGCTGGTGAGCGAGGAGAGCGAGGTGATCGACTTGTTGATCACCTTCTTGGCGTTCGGGTAGGACTTGATGCCGCCGGTGTTCGGGTGGTCGGCCCAGACACCCCAGTTGGTGCCGGAGTTGGCCCAGACGCACTGGCTGCCCGCGCCGGAGCCCCAGATGTTGTTGTAGAGGGTGTAGCCGTTCAGTGTGGTGTTGCCCCACTGGTCGCAGGAGCTCCAGACGGCGGCGGAGGCGCGCGCCGAGGCGAGGCGAGGCCGACGGTGGCGCCGAGGGCGAGCGCGGGGGCGATCAGGGCCTTGGCGACCCTGCTCGGCGTGCTTGTTGCCATGGGTGTCCCTTCCATGGGTGGGGGGGTTCCTCGGTCACCGCGCCCCCAGGGTGAGGACGCGGTCTTCTCCGGCGACGAGGTCGAGCGGCTCCGCGCCGGAGGAAGTCCGCAGTTCGATGCGGTGGGTGCGGCCGGGCCGCACGACGGCTCGGGCGCCGTCGGGGGTCCAGTCGAGGTCGATCTCCGCGCCGAACCGGGTGCGCACGCCGCGCAGTTCGCCCCGGGGGCAGCCGTCCGTGACGGCCGGCAGCAGGACGAGCCGGTCCGGGGTGGACTGCACGAGCGCCTCGATCAGCACGGCGGGGAGGGTGTGCGCGGCGTCCGCGTTGTAGACGTCGCGGTTCGGGTAGTGGGCGCTCATCAGGGAGGCGTGGAAGAAGTCGCCCTCCAGGACCTGACGCAGGGCGTGCGTGACCCGGTCGGGGTCCCGGAGCCGGGCCGCGATCAGGGCGTGGTGGAGATGGCCGTGGGCCGAGTGGTTCTCGGCGCCGCGCAGTTCGAGGGCGCGGTGGGCGGCGGCGGCCAGGTCCGGGGTGTCGTAGGGGGTGATCTAGTCCAGCGGCCAGACGCCGTAGAGATGGCTGAGGTGGCGGTGGTCGTAGGTGTCGTCCAGGCCGGGCCAGGCCCATTCGGCGAGGGCGCCGTCGGCGTTGATCCGGTGCGGGGGCAGTTGCTCGGCCAACTCCTGCCATTTCTTTGCGTGTTCGGGGTGATAGCGGGCGGCGGTGAGCAGGGCGTGCCGGGCGGCGGAGAGGTCCATGGCCGCGTTGAGCGCGCCCCAGCCGGCGTTCGCCGGCCGGTTCTCGGGCGAGTAGGACGGGACGGCGACGAGGCGGCCGTCGGCGTCGGTGCGGGTGAGGAAGTCCTCGTAGAAGGCGGCGATCCCGGCGAGGACGGCGGCCGTGCGCGGATCCTGGGCGCCGCGATTCTCGTCGTGGTCGGCCGTCGTCTGGACCGCACACGGCGGCCAGGCCGCGGGCACGGCCCTGGCCCGGGTGCTGGCCGGTGACGTCTCCCCCGCGGGCCGCCTCCCGCAGACCTGGTACGCGTCCGACGCCGACCTTCCGGACCTGTTCGACTACGACGTGATCGGCGGCCGCCAGACCTACCTCTACTTCGAGGGCACCCCGCTGTTCCCCTTCGGCCACGGCCTGTCGTACGCGTCCTTCGCCTACGCCGACCTGTCGGCCCGGGTGCAGGACGGCACGGTCCACGTCGGCTGCACCCTCACGAACACGGGCGACCGCACGGCCGACGAGGTCGCCCAGCTCTGCACCCGGGCGGCGGACCCTTCCGTGCCCCGGCCGCGCCGCGAGCTGCTCGCCCACCGCCGGGTGACGCTCGCACCCGGCGGGCGGACGGAGCTCCACTTCGAAGTCCCGCTGTCGGCCTTCGAGTTCTGGGATGTGGCACGGGACGGATGGCGCCTGAAGCAGGGCCCGTACGACCTTCTGCTCGGCGCGTCCAGCGAGGACGTCCGGCTGCGCACGACCGTCACCCTGGACGGCGAGCCCCAGGCGCCCCGCGCGGTCGTCCGACGGGGCCTGGAGGCGGCGGACTTCGACGAGCAGTCCGGCGTCGTGATCGTCGACCGTACGAGGACGGCGGGCGACGCGGTGACTCCGGCGGGGGGCGGCACGGCCGAACTGGTCTACCGGGCCTGCGACTTCGGCGACGGCGTGATCGAGGTGACGGCTCAGCTGGCGGGCGAGGGCGTCCTGGAGCTGTCCCTGGACGGCGGGCCGCCGCTGGCCGCGCTGACCCTCTCCGTCCCCACCGCGGACGCCTACGCCTACACCGCGCTGGGCGCCGGAATCGTCACCGAGGGCGTGCACGACGTCCACCTCAGGCTGCGCGGCCCGCTGCGGCTCGCGCATGTCGGCTTCTCCGGTTGAGGGTCCGCAGAAGCCGACACCCGGAAGGGGCCCGGCACCGGCAGGCAGCGGTGCCGGGCCCCCTCTCCGCAAGGCGGTTGGGCGGGGCGAGGACCCCGAAAACCCCTCGCACCTGCTCGCCCCGCCCGGTACGGTCGCGAGCGCGTTCCCACTGCGGGGAGCTCAAGAGCTCCGCGCGCGGCCGCCCCGGCAGTTCCCACGCTGAGAGCAGGTTTCGTCGATGGCATGTCGTATCAGTGAGCTCGTGCTCGGTTGCCGCGACCCCGAGGTGCTGGCGCGGTTCTGGTGCGAGGTCCTGGACTTCGTGGTGCTCGGCCGCGAAGAGGACGGCAGCATCGAGATCGGGCCGCGCGAAGGCTTCGGCGGCGCGCAGCCGACGCTCTTCCTCAGCCGCAGGGCCGAGCCGGAGCCGGGCAAGCCCCGGCTGCACATCGACGTCAACGCCACCGACCGCGATCAGGACGCCGAGCTCGAACGCCTCCTGAAGCTCGGGGCGCGCCCGGCCGACATCGGCCAGACCGGCGAGGAGTCCTGGCACGTTCTCGCCGACCCCGAGGGCAATGAGTTCTGCCTGCTCAGGACCCGCCTCAACCCGCTCTGACGGCTCTGGGTCCCCGGTGCGGCCCTAGGGCACGTCCGCCGCGGCTCCGTCCCCGAGGAGAGCCAGGAGCTGCTTCGCGTGACCGGGGAGCTCCACCTCTGCGAGGCCTGCGAGGAGGCCCCTGAGCGGTACGGGCTCGTCGACCAGGAGTGTGCCGTTGGACAGCAGCAGGGTGGGCACCGGCGTGTCGAGTTCGGCCTCGCTCAGCATCGGTCCGCCGAGTGCGCAGAGGGCGTCCGCCTGGATGCGGATGCGGTCCCGAAGTCCCGCGTTGCCGCCGGCGAGCGCGATGACGCGGTCGAGGGTCCAGGTGTCCTGCGCGAGTCGGTTGTCGTACGTCGTCACCGCTCCCGAAGCGACCGAGGAGACGGCGGTGAGGGTGGCGGCGCCGACGAGGGCGACGTGCGCCAGGATCTGGTCCGCGTTCCATTCGCCGGCCGGCGGGACGGGGCTCGCGTCGCCCGAGTCGGCCACCGTGGCGGCGGCATCCAGCAGGGTGCGGTAGGCGTCCCGGAGCGGGGTGGAGTCCATGATGTCTTCTCCCTTCTGCGGATGTCGTCTCAGCTGTGCGAGCGGTACATCTCCCAGGGGGCCTGCGGGAGGATGTCGCCGGTCTCCAGCAGCGACTTGAGGTTCGCCAGCACGGCCGGCCATCCCTGTGAAATCCCCTTGAGCATCGCCTCGTCGGCGAGGTTCTCGTGGGTCACGGTGAGGCGGACGATGTCCTCGTACGGCTCGACGAGGAAGGTGACGACGGACGGCTCTCTGGGCGGCGCGGTGTCAGGGGCGTCCTCGAACGTGATGACCAGGCTCGTCGGGGGTTCGGCCTTGAGCACCTGGCCGACGACGTCGGTCTTGCCCGATCCGTCGACGCGCCGGTGCTCCCAGGACGAGCCCGGCTGCCAGTCCGAGACGTTGGCGTGGCCCCAGTAGCGCGCCGTCAGGTCCGCGTCCGTCAGGGCCTGCCACACCTGCTCCGCGCTCGCACGGATGTAGGTGACGTAGACGTAGGTCGGTACGGATGTGGGTGCGTCGGTCATGGCGTACTCCTCTGCCTGGTTCTTGATGGCACTGATCGCTTGCAGGCGGGGCTTGTCGAACTCCGAGATCCAGCGCTCCTCGATCTCGTGGATGGGGGCCGGATTGAGGTAGTGGAGGCGTTCCCGCCCGCGCCGTACGACGGTCACGAGGTTGGCCTGCTGGAGCAGGTCGAGATGCTGCGTCGCTGACTGCCGTGTCATCTCGAGGCGCTCGCACAGCTCACGCAGCGTCTGACCGTTCTGCTCGCGCAGACGGTCGAGCAGGAGTCGTCGGGTGGGGTCGGCCAGTGCTTTGAAGACCGAGTCCATCGCTCTCGCTTCGTGGCTCACCCTTCGATTATGCAGGTATCTGCCTGCATAATGTCAACGACGAGATCCGAGCCCAGGGCACGCCACCTGCCGGGAACCGTTCTGACCTGCGGTGATGTCGTTTCAGTGCAACGGGAGACCGACGCCGGTGCGCGGGCCTTCAGCGCAGTGCGGCCTCGCCCGCCCGGACGGCGCGCAGGGCGCGCTCGACGGTCGCCCGGTTCTCGCCGACCGGCGCCACGTAGTCGATGACGTCGCGTGCCGCGTCCTCACCGAGCGTTCGGGTGATCACCCACGCGGCGAGATACTGCGACGCCAGGCAGCCGCCCGCCGTGGCAATGTTCCCCTCGGCGTGGAACGGCGCGTCCAGCACGGTGACGTCGCAGGCCTCCAAGAAGGGCCGGCTCGTGCGGTCCGTGCAGGCGGGCATGTCGTCCAGCAGGCCGAGCCGGGCGAGCACCAGCGCGCCGGAGCACTGCGCGCCGATCAGCTGTCGCGCAGGGTCGAGCGGCAGCCTGGAGATCAGCCGGTCGTCGGCGACCACGTCCCGCGTCCTCACGCCGCTGCCGATCAGCACGACATCGGCTTCGGTCACGAACTCCATCGGGCGCTGCCCGGTCACCTCGACGCCGGTCATGGACGTCACCACCGGCGTCGGTGTCGTGATGAAGGCCTCCAGACCGTCCTTGCGGCACCGGTTGATCAGCGCGGAGGCGATGAAGCTGTCGAGCTCGTTGAATCCGTCAAAGGTGACCACGGCTACCTGCACGGCGCCTCCTCGCAGCACGGCACGGAACGCGCAGTCTGCCAGGCGCGCTGCGGCCGGGTCGCGGGCCAATCGGCGATCCGTGACCCACGGACGGACGAACGGCCCGGGTGGAGAACCCGGGCCGTCGGCAGGGCGGCAGCAGCCCCGTTGCAGGTGTGTCGCGTCAGCTGTGGTGGCCGGCCTCGGCGAGGGCGGTCACGAAGCGGAGGGCGTTCACGGTGCCCACGCCGGTGGCCATGTCGTAGCCCTTGACGGCCTTGTAGCCGGTGACACCTTCGTAGCTGTTGTCGGTGCCGTCGTTGACGTCGACGACGCCGGTGTTCCTGAGCTTGGCCAGCTTGTACAGCGCCGCGTTGATGTTGCCGAGCCGGTGGCCCGCGGCCTGGTCGGCGAGGGCGACGATGCCCGAGAAGAGCGGGCTGGCCTCGCTGGTGCCGCCGCTGACGTCCCAGCCGGTGGCGGTCGGGTCGTAGCTGGAGTAGATCCAGGCACCGCCGTTGACCGCGGCGGCCATCGACACGTCCGGCGTGCCGCGACGGGTGCCGACGATGCTCTTCACGCCGTCCTGGAAGCCCGGGCGGGAGAAGACGTGCGACTGGCCGCCGCCGCCCGCGCCGTAGTCGTTGTAGACGCTGTCCGGCTTGACGCGGTCACCCTTGTCGTTCAGGTGGAGCTGGGTGCCACCGATGGAGGTGACCAACGGGTCCGAGGACGGCCAGGAGTTGACCCGCTTGTTGTAGTAGTGCTTGCCGTCCGCCTTCATGTCGGTGGCACCGCCGTCGCCGGAGGAGGCGAGGACGGTCACGTGCTTCCGGTTCGCGGCCTGGAAGGCGTAGCGCAGCTTCTTGATGCTGGAGAAGTCGCCCCGGTCGAAGCCGGGGAAGGTGTTCTCCGTGGCGCCGAAGCTCTGGGTGATGACGTCGCCGACACCCTGGTCGATCAGGTGCTTCTCGGCGGACATCATCTCCGGCAGACCGGTGGTGCCCTCGGTCTCGGAGACGGCCGTCTCCACCAGGACGATCTTGGCGTCGGGCGCCACCGCGTGGGCCATCTCGACGTCCAGGGTGGTCTCGCCGGCCCACCCGGTCATGTCGGAGTTCTTGGGGTCGAAGGCGGGCACGTGACCCCACTTGACGACCTTGACCTTGGTGCTGGGCAGACCGAACTGCCTGCTGTAGTGGTCGAGGTCGTGCTGGACCGTCGGAGAGCCGAACGAGTCCACGATGACGATGGTGCGCCCCTTGCCCGTGATGCCCTTGCGGTACAGCGGGTTGAGGTTGTACGCGGTGCGGTACTGCAGCGGGTTGTAGCAGTTGATGTGCCACTTGGCCTGGCACTGCGCGCTCGGGAGCGGGCTGGCCACGCCATGGACCAGGGTGTGCCCTGCGATGGCCGGAACCGCCTTGGTGTGCGGTACGGCGGCGGGCGCGGCGGCGGTGACGCCGGCCTGCGAAGTGGTCGCCAGCGCGGCGGCGACGAGGGCAGCGGTGGCGGCCGCGGAAGTCGCGACGCCGCGCCCGGTACGGGCTATGTGCATGAATTCCCCTGAGTGGTCCGTGAGTCGGACGAAGTGGTCGACTCGCATCCCATCGAGTGGGTCATGCACAGAACAAGACTATTGAACGGACGATGCCGAATCCTTTACCCGGCCATAGGAACGGCAAAAGAAACGGCCGCAGCCCCCGCACAGTGGGCTGCGGCCGTTCCGTCCGACCTGTCCGTGGCAGGTCAGAGCGCGAGACCGGTGAGAACCAGAACGCGCTCGTATGTGTAGTCCTCCATCGCGAACTTCACGCCCTCGCGACCCACACCGGACTGCTTGGCACCGCCGTACGGCATCTGGTCGGCGCGGTAGGACGGGACGTCGCCGATGACCACGCCGCCGACCTCCAGCGCACGGTGGGCGCGGAAGGCGACCTGGAGGTCGCGGGTGAACACGCCCGCCTGGAGGCCGTACTTGGAGGAGTTGACGGCGGCGAAGGCCGCGGCCTCGCCGTCCACCTTCTGCACGGTGAGGACCGGCCCGAAGACCTCCTCGCACGCGATCGTGGTGTCCGCCGGTACGTCGGTGAGGACGGTCGGCGCGTAGGAGGCGCCGTCGCGGTCGCCGCCCGTGAGGAGGGTGGCGCCGGCCTCGACGGCCTCCTTCACCCAGGACTCCACGCGCTTGGCCGCGTCCTCGCTGACCAGCGGGCCGACATCGGTCTTGTCGTCGGTCGGGTCACCGGTGGCCTGGGCCTCGACGGCGGCGACGATGCGCGGCAGCAGACGGTCGTAGACGGAGGCGTCCGCGATCACGCGCTGCACGGAGATGCAGGACTGGCCGCCCTGGTAGTTCGAGAAGGTCGCGATACGGGTCGCGGCCCAGTCGAGGTCGGCGTCGGAGGCGAAGTCGCCGAGCACGACCGCGGCACCGTTGCCGCCCAGCTCCAGGGTGCAGTGCTTGCGCGGCACCGAGTCCATGATCGCGTAGCCGACCTTCTCGGAACCGGTGAAGGAGATGACCGGCAGACGCTCGTCCTGGACCAGCGCGGGCATCTTCTCGTTGGCGACCGGGAGGATCGACCAGGAGCCGGCGGGCAGGTCGGTCTCGGCGAGCAGGTCGCCGATGATCAGGCCGGAGAGCGGGGTGGCCGGGGCCGGCTTGAGGATGATCGGGGCGCCGGCGGCGATCGCCGGGGCGACCTTGTGCGCGCACAGGTTCAGCGGGAAGTTGAACGGCGCGATACCGAGGACGACGCCCTTCGGGAAGCGGCGGGTGAGCGCCAGGCGGCCCTGGCCGCCGAGGTCGGTGTCGAGCCGCTGGGCCTCGCCGCCGTTGAACCGCCGGGCCTCCTCGGCCGCGAAGCGGAACACGGACACGGCGCGGCCGACCTCGCCGCGGGCCCACTTGATCGGCTTGCCGTTCTCGGCGGAGATCAGCTGGGCGATCTCCTCGGTGCGCTCGACCAGGCGCTTGCTGACGTGGTCGAGGGCGGCGGCACGTACGTGCGCCGGGGTCGCGGCGAACTCGTCCCGCACGGCGTACGCGGCGGCCACGGCCTCCTCGACCTGGGCGTCGGTCGGCACGCTGACCTTGCCGACGAGACGGCCGTCCCACGGGGAGGTTACGTCGAAGGTGTCCTCGCCGGTGACCTGGCGGCCGGCGAGCCAGAAGGCGTGGGTGGAAGTCATGTGAGTCCCGGCCCTTCCGCGTTGGGGGTGTGCGTGTTCTTTCGTGGTCCACGGTAGGGCGGAGGCGAGCGGGGGTCGCTTGTCCGAGTCGTACTGGTGGGGGTGGGCGATGCTCCGGTTTGGCGTGGTGGGGGCTGGAGAGGCCGGGGGCCAGGGGGCGGAGACTCCTGGTACGGCTATTCCGGTGACGTCGCCTTCAGAGCGAGCCACAGCTCCATCCGGACGTCCGGGTCGTCCAGGGAGCGCCCCAGGATCTCCTCGACCCTCCGCATCCGGTACCGCAGCGTGTGCCGATGCACCCCGAGGTCCGCCGCCGCCGCGTCCCACTGACCGTGCCGGGACAGCCACGCCCGCAGCGAGGCGACCAGATCCCCCCGCCCCGTCGCGTCGTGCTCGTGCAGCGCCCGCAGCAGCCCGTCCGCGAACGCCTTCACCGCATCGTCGGCCAGCAACGGCAGCACGGACCCCGCAGCCAGCTGCTCGTGCTCCACCAGCACCCGCCCCCGTCGCCGCGCGACGGACAGCGCCTGCTCGGCCTGCTTGTAGGCCGCCGCCGCGGCGATCGGTCCGACCGGGGCCGACAGCCCGACGACCAGCTCCACCTCGTCCCCGGCCGTCTGCTCGGGCATGGCCCGCCCGGCCTCCAGCGCCGCCGCGTACGCGGCACACGCGGCCACCGCCGCACCCCCGTCCGCGGCCATCACCACCAGCCGCTCCCCTTCGGGCACGACCAGCACGGCCTCCCCGGCGCGCGCGGCAGCCGACTCCACGGCCTCCACGATCCCGCCCAGCGCGTCGGCGTCCGCCTCCGTGTGCGCCCGCGCGGCCGGGCCGGACGCCGACTCGGCGACGATCATCCGGAAGGGGGCGTCGAGGAGCCCGCCGTACAGGTCACCGGCGACGGCCCGGGCATGGTCCGGCTCCCCGGCCAGCAGCATGCGCAGTACGGCCGCGCCGAGCCGCTGCTCGGCCGCGTGCAGCGAGCGGGACCGTTCGGTGGTGAGGGTGAGCAGGGCGATCGCGGAGTGGACGGCGTACCGCTCGGCGGTGCCGAGGGCTGCGGCCGTGCCCACGGCGAGCGCGGCGCGCGGGCGCCGGCCCGTGCCCAGGGAGTGCAGCTCCACCCGGTCCTCGTTGTCGGGACCACCGACCACCGAGGAGGCCGGGGCGGACCGCTCCCGCAGCCGCTCGACCTCCGCGGTGAGCCGGGCGGCCCGGCGGCCGGCCCACTCGGGCGCGGTGGCGACGACGGCGCCCGAGGCGTCGTACAGCGCCGCCCACCCGTCGACCTGCGCGGCGAGCGCGCCGAGCAGCCCCTCGGGTCCGGCGTTCAGCGCCTGCTTGGTCAGCTCCCGCTGGGCGGCGAAGCCCGCCGTGACGGCCCGGTACTGGTCGGCGGCGATCGCGGCGGAGACGGCCTTGCTGATGGCGAGGAAAGGGGTGCGGCGGGGCACCTCCAGCAGCGGCAGCCCCTCCTCCTCGGCGGCGTCGACGAGGGCCTTGGGGATCTCGTCGTAGTTCACCCCGACCGCGAAGCCGAGCCCTACGACGCCCGCGCCGACCAGCCGCTTCACATACCGCCGCATCGCCTCCGGATCCTCCGCGTCCAGCTTGAGCGCGGTGATCAGCAGCAGCTCGCCGCCCTCCATGTAGGGCACGGGATCGGCCAGCTCGCTCACGTGCGCCCAGCGGACGGGCACGTCGAGCCGGTCCTCGCCCGCGCGGACGGTCAGCTTGAGCGCGGAGTGGTGGACGAGCGAGGCGAGCGTCGGGGGCATGAGGCCTTCAGGGAGGGGAGAACCGGGACGGACGGCGGGTGGGGAGATCCGGTGATCAGTGTGATCAATTGGCCGCCGCGTATGAACAGCCTATGCCGATTCTGCCGTACCGTACGGTCCCCGGGTGCCGCCTTCCCTCAGTCCCGCAGATCCACCAGCAACGGCGGAGCGTGCTCACCCTGGACCGTGGTCAGCGACAGCACCGCATGGCCCGGCGGCACCCCGTGCGCCAGCTCGGAGGCCGACCAGCGCTCGCGCTCCACCTGGCGGACGGTGACGGCTCGTGCGGTGGGCGCCTGGCCGGTGATGACCCGGCGCAGCATGTGCACGGCCTTGCCGGCCGGGGTCTCGGCGATGATCTGCCGGTCGGTGACGTCCCGGGTCTCGGTCCACTCCTTGCCCCACACCTCGGCGAAGTCCTGCCCGTCCCAGGGGGTGAGCCCGGACAGCGCCATCCGGCAGCCGGTGGCACCGAGCAGCGGTCCGCGCAGCGGCCGGGGTACGTCGTCCAGGGTGCGCAGTGTCAGCACGGTGCCCGCGTGGGCGGAGCGCAGTCGCTGGACGCCGCGCACGGACTCCGGGGTGATCACACCGGAGGCGTCGTCCAGCAGCAGGCAGGCGAAGAGCGAGCGGTCCTCCCGTACCGTCACGCTGGCCGTGAACTGGGCGAGGACCAGCCGGGCGAGGATCCGCGAGGCGTCGGCGTGCCCGCGCTGGGGCAGGTCGATGCGGACCCGGACCGGGTGGTCGAGGGCCTTGAGGGAGAACGGCCGGGACTGCCCGGAGGTGTCGAAGAAGGCGGCGAATGCGGGCCGGTCGAGCAGCGCGATCCGGTCGGCGAGCACCGCGCCGACATCGCCCGGGTGGGCCATCTGCCGCTCCCGCGCGTCCAGTTCCCTGAGCAGCGACTCCTGCCCGGTGTCGGTCAGGGCCTTGCGGAGTGCGGCGAGCGGTCCGGGCGTGCCGTCGAGGAGCTGGCGCAGCTCGGGGACCGAGGGGAAGCGGTCGTGGACGGCGCGGAAGGGGCCGAGCAGCTGGGCGAGGACGGTGGTGGAGCGGCGGCTGTCGCCACCGGGGTGCGGGTCGGCGAGGTCGCCGACGAGGGCCTCGGCGAGTATGGCGGCGGCCTCGTCCGGGTCGGTGGTGCCGCCGTACAGGTCGAGGTCGTACACGGATTCCGGGTGCCCGATCCGTACGACGACGTCGTACGCCTCGACCGGGCCGAGCCCCGCGCCCGCCGCGCCGACGGCCACGACGGCGGCCCGTCCGGCGAGGGCGTGCAGACACAGCGACTCGGCGAGCGGCCGGATGACCGCGCCGGTCTTGCCGGAGCCGGCCGGGCCGACGGCGAGCAGCGAGGTGCCGAGCAGCTCGGGGCCGAGGGCGAGTCCGGAGCCGCGGTAGTGGTACGGGTTGCGGGGGTCGTCGGCGGTGGTGCCGAGCCGTACCTGCCCGGTGAGCAGGTCGTGCCGGGCCTGGCGGGCGGGCAGGTCGCGCTCGCCGGAGGGGTGCATACAGGCGGCCGAGCCGTCCTTGAGCACGGCGCCCGTGAAGGAGGCGAGCGTGTGCGTGCCGGACCGTACGCCCTGCCAGGCCCGGCTGATCCGGGCGTGGTCGACGTCCCGCATGAGCCCGGCCTTCGCCTCGGTGGCCAGCCGCTCGGCGGCCTCATGGGCTCCGGCGTGCCGCAGCTGGGGCCATTCGGCGGGGTCCTGCTCGGGGGCGGGCGTGGGCTCGGCGGCGGGTACGGCCGCCCGCCAGGCGGGCGGGCCGAAGCGGCGCCAGACCTCGCCCCAGCGGCCGAGGCGGCCGACGACGAGCATGATGACCACGGCGATGAGCGTGTAGTACGAGTACCAGAGGAGCGCGTTGCCGAACTGGTCGTTGCTCTGGCGCCAGGAGTCCGGCGTGAACAGCTCCAGGGGCAGCACCCACCAGCCCCCGAGGTAGCCGTTCCACAGCAGGGACCACACCAGCCAGCCCACGAGGAAGGCGATCAGCGCGCCGCTCAGCAGCTGCCGGGTCGGGATCCGCTCGGGCTCCTGTGCGGGCCGGGGCCGGTACCCGAACCGCCACACGCCCGGCGCCGCCTCCGGCCGGGACGCCCGCAGCCAGGCCAGGAAGGCCGAGCCGTCCGGCCTGGGCGGAACCCCGGGTGGCCCGGCGGGCATGGGCGGCACGGCGGAGCCCTCCCGGGGCACCGCCGGGCGCGGCACAGGATTCGCATGCGTACCGCGCGCGTCCCGCGTCCCGTCGCTCTCCATCGCCCTTGCCCCCTGACCAGCCGTTCCATCCACCATCAGCGAGCCAATCTAACGCCCCGACAAAGGGAGTTCACCGTTTACGCGGCCGACAGGCCGCACGGACCGGGCGCGCCCCTCCCCCAGTGCTATGTCCACGACGGACAACCAATCTTCCCGACAACGCCCACATGGAGCATGCCCACCCTCCACTTCCGGCCCTAGCCTGCGAAGAAAGAGACAAGCGTCAGTAAAACGCACCGTCCGGTACCGCCCGGGAACACCCGGTACGCAAGATCATCAGGGAGCCCTCATGACCGCACTTCCGCAGGAGCGTCGCGTCGTCACCGCCATCCCCGGCCCGAAGTCGCAGGAACTGCAGGCCCGCCGCCTCGCCGCGGTCGCGCAGGGCGTGGGCTCCGTGCTGCCCGTGTTCACGACGCGCGTGGACGGCGGCATCATCGAGGACGTCGACGGCAACCGTCTGATCGACTTCGGTTCCGGTATCGCCGTGACCTCGGTCGGCGGCTCCGCCGAGGCCGTCGTACGCCGCGCGAGCGCCCAGCTGGCCGACTTCACCCACACCTGTTTCATGGTCACGCCGTACGAGGGCTACGTGGCCGTCGCCGAGGCGCTGGCCGAGCTCACGCCGGGCGACCACGCCAAGAAGTCCGCGCTGTTCAACTCGGGCGCCGAGGCCGTCGAGAACGCCGTCAAGATCGCCCGCGCGTACACCAAGCGCCAGGCCGTCGTCGTCTTCGACCACGGCTACCACGGCCGCACCAACCTGACGATGGCGCTGACGGCCAAGAACATGCCGTACAAGCACGGCTTCGGCCCGTTCGCGCCCGAGGTCTACCGCGTCCCCGTCGCGTACGGCTACCGCTGGCTGACCGGCCCGGAGAACTGTGGCCCGGAGGCCGCGAAGCAGGCCATCGACCAGATCACCAAGCAGATCGGCGCCGACAACGTGGCCGCGATCATCATCGAGCCGGTGCTCGGTGAGGGCGGCTTCATCGAGCCGGCCAAGGGCTTCCTGCCCGCGATCAGCCAGTTCGCCAAGGACAACGGCATCGTCTTCGTCGCGGACGAGATCCAGTCCGGCTTCTGCCGCACCGGCCAGTGGTTCGCCTGCGAGGACGAGGGCATCGTCCCGGACCTGATCACCACCGCCAAGGGCATCGCCGGCGGTCTGCCGCTGGCCGCCGTCACCGGCCGCGCCGAGATCATGGACGCCGCGCACGCGGGCGGCCTCGGCGGCACCTACGGCGGCAACCCGGTGGCCTGCGCCGGTGCGCTCGGCGCCATCGAGACGATGAAGGAGCTGGACCTCAACGCCAAGGCGAAGAACATCGAGGCGATCATGAAGGCGCGCCTCACCGCCATGGCCGAGAAGTTCGACATCATCGGCGACATCCGTGGCCGTGGCGGCATGATCGCCATCGAGCTGGTCAAGGACCGCGCCGGCAAGGAGCCGAACGCGGAGGCGACCGCCGCCCTCGCCAAGGCCTGCCACCAGGAGGGCCTGCTCGTCCTGACCTGTGGCACCTACGGCAACGTGCTGCGTTTCCTGCCCCCGCTGGTGATCGGCGAGGACCTCCTGAACGAGGGTCTCGACATCATCGAGCAGGCGTTCGCACGCATCTGAGCGGCGGGTTCGCCCCTCTGGAGGGTGGCCTACGGCAGGCCGTGTGAAGAAGGTGTGCGAGGTGGATGGCGGGACGCGATTCCGTCTGCCCAAGCGCCCCGGGCTGCCGTAGGTTCTACCCAGATGAGAGATACACCCCGCCCACAGGGGACTGTGGGCGATTTCAGGCCGGGGCCTCCCCAGCTTCGACCTGGTCGTGCCCTCGCGCACACAACCGGAGCCTGACGGTTCCGGGATCTCCTCACCGATCGGACGGTCGCCGCCCCAAACCCCCCGGGGCGCGCGACGTCCCGATCCGGACGGCCGCCTCGGAACCACCCCCCCTGTTCCGGGGCGGCCGACCTCCTTCCTCCCCCCGGCGGGTCTGAGAAGCTGTGCCGCGTGTCGACGTCACCGGATCCGCGCCCGAAGTACGCGCTCCTGGCCCTGCCCACGCTTCTGCTCGCCCTGATCACCTGGCAGGTCGTCGCCCACGGCCCGCTCCTGCGCCTCGACGCGCGGTTGAGCCGGCAACTCGTCCGCCCGGACCGGTTCTCCGAACTCCTCTCCGACCTCGGCAACGTCCAGGTCGCCGTCCCGGTGCTCGTCCTCGCCCTCGGGTACTCCGCCTGGCACGGCCACGCGACGGGCACGGACCGCTGGTGGCTGCCGCCCGCCGCGGCGGCCGTACTGATGGCGCTGGTCCCGGCGTTGGTCGTCCCCCTGAAGGACTGGACCGCCCGGCCGGGGACCCCGCTGATGCCCCCGGGGGTCGGCTACTTCCCCTCCGGCCATACGGCGACCGCGGCGATCGCGTACGGTTCCGCGACCCTGCTCGTGTTTCCCTGGCTGCGTTCCCCCGCCGCCCGCCGGGCGCTCGTCGGCGCCTGCGCGGCGCTCGTGCTCGGCGTCTCCTACGGCCTGGTCCGCCGGGGCTGGCACTGGCCGCTGGACGTGGTGGCCAGCTGGTGCCTGGGCACGGTGCTGCTGACCACCCTGTCCCTGGTGGTCAGCCGAAGTAGGCGTCGAAGTTCTTCTCGAACTCCCAGTTGGAGTAGCGGTCCCAGTTCACCGACCACGTCATCAGACCCCGAAGAGCGGGCCAGGTCCCGTGGGTCGGATACGAGCCGCAGTTCGTCTTCTTCGTCAGGCAGTCCAGGGTCTTGGTGACCTCGGACGGAGCCACGTACCCGTTGCCCGCGTTCGTCGACGCCGGCATGCCGATCGCCACCTGGTCCGGGCGCAGCGGCGGGAAGACGCTGTTCGCGTCACCTGCGACCGGGAAGCCGGTGAGCAGCATGTCGGTCATGGCGATGTGGAAGTCGGCGCCGCCCATGGAGTGGTACTGGTTGTCGAGGCCCATGATCGGGCCCGAGTTGTAGTCCTGGACGTGGAGCAGGGTGAGGTCGTCGCGCAGGGCGTGGATGACCGGAAGGTACGCCCCGCAGCGCGGGTCCTGGCCGCCCCACTTGCCGGTGCCGTAGTACTGGTGGCCCATCTGGACGAAGAAGGTCTCCGGGGCCATCGTCAGGACGAACTTCGAGCCGTACTTGGCCTTCAGGGTCTTCAGGGCCGAGATGAGGTTGACGATCACGGGCGTGGTCGGGTTCCTGAAGTCCGTGTCGTTCGCGTTCAGGGACAGCGAGTGGCCCTCGAAGTCGATGTCCAGGCCGTCGAGGCCGTAGGTGTCGATGATGTTCGAGACCGAGGAGACGAAGGCGTCGCGGGCCGCCGTGGTCGTCAGCTGGACCTGGCCGTTCTGGCCGCCGATCGAGATCAGCACCTTCTTGCCGGCCGCCTGCTTGGCCTTGATCGCCGCCTTGAAGTCGGCGTCGCTCTCGACGTTCGGGCACTCGGTGACCTGGCAGCGGTTGAAGCGGATGTCACCGGAGGTGGCCGAGGTGGGTTCGCCGAAGGCGAGGTCGATGACGTCCCAGCTGTCGGGTACGTCGGCCATGCGGGTGTAGCCGGAGCCGTTGGCGAAACTGGCGTGGAGGTAGCCGACCAGGGCGTGGGCGGGCAGGTCGGTCGAGCCGCCGCCGGTGCCTGCCGTGGTCGTCGCGGTCACCGCGGCCGACTTGGCGGACTCGCCGGCGTCGTTGCTCGCGGTGACCTGGAAGCTGTACGCCGTCGAGGGCGCGAGTCCGGTGACGGTGGCCGAAGTGCCGCTCACCGTCTGGACCTTGACCCCGTCGCGGTAGACCGCGTAACTCGTGGCGCCGGTCGCCGCCGACCAGGACAGGGCGACGGAGGAGGAGGTCACCGTGCCGGTTCTGAGGCCGGTCGGCGCGGCGGGTGGCTGTCCGGTGCTCGCGCCCGGGCCGACCAGGGAGATGTCGTCGGCGTAGTAGGCGCCGGTGCCGTACCAGCCGTGTGTGTAGACGGTGACCTTCGTCGTGGCGGCGCCGGTGGTGAAGGTGGTGGTCAGCTTCTGCCAGTCGGGGGCGGACTGGGTCCAGGTGGAGACGTCGGTGGTGCCGGTGCCGTTCGCGCCGAGGTAGACGTAGGAGCCTCGGACGTAACCGGACAGCGTGTACTGGGCGTTGGGCTGGACGGTCACCGTCTGTGCACACTGCGCGTTGTCGCTGCCGGCCGGGGTCGCCTGCAGCGCGGAACTCCCGCTGTGCACAGGTGAGTTGACCGTCGTTCCGGCCGTGCAGGTCCAGCCGTCGAGGCCGGACTCGAAGCCGCCGTTCTTAGCGAGGTCCGCGTCGGCCGCACGGGCGGCCGACGAGAGGGCGGTGATCCCGGGTACGGCCAGCAGCGCGGCCGTGAGCAGGGCGAGGACGGATCTGGGGCGTCTGGCGCGTCGGGCGCGGTCCACAAGGGCCTCCGGTGAAGGGGGAGTTGGAGGGGTGGAGCGCACTCAACCTGGTCCAGACCAATCCTCTTGTCAAGGTTCCCGGGGTGTCACCCCTGCTCCTTCCTGGCCAGCCCGGCCGCCGCCTCGTGCATCGCCAGCTCCAGCAGCGCCGGGTCGGTCAGCATGCCGGAGCCGTCCGGCGGGACCAGCCAGCGCACGCCCTGTGTCGCCCGGCCCGGGTACGGCACGACGATCCAGGTGCCGGCTCCGGCGGTCCGGATGCCGGTGCCCAGCCAGCGGGCCGCGGTGCCCGGCGGCACGAAGAAGCCGACCCGATTGTCGCCGAAGTCGACCAGCACCGGGCCGGGTCGATCGAGCACCCGGGTGAGCACATCGAGCGTGGGACAGCCGAGTTCACCCGGCAGGACCAGCACGTCCCAGGCCTTGCCCGCGGGGAGCAACGCGATCCCGAGTGGGTTGCGCTCCCATTCCCAGCGGCAGGCCTCGGGGTCCGGTGCGACGGATGCCAGCCACTCGACCGCCGTCTTCGCCCCTGTCATGAGAAGGCCCCCTCTCTCTCGTGGACGCTGTCGCGTCACGAGAGAGAGGGGGCCCTACGGCGGTCATTACGCGGATTCCGGCTTCACTTTGGAGTGACCCGGGTCACATTCCCTGTGGGGCATCACCCATCGGCCGGGGCGACGTCACCGGCACCGGGGTCCTGCTGCGGCTGGTCCTGTTGCGGCTGATCCTGCGGGGCCTGGTCCTGCTTCGCCTGATCCTCTTCAGCCTGACCGGGCTGCTGGTCCTGCTGCGGCTGGTCATCCGGCGCCTGGTCCTGCTTCGCCTGATCCTGCTCGGCCTGGCCCGGCTGCTGATCCTGCTGCGGCTGGTCCTGTTGGGGCGTGTCGGGCTCGGCCGGGTCCTGCTGGGTCGTGTCGGTCTTGCCGGGGTCGGTCTTGTCCTCGTCGGTCTTTCCCGGGTCCGTCTTGTCCGTGTCGGACTTTCCCGGGTCCGTCTTGTCCGTGTCGCTCTTCCCCGGGTCGGTCTTGTCCGTGTCGGACTTCCCCGGATCCGCCTTGTCCCCGTCCGTCTTCCCCGGGTCGGTCTTGTCGGTGTCCTTCTTCTCGTCCTTCTTCTCATCCTTCCGCTCGTCCTTCTTCTCCGACTCGGCCTTGTCCCAGTCCGACTTGCCAGGCTCCTTCTTCCAGTGGTCCTGGTCGTGCACGTCCCCGTGGTGGTCGTGGTGGTGGTGCCAGAAGTAGTGGAAGTTGTCGTAGGAGTCCCAGAAGTAGTACCGGTGATGTTCGACCAGCACGAAGAAGCAGTTGTGGTGGTCGTCCCAGTAGTACTTGTAGTTGTCGACCCAGCAGTAGAACTTGTGGTGCTTCTTCCAGTGGGACTTGTGGTGCTTGTCCCAGCAGTAGATCTTGTGCCCGCCGTGCTCCTGGACGCCCTTGCTCACCGTCGGCGCCTGCGACATCGGGGCAGCCGTGGCGGTCGCGACGGGCAGGACGGCACCTCCGGCGACGGCCGCGGCCGAGGCGATCGCCGCCGCGAGGCCCATACGGCGCTTGGAACGGAAATCGTCGTTCTTGCGGATGACGCGAGTCATGATGTCTCTCCTGCTCCTGCTGGAAGGGGTTCGACGCTTTCTCGGCGCACTTCCAGTAGGCCGGAACCGCCCGGCGGGGTCATGCTCCGAAGATTCGGGACTTGACCGAGGAGGAAATCAGGCGTAAACGGCGGAGCAGCACAAAGGCCCAGGTCTGTGACCTGGGCATTTGCTAAAAAGGAGGCGTCGGAAAGGGCTCAGCTGTCGAAGCCCAGGCCCAGCCGGTCCATCGCCCGCAGCCACAGGTTGCGGCGGCCGCCGTGCGCGTCCGCGCGGGCCAGCGACCACTTCGTCAGGGCGATACCGGTCCAGGCGAAGGGCTCCGGCGGGAACGGCAGCGGCTTCCTGCGAACCATCTCCAGCTCGGTCCGCTCGGTGCGCTCCCCGTCCAGCAGGTCCAGCATCACGTCGGCGCCGAAGCGGGTGGCGCCGACGCCCAGGCCGGTGTAGCCCGCCGCGTACGCCACCTGCCCGCGGTGGGCCGTGCCGAAGAACGCCGAGAAGCGGGAGCAGGTGTCGATCGCGCCGCCCCAGGCGTGGGTGAAGCGGACGCCCTCCAGCTGCGGGAAGCAGGAGAAGAAGTGCCCCGCGAGCTTGGCGTACGTCTCCGGGCGGTCGTCGTACTCGGCGCGGACCCGGCCGCCGTAGTGGTGGATCGCGTCGTAGCCGCCCCACAGGATCCGGTTGTCTGCGGACAGCCGGAAGTAGTGGAACTGGTTCGCCGAGTCCCCGAGGCCCTGGCGGTTCTTCCAGCCGATCGAGGCCAACTGGTCGGCGCTCAGCGGCTCGGTCATCAGCGCGTAGTCGTAGACCGGGACGGTGTACGAGCGCACGCGCCGCAGCAGGCTCGGGAAGATGTTCGTGCCGAGCGCGACCTTGCGGGCCCGGACGGAGCCGTACGGCGTGCGTACGGCCATGCCGGCGCCGTACTGCTTCAGGGAGAGAGCGGGCGTGTGCTCGTACACGCGCACCCCGAGCCTGACGCACGCCTGCTTCAGGCCCCAGGCCAGCTTGGCCGGGTGCAGCATGGCCACGCCCCGGCGGTCCCACAGGCCGGCCTCGAAGGTGGGCGAGTTCACCTGCTCGCGCACGGCGTCGGTGTCGAGGAACTCGATGCCGTCGGCGAGGCCCTTCTCCTCCAGCTCCCGGTGCCAGTCGCGCAGCTCCAAGGCCTGGTAGGTCTCGGTGGCCACGTCGATCTCGCCGGTGCGCTCGAAGTCGCAGTCGATGCCGTGCCGGGCGACCGCCGCCTCGATCTCGTCGAGGTTGCGCCGGCCCAGCTCCTCCAGCCGGTTGATCTCGTCCGGCCAGCGGGCAAGGCCGTTGGGCAGGCCGTGCGTGAGGGAGGCGGCGCAGAAGCCGCCGTTGCGGCCGGAGGCGGCCCAGCCCACCTCGCGGCCTTCCAGCAGCACCACATCGCGTTGCGGGTCGCGCTCCTTGGCGTTGAGCGCGGTCCACAGTCCGCTGTAGCCGCCGCCAACGACCAGCAGGTCACAGGTCTCGGTGCCGGTGAGGGCGGGCTCGGCGTGTGGCTTGCCGGGGTCTTCCAGCCAGTACGGGACCGGCTGGGCTTCGGAAAGAGAGGAGATCCAGCTGTCTTTACCACGACTCATGGCGCTTGGGGCCATGATTTCAACTCCCTACAGAGCTTTACGCCTTTTGACTACGGCGGTTGGTGATGAGCATCGAGACCAGGACGAACAGCACGGCGACGAGGAACATGGCCGTACCGATGACGTTGATCTGAACGGGGGTTCCGCGCTGCGCCGAACCCCACACGAACATGGGGAAGGTGACGGTCGAGCCCGCGTTGAAATTGGTGATGATGAAATCGTCGAAGGAGAGCGCGAAGGACAGCAGCGCGCCCGCGGCGATTCCGGGTGCCGCGATCGGCAGGGTGACCCGCAGGAAGGTCTGCGCCGGGCCGGCGTAAAGGTCCCGGGCGGCCTCCTCCAGCCGCGGGTCCATCGACATCACGCGCGCCTTGACCGCGGTGACGACGAAGCTGAGGCAGAACATGATGTGCGCGATCAGGATCGTCATGAAGCCGAGCTGGGCGCCCATGTTGAGGAACAGGGTGAGCAGCGAGGCCGCCATGACGACCTCGGGCATCGCCATCGGCAGGAAGATCAGCGAGTTGACGGCGCCGCGGGCGCGGAAGCGGTAGCGGACCAGCGCGAAGGCGATCATCGTGCCGAGGATCGAGGCGCCGATCGTCGCCCAGACGGCGATCTGAAGGCTGAGGGACAGCGAGCCGCACATGTCGGCGACGCCGCACGGGTCCTTCCAGGCGTCCGTGGAGAACTGCTGCCACTCGTAGTTGAAGCGCCCCTTCGGCTTGTTGAAGGAGAACACCGTCACGATGATGTTCGGCAGCAGCAGATAGGAGAGCGTCAGCAGTCCCGCGATGACGACGAGATGGCGCTTGAGCCAGGTGACGAAGGGCATTTAGACCAGATCCTCCGTCCCGGAGCGGCGGATGTAGACCGTGACCATGAACAGGATCGCGGCCATGAGGATGAAGGACAGGGCGGCCGCCGTCGGATAGTCCAGGATGCGCAGGAACTGCGTCTGGATGACGTTGCCGATCATGCGGGTGTCGGTCGAGCCGAGGAGTTCGGCGTTGACGTAGTCACCGGCCGCCGGGATGAAGGTCAGCAGCGTGCCGGAGACCACGCCCGGCATCGACAGCGGGAAGGTCACCTTGCGGAAGGTGGTCCACGGCTTGGCGTACAGGTCGCCGGCCGCCTCGTGCAGCCGCCCGTCGATCCGTTCCAGCGAGGTGTAGAGCGGAAGGATCATGAACGGCAGGAAGTTGTACGTCAGACCGCACACCACCGCCAGTGGCGTGGCGAGGACGCGGTCGCCGGCCGTCCAGCCGAGGAAGTTGGTGAGGTCCAGGATGTGCAGCGAGTTCAGGGTGTGCACGACCGGGCCGTTGTCCGCGAGGATCGTCTTCCAGGCCAGGGTCCGGATCAGGAAGCTGGTGAAGAACGGCGCGATCACCAGGATCATGATCAGGTTGCGCCAGCGGCCCGCGCGGAAGGCGATCAGATACGCCAGCGGGTAGCCGAGCAGCAGGCACAGCACGGTCGCCGCGGCCGCGTAGAACACGGACCGCAGGAACTGCGGCCAGTACTCGGCCAGGGCGTCCCAGTAGGTCGCGATGTGCCAGGTGACCTTGTAGCCCTCCTCCAGGGAGCCCGTCTGCACGGACGTGGAGGCCTGGTAGATCATCGGCAGCGCGAAGAAGACGATCAGCCACAGGAGGCCGGGGAGCAGCAGCCAGTACGGCGTGAACCTGCCGCGCTTGCGCGGCGCCTGCTTCGCCGCCTCGGCGGGAGCGAGAGGCGGGGGTGCCTCGGTGAGCGTCGACATGTCTACGCGGCCTCTTCCTCGACGGACTCCACGCCGGCGTCGATGTCCTGGGCCGCGTCCAGGCCGAAGGTGTGGGCCGGGCTCCAGTGCAGGACGACGTCGGCACCGGGGACCAGCCGTCCGTCGCGCTCGACGTTCTGGACGTAGACCGCGAACTCGTCGCAGACCGGGGTGTCGATCACGTACTGCGTGGAGACGCCGATGAAGCTGGCGTCGGCGATCTTGCCGGTGATGCGGTTGCGGCTCTCGGAGATGGAGCCGGCGTCGTCGGCGTGGGTGAGCGCGATCTTCTCGGGGCGGATGCCGACCAGCACCTTGCCGCCGGTCGTCGTCCGCGCGGAACAGCGCGCCTCGGGCAGCACCAGCTTGCCGCCGCCCGCCTTCAGCACGATGTCGTCGCCGTTCTTCGTGTCGACCTCGGCCTCGATCAGGTTCGAGGTGCCGAGGAAGTTCGCGACGAAGGTGGTCTGCGGGTTCTCGTACAGGTCGTTGGGCGAGCCGAGCTGCTCGACGCGGCCCGCGTTCATCACGGCGACCGTGTCGGCCATGGTCATGGCCTCCTCCTGGTCGTGCGTGACGTGGACGAAGGTGATGCCGACCTCGGTCTGGATGCGCTTGAGCTCCAGCTGCATCTGGCGGCGCAGCTTGAGGTCGAGGGCGCCGAGCGGCTCGTCGAGCAGCAGCACCTTCGGGTGGTTGATCAGCGCCCGGGCCACCGCGACACGCTGCTGCTGGCCACCGGAGAGCTGGTGCGGTTTCTTGCGGGCCTGCTCGCCCAGCTGGACCAGGTCGAGCATGTCCTCGACCTGCTTCTTCACGCTCTTGATGCCGCGCCGGCGCAGACCGAAGGCGACGTTCTCGAAGATGTCGAGGTGCGGGAAGAGGGCGTAGGACTGGAAGACCGTGTTCACCGGCCGCTTGTACGGCGGCAGATGGGTGACGTCCTGGTCGCCGAGGTGCACGGTGCCGCTGGTCGGCTCCTCCAGGCCCGCGATCATGCGCAGGGTGGTGGTCTTGCCGCAGCCGGAGGCACCGAGGAGGGCGAAGAAGGAGCCCTGCGGCACGGTCAGGTCCAGCGGGTGTACGGCGGTGAAGCCGTTGTCGTAGGTCTTGCCGATGCCGGTGAGGCGGACGTCGCCGCTGCTGTCTGTCGTCATGGTGTCGTCACGCCCCTGTGAGCTTCGCGAACTTCTGCTGGTAGGCCGTCTCTTCCTTCGAGCTCAGGGCGCGGAAGGCATGGGACTTGGCCTGCATGGCTTTGTCGGGAACGATCAGCGGGTTGCTCGCCGCCGACTTGTCGATCTTGGCAAGGTAAGGCTTCACGTCCGCGACCGGACTGACGTAGTTGACGTAGGCGGAGAGTTCCGCGGCCGGCTGGGGCTCGTAGTAGAAGTCGATGAGCCGCTCGGCGTTCGTCTTGTGGCGCGCCTTGTTCGGGATCAGCATGTTGTCGGTCGACGTCATGTAGCCGCTGTCCGGGATGACGTAGGCGACGTCCGGGTTGTCGGCCTGGAGCTGCACGATGTCGCCGCCCCAGGCGACACAGGCGGCCAGGTCGCCCTTGCTGAGGTCCGAGGTGTAGTCGTTGCCGGTGAACCGGCGGATCTGCCCCTTGTCGACGGCCTTCTGGAGGCGGGCGATCACCGCGTCGTAGTCGTCGTCGGTGAACGTCCCCGGGTCGATGCCCATGTCGAGCATGGTCATGCCGACGGTGTCCCGCATCTCCGTCAGCAGACCGACCCGGCCCTTGAGCGCGGGGTTGTCCAACAGATCGGAGACCGACTTCACCTCGACACCCTTGAGGGCCTTCTTGTTGAAGGCGACGACGGTCGAGATGCCCTGCCAGGGGTACGAGTAGGCGCGGCCCGGGTCCCAGTCGGGGCTGCGGAACTGGTCCGACAGGTTGGCGAAGGCGTGCGGCAGGTTGGCCGCGTCCAGTTTCTGGACGTAGCCGAGCCGGATCACGCGGGCGGCCAGCCAGTCGGTGAGGACGATCAGGTCACGGCCGGTGTCCTGGCCGGCGGCGAGCTGCGGCTGGATCTTGCCGAAGAACTCGTCGTTGTCGTTGATGTCCTCGGTGTACTTGACCGAGATGCCGGTCCGCTTGCGGAACGCGTCCAGCGTGGGGTGGGTCTTCCCGCTGTCGTCCACGTCGATGTACTCGGGCCAGTTGGAGAAGTTGACGACCTTCTCCTGGGCCGAGCGGTCGTCGGCGGAGACCCCGCCCTGGGACTTGCCGGCCGCGGGGATGCCGCAGGCGCTCAGCGCCCCGACGCCGCCCACCGCGAGCGCGCCGCCCAGGAACGACCGGCGGGCCAGGGCGGCCCGGCCGGAGCGGAGACTGCGCCGGATGGCGGCCAATTCGACCGGGGTAGGGCGGTCGGGCTCGTACTGCCTCATGCGCTAGATGCCCTTTCGGGAAGCCGGCCGCGCCGAGCGGCCGGAGGTATGACTATCGGTCCCCGAAGATCGTGCGGTGCCAGTCCTTCCGCGCCACCGCCGTATTGTCGAACATTACGTGCTTGACCTGCGTGTACTCCTCGAACGAGTACGCCGACATGTCCTTGCCGAAGCCGGACGCCTTGTAGCCGCCGTGCGGCATCTCGCTGATGATCGGAATGTGGTCGTTGATCCACACACAGCCCGCCTTGATCTCGCGGGTGGCGCGGTTGGCCCGGTAGACATTGCTGCTCCAGGCGGAGGCGGCGAGGCCGTACGGGGTGTCGTTGGCCAGCCGGATGCCCTCATCATCACTTTCGAACGGCAGAACGACCAATACCGGACCGAAGATCTCGGACTGGACGATCTCGCTGTCCTGGGTCGCGTCGGCGACGAGGGTGGGCCGATAGTAGGCGCCGTCCTTGAGGTCACCCTGCGGGGCCTCGCCCCCGGCCACCACGCGCGCGTAGGCACGCGCCCGGTCCACGAAGCCGGCCACCCGGTCACGCTGGGTGTGCGAGATGAGGGGGCCGAGGTCGGTGCCGGGAGCGAACGGGTCCCCGAGCCGTACGGTCTCCATCAGCGCGGCCGTCCGCTCCACGAAGGCCTCGTAGAGCGGTCGCTGCACGTACGCGCGCGTGGCGGCCGTGCAGTCCTGCCCGGTGTTGATGAGCGCGCCCGCGACCGCGCCGTTGACGGCGGCCTCCAGGTCGGCGTCGTCGAAGACCACGAAGGGGGCCTTGCCGCCCAGCTCCAGGTGGAGGCGCTTGACGGTGGCGGTGGCGATCTCGGCGACCCGCTTGCCGACGGCGGTGGACCCGGTGAAGGAGGTCATGGCCACGTCGGGATGCCCGACGAGGTGCTCACCGGCCTCCTTGCCGGCCCCCGTGACGATGTTGATGACACCGTCCGGGATGCCCGCGTCCGTGGCGGCCTGGGCGAACATCAGCGAGGTCAGCGGGGTCAGCTCGGCGGGCTTGAGCACGATGGTGTTGCCCGCGGCGATCGCCGGAAGGATCTTCCAGGCGGCCATCTGGAGGGGGTAGTTCCAGGGCGCGATCGATCCCACGACACCGATGGGCTCGCGCCGGATGTACGACGTGTGGTCGCCCGAGTACTCACCGGCCGACTGCCCCTGCAGATGCCGGGCAGCGCCCGCGAAGAACGCGGTGTTGTCGATGGTCCCCGGTACGTCGAACTCGCGGGTCAGCTTCAGCGGCTTGCCGCACTGCAGGGACTCGGCACGCGCGAAGTCCTCGGCACGCTCGGCGA
Organism: Streptomyces sp. NPDC101165; assembly: GCF_044768135.1. Taxonomy (NCBI): domain Bacteria; kingdom Bacillati; phylum Actinomycetota; class Actinomycetes; order Kitasatosporales; family Streptomycetaceae; genus Streptomyces; species Streptomyces sp. NPDC101165. The sequence goes on along the minus strand of NZ_JBIWPG010000019.1, from coordinate 95,828 downwards.
GCACGGCGGCGAAGCGGTGCAGGGCGTCCGAGCGCTCGCCCGGGGTGGTGGCGGCCCAGCCCGGGAACGCCTCGCGCGCCGCGGCCACGGCGGCGTCGACGTCGTCGGCGCCGGCCAGCTCGTAGGTGTACACCTCCTCGCCGGTGGCCGGGTCGACCACGGCGTGGGTACGGCCCGAGGTGCCCTTCGTCAGGCGGCCCGCGATGAACTGCGCGCCTTCCGCGAAACGCTCCTGTGCGGGGAATCGTTCCGGGGTGGCGGTGCCCGGGTTGTGCATGTCGCTCTCCTCCGCCGTTCGCCCCGTCCCGGGGGGTGGGTGGCGTAGCTCCAGCTCGATTTGAGTGCCGATCCTGACAGAGCAATAGGACTCCAACAAGTGATTCCGTTGTTGCCTTTTGATTACGCGACGGAATCTGTCGACCAGGTGTCGAGTCGGCACGGAAAACGGCGGACGTAGTGTCAGTGGTACGTGCCACACTCGCGTGCATGGGGAAGATCGACGGGGTGGAAGCCCTGATCAGGGAAGTCAAGGCGGGGGCTCGAATCAGGTACCTCCACTTCTGGGGACACCGTCCGCGGCCGGACGGCCGGCTCGGGGCGAGCTGCCTCAGCCAGTGGTGGCCGTCACCCTTCGTGGTGGACGGTGTCGAATACGCGACGGCCGAGCACTGGATGATGGCCGGCAAGGCGCGGCTGTTCGGCGACGCGGAGGCGGAGCGCCGGGTGCTGGCCGCGGGTCATCCCGCCGAGGCCAAGAAGGCGGGACGGCTGGTCCGCGACTTCGACGAGGCGATATGGGAGCGGGAGCGCTTCCGGATCGTGGTCGAGGGCAGCGTCCACAAGTTCGGGTCGGACGAAGACCTCCGGACGTTCCTGCGGAACACCGGCGACCGTGTCCTGGTGGAGGCGAGCCCTGTGGACCGCGTATGGGGCATCGGCCTCGCCGCGGACGACGAGGCGGCCTCGGACCCCGAGCGCTGGCAGGGACCGAACCTGCTGGGCTTCGCGCTGATGAAGGCGCGGGAGCGGCTGACGGGGGTGTGATGCCGCGGGCCTTCGGCGGGGGTGAGCGGGCCGGGGCGGCAGAGGGGTCGTCGGACGGCCAGCGGTCGTCGGACGGTCAGCGGTCGTCGGACGGTCAGCGGTTGTAGACGGCGATGAAGAACGCGAAGAGGCCCAGTACCAGGACGATGCCGGCGGCACCGCAGATGATCCCGGCCAGGGCCACGCCCGGGTTGGTGGCCTCGCCCCGGCGGGCCTTGCCGCGGCCCAGAGCGCCGAGGACCACGGCCACGACGCCCATCACCAGGGCCACCGGCCACGCGCAGAAGCCGACCGTCGCCAGGATGCCGAGCACCAGGGAGGCCGTACCCATGCCGTTGTTCGGCTGCGGCTGCAGACCCGGCCAGCCGTAGCCGCCCGCCGCGGGGTAGGACGGGATGCCAGGTCCGCCGTAGCCCGGCTGCGGCTGCTGGACCGGGTAGCCGTACGGCACCTGTCCGGGGCCGTCGGGGGACATGGGCGGCGGGGGTACGGGGGCCGTCTCCTGGGGCTGGGACGGAGATGCCATGGGCAGCCCGTACGGGCTGCCGGGGGCGACCGGAGGGGCGTAGGGGCTCACCGGGTTGCCGGCCGAGGGGCCGGCAACGGGCGGAGCGAACGGGTTCGCAGGGGGTGCGAACGGGTTTGCCGGGGCTCCGGTGGGCGGCGCGGCGGCCGGAGGGGCGTACGGATCGGCCGGCCTGGCCCACGCCGGGGGGACCGCGTCGGCAGGGGCGTCCGGGGTGGGGAGGGAGACGACCGTCTGCTGGTCGTGGACCGAAGGGTGCGGCTGTGCCGGGGCTCCCGGCGCACCGGAGAGAACCGTGTCACCGGCTCCCTGCCCGCTCCCAGGAGACGCGGACGGACCTGTGCCCGCGGGCCGCGGCGCTCCCGGCTGTGCGTCGGCCGGCTCTGCTTCCGCCGCCCGCCCGGGCGCCCCTCGCTCCCCGCTCCCCTTGTTCAGGGAAACCCGAGGCGGCTCAGCCCCGTCCCCGGCGCCGTGCTCCCGTGGCGTCGGCTGTGGCACCTCGTCGGACATCGCTCAGGCCCCCCTGTGATCGTCGTCCCATCATGCTACGGCGCGGGTCGGGCCGCCGCGGGCCGGGGCCTACGATGATCCCGAGTCATCGATCAGCCGATCACCCGCGCCCGGACGGCGGACCTCGCTCCACGGGCGCCGTTCCCGGGGAGGAACCCTTGACCGACCGCGATCTGCACGCCTTCATCGCCGGACTGCCCAAGGCCGAACTGCACGTGCACCACGTCGGCTCCGCCTCCCCCCGCATCGTCTCGGAACTGGCCGCCCGCCACCCCGACTCCAAGGTCCCCACCGACCCCGAGGCGCTGGTCGACTACTTCACGTTCACGGACTTCGCGCACTTCATCGACGTGTACCTGTCCGTCGTGGACCTGATCCGCACCCCGGAGGACGTCCGGCTGCTGACCTTCGAGGTCGCCCGCGACCTGGCCCGCCAGCAGGTGCGCTACGCCGAGCTGACCATCACCCCGTTCTCCTCGACCCGGCGCGGCATCGACGAGCTGGCCTTCATGGCCGCGATCGAGGACGCGCGCAAGGCGGCCGAGGCCGAGTTCGGCACCGTGCTGCGCTGGTGCTTCGACATCCCCGGCGAGGCCGGTCTGCGGTCCGCCGAGGAGACCGCCCGCCTCGCCACCGACGACCGGATCCGCCCCGAGGGCCTGGTGTCGTTCGGGCTCGGCGGGCCCGAGATCGGTGTGCCCCGGCCGCAGTTCAAGCCGTACTTCGACCAGGCCATCGCCGCCGGCCTGCGCTCCGTCCCGCACGCCGGGGAGACGACCGGCCCCGAGACGGTGTGGGACGCGCTGACCGAGCTGCGTGCCGAGCGGATCGGGCACGGCACCAGCTCGGCGCAGGACCCCGAGCTGCTCGCCCACCTCGCCGAGCACCGCATCGCGCTGGAGGTCTGCCCGACCTCCAACATCGCCACCCGCGCGGTCCGCACCCTGGACGAGCACCCGATCAAGGAGTTCACCCGGGCCGGCGTGCTGGTCACGATCAACTCCGACGACCCGCCGATGTTCGGCACCGACCTCAACAACGAGTACGCGGTGGCCGCCCGCCTCCTCGACCTAGACGAGCGGGGCCTCGCCGACCTCGCCAAGAACGCCGTGGAGGCGTCCTTCCTGGACGCGCCGGGCAAGGCCAGGATCGCGGCGGAGATCGACACGTACACCACCACGTGGCTCGCCCCCTGACCCCTGCGCGGTGACCATCGCGCGATGGTCACAATGGGGGCCATGCAGACCGTGACCGCCGTGGCCCACCGCGGCGCCCCCTACCGCTTCCGCGAGAACACGCTCGACTCGCTGCGTTCCGCGCTCGACCTGGGTGCGGACGCGGTCGAGATCGACGTACGCCTCACCCGCGACGGCGTCCCCGTGCTGCTGCACGACGAGACGCTGAAGCGGCTGTGGGAACACGACCGGCCCCTGCGCTCGCTGTCGGCGGACGAGGTGCGCGGGCTCACGGCGGGCGGGGTGCCGACGCTGGCGGAGGCGCTGGCCGCCACCGGTGACAGCCGGGTGCTGATGGACCTGTGCGGGCGGGTCGACCGCCGGACCGTGCGCCGGGTGATGGACGTGGTCCGGCAGGGCGGGGCCCGGGACCGCGTGTACTACTGCGCGCACGCCGAGGCCATGCTCGCCGTCCGCGCCGCCGACCCGGCCGCCGAGATCGCCCTGACCTGGACGACCCTGGCCCCGCCCCGCCCGGCGCTGCTGGACGTGGTGCGCCCGCGCTGGCTCAACTACCGCTTCTCCCTGGTCGACCGGGACCTCGCGGCCCGCGTCCACCGCGACGGATACCTGCTGTCCGTCTGGACCCCGGACACCCGCCGCTCCATGCGCCGTCTCCTCGACCTGGGCGTCGACTCCATCACCACGAACCGCGTCGACGCCCTGCACGCGCTGCGCAACGGCGGCTACACGCGCGAGCGTTGAGGGACCGTCGCCGGGTCCGTGGGGGTGGTGCGGGTGACGTACTGCGGGACGGGTGCCGAGTCCAAGCCGTCGTCGCGGACCAGACCGTAGCGGACGGCTCCCTGCGCGGGGCCGGTGACGACGTCCTGGTGCACCGCCTGCCAGCTGGACGGGAAGACGACGAGGCCGCAGTCGCAGCCGCGTTCGTCCTGGGTGAGGGTGACCGTGCCGTCCACGTAGAAGTACTCGTTCTGCAACGCCGTAGATCACACTGTGGAGACGGGCTCGGCGGGGGCCGGATAACAGTTTTTTCCGGGCTGCCTTCGCTCTACCGGGTGGAGAAGGGGTTCATCCGCCACGGTTCTCCCACCGATCACTTATGGGCGACCGCGGGCACGGCGAGTGGCTCCGATCGGGGTGTGGTGTTCCTGCCGTCGGTGACGGCGATCGTGTACTGGTGGCGAGAGCCAGAGGCGACGGAGTCCGTGTACGTCATCTCCGGCAGCTTCCAGTCGACCGACCGCTGCTTCAGCGAGGCCACGCGGACTCCATCGCGATAGATCAGGTACGTCAGCCGCGCATCGTCCCGGTCCCAGGTGGCCTGCCAGCTGAGAGTGATCTTCCCGGCGCGTGAACTCCCAGCTCTGAGCTGGGGAGTTGCTTCGGGAGCGGTGTTCGCGGGCCCAGCCGCGAAGCGCGTCAGCCCCTGCTGGGGTCTGCCGTTGACCATCGTGAACTCGCCTCCCGCCCAGAGGATTCCCTTGGCCATCGCCAGCGTTCTGGGGCCGATCTGCTCCCCGAGTCCGTCGTCCGTGTCGGGGAACCAGTGCAGGATGCGCCTGTCCTTGACGGACTGGGCCAGGAAGTGCCGACGGCGCCCGTCGGGGAAGCCCCCGGGCGTACGGACGCAGTTGTGCGCATGGGAGGCGCTGTAGAGAATGCCCTGGTGCACGAGGACGGTCTGGGTGGCGCCCTGACACATGTCCTTCCACACCATCTTGCCGTCGGACAGACGGCCGGCGATGCGACCGTCGAAGACGCCCGTCCCTCTGCCTTCGGCTCCTACGTAGAAGTTGGTCTTGTCCCGTGCCAGCGTCTTCACCGACGAACGCTTCGGAAGCCACCGCGGGTACGTGGTCACGGTCGAGCCGGTCGAAGGGTTCAGGGCGACCAGCGCCTGTACTTGCGCGCCGTTGACTTGGTGGAAGTCACCACCGACGAGGACCTTGCCCTGTTTGGGAGCGGCCAGGATGGCCCGGACCGGCTGGTCGATGTCGGCCCTGAAGGGCAGCAGTGACCCCTTGGGGCTGAGCGAGGCGACGTACTTCCTGGTCTTGCCGTCGACGGCCATGAAATCGCCGCCCAGGTAAACCGTGGTGCGGGTGGTGTCGATGGCCCGGACCGTCGCCGCCACCGCGGGACGGAAGTCCGTGCGCAGTGAGCAGTTGGCCGTGTTGAGCGCGACCGCGCTGGCCACGCCGGTCGTGTCGACCTTGCCGAACGATCCGCCGACGTACAGCACCTTGCCGTCGCGCGACGCCTTCAGCGCTCGTACGGTCCCCTCGGCCTCCGTGAAGGAGTGGGCGCACGGCAGCAGCTTGCCGGTGACGGCGTCGAACGCGGCGAAGTTCTTCCGGGCGACTTCCTTCTCACCGGGCTTCGCACCCGGCGGGCGGACGCGGTCGAAGGTACCGCCGACGTACACGACACCATGGACGTACTCGACCGACCAGACGATGCCAGTGGTCTGCCACGTCGCCAAAGGGGCGGCGGTCAGGGTCTTTTCGTTGCGTGCCTGCGAGCCGTGGGCGGTCGCGAGCGGCGCGGCCGCGAGAAGGGCCACGGCGGAGGCCGTGGTGACGACCCTCGCCGTGCTTTTCCTCAGACGCATGGAACATCCCGGGGTAGAAGTGGGACATGAGTGGTCAGAAAGCAAGGGAATGAAAACGCCGCAAACAATACTGAATGCAGAGATTCCCGAGGTGGCTCCCGGGCCGAGGCCGACCGTCGTGTCACCCACTTAACCTTTCTGGCCGCTTTATGGGACTCGAACGGTCCAGTAAAAGGAGTCGCAAAGCATACAAACCACCGCGCCATGGAAGTGTTCAGGGCGCCCGGTGATGGACGAACGTCCAGCACTCGAACCCTCGACGGAAAAGCGCGGGAGTTCGCGCGGGCGGGATCCGGTGCCCGAGGAATGGGCCCAAGCCGACAAGGAGGAGTGCTCGTAATGCGAGTGACTACCCGTTCGAAGACACAGGTATGGGGAGCGCGGCTCGCCTGCGCGGGGCTGACCACGGCGGTGGCTCTCGGCATCGCCGCCAGCCCCGCGTCGGCGGCTCGGCTGCCGGGTCCGCCGAGCGCGGCGGGCGTGCAGCCCGTCGAGTACGACGCGAGCGTGACCTGCGCAGACATCCTGGGGACCGGCGCGTTCACGTTCGCGTTCCAGCAGATCCCCGTGAACAGCGGGACCTTCACCTTCGCCCCGCCGAACGACAACGGTTCGGTCACTCTCAGCGTTCACGGCCCCGCCAGCAGTCCGCTGGTCGACTTCGGCATCAACGGCCCGTACGCTGCCCGCGGCATCATCGTCAGGGGTGCCTCGACCTCCAACTTCTACGGCTACCAGGCGCCTGACTTCCCCAACGGGATCAAGTCGGACGAGGACCTCCACGCGCCGCTCAAGCCGGCCACCGATACGTTCTTCAACCCCACCCGCTTCGATGTCTGCGGGATCCCCAGCAACTACAGCTGACAGAGGCGCGGGCCGGCCGTACAGGACCGGCTCAAGGATCGGGGCCCGGGAAACCGGGCCCCATCCCTTTCCGGACGCATCCGAACGCCCGCCTAGGGCGGCATCCCGCACAACTCCCCTGATTTTCGCCCTGGTTGATGGAGAGGTTGCGTCAGGGGGGCGCCCCTTCCTGCCGACGATCCCGATCACGGCACATCCGACGGACGATGATCGCGAAGCCCAGGTCGCCCCCTCAAGGAGTCACCATGCGTCCGCGCAGCCGTCGCACCGTCCTCGCCGTCTCCCTCGCCCTGGCCCCGGCCTGGCGGCCGGTCCGCTGATGGCGCCCGCCTTCGCCGCGTCCGCCCCGGTGTCCGCACGAGAGACGGCGACCGTCCCGCATCCCGAACTGCTGGGTGCCGCGCTCGCCGGGCTGCCCGGTGACGACGCGACCGCCGCGCTGGTCCGGGTCGGCGGCACCGACGGGACCTGGCGGGCAGCGCGGACGTGCACGATCTGGCGAGCGGGCGGGCCGCGGACCCGAACGCCCGGTTCCGGGCCGGTTCCACGACGAAGGTCGTGACGGCGGCGACCGTGCTGAAGCTGGCGGCCGAGGGTGAGGTCGACCTGGACACGCCCATCCAGCACTACCTGCCCGGACTGCTCACCCCGGCGTTCAAGCCCATCTCCGTACGGCAGTTGCTGAACCACACCAGCGGCATCAGGGCGGGCGACGGCTGGGGCGACGACTTCGCGGACCAGTACGCCCACCGCTTCGACACGATCACCCCGGAACAGGTGGTGGCCTCGGCGGTGGCGAAGGGGCCGGAGTTCGACCCCGGTGACCAGCAGGACTACCTGAACATCAACTACACGATCCTCGGGATGCTGATCGAGAAGGTGACGGGGCACTCGTACGAGCACGAGGCGACCCGGCTGGTGCCGCGCCCGGCCGGCATGCGCCACACCTCTTTCCCCGGCTCCGACCCGGTGATCCACGGCCCGCACAACCACGGCTACCAGCTGGTGAAGGACGCCGACGGGACCACGCGGATGGTGGACGTCAGCGACTGGAACCAGGCGGACCTTCCCCAAGCTCTCAACTTCGTTCGAGCAGGGGAGACCCCATCGGCGGCGGGCGACATGATCTCCACGACCGGCGACCCGGAGCGGCTGATCACGGCACTGTTCCAGGGCCGGATCGTGCCCGAGCCGCAGCTGCAGTAGATGTTCACGGTGCCGGCGAACATCACCGGCGCCACCTACAGCGGGGTGTACTGGCTCAAGTCCGGAGCCCGCTACGGATACAGCACGGCGATCGCCGCCACCCGGAACCTGAGCCGTACCCTCGTCCACTCGGTCGACACCACGGACGCCAAGGGCGAGTCGGCGAACCCGGTCGCCCAGCGCATCATCATGGCCACCCTCAGGCAGCAGCCGGAGCGCTGAGCGCCTCCAGCCGCTTGATCTTCTGCCGTACGACATACAGCGGGACGACTCCGAACACCCCGAACGACATGTCGATCAGCGACCACCAGAAGGGGATTCCCCGGATCGGTCCGCAGATCAGGGCGAGCGGGATGATCCCCGCGCAGGCGATCATCCCGAACTCCACGACCCAGATGTTGCGGACCGGGTCGCGGTACGGCCCGTAGAAGGCGACCGCGATGACGAGGTGCGCGAACGCCAGCCAGTCCGTGCCGTACAGCACGAAGGGGTACTTGGCGTCGACGGTGTCGAGCCCGTCCCGCACCCGAGAGATCCACTCCATGAGCCCCGGCAGGTGCTCGGGCACGGACAGCGCCCGCAATGTGCTCTCCGTCCACCGGAGTTCGTGCACCAGCGGAAAGGCGGTGGCCCCGCTGAGCACAAGACACACGACGAAGGTGACCAACCAGACGCGAATGCCCTTCAGCAGGGCGGCTCTGTCGCTCATGCCAGGAGCGTACGCCTGCATTTGAACACGTTCAAAACTGCCCCCGTCGGTAGTTGACAGTTCTGGACGTCCCGGCACTGGTGGACCGGCCGTTCCCGTGGTGTGCTGGAAGTGGCGGGAAGGACCCCTTGGAGACGCGGGGAAGCGGCTCGCGGCCGTGCACCGCGCAATCAGGATCCGCGAGAAGTGGATGGAGCCCTTCCCGCCCTTCATGGCACCTCGCCCCCGCCTCTCAGTGGCGCCGGATGGGCCGAAGGGCCCCGGGCCGGGGCCGGGCGGCCCGTGGTGCGGGGATCCGGGGTGGCACAGGGTGGGGTCAGACGCCACGAAGGGAGCTCGTGCGATGACCTCGGCCACGACCACCATGAACGCGGCCCTCCCCGCCGAACACCGTGAACGGCTGATGCGGGTCGCCCGTGAGGTGTCCTTCGCCGCCGGGGCGCGACTGTTCGAGGAGGGCCGGCGCGCCGACCGCTTCTGGATCGTGCGGACCGGCAGCGTCGCGCTCGACCTGCGTGTGCCCGGCCGCCGTCCCGCCGTCGTCGAGACGGTCGGGCACGGCGAACTGATCGGCTGGTCCTGGCACTTCCCTCCCTACCTGTGGCATCTGGGCGCCGAGGCGACGAGTCCGGTGCGGGCCTGGGAGTTCGACGCCGAGACGGTCCGGGAGATGTGCGCCGCCGACTCCGGGTTCGGACGGGCGATCGCGGTCTGGGTGGGCCGGGTGGTGGCTCAGCGCCTGCCCGCCTCCCGGGCCCGGCTGCTCGACCTCTACGCCCCGTACGGCAGCGGTGGCCTGGCGTGACACCCGGCTCCGGGACGATCGCCGCGGCATTCACCCCCTGCTCTCGCTGAAGGCGGTCAGCGCACAGCGCACGTCGACCACGCCCGGCACCGATCGCGCGAGCAGGGTCGCGAGCGGTACGAGGACGGTGTCCTGGACCCGGCCGGTGAGCGTGACCACACCGTCGTGCACCTCGACCCGTACGGGTGCCGTCCGCGTGCCGAAGAGCCGGGTGACGACCTCGCGGCCGACGTCCTCGGCGATGTCCTCGTCGTTCCGCAGGAACACCGTCAGCAGGTCGGAGCGGCTGACGATGCCCATGAGGGCGCCTTGGTCGTCGACGACCGGCAGCCGCTTGACCCTGCTGCAGGCCATGACGCGCGCGGCATGGGCGAGGGTCGCGTCCGGCGCCACGGTGACGGCCGGAGCGGTCATCAGCTCGTCCGCCGTCACCCCGTCCGCCTTGCGCAGGTCGGCGGGGTCCCGCAGCTGCCCGTGCCGGCCCGGGTCGCCCTCGCGGTACTCCTCCTTCGGCAGCAGGTCGGCCTCGGAGACCACACCGACGACGCGTCCAGCGCCGTCGAGCACCGGAAGAGCGCTCACGCGCCACTCCCGCATGGTCCGCACGATCTCCTTGAAGGCCGCTCCCGTGCGCAGGGCGACGACCGTGCGGGTCATCACGTCGTTCACGACGGTCGGAGTGCCGTACATGGCGTCCTCCAGGGGGCTCGGAGCCGTCTCGCGGCACCTCAAGCGTGCAGCCGCGGACCCGGCTGCCGCATGTGCCGAGTGGCCCCACCCGGGGGCCCGATTCGGCCGACCACGGGCCCGCCGCCTACTGGACCGGCAGCGGCACCCGCCACTCCAGTGTGGCGCCGCCGCCCTCGGGCCCGGACACGGCGAGGTGTCCGCCCAGCTGTTCCGCCCGCTCGGCCATGTTGCGCAGCCCGCTGCGGCGGCCGCCGGGCGGGATGCCCACGCCGTTGTCCGCGACCGTCAGGGACACCTCGTGCCCGTCGGTCTTCAGGACGACCTGGGCCCGGTCGGCGTGGGCGTGCCGGGCGATGTTGGTGAGGGCCTCCGAGAGCACCGCCACGACATGATCGGCGACCTCGCGCGGCACGTCGGTGTCCAGCAGGCCTTCCATGCGCACGCTCGGCGCGAAGCCGAGCAGTGGGGCGGCCTCCCCCGCCGCGCGGACGACCCTGGCCCGCAGTCCGCTCCCGGCACCGCCCTCGCGCGCCCGCAGCCCGAAGATCGTCGACCGGATGATCTTGATGGTCTCGTCGAGGTCGTCAACGGCTCGCAGGACCCGCTCGGAGGCTTCCGGGTGCTCGATGAAACGGCCCGCGCTCTGCAGCGTCATACCGGTGGCGAACAGTCGCTGGATGGCCAGGTCGTGCAGGTCACGGGCGATCCGGTCGCGGTCCTCCAGCACCGCGATCTGCTCGGCGTCCTGCCGCCGTTCGGCCAGCTCCATCGCGATCGCGGCCTGCGCGGCGAACCCCCGCAGCGTCTCGGTCTCGTTCTCCGAGAACACCGGGCGGCCGGCCTCGCGCACCAGCAGGACCACACCCCGGGCACCGCCCTCCCCCGTGCCGATGGGGACGGCGACGGCGGGGCCGAGTCCGGTGAAGCGCGGGGCTTCCCGGGAGATCCGCGTGTCCTGGGTGATGTCGTCGGTCGCGACCGGAGCGAGGGTGCAGTACGCCAGACCCATCAGGCTGTCGTGCAGCGGCAGCACCAGTCCCCGGTGCTCCTCCGCGTCCACTCCGACGGCGATCTCCACGGCGAGCGACTCGGTGTCCTCCATCGGCAGCGCGACCGCCGCGAGGGCCGAGCCGGTGATCTCCCGGGCGCGCTCGGCGATCAGGTTCAGGGCCTCGGAGCGTCCGCTGCCCGACAGCAGGCTGTGCGTGATCTCCGCGTTCGCCCGTAGCCAGCGCTCCCGCAGCCGCGAGTCCTCGTACAGGCGCGCGTTGTCGATGGCCACGCCGGCCGCCACGGCCAGCGTCGACAGCACCGACTCGTCCTCCTCGTCGAACTCCGCGCCGCTCCGCTTCTCGGTCAGGTACAGGTTGCCGAACACCTGGTCGCGGACCCGGATCGGGACACCGAGGAAGCTGTTCATCGGCGGGTGGTTCGGCGGGAAGCCGTACGAGGCCGGGTGATCGGAGAGCTTCGCGAGCCGGAGCGGCTCAGGGTGCCGGATCAGCTCGCCGAGGATGCCGTGGCCGGCCGGATACGGCCCGATCGCGGCAATCTGCTGCTCGGTGACGCCCACCGTGTAGAACCGGGACAGCCGGGTGCCGTCCGGTCCGATGACGCCGAGGGCGGCGTACTCCGCGTCCACGAGCACGGCGGCCGCCTCCACGATGGAGTGCAGTGCCTGCTCCAGATCCAGCTCACGGCCGACGGCGAGCACCGCCTCCAGCAGGCTGTGCACCCGGTCGCGGGTGCCGCGGGCCGCGTCGATCCGGGCCTGCAGCTCCTCCAGCAGCTCGTCCAGCTTCAGCTGCGGCAGTCGTACACGGGGCCCCTCGGGGCTTGCCACCACGTTCCTCCAGGTCACCTGGGCCGGCACACCCGGCCCCTCCGGGTCCTCACCACCGTATCCGTCATCGACCGGTGCTTTCGGACAACCTCCGTCGGAGGACCTCCGGTCCCCGGACGAGGACCGAACGGCACTGGCCCGGCGGCGCCGCACGCGCGACAGTGGACACAGGAGCGGCACCGATCCCCCGCGGTGTCGCTCCGCACGCATCCCGTCCCGACGCCGATGCCGAGGCGGAGGCGGAGGCGGAGGCCGATGAGAAGCGAACGACGCACCCCACGAAGAAGTCCCGCCATGATCACTGACAAGGACCCGGCGTCGCACCGGCGCGTCGATCTCGACCGTGCCGAGGCCCTGCGGCTGCTGGGCAGCGTGTCCCTGGGAAGGGTCGTCTTCACCCGGCAGGCCCTGCCCACCGTCCGCCCGGTCAACCACGTCCTGGACGACGGCGACATCGTCATCCGCACCCACGAGGGCGCGGCCCTGACCTCCACGGCCCGGCAGGCCGAGAGCCCCGGAGTCGTCGTCGCCTACGAGGCCGACGCCATCGACCCGGACACGCACCTCGGCTGGAGCGTGGTGGTCACGGGGTACGCGCAGGTGGTGACCGACGTGGACGAACTGGCCCGTATCCGGGGGCTGTTGCAGCCGTGGGCGGCCCTGCCGGGGATGGACCACGCGGTGCGGATCCACCCCGATCTGGTCACGGGCATCCTGCTGACCGCGAGGGGCGACGCGCCGCAGGACGGCTGACCGCGCCGACGACGTGGGAGCACGGTGGAAGGCGACGCCCGTACGGTCGTACCTGCGTCGCCTTCCGCCGTACCGCCCCCTCCTCCTCACACGGTGATCCGGCGTCCGGTCACGGTGAACGGATCGATGCGCACCCACAGGTTGCGGGAACCCCCCGCCCAGGGCGCGCTGTGGGCCCGTTCCGTGAGCCGGCGCCGCTCCTGCGGGTCCGTGACCGCGTGTGCGGGGCCGCGGACCAGGACGCTCCAGCCCTGGCTGAACGCGTCGTCGATGCGGTCGACCTCGAAGGCCACCTGGTAGCCGATGGCCAGGGCCGGCGTGGCGCCGCGTTCGGTCCGGAAGACGATCGCACCGTCCACGACGCTGTAGTTGACGGGCACGATCACCGGACCGGAGGCGGTGCTGACCGCGAGCCGCCCCACCCCGTGCGTCGCCAGCAGGGCCCGGCACTCGCCGGTGCGCAGCCGGGTGAACTCCGGTGCGGGCGCGGCGTGTCCGATACCGGGTGGCAGGTCGACGGTGCCGCCGGTGAGTTCGGTGACGGTGGTCTCCAGTGCCGTGGCCAGGTTCGTCAGCACGCCGGCGCCCGGCGTGGCCCCGGGGTGCTCCTCCAGGTACCTGAGATAGCCGGCCGCCATCCCGGCACGCGCCGCCGTCTCCCGCCGGGTCAGGCCGAGTTGGATCCGCCGGGCGGCGAGCCTGCGGCCCAGGTCGCCCAGCGGCGCCTCCGGCGCCGCGTTCGCCCTCGTCCGCTCCTTCATGATCATGACTTCTCCTCCTCGGGCCGGCGGAGTCAGCCGTGCGCGACCACGGCGACGGGAGCGTCGACGTGATGCAGGACGGCGTGGGTGACGTGGCCGATGTGGGTGCCGAGCCGACTGGTGCGGATGCGCCGGCCGACGACGACCAGAGAGGCGTCACGGGAGGCGGCGACCAGGACCGGTGCGGCATGGCCGAGCCGGCTCGCCTCGGTCACTTCCACGTCCGGGAACTTCTGCAGCCAGGGGCGCACCACCTCGGTCAGGACGTCGGCCTCGCTCCGTGCGACCGATCCGCGCAGGTCGTAGCCGGCGGACAGGGTGTACGGGTCGGAGGGCGGCGGGTTCCAGCCGTGCACGATGCGCAGCGGGGCCCTGCGGCGCGCGGCGGCGTCGAAGGCGAACCCGAGCAGTGTCTCGTCGGGGTCCGCGGTGTCGAGGCCGAGGACGACGGGCCGGAAGGGTGCCGCGGCGGAGGGCACGCCCGCCGGGTCCATCCGGTGCTCGTCGGCGGCCTGTTCACCCGCCCTGACCAGCACCACGGGCCGTTCGACCCGGGCGATGACGGACAGGCTGACCGAGCCGACCATGAACCCGCCGAGGCCGCCGAGACCCCGCGAGCCGAGCACGAGCAGTTCGGCGGCCTCCGCCGCCTCGCACAGCACGTCGGCCGGCATCCCGGTGCACTGCTCGGCGGTCACGTCGAGACCGGGGTGGCGCAGCCGGACGCCCTCGGCGGACTCACGCGGGACCCGCTCGGTCCAGTACTGGTGGGTCTCCGCTCCCAGGAGCGGCGCCTGGCCCATCAGCTCGGGCGTGGGCTCCCAGACATGGACGATCTTCAGAGGCAGGCCCCTCAGCACTGCTTCACGAGCCGCCCATTCCACTGCGGCCCGGCTCTCGGGCGAGCCGTCGAGACCTACCGTGACCGGCCGGGTCATGCTCTCCACCTCCCGGGGCGGGGAATCACTTCCACCACGTCCACCGTCCTCCGTCCGATGCCGCCGGAAGCAGGGGCCACTCGTCCCCGGCCGGGACCGACCGGCCCTGAGGGGCGGGGCGGACGGCGGGGTAGCGTGAGGCGGGGCCCGTGCGCCTCGCGGTGGCTGGTGCGCCGGTGGATCCTGAGGGCGAACGGCGGAGGTCGACGCATGGCCAAAGGACGGGCCGGGCGGGTTCCGGGGCTGCGCGGTCCCGTGCCCGGGCCCGGTGCGCTCCTCGCGCGCCTGCGGAACCGGCTCCGGGGCGACCTGCCGGCGGGCGTGACGGTGGCCGCGTACCTCGTACCGCAGTGCATGGCGTACGCGGGTGTGGCCGGTCTGCCACCGGTCACCGGGCTCTGGGCGATCCTCCCGGCGCTCGGCCTCTACGCGCTGCTCGGCTCCTCACGGCTGCTGTCGGTCGGCCCGGAGTCCACGACGGCCCTGATGACGGCCACGGTGGTGGGACCGCTGGCCGCCGGCGACCCGGGCCGCTACGCCTCGCTGGCGGCCGCCCTCGCCGTCACGGTCGGCCTGCTGTGCCTGGCGGCCCGGGCGATCCGGCTGGGCTTCCTCGCGGACCTGCTCTCCCGCCCGGTCCTGGTCGGCTACCTCGCGGGCGTGGCCCTGATCATGGCGGTGGACCAGTTGCCCAGGCTCACCGGTGTGCGGACGAGCGGCACGGAGTTCTTCCCCCAGCTGTGGTCCTTCGTCACTCATCTCACGGACGCACACCTGGCGACGGTGGTCCTCTCCGCCGCCGTCCTGGTGTTCCTGTTCGCCGTCGCCCACTTCTTCCCCGCGCTCCCCGGACCGCTGCTCGCCGTGGTCCTCGCCACGGCGGCGGTCGTGGTCTTCGACCTGGACGGCCGGTACGGCATCGCGGTGATCGGCACGGTGCCCTCCGGCCTTCCGGACCTCGCGCTGCCGGATCTCTCCGAGGTGCCGGGCCTGGTGCTGCCGGCACTGGGTGTGCTGCTGGTCGCGTACACCGACATGGTCCTCACCGTGCGGGCGTTCGCGGACCTCGGCGACCAGAACGCGCTCGACGCCGACCGGGAGTTCCTCGCCCTGGGCGCCACCAACCTCGGCGCCGGTGTGCTGCACGGCTTCCCGGTCAGCAGCAGCGCCAGCCGTACGGCGCTCGCGTCCTCCGCGGGCGCCCGCAGCCAGCTGTACTCGCTGATCGCGGGAGCGGTGGTACTGGCCGTCCTGCTGTTCCTCAGCCCGTTGCTGTCCCGCATGCCGTCCGCCGCGCTCGGCGCACTCGTCGTCTACGCCGCCGCCCACATGATCGACGTCGCGGGCTTCCGCCGGCTCGCCTCCTTCCGGCGCCGCGAGCTGTTCCTCGCCCTGGGCTGCCTGGCGGGCGTGCTCGCCCTGGACATCCTGTACGGGGTGCTCGTGGCCGTCGGCCTGTCGATCGCGGAGCTGCTGACCCGGGTGGCCCGGCCGCACGACGCGGTCGAGGGCCTGGTCCCCGGGATGGCGGGCATGCACGACGTCGACGACTACCCGGCGGCGCGTACGGTCCCCGGTCTGCTCGTGTACCGCTACGACTCGCCCCTGTTCTTCGCCAACGCGGAGAACTTCCGGCGCCGGGCGCTGGAAGCCGTGGACGAGCAGACCGAACCGGTCCGATGGTTCGTCCTCAACACCGAGGCCAACGTGGAGGTCGACATCACGGCCCTGGACGCCGTGGAGGACCTGCGCCAGGAGCTCACCGGCAGGGGCATCGTCTTCGCCCTCGCCCGGGTCAAACAGGACCTGCTGGACGACCTCGAGTCGTACGGCCTCGCGGAGTCCGTCGGCGCCGGCCACATCTTCCCGACGCTGCCCACGGCGGTGGCCGCGTACCGGGACTGGAGCCGCACCCACTGAACGAGTAGGGCCGGTCGGCCCTGGTGCACACGGCGCCGACGGACGATGATCGACCTCAGGGGCAGTTCTCAGGCTGCCCCGACCGGGGAACGAGGGGTCGTCATGACCGAGGAACACACCTTCACCGAGCAGCACCCGATCCGGGTGTTCCTGCTCGACGACCACGAGGTCGTTCGACGCGGCCTGGCCGACCTGCTCGACGCCGAGCCGGACATCTCCGTGGTCGGCGACGCGGACACCGCCGAGCACGCCCTCACCCGCGGCCCCGCGCTGCGCCCGCACGTCGCCGTGCTCGACGTCCGCCTGCCCGACGGGGACGGCATCTCGGTCTGCCGCGAACTGCGCAGCCGGATGCCGGAACTGGCCTGCCTGATGCTGACCTCCTTCGACGACGAGGACGCCCTGCTCGACGCGATCATGGCCGGGGCGTCCGGGTACGTCCTGAAGCAGATCAAGGGCTCCGACCTGGTGTCGGCGGTCCGCACGGTCGCCTCGGGCCAGTCGATGCTGGACCCCGCGACGACCGCCCGCCTGATGCGGTCCCTGCGGACCGGCCCGGCCGAGACCCCCGCACTGCCGCCCGAGCTGGCGAGCCTGTCCCCGCGCGAACGCGACATCCTCGCCCTGATCGGCGACGGCCTGACCAACCGCGAGATCGGCAACAAGCTGTACCTGTCCGAGAAGACCGTCAAGAACCACATCTCGCGCCTGCTGGCCAAGCTGGGCGTACAGCGGAGGGTCCAGGCAGCGGTCCTGGCCTCACACCTGGATCAGCACGGCGACCAGGACTGACCTACAGCCCCACGATCTGGTTCCACCGCTTCGCGAACTCCACCCGCTCGTCGGAGGTGATGTCCCGGGCGATGGCCAGCCGCTTGCGCATGGTGCTGTCCGGGAAGATCAGGGGGTTGTCGGCCAGGGCCGCGGTGTCCTTGTCCTTGGACGCCGCCAGCACCTCCTTGGCCGCCGGGACCGGGCAGACGTAGTTGACCCAGGCGGCGAGCTTCGCGGCGACCTCGGGGTCGTAGTAGTAGTCGACCAGGCGCTCGGCGTTGGTCTTGTGGCGGGCCCGGTTGGGGATCATCAGGGAGTCCGACCACAGCTCGGCGCCCTCCTCGGGCACGAGGAAGCGGATGTCGGGGTTGTCCGCCTGGAGCTGGATGACGTCGCCGGAGTAGGCCTGGCAGGCGAGGACGTCGCCGCTGACCAGGTCCTTGGTGTAGTCGTTGCCGGTGAAGCGGCGGATCTGGCCCCGGTGGACCTCGCGCTCCACCTGGTCGCAGACCCGGTGGAAGTCGTCCGCGGTCCATGTGGTGACGTCCACGCCGTTGCCCTGCATCAGCAGCGCGAACGACTCGTCCAGGCCGGAGAGCAGGGTCACGCGGCCCTTGAGGTCGCTCGCCCAGAGGTCCGAGACGTGGCGTATCTCGCGGCCGAGCTTGCGGCGGTTGTAGGCGATGCCGGTGATGCCGGACTGCCACGGCACCGTGCACCTGCGGCCCGGGTCGAAGGCCGGTGAGCGCAGGAGCGGGTCCAGGTACTTCGCCACGTTGGGCTGGTGGGCGCGGTCCATCCGCTGCACCCAGCCCAGGCGGACGAACCGCGCGCACATCCAGTCGCTGGTGACGATCAGGTCGCGGCCGGTCGTCTGGTGGTTCATCAGCGCGGGGCTGATCTTGCCGAAGAACTCGTCGTTGTCGTTGATCTCCTCGACGTAGTCGACGGAGATGCCGGTGCGCTTCTCGAAGGCTTCGAGGGTGGGCCGCTTGTTGGGGTTGTCGTCGTCCGTGTCGATGTACAGCGGCCAGTTCGCCCAGGTCAGCTTCTTGTCGGTGGCGGACACATCGGTCGCGGCACGGTCGCCGGGCTCGACGTAGGCGGCGGGCACCCCGCAGCCGGCCAGGGCGCCGAGCGCGGCGGTGCCGCCGAGCGCGCGCAGCAGGTAACGGCGGGAGACGGGACGCGGAAGCGAGGATGTCTGGGGCACCACGGCAGGATGCCGTGAGGCTCCGTGCACGGACAATCGACGCTGCGTCGATCCCACCGGGTGGGACCCGACACCTTGTCGATCAACACCGTGCGAACGACCGGCGCCGTACGGCGAAAGGGCGCGGCCCCGGACGGGGAGGTGAACCCGTCCGGGGCCGCGCATGCCTGTTCTCGGGCTCTTACGAGTCCAGCGACGTCATCACGTGCTTGATCCGCGTGTAGTCCTCGAAGCCGTAGGCAGACAGGTCCTTGCCGTAGCCGGACTTCTTGAAGCCGCCGTGGGGCATCTCGGCGACCAGCGGGATGTGGGTGTTGATCCACACGCAGCCGAAGTCGAGCTTCTTGGACATGCGCATCGCGCGGCCGTGGTCCTTGGTCCACACCGAGGAGGCGAGGGCGTACTCGACGCCGTTGGCCCACTCGACGGCCTGCTCCTCGTCGCTGAAGGACTGGACGGTGATGACCGGGCCGAAGACCTCGTTCTGGACGATCTCGTCGTCCTGCTTCAGGCCGGAGACGACGGTCGGGGCGTAGAAGTAGCCCTTGTCGCCGACCTGGTGGCCGCCCGCCTCGACCTTGGCGTGGGCCGGCAGGCGCTCGATGAAGCCGGAGACCTGCTTGAGCTGGTTGGGGTTGTTCAGCGGGCCGAAGAGGACGTCCTCGTCGTCCGGCTGACCGGTCTTGGTCTCGGACGCGGCCTTCGCCAGCGCGGCGACGAACTCGTCGTGGATGGACTCCTGGACGAGGACGCGGGTCGCGGCCGTGCAGTCCTGGCCGGCGTTGAAGAAGCCCGCCACCGAGATGTCCTCGACGGCCTTGGCGATGTCGGTGTCCTCGAAGACGACGACCGGGGCCTTGCCGCCCAGCTCCAGGTGGACCCGCTTGAGGTCCTTGGAGGCGGACTCGGCGACGGACATGCCGGCGCGGACGGAGCCGGTGATGGAGGCCATCGCCGGGGTGTCGTGCTCGACCATCGCGCGGCCGGTGTCACGGTCGCCGCAGATGACGTTGAAGACGCCCTTGGGCAGGACCGAGCCCATGATCTCGGCGATCAGGACGGTCGAGGCGGGGGTGGTGTCCGAGGGCTTCAGGACGACCGTGTTGCCCGCGGCGATGGCCGGGGCGAACTTCCACACGGCCATCATCATCGGGTAGTTCCACGGCGCGACCTGCGCGCAGACGCCGACCGGCTCGCGGCGGATGATCGAGGTCATCCCGTCCATGTACTCGCCGGCCGAGCGGCCCTCGAGCAGCCGGGCCGCACCCGCGAAGAAGCGGATCTGGTCGACCATCGGCGGGATCTCCTCGGAGCGGGTCAGCCCGGTCGGCTTGCCCGTGTTCTCCACCTCGGCCGCGATCAGCTCCTCGGCACGCTCCTCGAACGCGTCCGCGATCTTCAGGAGGGCCTTCTGCCGCTCGGCGGGGGTCGTGTCGCGCCAGGCCGGGAAGGCCGCGGCGGCGGCCGCCATCGCGGCGTCCACGTCCGACTGTCCGGACAGCGGAGCGGTGGCGTACGCCTCGCCCGTCGCGGGGTTGACCACCTCGGTGGTCCGTCCGTCGGCGGCGTCCCGGAACTCACCGTCGATGTAGTTGCGCAGACGACGCAGCTCGGTGCTCACTGCCGGCCTCCTGGTCTGGTTCAAGCTGTCCGATCACTGAGACACCCACCCTAGTCGCCGCTCCCACGTTTTCAACACCCCCGTCGCCGCCTCTTCTGCGAAATCCGCAAGTCTTGGACCCGCAAACAACGAATTTCATCGCCATGGCCTTGCGAAACCGTCGAGACGTCGTGCACAGTGAGGTCGTGGCCAGTCGAAGCGCAGACCAGAGGGACTCGTCCCGCGAGTCCAGGAACGGCAACAGTCCCCAGCTGGACGCCGTCTCCCTCGCCATCATTCAGCAGCTCCAGGAGGACGGCCGCCGGCCGTACGCCGCGATCGGCAAGGCCGTCGGCCTCTCCGAAGCGGCCGTGCGCCAGCGCGTCCAGAAGCTGCTGGACCAGGGCGTGATGCAGATCGTCGCCGTCACGGACCCGCTCACCGTGGGCTTCCGCAGGCAGGCGATGGTCGGGATCAACGTCGAGGGCGATGTCGAGTCGATCGCGGACGCGCTGACCGGCATGTCGGAAGTCGAGTACGTGGTGATGGCCGCGGGCTCGTTCGACATCCTCGCCGAGATCGTCTGCGAGGACGACGACCACCTGCTGGACGTCATCAACAAACGCATCCGGGCCCTTCCCGGCGTGCGCTCCACCGAGAGCTTCGTCTACCTCAAGCTCAAGAAGCAGACCTACATGTGGGGAACCCGATAACCGTGGCCCAGAAGGACCTCAGCCGCACCGCGTACGACCACCTGTGGATGCACTTCACCCGCATGTCCTCGTACGAGAACTCCCCCGTCCCGACCATCGTCCGGGGCGAGGGCACTTACATCTACGACGACAAGGGCAAGCGCTACCTCGACGGTCTCGCCGGTCTGTTCGTGGTCCAGGCCGGTCACGGCCGCACGGAACTCGCCGAGACCGCCTTCAAGCAGGCCCAGGAGCTGGCGTTCTTCCCGGTGTGGTCCTACGCCCACCCGAAGGCCGTGGAGCTGGCCGAGCGCATCGCCGACTACGCCCCCGGCGACCTGAACAAGGTCTTCTTCACCACGGGCGGCGGTGAGGCGGTCGAGACCGCCTGGAAGCTCGCCAAGCAGTACTTCAAGCTGCAGGGCAAGCCGACCAAGTACAAGGTCATCTCGCGTGCGGTCGCCTACCACGGCACCCCGCAGGGCGCCCTGTCCATCACCGGCCTGCCGGGCCTGAAGGCCCCCTTCGAGCCGCTGGTGCCGGGCGCGCACAAGGTGCCGAACACCAACATCTACCGCGCCCCGCTCTTCGGCGACGACCCGGAGGCCTTCGGCCGCTGGGCCGCCGACCAGATCGAGCAGGAGATCCTCTTCGAGGGCCCGGACACCGTCGCCGCGGTCTTCCTGGAGCCCGTGCAGAACGCCGGCGGCTGCTTCCCGCCCCCGCCCGGCTACTTCCAGCGCGTGCGCGAGATCTGCGACAAGTACGACGTGCTGCTCGTGTCGGACGAGGTCATCTGCGCCTTCGGCCGCCTGGGCACGATGTTCGCCTGCGACAAGTTCGGCTACGTCCCGGACATGATCACCTGCGCCAAGGGCATGACCTCGGGCTACTCCCCGATCGGCGCCTGCATCGTCTCCGACAGGATCGCCGAGCCGTTCTACAAGGGCGACAACACCTTCCTGCACGGCTACACCTTCGGCGGCCACCCGGTGTCGGCCGCGGTGGGCCTGGCGAACCTGGACCTGTTCGAGCGCGAGGGCCTCAACCAGCACGTGCTGGACAACGAGGGCGCCTTCCTGCAGACCCTGCAGAAGCTGCACGACCTGCCGATCGTCGGTGACGTCCGCGGCAACGGCTTCTTCTACGGCATCGAGCTGGTGAAGGACAAGCACACCAAGGAGTCCTTCAACGAGGAGGAGACCGAGCGCGTCCTGTACGGCTTCCTCTCCAAGGCGCTGTTCGAGAACGGCCTGTACTGCCGCGCCGACGACCGCGGTGACCCGGTCGTCCAGCTCGCCCCGCCGCTGATCTCCAACCAGGAGACCTTCGACGAGATCGAGCAGATCCTGCGGGCCACCCTCACGGAGGCGTGGACCAAGCTCTGATCATCCGACTGGATGACCAACACCGGCCCCGGTGCCGTCCGTTCGAGTGAGAACGGCGGCCCGGGGCCGTGTGCTGTCCAGGCTCCTGTGGTGGGCTGCCTAGCGTTCCATTGACCGATCGGCCCAGCCTTCGTTCCCCCGGACGGGGGACGGAGCAAGGGAACAACGGATCAGAACCGAGGTGTACGCCCATGGAGGCCCCGCCGGACAACGACGTGCTGTGGGCACGCTCCCTGCACTTCACGCACCGCGACGGCTCGCCCGCCCTGGCCGGTGTCTCGCTCGAGGTGCGGCAGGGCGAGATCCTCGCCGTCAACGGCCCGCGCGGCAGCGGCAAGACCACGCTCCTCAGGTGCCTGTCCGGTCTGGTGCGGGCGCAGCAGGGCGAGGTCTGGTTCAACAGCACGCCCCTGCACACGCTGGGGCCGACGGCCCGTGAGCGGCTGCGCCGCGACCGCTTCGGCTGGATCGACCCGTCCCCCGTACTCGTACCGGAGCTGAACGTCTGGGAGAACGCCGCCCTCCCGCTGATGCTGCGCGGCACCGGTCGCCGCCGGGCCAAGGTGGCCGCGCTGGAGTGGCTGGAGCGGCTGGACATCGGCGACCGGGCCCGCAGACGCCCGCACGAGCTGCAGCAGGCGGAGCGCCAGCGCGTCTGCATCGCCCGCGCGCTCGCCCCCGGGCCCACGATCCTCTTCGCGGACGAGCCGACGGCCCCGCTGCACCGCGCCGACCGCGCCCATGTGCTGCGCACGCTCACCACGGCGGCCCGCTCGCACGGCATCACCGTCGTGCTGGCCACGCACGACTCCGACACCGCAGCCCTCACCGACCGTGCGCTCTCCCTGCTGGACGGGCGCCGTGTGAAGACCGTGCACCTGCCGGACGCGCCGGAGACGGAAGGCCGGGCCGCGTGCTCGCTCTCCGCCTGACCCGCGCGGCCCGGCCCGCCGTCCAGCTGCGCCGCCTGCTGGTCGCCGCCGCCTCGGGGGGCACCGGCTTCCTGCTGCTCGGCACCCTGGGCTACGCGCTGGGCCACCCGCAGACCCCGGGCGCGGCCGTGCTGCGCCTGGCCTGGTGCCTGGTCCCGCTCGCCGCCACCGTGTACTTCGCGGTCGCGGTGGCCCGCACGGACCCCGGCACCAGACCCCGGCAGGGCCTGTCGGCCGTGGGCCTGGGCCCGGCCCGCCTGATGGCGATCTCGGCGCTGACGACGGCCCTGTCCGCCACCCTGGGCTCGATGCTGGCGCTGCTGGTCTTCCTGCACCTGCGCGGCGATCTGACGGGCATGCCCTTCGACGGCGCGGCGGCCCAGTTCCTGGCCGCGGACCAGCCCCTCCCGCTGCCGGCGGCCCTGACCCTGCTGGCCCTGGTCCCGGTGTGCGCCTCGACGGCGGTGGCCGTCGCCCTGCGCCCCAGGGACCCGCACCGGCCTGCCGAGTCCACCCGCGTCTTCGGCCGCTTCGGTGCGTACGGCCACTCGGCACAGCAGGAGACGTTCGGGGCGTACGGGAGGTTCGGGGCGCGGCTGCTCGCCCCCGCAGGGTCGCGTGCTGCCGCCGGAAAGAAGGAGACCGCCCAGCAGGTTCCGCCCGAGACCACTCACCTCGGGGTCACCGACTGCGAGGCACCGGAACAGGACGCCGACCAGGCCGACATCTCCGCCACCCTCCCGCCGCCCCGCGAGGCCCCCGTCGGCCTCCCCTGGGGCATCGCCACCGTCGCCGCCGGCCTCGCCGTGCAGGCCTACGCCGGCCGCACCAGCCCCGCCCCCGACCTCACCGACCTGCCGGTCGAGGCCTTCACCGTGCTGGTCGGCTGGGTCCTGACCGCTCTCGGGCTGGTCCTCGCCTCCCCCGGCCTCACCCATCTGTGCGGGCGCGTCCTGCAGTCCGTGCGGCCGGGCGCCCTCAGGCTGCTGGCCGGCCGGGGTCTGATGGCGGAGGCCACGCGGGTCGGCCGCCCCCTCGGCGTGGTGTGCGCGGTGGCGTCCGCCGTCTACGCCCTGACCGTCCTGTACGACGGCCCCGGCCCCTCCTTCGGGCCCCTGACGACCCTGGGCGCGCTCGTGGTCACCGGCAGCACGGTGGCGACCCTGCTGACGGCGGCCACCGAGGCCCGGCAGTGCCGTGCCGACACCGTCGCCGCGCTGCTGCGCCTCGGCGCCCCCGCCGCGATGCTGCGCAGCGCCGCCGCCCTCCGCGCGGCCGCCCTGCTCGCCGTGTTCGGCCCGCTCGCCCTGGTGATCGCCAACCTGGCGGCGCTGCCGATGGCCCACTGAGTGTCGTACGAGAAGGTCCCCCGAAAAATCTCCCGAGAAAAATCTCCGGCCGCCGATGAGTTCCGCGGCGGCCCGGCGTCTGACCCAGCGAACGGCAGCAAGCGCACGGACCCGAGGGAGAGACCCCCATGTACCAGCAGATGATCTTCGTGAACCTGGCCACCGCGGACGTCGAGGCGTCCAAGAAGTTCTTCACCGCGCTCGGGTACACGATCAACCCCCAGTTCAGCACCGACGACTGCGCCTGCGTCGTGATCAGCGACACGATCATTGCGATGCTGCTCAGCAAGCAGCACTACGCCACGTTCACGAAGAAGGAGATCGTCGACTCGACGACGTCCAGCGAGGTGCTGGTGTGTCTGAGCGCCGAGAGCCGCGAGAAGGTCGACGAGCTGGTGGACAAGGCGATCGCGGCGGGCGGGAAGCCCAGCGGCGAGACGCAGGACCACGGCTTCATGTACGGCCGCGCCTTCGACGACCTCGACGGCCACACCTGGGAGGTCATGTGGATGGACCCGGCGGCGGTTCAGGGCTGACCCGGTCCGTTCGCACAGACGTGCCTAGCATGGGCGGGTGCATCCGACACCCGCCCAGCCGCTCGACGGCTCCCACGACCGCGAGATCGAGTCCCTGGCCGAGTTCGACGAGGTGGTCGCCGAGCACGGCTCGCTGGCCCACTACCGCGTCCAGGCCGTCGATCTGACGGACCGTACGAAGACTCTGCTCACCCTCGACACCACGGGCGCCGTCTTCCTCGGCTGCCCGATGGACCCCGAGGCGGCCGCCCACGTCCGGTCGTCCGGCGCCCTGGTGCTCCCGCCGGTCCCGGGGCTCCCCTTCGACCCGTACCGCGGCTTCGCCTACTCACCCGACGAGTTGTTCGAGTCGCTGGAGGAGGGCTACGAGGCGACGCCGGACGCGCGGGCCTACGCCTGGTTCCAGCGCACCAAGGCCGACGGTGACGTCTTCGCCTCCATGCTGCGCGCGATCCACGACGACGCCGTCTCCGACGCCCTGGACGAACTCCTCTCCGGCGCCCGGGTGGTGGGCGTCATGGGCGGCCACGCGATGGCCCGCGGCACGGCCGCCTACGCCGGAGCCGCCCGGCTGGGCCGGGAGCTGGCACGCGCCGGGTTCACGGTCGCCACCGGCGGCGGCCCCGGTGCCATGGAGGCGGCCAACCTCGGCGCGTACGCCGCCCCCTTCGACGACGGCATGC
Organism: Streptomyces sp. NPDC101165; assembly: GCF_044768135.1. NCBI lineage: Bacteria > Bacillati > Actinomycetota > Actinomycetes > Kitasatosporales > Streptomycetaceae > Streptomyces > Streptomyces sp. NPDC101165. The sequence goes on along the minus strand of NZ_JBIWPG010000019.1, from coordinate 70,282 downwards.
TGGAGGAGGCGCTCCGACTCCTCGCCGAGGCACCCTCGTTCCGGCCGTCCGTCACCGACTGGGCACGGGCCGCCTTCGAGGTGCGCGAACGCTGGCCCGGCGGCGGGGAGTCGGTGGGCATCCCCACCTGGTTCTACGGCCACGAGCCGCCGAACGCCTTTGCCGCGCACATAGCCAAGTACTTCGCCAATGCCACCCGCGAGGACGGCCTGCTGGCCCGCTCCACCGCCGGGGTGGTGTTCCTGCCGGGCGCCGCCGGCACCGTACAGGAGATCTTCGACAACGCGACGCCGAACTACTACGAGTCGCGGGGCGAGCCCACGCCCATGGTGCTGGTGAACGAGGAGCACTGGACACGGGAACTGCCGACCTGGCCGCTGCTGCAGTCGCTGGCGCGGGGGCGGTCCATGGAGTCCCGTATCGCCCTCGTTGACCGGATCGAGCAGGCTCCTGAGGTGTTGAAACGTCTCTGCAGTTAATAAGCAGGCAAAGCCAACGGCCGCCACGGGCATATGCATTGACACTCTTATGGAGCGCTTATAAACCTGTGAGCCTCCTGGGGGTGCTGGGGCATCACCTCATCCGTCGTCCCGTCTCCCCCTCAACCCCCCGCAGTTCTGCACTCTTGTAAAGGACAGACGTTGTCCATAACCCGCCGTAGCGCCCGCCGTTCCGTGCGCATCCTGGGTGTTGCCTCCGCCTCCGCCGCGCTGGCCCTCGGTGTCGCCGGCCAGGCGCTCGCCTGCAACATCACCGAGTTCTCCGCCGAAGCCCAGTGCAGCGGCAACAAGGGCGTCATCGTCGTCACCGACAAGGACGCCTCCGGCACCCCGGCCACGATCACCGTCTTCTCGAAGAACGCCGCCGGTGTCGAGAAGCAGGTCGGCGCGCCGCAGGACATCAAGGGCTCCGCCAAGGGCACCACGGTGAGCTTCCAGGAGAACTGGAAGCCCAACGCCACCTACCGCATCCACGTCAAGGCCGGCGACCAGGTCGACGAGGACGTCAAGCCCGACCTGGTGACCCCGTCCACGGCCTGCAAGAAGGAGGAGTCCCAGACTCCGACGCCGCCGGCCACCCCGACGCCGAAGCCGTCGGCGTCCACCTCCACCCCGACTCCGTCGGCCTCCGAGAGCAGCTCCGCCCCGGCGGGCGCGCCGAGCAACGCGCCGTCCCCGGCGGCCGCTGACTCGAACCTCGCCGAGACCGGTGCCAACTCCAACACCGGTCTGATCGCCGGTGTCGCGGGCGCCCTGGTCGTCGTCGGCGGTGGCGCGGTCTACTTCGGCATGCGCCGCCGTGGGGCGAGCAGCGGCCGCTGACACCTCACTTCGTACATCGCCGCGGCCCGTCCCCGATCCCCAGGGGGCGGGCCGCGGTCGTGCTCAGCCGAAGGTCGCCCGCTGGAGCCAGAACTCCAGCGCCTCGCGTTCGCCGAGCACCTCCAGGCCGGGGGCGTCCAGCGGCAGCCGCCGGTAGAAGGCGAGCAGCACCGAGGTGAGCGGGCCGCGCAGGGCGACGGTGGCCTTCTCGTGGCCGCGCCGCCAGTGGATGCCGTCCGCGCCGAACTCCACCAGCCACTCGGCGTTCAGGGCGGGGTCGGCGTCCGTGGCGTGAAGGTGGATGGTGCGCATGGGCCCGTCCAGGCGGAAGGCCTCTTCCTGGCCGCGGATGTGCTGGAAGAACAGGGCGATGTCCAGCCACTCGTCGAGCGCGTCGGCGGCGATCTCGGGCGCCACCTCGTAGGGCACCTGGGCGGTGAGCGTCGCGTCGGCGCGGTGGACGGTGATCTCGTGGGTCATGCGACGGGCCCAGAAGCCAGAGGTCGCGTTCCCCTGCCAGCTCCACACCTTGGTGTCCGGCCCGGCCTCGCGCAGCGCGCCGACGACCTGCTCGCCGGTCTCCGCCAGCCACTTGTCCAGGGCCGCCGCGTCGCCCCGCTCCTCGGGTCCGCCGGCGAGCGTGATCCGCTCCTCCGGGATGTTCTCCTGCGCGCGGCTGCGCACCAGCGCGTCCACCCAGCGCAGGGCGCCGCCCGTATGACGTACGAGGTCCTCCAGTGACCAGTCGGGGCAGGTCGGCACGGTGGTGGAGAGGTCCGCGCCGGAGGACAGCACGGCCCTCAACTGCCCCACCTGGTGGGCGATTTCGTCGCAGTAACGGTCATGTGCGAGCAAAGTCATGCCCCTCACCCTAGGGGTGAGGTGATCAGCCGAGCACCACGATTTCGGCCGCGTCGAACGCGACCCCCACCTCGGCCCCGGCCTCCGGCGCGTCCCGGAGTGCACAGGCCGCCTCCAGGCGCGGGCCGCCGTCCCGGGGCCGGAGGTGGACGGCCACATGGGTGCCCTTGAAGGTGCGGGCGGTCACCGTGCACGGCAGGCCCTCGTCGGCCGCGACGAGCCGTACGCCGGCGGGCCGGACCAGCAGCGGGCGGTTGCCCCGGGGCGAGCCGTCGGGCACGGGGAGCTTGCCCCACGGAGTGTCCGCAGCCGTGTCGCCGACGGTCGCCGGGACCACATTGTCGAAGCCGAGGAAGCGGGCCACGAACTCGTCCGCGGGCCGCTGCCAGACCTCCAGCGGCGTGCCGGACTGGGCGATCCGCCCGTCCCGCATCACCACCACCCGGTCGGCCAGCGCGAAGGCCTCGCCCTGGTCGTGGGTGACGGCGAGCACGGTCGTACCCAACCGGCCGAACAGCTCCCGGAGTTCGACCACCAGCCGTTCGCGCAGCGAGCGGTCGAGCTGCCCCAGGGGTTCGTCCAGCATGAGCAGCCGGGGCCGGGGCGCGAGTGCCCGGGCGAGGGCCACGCGCTGCTGCTCGCCGCCGGACAGCCCGGCGACGGCCCGCCCGGCGGCTCCCGGCAGTCCGACCAGCTCCAGCAACTGCCCGACCTCGGCGTCCCGTCCGCCCCTCGGCACGCCGTGCATCCGCAGCCCGAAGGCCACGTTGCCGCCGACGTCCCGCTGCGGGAAGAGCTGGTGGTCCTGGAACATCAGCCCGACGCCCCGCCGGTGCGCGGGCACGGCCGCCTGGTCCCGGCCGTCGAGCAGCACCCGGCCGAAGTCCAGGGGCTGGAGTCCGGCCACCGCCCTGAGCAGCGTCGACTTTCCGCTGCCGCTGGGTCCGAGCACACACACCACCTCGTGCTCGGCGACGTCGAGGTCGACCGCGTCGAGCACGGGCCGCCCGCCGAGGCGCACGGTCGCGTCCGCAAGGCTCAGCAGCATCAGAACTCCCCCGTACGGTCGGTGCGCAGCCGCTCCAGGACCAGCAGGGCCGCCGCGCACACCACCATCAGAATCGTCGACAGGGCCATCGCCTGCCCGTAGTTGAGGTCCCCGGGCCGGCTCAGCAGCCGGGCCACGGCGACCGGGAGCGTCGGATTGTCGGGCCGGGCGATGAACACGGTCGCCCCGAACTCCCCGAGAGACACGGCGAACGCGAACCCGGCCGCGATCAGCAGGGCCCGCCGCACCAACGGCAGGTCGACCTCGCGCCACACCCGCCAGGGCGAGGCCCCGAGCACGGCCGCCGCCTCCCTGAGCCGTCCGTCCACCGCCCGCAGCACGGGCAGCATCGTCCGTACGACGAAGGGAGCGCCCACCAGCGCCTGCGCGAGCGGTACGAGGATCCAGGACTGCCTCAGATCCAGTGGTGGCCTGTCCAGTGAGATGAGGAAGCCGAAGCCGACGGTCACGGCGGAGATGCCGAGGGGCAGCATGAGCAGCGCGTCGAAGCCGCGCACCAGCCGGCCGGCGTCCCTGCGGGCCAGCGCGGCGGCCGCGAGGCCGCCGATCAGCACGGCGATGGCGGTGGCGGTGGCGGCGTACTCGAGCGAGGTCCACACGGCGTGCAGCGGCGCCACGAGGAAGGTGCCGCCGTCGGCGTCGGTCAGCGCGCGGTAGTAGCCGAAGCCCGGCGCGTCGAGGGAGCGCCGCACGAGCACGGCGAGCGGCAGGACCAGCAGCAGGGCCGCGGTGACCAGGACCCCGGCGAGCAGCGCCCACTGCCCGGCGCCGCGCGGCCGGCGGGCGGTCGCCTTCGGGTCGACGAGCCGCAGGGCGGTCTCCCGCCGTCGTACCGTCCAGGCGTGCACGGCGAGGATCGCGCCCACCGCGACGAACTGGACGAGGGTGAGGACGGCGGCCGTGGACAGGTCGAAGATCTCCGAGGTCTGGCGGTAGATCTCCACTTCGAGGGTGGAGAAGGTGGGCCCGCCGAGGATCTGCACCACGCCGAAGGAGGTGAAGGTGAACAGGAACACCATCAGCGCGGCGGCGGCCACGGCGGGTGCGAGGGCGGGCAGCGTCACCTTCCGCCAGGCGCGCAGCGGGGACGCGCCGAGCATCCGGGCGGCCTGCTCCTGCCGGGGGTCGAGCTGGGCCCACAGCCCGCCGACCGTGCGGACGACCACCGCGTAGTTGAAGAAGACGTGCGCCAGCAGGATCGCCCACACGGTGGTGTCGAGCCGTACGCCCCACAGGTCGTCGAGGAGCCCGCCGCGGCCGACGAGCGCGAGGAACGCCGTGCCGACGACGACGGTCGGCAGCACGAAGGGGACCGTGACGACGGCCCGCAGCAGCTGTCTGCCCGGGAAGTCCAGGCGGGCGAAGACATAGGCGGCGGGCAGGGCGAGCAGCAGGGTGAGCGCGGTGGAGGCGAGCGCCTGCCAGGCGGTGAACCAGAGCACGTGCCGGATGTCGGGCTGGGTGACGACGTCCGCCATCCGTCCGAACTGCCAGACGCCGTCCACCTTCAGCCCGCGTGCGACGATCGCGGCGACGGGCCAGGCGAAGAAGACGGCGAAGAACGCGACGGGCAGGGCCAGGAGCCCCAGCCGCGCCGCGCTCCCGCGCGTTCGCCCCTCGGCTACTTCAGTACGAGCGACGTCCACGACTTGACCCACTGGTCGCGGTTGGCGGCGATCTTGCCGGGGGCCATGGTCTCGGGCTCCTTGGCGGCCGGCCCGTACTTCGTGAAGTCGTCGGGCACCGCGGCGCCCTGCACCACCGGGTACACGAACATGTTCAGCGGCATGTCCTGCTGGAACTCCTTGGAGAGCAGGAAGTCGATGAACGCCTTGGCGCCCTTGGTGTTCTTCGCGTTGCTCAGCAGCCCGGCGAACTCGATCTGCCGGAAGCAGGTGCCGGTGGCGACGCCGGTCGGGGCGGTGCTGGGCCGCTTCTTGGCGTAGATCACCTCGGCGGGCGGGGAGGAGGCGTACGACACCACGAGCGGCCGGTCGCCGCCCGCCTTCTTGCCCTCGGACGAGCCGGAGAACTCCTGGCGGTAGGCCTGCTCCCAGCCGTCGACGACCTTGACGCCGTTGGCCTTGAGCTTCTTCCAGTAGTCCTGCCATCCGTTGTCGCCGTACTGCGCGGCGCTGCCGAGCAGGAACCCGAGGCCGGGTGAGGAGGTGGCCGCGTTCTCGGTGACGAGGAGGTTCTTGTACGCGGGCTTGGCAAGGTCGGCGAAGGTCTGCGGCGGGGTCAGCTTGTGCTCGCTGAAGTAGGCCTTGTCGTAGTTGACGCAGATGTCGCCGTAGTCGACCGGCGTGACCCGGTGCTTGTCCTGGTCGAGCTGGTAGGCGGCGCCGACGGTGCCGAGGCCCTTCGCCTCGTAGGGCTGGAACAGCCCGTTGTCGAGAGCCCGGGACAGCAGGGTGTTGTCGACGCCGAAGAAGACGTCGCCCTGCGGGTTGTCCTTGGTCAGGATCGCCTTGTTGACCGCCTGGCCGGCATCGCCGCCCGGCAGTACCCGGACCTTGTAGCCGGACTGCTTCTCGAAGTCCTTGAGCACGTTCTTGGAGACGGCCCACGAGTCGTGGCTGACGAGGGTCACGGTCTTGGAGTCCGCCGAGCCCTTGCCGTCCGTCGATCCGCACGCGGACAAGGTGAGCAGGCCGAGGCCGACCGCCGCGGCCACGAGGGTCTTGGTGTGCACGTGAGTTGTCCTCCTGGGGGTTGGCCAGGAAGAACGCGGCCCTGCCCGGTCCTTCTGGGAAGAACCCGGGCAGGGCACGACAGCATGAGTGGTGACCGAACTTCCTACCCAGAATGACCTGGGCGAGGTTCAGAGGGTCTGCGGCCCGTATGCCGCACTCTCAGCGCTGTGGCGCTCCCCTGTCGGAATATGAAGATGTGATGAGACCTGATCGAACGCAGCCAGATTACCGCTCGGTGGCCGCGAGCTGACCACACGCCCCGTCGATCTCCTGCCCGCGGGTGTCCCGGACGGTGACCGGGACACCGTGGGCGGCGATGGCCTCCACGAACGCCTTCTCGTCCTCGGGGCGCGAGGCGGTCCACTTGGACCCCGGCGTCGGGTTCAGCGGAATCAGGTTGACGTGCACGGGCTTGCCCCTGAGCAGCCGCCCGAGCCGGTCACCGCGCCAGGCCTGGTCGTTGATGTCGCGGATGAGCGCATACTCGATCGACAGCCGGCGCCCGGACTTCTCGACGTACTCGAACCCGGCGTCCAGCACCTCGCGCACCTTCCACCGCGTGTTCACGGGGACGAGGGTGTCGCGCAGCTCGTCGTCGGGGGCGTGCAGGGAGATCGCGAGCCGGCACTTGAAGCCCTCGTCGGCGAGCCGGTGGATGGCGGGCACGAGCCCGACCGTCGAGACCGTGATCCCGCGCTGCGAGAGCCCGAGCCCGTCCGGCGCGGGATCGGTGAGCGCGCGGATGGCCCCCACGACCCGGTTGTAGTTGGCGAGCGGCTCGCCCATGCCCATGAAGACGATGTTGGAAAGCCGCGCGGGCCCACCGGGCACTTCCCCGTCCCGCAGCGCCCGCATGCCGTCCACGATCTGGTGGACGATCTCGGCGGTCGACAGATTCCGGTCGAGCCCCGCCTGCCCGGTGGCACAGAAGGGGCAGTTCATCCCACACCCGGCCTGCGAGCTGATGCACATGGTCACCCGGTCCGGGTACCGCATCAGCACCGACTCCACGAGCGTGCCGTCGAACAGCCGCCACAGCGTCTTGCGGGTCGTCCCCTGGTCGGTGGACAGATTCCGGACGACGGTCATCAGCTCTGGGAACAGCGCCTCGCGCAGTCTGTCCCGCGAACCGGCCGGGATGTCGGTCCACTGCTCGGGGTCGTGCGCGTACCGCGCGAAGTAGTGCTGCGAGAGCTGCTTGGCACGAAACGGCTTCTCGCCGACCTCGGCCACCGCCTCCTTGCGCTGGGCGGGCGTGAGGTCGGCAAGGTGCCGCGGCGGCTTCTTGGCTCCGCGCGGGGCTACGAAAGTGAGTTCTCCGGGCTTAGGCATGGCCTTACCAGTGTCGCAGATCCAATTGGGTGGCCTGCGGCTGTCGCTCACTACGACTGTCGTCACCGGCCGTCACCGAGCGGCTTCGGCCGGCGGCGACTTCCTCAGGCCACCATCGTCACGGCAGGTGCACCCCTCACGGAGTGGTCCTCGGCCTGCAGCTCGAACCAAATGGTCTTGCCCGTCCCTGTCCGGATGTTGCCCCAGGCATCGGCGAGCAGGTCGAGCAGTTCCGTGCCGCGGCCGCCTTCCGCGTCCGAGTCGACCGCGGTGTGCACAGGACCGGAGGGCTCGGTGTCCTCGACCTCGCACAGCAGGCGGGAGTGACGCAGTCGCAGGTTGAGCCTGAGCGGGCCGCGCGTATGCCGCAGGGCGTTGGTGACCAGTTCGCTGACCAGAAGCTCGGCCGTGTCGGACAGGTCGTCCAGCGCCCAGTCGCTCAGTTGCGCGGTCACCAGACGGCGGGCTCGGCGGGCCGAGGTCAGTTCCCGCTGCAGGGGCCAGGAGGCGTCCCAGACGGTGGCGCGGCCGCGCGGCGCATCCAGCGGTCGCAGTGGCGCGAGCGTGCGGGACCAGAGGGCCCACTGCCTGGCGAGCCACGAGGATGGAGTGGCATGAGAGGACCGATCTCCCCGGCGAGAGCCGATGGCGTGGCCGATGGCCTGGATAACCATGAGATCTGTCCTTTCTGGGCAGCGGCGGTGGGTCCGCCGGTGGATGCGCTTGGCGTGCGCCAGGCGCTATATGTAGCAGTCGCTACACCTAAAATATATACGAAGCGGTTGCTACAGTAAAGACCTGCCCAAAAGTGAATTTACGGACAGATGGAAGTTGCAGCCCTCACGCCCCCAGGAGCCCGCATGCCTCGCCCGCCCGATCCGGCCAAGCGGCGCGACCTTCTCGACCGGGTCCGCGAGTACGTGATGCGCAACGGCCTCGCGGACCTCTCCCTGCGCCCGCTGGCCAAGGCCCTGGGCACCAGCGACCGCATGCTCCTGTACTACTTCGGCAGCAAGGAACGGATGATCGCCGAAGCCCTCGCCATCTACGAGCGCCGGCCCCTCCTGCGCGCCCGCGCACTGCTGAAGACCGTCGGCCCGCCCACGAGCCCTGCGGGCCTGCGCCGCTTCATCGAGGAGGTGTGGCAGCAGTTCAGAGACCCCGATGTACGCGCCACCCTCCCTCTCTATCTCGAGATCATGAGCGCCAGCGTGCTTCACCCGGACCGCTACGGGCCCGTCATGCGCGACATCGTCACCGAATGGACGGCCCTGCTCGGCTCCGTCTTCCGCGACCTCGGCATGGGCCAGGATCGAGCCCGGACCCAGGCCACCCTCCTGACCGACGCCGCCGTCGGCCTCTTGATCGCCCCGCTGGCGGACGGACACTGGGACCACGCCGACAAGGCCTTCCGCGCCCTCCTCGACAGCCTGGAGCCTGGATGGAACGCCCCGGGGTCAGGACGAGGTGACGTCGAGGCGCCTCCCTCGCACTGAGCCCGACGCGGGCACGGGGTGCTGTTCGTTCATCCGACACAGGGGTCTCGTTGTGCCGTACACGGGCCCCGGCGCGTACACCATCAGCGTCGAAGGCGGTTCCGTGACCGTCGCCGTGCACCACTTCGGCCGACCTCCCGGCACCGCCGGCGGCCAGTACGTGCGCCACCGAGCGGTACGGGGTCCGGCGGTCCGGGGGCGCGTCGCGATCCAGCGCGTCACGCATCCGGGGCCGCCGGGTTCCTTCGGGGCCGGGTGCCGGAAACCTGCTTGGCCGGCGTCATGGGGGCTCCCTAGTCTGGCCGCATGTCTGCCGCCAAGACCTCGTACGTCTGTCTGTCCTGCCGGGTGTCGTACAAGCAGTGCTACGACCCGTGGCGGGAGCGGACCTGCCCGCGCTGTGCGGGTGCGCTGATGTACGCGGGTTCGGCCTTCGCGGCGCCCCCGAAGCGGGACAGAGCCGCGTGGCGGACACTCACCGTGCTGTTGAACGCGGGCGTCGGTTTCCACGCGAGCTGCTGCGGCGGGCCGGGCTACCGGCCGCGGACGCTGCGCGAGGTGCGGGAGCGGATGGCGTACGCCCGCCGTACCGGGGAGCCGGCCGCGACCGCGCTGCGCCGGGTCGATCTGCCGTGACGGGTCTGGACGCCCTGGTCCGGGCCGTGTCCCCGCCGCCCGACCCGGTCGACGCCCGCGGGGACTGGGCCGAGGTGGAGGCGCGGCTCGGGGTGCGGTTGCCCGGTGACTACAAGCAGCTGGTCGAGACGTACGGGTGGGGCGAGTTCTGCGACTACCTGTACCTGCGCACACCCTTCGGTACGAGCTCGTACAACCGCCTGGAGCGGCACGACGGTCTGCTGGTCTGGGGCGCCACGATGGACGCCGACCGGCTGTGCTGGCGCACCGACGGGGACCCGGAGGAGTGGCCGGTGGTGGTGCGGGGCCGGAGCATCGGGCGGGAGGAGTTCGCGCCGGGTGCGGCCGGGTTCGTCGAGGGGTGGGTGACGGGGCGGGTGCGCTCCACCGTCCTGGCCGACATGGAGCCCGGCCTGGCGCCCTGGTTCAACGCCTTCCGGCCTCGGCTGCACCGGTGTCTGCGGCTGTCCGAGGGCCCGAGGCCGTACGCCGAACGGCTGCGGATACTCCGGGACGTGCTGGCGCCGACCGTGGACCGGGGATCGTGGCAGTCCGACGACGGTGCGCACGGCCAGGACCACTTCGCGACCGCCGACACGGACTGGCACCTCACCTACGACCGCTCGCGCCCGCACCAGATCCGCGTCTCCTTGCCGCCCGGAGACCGTGCGACGGCCCGCGACCGTCTCTTCGCCGCCGTACGCCTCATGGGCTGCACGGTCCTGGAGATCACCACGGCCGACGGCCTGCCGCTGCCGGACTGGAGCGCCGACGACGCCTAGGCCGCCGTGTGCTCCAGCCGCTCCTTGAGCAGCCGCTCGTTGTGCGGGAGTTCCTTGCGCAGCTGCGGCCGTACGACGAGGGGCAGCAGGACCTTGCCGATCCCCCGGCCCTCGAAGTCGAGGTCCATGCTCACGCGGCTACGGCCCTCGGCCAGCGGGATGACCTCGCCGTGGACGCTGCCCCGGACGGGCCCGTCGATACCGCGCATGCCCCAGGTGTGCGGCGGTTCGAACTCGGTGACCTCCATGGTCATCGGGACCTCCCGGCTGCCGACGTGCCGGGTGACCCGGATGCGGGAGCCGAGACCGAACGGCCCCTCGTCCAGCTGCTCGACCGAGACCGCGCTCGCCTGCCACTCGGGCAGATGGGAGGGGTCGCTGAGGTAGGCCCAGACATCACCGGGGCTCCGGTCGACGTCGATCTCCTCATGGAAGGCGGACATGGGCCCTCCTTTCCCTTGCATCCGATCCCTTATATGCGGAATCGTCCCACTCGGGCGCGGGTACGACCATCCCCACCGCCATTCCCGCCGACGATTCCCGCCGGGTACGACGACGGGCCCCGTCCTGCGTTCAGGACGAGGCCCGGAAGCCGTGGCGAGCAAGGCTCACGCGGAGCCGACGAACAACACCATCAGCAGCCACACCACCGGAGCGGTCGGCAGCAGGGAGTCCAGACGGTCCATGATGCCGCCGTGCCCGGGAAGCAAGGTGCCCATGTCCTTGATGCCCAGGTCGCGCTTGATCATGGACTCGCCGAGGTCGCCGAGGGTGGCGCTGGCCGCGACGGCGAGGCCCAGCAGCAGACCCTGCCACCAGCTGCCGTCGTCGATCAGGAACTGCATGCACAGCGCGCCCGCGACCATGGCGAACAGCACCGCGCCGAGCAGGCCCTCGCGGGTCTTGCCGGGGCTGATGCGTGGGGCGAGCTTGTGCTTGCCGAAGCGCCAGCCGACCGCGTAGGCGCCGGTGTCGCTGACGACCGTCAGGAGCAGGAAGGTCAGGACACGCCAGGAGCCGTCGTCGGCCGTGAGCATCATCGCGACGAACGTCGCCAGGAACGGCACGTAGAACGCCGCGAAGACGCCGGCCGTGACGTCCTTGAGATAGCCCTCAGGCGGCTCGGTCATACGCCAGACCAGGACGGCCAGCGCCGTCAGGGCCATGGCGACCCAGGCACCCTCGGCACCCCGCACATACCCGGCGACCACCATCGCCGCACCGCCCAGCGCGAGTGGCACGAGCGGCGCCTTGATGGCCTTGCGCTCCTGCAGCCGGCTGGTCAGCTCCCACAGGCCCACGACCACGGCGACCGCGACCACACCGACGAACACGGCCTTGTAGATGAACAAGGACGCGATGATCACCACACCGAGCCCGACACCGACCCCTATGGCCGCGCTCAGGTCACGGCCCGCGCTCTTCTTCTGCGGCGCGGGCGCCGGCTGCGGGGCGTCGGGCATGGGCTCCGGATTCTGCGTGTCGTGTTCGAACGTGTTGCCGTGGGACGTGTTGCCGTGGAACGCGCTGTCCTGGAACGTCTCGTCTCGGAACAAGGGGCCGTTCAGGCGAGCGGCCCCCCGGTCGTCGTCCTGGTCTCCGCCATACGCGGGTACGTCGGGCACGATGGGCATGGGGCGAGTGTGCTGCGCCTCAGGCGCATCGTACGCGGGACCCGCCGGGGCAGCCCCCTGGACAGGCCCACCCTCGGTGGGCCCCCAGTACCCGGCCTGCCCCGCCATCGGCGGTGCCCCCCAGGAAGAGTCGCTCATCAGACTTCGAGCAGCTCCGCTTCCTTGTGCTTCAGGAGCTCGTCCACCTGAGCCACGTACTTGTGGGTGGTGTCGTCCAGCTCCTTCTCCGCACGGCGGCCCTCGTCCTCGCCGATGTCGCCGTCCTTGATCGCCTTGTCGAGGGCGTCCTTGGCCTTGCGGCGCACGGAGCGGATGGAGACCCGGGAGTCCTCGGCCTTGGCCTTGGCGACCTTGATGTAGTCGCGGCGACGCTCCTCGGTGAGCTCGGGGAACACCACACGGATGATGTTGCCGTCGTTGCTCGGGTTGACGCCCAGGTCGGAGTCGCGGATCGCCTGCTCGATGTTGCGCAGGGCGCTCTTGTCGAACGGGGTCACGACCGCCATGCGCGGCTCCGGCACGGAGAACGAGGCCAGCTGGTTGATCGGCGTCAGCGCGCCGTAGTAGTCGGCCACGATCTTGTTGAACATCGCCGGGTGCGCACGGCCCGTGCGGATCGCGGCGAAGTCCTCCTTGGCGACCACGACGGCCTTCTCCATCTTCTCCTCGGCCTCGAGGAGGGTCTCTTCGATCACCACTAGCTCCTGCGTGTCTTGAGTAAGGCCCGGCTGCGGTTCCTCGTCGGGGCGGCGGCCGGCTGCGTCGCGTCTTCTTCCTGCACGGTTCCCGACCGGCAGGACATTGTCCATCCCCCGGCCAGGGTGCGTCCCGTCCGTCCCCCGGACAGGTGGCGTACCCCGGGTGACGGCGGGGGTGTGCCGGTCAGGCCCGGCTGCCCCGGTCACCCACCAGCGTGCCGATCTTCTCACCCTTGACCGCCCGCGCGATATTGCCCTCCGCGAGCAGCTCGAACACGAGGATCGGCAGCTTGTTGTCGCGGCACAGCGTGATGGCGGTGGCGTCGGCGACCTTGAGGTCGCGGGTGATGACCTCGCCGTAGCCGAGGGCGTCGAACTTGACGGCGTCGGGGTTGGTCTTGGGGTCGGAGTCGTAGACCCCGTCCACACCGTTCTTGCCCATGAGCAGCGCCTCGGCGTCGATCTCCAGGGCGCGCTGGGCGGCGGTGGTGTCGGTGGAGAAGTACGGCATGCCCATACCGGCGCCGAAGATGACCACGCGGCCCTTCTCCAGGTGGCGCACGGCGCGCAGCGGGATGTACGGCTCGGCGACCTGGCCCATCGTGATGGCGGTCTGCACCCGGCTGTCGATGCCTTCCTTCTCCAGGAAGTCCTGGAGGGCGAGGCAGTTCATCACGGTGCCGAGCATGCCCATGTAGTCGGAGCGGGCGCGGTCCATGCCGCGCTGCTGCAGTTCGGCGCCCCGGAAGAAGTTGCCGCCGCCGATGACGACGGCGATCTCGGCGCCGTCGCGGACGACGGCGGCGATCTCACGGGCGATCTTGTGCACCACGTCCGGGTCCACGCCCAGGCCCCCACCTCCGGAGAAGGCCTCTCCGGACAGCTTCAGCAGAAACCGGCCGCGTACTTTGCCGTCGTCGCTCTTCTGGGCCTTGGTGGTCATGGAGATCCCGCCTCTTTCACGTGTTGCACATACGAAGAAGGCCATTGCCGGTGGGGTCGCTTTTCGCTCCCATGCGCGGCAATGGCCTCCTCGTCAGATCTGCTGCCGTCCGCCACGTGCCTGGGTGTGGCGGTGTGCGCGGACGACTGCTGTCGACCCTATCGAGAATTCTCCTCGGGTCGCGCGTCGATCGCGGTACGGACTCAGATGCCGACCTTGATGCGCGTGAAGCGCTTCAGGGTGACACCGGCCTCGTCCAGCACCTTCTGGACCGACTTCTTGTTGTCCAGCGCGTACGGCTGGCCGAGCAGCGTGGCGTCCTTGAAGAAGCCGTTGACGCGACCCTCGACGATCTTGGCGATCGCGGCCTCGGGCTTGCCCTCGGCGCGGGTGGTCTCCTCGGCGATGCGACGCTCGGACTCGACGACCTCGGCCGGGACGTCCTCCTGGGAGAGGTACTTCGGCGCGAAGGCGGCGATGTGCTGGGCGATGCCCTTGGCGACCTCCGCGTTCGGCTTGTCCAGCTCGACCAGGACACCGATCTGCGGGGGCAGGTCGGGCATGGTGCGGTGCATGTAGGCGAGCACGAAGCCGTCGGCGAACTGCGCGAAGCGGTCCAGGACGATCTTCTCGCCGAGGTTGGCGTTGGCCTCGTCCACGAACGCCTGGACGGTCTTGCCGGCCTCGATCTCGGAGGCGAGCAGGGCCTCGAGGTCGGCCGGGGAAGTCTTGGCGACGTGCTCGGCGATCGCCGTGGCGACGGCCTGGAACTTGTCGCCCTTGGCGACGAAGTCCGTCTCGCACTTCAGCTCGACGAGGACGCCGGAGGAGTTGTCGTCGGCGATGATGGAGACCACGGCGCCGTTCTCGGCGGAGCGGCCCTCGCGCTTGGCGACGCCCTTCTGGCCCTTGATGCGCAGCGCCTCGACGGCCTTCTCGACGTTGCCCTCGGCCTCGTCCAGCGCCTTCTTGCAGTCCATCATGCCGGCGCCGGTGAGCTCACGGAGCTTCTTGACGTCGGCGGCGGTGTAGTTCGCCATGAGTCTGTGAGTCTTTCTCGAAGTCTTGGAAGATCGGAGATCGGTACGGTCTGCGGTCCACATGTGAACGCGGATCGCGAACTGCGCGCCGACCTACAGGTGAACAGCGGGGGCGGACTTCATGTCACCGCCCCCGCCGTCAACACTGACGTCAGGCCTGCTCGCCCTCGGCGGCCTTCTCCTCGACCGGAGCGGCCTCGGCGGCCGGGGCGGCCTCGGCAGCCGGAGCCTCGACAGCCGGAGCCTCGGCAGCCGGAGCCTCGGCGGCCGGAGCCTCGGCAGCCGGAGCCTCGGCAGCCGGAGTCTCGTCCTTCTTCTCACCCTCGAGCAGGTCGCGCTCCCACTCGGCGAGCGGCTCGGCGGCGGCCTTCTCGCCCTTGTCACCGGTGGCGACACGGGAGCGGGAGATGAGGCCCTCGGCGACGGCGTCGGCGATCACACGGGTGAGCAGGGTGACGGAGCGGATCGCGTCGTCGTTGCCCGGGATCTTGTAGTCGACCTCGTCGGGGTCGCAGTTGGTGTCGAGGATCGCGACGACCGGAATGTTCAGCTTCCGGGCCTCACCAACGGCGATGTGCTCCTTCTTGGTGTCCACGATCCAGACGGCGCTGGGCACCTTCTGCATCTCGCGGATACCACCGAGGGTCTTCTCCAGCTTGGCCTTCTCGCGCGAGAGCACGAGAAGCTCCTTCTTGGTCAGACCGGACGCGGCGACGTCCTCGAAGTCGATCTGCTCGAGCTCCTTGAGGCGCTGCAGACGCTTGTAGACGGTCGAGAAGTTGGTGAGCATGCCGCCCAGCCAGCGCTGGTTGACGTAGGGCATGCCGACGCGGGTGGCCTGCTCGGCGATGGCCTCCTGCGCCTGCTTCTTCGTGCCGACGAACATGACCGTGCCGCCGTGGGCGACGGTCTCCTTGACGAACTCGTAGGCGCGGTCGATGTACGACAGCGACTGGAGCAGGTCGATGATGTAGATGCCATTGCGCTCGGTGAAGATGAAGCGCTTCATCTTCGGGTTCCAGCGACGGGTCTGGTGACCGAAGTGGACGCCGCTCTCCAGCAGCTCCCGCATCGTGACGACGGCCATGGCCGTATCTCCTTGAAGTTCTCGGTTGTGCCGCGGATGCCGGACGGCTCCCGCGCCTGACGCCCACATGCGCCGTGCCACAAAGGACCGAGGAGCGCTGACACCGGCTTGTGATCACCAGGTGTCGGGGCGTGCGAAGTCGACCCGGTGACCCGGATCGCCAGAAGAAGTGTACGGGACCGCGGGGGCACTGGGTGACGCCGCTGTCCACAACCAGGGAGTAGTCCACAGATCCCAGCCATGATCGGCGGGGGTACGGGAGGGTCTTCGCATGCGACGAGTGATGCGATGCGTGGGCGTGTGGGCGGGATTGCTGCTGGCCTCGGCGGCGACGGCGCCGGCTCCCCCGGCCTGGGCCTCCCTGCCCCCACCGGCCCGGGAGGAACGGGTTCCGGCCATCGCCCGCGCCTGGCCGGTGGGCGTCCGTCCACTGGTGCTAAGAGGCTGGCAGCCCCCGGCGACGGTCTACGGCCCCGGCCACCGAGGCGTGGACCTGGCCGCACCCCCCGGTGCCCCGGTACGAGCGGTGGCACCCGGCCGGGTGACCTTCGCGGGCCGCGTGGCCGGGCGTGGCGTGGTGTCCGTCCGGCTGACCGGCACGAACCTACGCACGACGTACGAGCCGGTCAGCCCCTCGGTGCGGAAGGGGGACACGGTGGGGGCGGCCGAGGTGGTGGGCACGGTCGAGGCAACGGGGTCGCACTGCTCGGGTACGTGCGTGCACTGGGGCCTGCTCAGCGATGCGACGTACCTGGACCCGTTGTCCCTGCTGCCGCCCTGGCTACTGCACAGGGGGCCGTCGAGACTGCTACCGGTGCTGGGAGTGCCTGCGTAGCTGCGTGTGTGTGTGTGGGGGGGCCGGTCGAGGGTGGGCGCAGCGGCACCCCGCAAGCGCGGGCAGCAACCCCACCCCGGCCGGCGCCGGCCGGCCTCAGCCCTTCACACCGCGCAGCGCCATGGCCACCGCGGCATCCGTCACCACGGAGGGGTCCTCGGCGGCGCCGAGCTCGATGCGCCGCACGGCCGCGTCCACGACCCCCTGCAGCAGCATCGCCGCCAGCCGGGGCTGCCCGTGTCCCATCTCCCCCAACGCCTCGACGACCATCGCGACCAGCCCGCCGTGCGCGGCCCGGATCTTCTCCCGCGCCCCCGCATCCAGCTCACTCGCCGAGATCGCCACCACAGCCCGGTGCCGCCGGTCCCCGACCAGCGCCAGCTGCTGCCGCACATACGCCTCGACCTTGTCCTCGGCCGACGACGCCCGCTCCATCGCCGCCGCGACCTCCGCCGCCCATACGGGGAAGTCGACCTCGCACAGCTCCTCGACCACGGCGGCCCGTGAGCGGAAGTACTCGTAGACGGACGACCGCGCCAGCCCCGTCCGCTCGGCGAGGGCGGGGAAGGTCAGCGCCTCCGTCCCACCCTCGGACAGCAGGGACCGCGCAGCGTCCAGCAGGGCGGCTCGCTGCATCGACCGGTGCTCGGCCACGGAGGCCGCTCGAATCCTTGGCACGTCAACCACTTTACGGACACCCCACCCCGGAAGGGAGGACTCAGCGCCCGAAGCTCGCCAGCTTGGCCCGCAGCTGCAGCACCGACTTGGTGTGGATCTGGCTGACCCGGCTCTCGGTGACCCCGAGCACATTGCCGATCTCGGCGAGGGTGAGCCCCTCGTAGTAGTAGAGCGTGACGACGGTCTTCTCCCGCTCGGGCAGCGTGTTGATCGCCCGCGCCAGGAACCGGCGCAGCTCCCGGTCCTCGGCCACCTCCACCGGATTGTCGGCGGCGGTGTCCTCCAGCGTGTCCATGAGGCTGAGCCGGTCCCCGCCCTCGCCGCCGACATGCAGCAGCTCCTCCAGGGCGACCACGTTGGCCAGCGACAACTGGCTGAACACCGCATGGAGTTCGTCGACCTCCATGCCCAGCTCGGTCGCAACCTCCCCTTCCGTCGGTGTCCGCCGCAGCCGCGCCTCCAGGGTGGCGTAGGCCCGCTCGACATTGCGCGCCTTCTGCCGGACGGACCGGGGGATCCAGTCCAGCGCCCGCAGTTCGTCGATCATCGCGCCCCGGATCCGGGTGATCGCGTACGTCTCGAACTTGATCTCCCGGTCGATGTCGAACTTCTCGATCGCGTCGATCAGCCCGAACACCCCGGAGGAGACGAAGTCGGCCTGTTCCACGTTGGGCGGCAGGCCGACGCTCACCCGGCCCGCCACATACTTGACCAGCGGCGAGTAGTGCAGGATCAGCTGCTCCCGCAGCCGGTCGTCCCCCGTCTCCTTGTACGACCGCCACAGCTCGTCGAGCGTCGAGGGAGCGGGCGGTCGCACGCTGCCACCGTCGCGGGCGGCTGCGGGGATCGCCGTCCGGTCGGACCCGGAGGTGTGCTGGGGCATTCGTCGCCTTGTGCCGTTCTGCCGTACCTGGGTGAGCTGTCTGCCTGATGCCGAGTTGGCGCGGTCTGCGCCCGGACTTTCGTGAGCGTAGCGTGACTGGGGAGTCGCGGTGTGCGAACAAGGAGGGTCCACTCCTGCGCGGGCCTCTTCCGCCGTCCGCGCCACCGCGCTCCGCAGCTTGCTCTGCGTGACCGGGCAAAGGGGTCAACTCCGGGAAATCCCAAGGGTGTAGGGGATTCCCCCGGACGGCCGAACCTCCTCGGTCAGCACGGACCGTGACAGCTCCGGGCCGAGATCATCGCCTGGCGTGTCAACTTCCAGCCGTCGCCGTGTCGTTCGACGTATCCAAGTGCTCGGAGTTCGTACAGCCTCACGATCGCGTCGTCCGGCGTGGTGCGCGCGCCGCACGCGATCTCCCCGACGGGGGCCGCGCGGCTTCCGGGCAGGGCGGCGAGGACGGCCCGGGCGGCCGGTTCCAGCAGGTCACGCGGGAGTACGGGGCCTCTCCGGGGCGGGGCCAGCTCGCCGATGTCGCCCACGAGTTCGACGACGTCCGCGGCATCGGTGACCAGGACGGCCTCGCCGCGCAGCAGTTCGTGCACGCCGGCGGAGAGTCCGCTGGTGACGGGCCCGGGCACACCCATGGTGAACCTCCCGAGGCGGGCGGCGGCCCGGGCCGTGACCAGCGAACCGCTGCGGCAGGCTGCCTCCACGACGACGGTGCCCCTGGTGAGCGCCGCGATCACTCTGTTCCGCAGGATGAACCGGCTCGGCGTCGGGTGATCACCAGGTGGCAACTCCCCCACCACCAGACCCTGTTCCGCGATCCTGTTGATCAGGGCGGAGTGGCCGCGGGGGTAGGGCCGGTCGACGCCGCAGGCCAGGACGGCGACGGTGGCTCCGCCGGCGGCGAGGGTGCCGCGGTGGGCGGCTCCGTCGATCCCGTACGCACCGCCCGACACGACGACCCAGCCCCGCTCGGCCAGGCCCGAGGCGAGGGTGGCCGCGGCATGGGCGCCGTACTCGGTGCAGGCACGTGCTCCCACGACGGCCACGGACCTGAGCGCCCACATCCGCAGACCGGCCGGCCCCCGCACCCACAGCCCGGTGGGCCGCCCGTCCCCGAGGTCATCGAGCTGTCCCGGCCACTCCGCGTCGCCCGGACAGACGAACCGCATCCCGGCGGCGCGCGCCACCTGGAGATCCCGCTCCGGCTCGGCCCGCCGGGCCCGCCCGACCAGCCCGCCCCACCGAGTCCCGCTCACCCCCGGCAACGGCTCTCCGCCATCCCGCAACCGCCGCACCACCTTCCCCACCCCGAACTCCCGCAGCCACCGTCCGCCGACCTCGTCCCCGGGCTCGATGACCCGGGCGAGAAAGACCCGGTCGAGCAGTTCCCCGGCCGGGTCGGGTCCTGTGGTCATGTCAGGGCCCCGAGGGCCATGGGCACGCCCCGCGGCACTCCGGTGCGCAGTTGCAGGGCGAGGCAGACGTCGGTGGCGTCCGGGCGGTCGTGGCCGACGAGGTCCGCCACCGTCCAGGCGACGCGCAGCACCCGGTCGATCCCGCGGGCGGTGAGCACGCCCCGCTCCAGATTGCGTTCGGCCTCGTCCATCGCGCCGGCGGCCGCATGGAAGCGGCTGCGCAACTCCCGTCCGGGCACCTCACTGTTGGCGCGCCACGGCGTTCCGGCGAGCCGGACGGCCGCCCGCTCCCGGGCTGCCCTGACCCGGTCGGCGACGGTCGCGCTGGGCTCGCCGCGGGCGCCTGGTTCGGTGAGCTGGGCGCGGGTGACCGGGTCGACCTCGACCCGCAGGTCGACCCGGTCCAGCAGCGGGCCGGACAGCCGGGCCTGGTAGCGGCGGATCGTCGAGGGCGGGCAGTCGCACAGGGAGTCCCGTTGCGAGAAGCGTCCGCAGGGGCAGGGGTTGGCCGCCAGGACCATGAGGAACCTCGCCGGGAACCGGACCACGCCCGCGCTGCGCGCGATCACCACGTGTCCGGACTCCAGGGGCTGTCGCAGGGCGTCCAGCGTCTGGCTGTGGAATTCGGGTGCCTCGTCGAGGGACAGGGCCTATAAAACGAGTCGTTACGTCCAGTGAGGACGAGATCTTAGGCGGGGGTGTCGTCCCACGGATCGGGGTCCCACAGCGGGTGAATCGCGACCTTGGTCTTGCCGCTGTTCTCCAGCCCGCGAACGCCCTTGGCTCCCCGCGTGGCGACTACTCGGCGAACCAGCGAACGGAGAATGGCGTTCTTCTCCGCGGCAACAAGCGTGTCCCACTCTTCGAGCAGGCCGACGGCAATAGGGATCAGCTTGGAGCGGTCCGGAGCTACCTCCGCGACGGCGGCGGCTTCCAGTGCTTCGGCAACGTTCCGCTTCTGTGCGAGCAGACGGTCGCGCGCCTGCTCGAACACCCCATCGGGATAGGCGTCCGGGTTGAGAGCCCTGTCTGCGGCGAGGTTCGACAACCCCGACATGAGCCGTGTGTGCTCCGCCTCCAAACGGGCCCTGTCCCTGGCGGCTCGCGCCTGCTTGCGCCCTTGGTCATCGTTCAGGACGACGGGCGACGATGGGGCCGCGTCAACTACGGCCGCTACTTCCCGAGCGAGCCACATGTGCACCTCATCCTCGACGAGAGCACGCTGCACCCATACGGGTCTGTCACAGAGCTTGTGCCTTGACTCCCCGCAGGCGTAGGCGTAGCCGCGAACCTGCCCGCCGCTGCGCCGTGCGGATGTGGCATTGGCGCCCTTGCGGCATCCTCCACAGCGGACGAGTCCGGTGAGGGGGTACGTGGGGTTTCTGGTCCGGGGTGTGAGGGCGGCGCGCTCCTTGGACAGTTCTTCGTATCGCTCCCAGGTTTCCGGCGTGATGATCGCCTCTTGTGCTCCTTCTATATGGATCCATTTCTTGCAGGTGCCGCCGTTGGCGGTGTAGTCGCACCGGCAGCGGGGATCGTGGACGCGAAGGAGGCCGGCCGCGAACCCGCTTTGCATGTAGCGGCGCAGGCTGTCGTATCGCCACGGGTTGCCGTCCGCCGTGCGGTACCCAAGATCGTTGAACCACCCGGCGAGCTGTCCGTACCCGTCCGGCGTCGGCAGTTCCTTGCCGAGCTTCCGTTCGAATAGGGCCTCGATGTGGTCGCGCGCCGCTTCCTCGACCTCGTACCGCTCCTCTTGCAGGGTCCACTCGCCCCGCAGCGTGGGGTGTGGGATGCGCCGGGGGTACCAGACGTAACCCATGCGCTTCCCGCCCGTGGCGGGAAGGCCGTGGGCGCGGCGCCACTGATGGGTTTCCTTCCACTGCTCGCCGGCGCGGTCGCTCTCGAACACGGCGAGGTCGAACAGGATGCGTCGGTTGAACTTACCGACTGCTGTTCGGGCGTCGATGTCCTCGGTTGCTGAGGCGAGGTCTCCCCCGGCGCGCTCGACCCTGGCGAGGTTGACCGCGATGCCGACGTCGTTACGGCCGAACCGAGAGAACTTCCATACGACGATGCCGCGCCGGCCGCGCTCTTCGACGCCGCGAATGCACCCCATGATCTTTCGCTTGAAGTTTCGACCGGTGACGTCTGGGTCTTCGACCCACTCGACTATGCGGCGGTTGGGGTAGCGCCGTTCCCAGGCTTGAAGTGCCGCGCGTTGGAGGTCAAGGGAGATCTTGTCCTCGCGCCAGGTGGACACGCGCAGGTACGCGGTCCACTCCTCTATTTCTGTCTCTGTCATGTTCAACGTGCCTTGCGTTCCCCTCCGTGGTGTTCCGCAGTCCGGTCATCGGCCTGCGGGACTGCGTACAGGCGGTGCACGGTCGCGGCGCCGGGGGTGGCGCTCGCGCCGTCGCTCGGCTGCGGCGGGGGAATAAGCAGGCCACGGGCGGCATGGTCGAGCCCAAGCCGATAACCCTCTCGGCGGATAGCTTCCTTGTTCTCTGCGGTCATGTGGTGTTGGCGCCGCACCTGGGCCAGAATCACGAACGGCAGTCCCGCGAGGGCGACGCCGGCGCCGGTGTCCGCCATGCGTGGCCGGTCGCCCTGGGCGGACGCGACCGCGACCAGGACAAGGCCGATGACGAATACTGCGTAGGCGACTGCTGCGGCGACCTGATCGCGCGTGATGTGCATGTGGTGCGGCTCCTTGCTATCCGTTGGCGCTGCGCTCGTCCGTCTCGACTGCTCGAAGTCCGCTCACCATCCGTTCGAACGCCTCGATACCTTCGGGACTTGTGATGCCGAGTTCGGCCGCGGCCTCTCTCGACGTAATGGGGTTGGGGTTGATGGGTCGCAGCTTGGCGAGGTCTTCCTGCTTGACCACGCCGGCCCGAACCAGGATTTCCGGAAGTCCGACCCGTAGGGCTACGGCGAGCGCTTCGAGGGTCCGTGTGTCTGGGAGCCCGTCAGCGCGTAGGAGGCGCGAAACGGTCGGGGCGCTGAGGCCGGCGTCTTGGGCGAACTTCTTCTGTCCGCCGCGCTCCGGGTAACCAAGCCTGGTCATCATTTCTCGGAGCCACGCGGCGAAGGTTTCGGGCGTGTGCTGCTTCGACGCATCTTGTGTCATGCGTGAAAGATATCGCGCGTGACAGATCCGCACGACCGGGACCGGGATTTGGCATAGTCCACCCCTCCCCCGTTCCCCCGTGCAGCACCGCCAGGTCCGTTCCGTCTCGAACAAACCTTCGATCCGAGCATAGAGCCCGGACTTCACTCCTGTCACTCCCGTTACGACGCGAACACTGTCCGACAGGACGTTGCCCAGGTCCGAGGCGGTTCCGCCCGATTCTGCGACCCAGCGCAGCCCGAAAAGGTTGCACGCCAAATCGATTTCACGCATGAAATTTTGATGCTACGTTTCATTCACGAACGAGATCAAGCGCGATCGTGTCGTGAAAGGAACCGTCATGTCTTTCGCCCCCGCCGCCCTGGTCGCCGCTGCGCAGGCCAAGGGCGACCAGACGCCCGCCGACATGGCGCGGCGCATGAACGTGCCGTACCTCGCCGTCTACCGGTGGGCGACCGGCCGCAACAGCCCCGGACCGTCCGGCCTCGCCGCAATCGAGCGGACGTACGGACTCACCCCCGTCGACCTGATGCGAGAGGACGCCGCCGCATGACGATCGTGATCACCCGCGAACAGGCCGCCGCCAACGCGCGCCGTGTCCTCGACCAGGCACGCGCCCGTCGCGACGCGCTTCCGATTCGGCAAGCCGCCGAGCAGGCCGCCGTCGGCTCATTCCAGAGCGCCGACGAAATCGAACTGACTCTGCGCCGACTCCGCCGTGCGGCCCGCGTCGAGCAGGCTCCCGCGCCTACGGCAGCGCCTGTCCGCGCCGCCTAACCCACGAAAAAACCGCCCCGGGTGCGACCGGGGCGGCGAGAGAGACCCCGTACCGAACACGAGAGGTCCCGTCATGAACCTTACCCACCCGCACCGACAGCAGCGCCCGCTCGCCGTCGACCTGCCCGAACTCTTCGCGTGGCTCCGGACATTGCCCGCCCCCCGCCGGATCGCCGCACTTGCCACCGCCGCCACCCTGTACTTCCCGGAGGTCACCCGATGAGCCGCCGCCACTCCGCCGCCGAGGCCGTCCGCGCCGTCATCGTCGCGCGGGATCTGCGCCGCATCGTCGGTGACGTCGACAGCATCACGACGACACCCGTTTTCATCGACGGGGACCACGGCCCGCGCACGGTCGTGCACGTCCACCTCGCCGACATCCTTCGCCTGCCACTCGCCGTCGACGCCGAGACGCACCGGGCCGCGTACGCCGTCCTGCGCCGTGCCTACCCCCGCGCGCAGTGGTCGAGCAGCGAGTACCGGTACGACCTCCGCCCGGGACGCCTCGCCCCCGTCACCACGGAAATCCCGGCTGAGCTCCGATGACCGCCGAGACCGTCCTCGACGCCCTCGCCGAGGCGTTCGCCGACGAGCCGGCCGCGGTCGAGCACCTGCTGCTCGACCTCGCCGCCGCCCGGGCGCACGCCGACC
Organism: Streptomyces sp. NPDC101165; assembly: GCF_044768135.1. Taxonomy (NCBI): domain Bacteria; kingdom Bacillati; phylum Actinomycetota; class Actinomycetes; order Kitasatosporales; family Streptomycetaceae; genus Streptomyces; species Streptomyces sp. NPDC101165. Next base: position 46,305 of record NZ_JBIWPG010000019.1, on the reverse strand, counting down.
ACATGCGGCACTACCCCGCCGCCACCGACTACGGGCGCGAGTCGGCCGCCGCCGGCCTCGACCGCGCCCGCGAGGACCTGCTCGACGTCCTCGACCTGCCCAGCACGAACGGAGTTCCCGCGTGACCGTCATCCCCCTGCACCACAACGCGCCGGCCGCCACCGCCGGCCCCGTCGACCTCACCCCCGAGCAGGTAACCACCCTGCTCGCCCCGATCAACCCGAGCCGCGTGCAGAACTTGCGCGGGCAGTCGCACCTCGAAGCGTGGGACGTGCGCCGTTGGCTCAACCGCGTATTCGGTTTCGGTGGTTGGTCCGACGAGACGCTCGAACTCGCCCCCGTGGCACAGATGGAGATCAACCCGGGCCGCTGGACCGTTGTCTACCGGGCGCAGGTGCGCCTCACGGTGAAGACGACCGACGGCCGCGTGCTCACCGCATACGACGACGCCGCCATGGGTGACAGCCGCAATCAGCCGTCCCTCGGCGACGCGCACGACCAGGCCATGAAAACGGCCCTGTCGCAGGCGTTGAAGCGGTGCGCGCACAACTTGGGTGATCAGTTCGGACTCAGCCTCTACAACGACGGATCCCGTGCGGCAGTCGGTCTGTGGTCGGCCGCGCACACCGCCCCGAAGACGGCCGAGACGCCCGCCGTGCCAGACGACGCCCCGGTGAAGCCCGAGCCGGCCCCCGTCGTCGAGGAGCAGGCCCCGGCCGCCGAGCAGCAGGTGCAGCGCAGCAAGCGCGCCGAGGGTGGGCCGTGGGAGCAGCCGGCCGCGCAGCAGCAGAAGCAGGCGCCCCCGCGGCAGGGACCGCGGGCCGTGCCGGATCAGCAGCCGGCCGCGCAGGGCGGGCCGTCGCGCGACTACCTCGCCGACGCGCAGGCCGCCGAGTCGCGCGAGCGCTTCGACCAGGTGCGCGCAGCGGCCGTCGTCGAGAACGCCCCGCAGGAGTACCTCGCCAAGCTGGACGCCATCGCGCAGCAGAAGGAGCAGGCCGCGCAGAAGCAGTCGCCGCGCCAGCCGGCCGCGCCGAAGACCGGATCCACGCGCCCCACGGCCGTCCCGTCCGGGCCCGTCACCCCGGACCCGGAAGCGGACGCCGCACGGCAGCAGCACGCCGTCGCCCTCGCCGAGCTGCTCGCCGCTGGGCAGGCCCTCGCCCTCGAACCGTCGCACCTCGACGACATCGCTACGGCCGAGACCGGATGCAAGGCCGCCGACTGCACCGTCGAGCAGCTCGCCAGCCTGACCGCCGACCTGCGCGCCGCCGCCGAGGGGGCCGCCGCATGAGCACCGAGGAGAGCGTCGAGCAGGCCGTCGAGGCGCCGAAGTTCACCGCGGCGCAGATCAAGGCCGCGACGACGAAAGAGGCCGTCCTAAAAGCCCTGCTCGACCAGGTCGACAGGGCGTACAAGGACGCACGCAAGGACGTGCAGGCGATGCTCGACGAGCAGCAGCGCACGACCGGCGGAACGAAATTCGACGCCACCCTGCCGGACGGGACCAAGGTGGGCGACGTCCGGCTGAGCGGCGGCGAGACGGCCGCGAAGATCACAGACGAGCAGGCGTTCGTCGAGTGGGCGCACAAGACGTTCCCGAGCGAGGCCATAACCAAGTTGGTCCGGCCCGTGCCGGCGCGACTGGTCAAGGGTGTGCAGCCGCGGTTCGTAACGCTGCTACTCGAACAGATGACGGCCGCCGGCGTTGCGCAGGTGCACGACGCCGAGACCGGCGAACTGTTCGACGTTCCGGGCGTGGAGATCAAGCCGAGCCGCGCCCGTACGCACTCCGTGAACTTCACCCGCGAAACCAAGGTGAAGCGCGCCGGCCGCGAACTGGTCGCAGATGCGTGGCGGGCCGGCATCCTCGCCCCGATCGTGTTGCCCGCCCTCGCGCCGCCAGCCCCGGCCGCGGCCGCGGCCGACGAGAGCGTGGCCGCAGCATGAGCCGCATTGTTCGTGGACTCGACCTGTCCCTGACCGGTGCCGGCATTGCCGGCGCCGGGTGGGCGCGGACCCTCGGCAGCACAGGCAAGCGGACCGACACGTACGCGATGCGCCGTACGCGGCTGCACCGCCTCGCCGGCCGCATCGTCGAGGCCGTAGCCCCGTGCGACCTCGCCGTCGTCGAGGGTCCGAGCTACGGCTCGAAGGGGGCCGGAACGTGGGACCGCGCAGGTCTTTGGTGGCTGGTCGTCGACCGCCTCGCCGCCCTCGACATCCCTGTCGCCGTCGTCACCCCGACCGCCCGGGCGAAGTACGCCACGGGCAACGGACGGGCCGGAAAGCAGGCCGTCGTCGAGGCCGTCGGCCCGCGGTACGGCGTCGCACTGCGCGACGACAACCAGGCCGACGCGTACGCGCTGCTCGCCATGGGGCACGACTGGCTCGACGAGTCCCTCGCCCCCGTGCCGGCGAAGAACCGGCAGGCTCTCGCCCGCGTCGAGTGGCCCCTGCTGCTCCCGCCGCCGGCCGTGCAGCTCGGCATCGGGGGCGACGACCGGCCATACCCCGAGACCGTGCCCACCGCACCGCGCAAGCCCCGCCGGCGCAAGCCGAGGACCGAGCAGGCCGCGGCCGGCCCGGGGCAGGTCGACGCCCTCGCCCTGGTCGAGGGGGCAGCCGCATGAAGTGCGCGCACTGGATCGGCGACCGTCGGCGGTACTGCCGCATCCCCGGGGCCCGGCCGTACATCCAAGGGCCCCGATGCCCCCTGCACACGCCCGCGGCCCTAGCCGGGAAGGCCGAGCCCGGTACGCCGGCGCCGTGGCCGACAGGCGGGGACGGCCCGCCCTGACACCGCCGATGATCCCCTGCCCGGCGTGCGGACTCCCCGTGATCCGCACGCCGGGGGGCGACCTGCTCGACCCGACCCCGCACCCCCTCGCCATCACCCGGCCGAACGGCCGCCGGATGACACCGCGCGAAGTCGTCGAGTGCGCACTCGACTGCCGGCCGCCCCGCGGACACCACCCGCACCGCCCCGGCCTGCTCCCCCCGTACGACTGCCGCCCCCGCGCCGAGCAGCTCGCCCTCGACCTTGACCTGTAGGAGTACGACCCGATGAGCTACGACGCCCGCGAATGGGTGTGGGACCACAGCAGCAGCAAGGGCACCGCCCGCATGGTCCTCGCCCTGATCGCCGACCGGTGCGTCGACCGGCGTTGCATGGCGTACGCGTCCGTCCCCGCCCTGATGAAGCGCGCGAACGCCTCCCGTACGGCCGTACGCGACGCCCTCGACAAGCTGCTCGCCGGCGACGAGCTGCTGCTGCTCCCCGGCCGCAAGGGACCGCGCGGAGAGACGTACTACCACCTGCCGGCCGCCGCGCGATTCCTTGCCGAGCAGCCCGCCGAGGGGGACCGGAATGCGACCCCCGGGGGACCGGATTCCAGCCCCGCCGACCCGTCCGAGGGGGGACCGGATTCCGACCCGGGGGACCAGATTCTGACCCCCGGGGGGACCGGAGTCCGACCCGGCGCAGGACCGGAATCCGACCCCCAGAACAGAAGAGAACCGAAGGTGAACGGTAAGAGAGCTGCTGCTCTCTCCCCCGCCACCGAGTGGCAGGTCGACGACGACGCCCTCGCATGGGCACAGCGCGAGGGACACCTCGACCGACTCGGCGAGGCCGGCCTACGCGCCGCCGACGAGAAGTGGCGCGCGTACCGAGCTGCTGCTGCTCCCCGCCCCGTCGCCGGATGGGCCGCTGACTGGCGTTCGTGGATCACCCGGGAGCGCACCCCCGCCCCGGGCCGCCCGAACCTCTACGCCCTGCCCGGCGGATCCCCTGCCCCCGCACCGCCGGCCGGCATGACCCGCGCCGACGCACACACCGCCGCCCTGCTCGCCCTGCTCGACGACGCCCCGACCGGAACGGAGTAACACCCATGGAACGCCGTGAAATTGCCGGACTGCTCGCCTACATGGGCCGCCTCGACCCCCGCACGATGCGCACCGACCCGGGCGAGTTGGGCGACCAGCTTGACCAGTGGCAGGAGTTGCTCGGCGACGTCCCCCTCGCCACCGAATACGGGTGGGACGCCCGGAACGCGATCCGGGCGCACGTCGTCAGCTCGCCGTACCCGATCCTGCCCGTGGACGTCGCCCGACAGTGGGCGAAGCACTCCGCCGACCGCCTCGCCCGGCACACCGACCCCGTGCCAACCGCCGACCCGGACGACGTCGAGTCATGGCGGGCCGAGCTGCTCGGTACCCGTCACGCCGTCCTCGCCGGACAGCGCCCCCCGAACGAGCAGCGCGCCATCACGAGTGGCTCGACGATCGACCCGAACGTCGAGGCCCGCCTGCGCGCGATCGGTTCGTGCATCCCCCCGCACGTCCGGCAAGACCTCGCCCCGTACCGACCGGCCAAGGCCCGGCGCGAGCAGTTGGTCGCCGAGGGACTCCCCGACGTCCTCGCCGTTCCGTGCGGATGGTGCGGCGCGGCCGTGAACCAGTCCTGCCGCGCCCGTCGCGTCGTCCCGCGCGGCGGCGCCACCTCGCACCGCCCGATGAAGACCGCCCACCCGAGCCGTATCGAGGCCGCCGCCGCCCTCGCATACGACACCGGCCGTCAGGAGTCCGCCGCATGAGCCGTCCGCGCACGTTCCGGGTGATCGCCGTCTGGCCGGCCCCCGCACCCGAGAGCCGGTACGAGAAGACCGACCGGGCCCGCGTCGTCGCCCTCGCCCGCAAGTGGGCCGCGGCCGGCGCCACGGCCACCGTCGAGCAGGACGTCGGTAGTTGGCAGTGGCGCCATGTCCGCACGTACCGGCCGCCCGTGCCGGCCCCGAAGGTCGAGCCCAAGCCGGCGCCCGTCGCCCCGCCTGCGCCCGTCGAGGACGTACTCGACGACGACCGGACCGACATGTACGAGCGGCTCATGAGGCAGGCCCCGACCAGCCGGGACAGCCGCGGCCGTCGTACCTGCCGGCACGTGGTCAACGGCCGCGGGATTCGGTAGACCCCCTCCCCAAACCGGGACGACAACGCATACCCATGCCCGGTAGATTTCACGTACGATTCGTTTTTCCGCTTTTCGTTTCATGCTCGAAAGAGGAGTGCCGTTGTCCGGCGAAACCGTGATCACCGTTGTTGGAAACCTGGTCGACGACCCCGAGCTGCGGTACACGCCGAGCGGCGCGGCCGTCGCTGCGTTCCGCGTCGCCTCTACCCCCCGAGTGTTCGACAAGACCGCGAACGAGTGGAAAGACGGGGACAGCCTCTTTCTGACCTGCTCGGCGTGGCGCACCCTCGGCGAGAACGTCGCCGCGTCCCTCGCCCGCGGATCCCGCGTCATCGTGCAGGGCCGACTCAAGCAGCGCAGCTACGAGGACCGCGAGGGCGTAAAGCGCACGGTCGTCGAGCTGGACGTCGAGGAAGTCGGCCCGTCCCTGCTCCGCGCCACCGCCACCGTCACCAAGACCACCGGCCAGAACGGCAGCAACGACCAGCAGCAGCGCCAGCAGCCGGCCAACGACCCGTGGAACACCGCGCAGCAGCAGCGCCCCCAGCAGCCCCAGCAGCAGTACGCGCAGCAGCAGTACCCCGCCCAGGGATACGGAGACGAGCCCCCGTACTGAGTCGCGCCCGCGACCGGTCGATGCCGCCCCCGTGCGCAGGGGGCGGCGCCCACCTCTCCCCTTCCCGCCCCTTCCCGAACGGAGCCTGCCCCGTGTCGAGCCCCACCCGCCGCACTGTCCACCTGACCCGTACCGAGCACGCCCTGCCGCTCCCCGCGTCCCTGCTCGACGTCGCCGAGCTGCTCGACACCGTGCGCGCCGAACTCACCCGGGCCGACCGCCCCGTCGACGACGCCGAGTTGCGCGTCGCCGAGGGGGAGCTGCTCGCGTTCTACGACGTGCCGCGCGCGGCAGTGGTCACCCGATGAGCCCGGCCGGCGTCGCCCTGGTCGCCCTGGTCGTCGTGTTCTCCCCGGGCATCGTGCAGACCTGCGCCCGAGTGTGCCGCCGGCCCGACCACCTCGACCGCGAACTGCGCGCCCTGCTTGCCCACCCCCGCCGCCCGTGCCCGTCCGGCTGCACGGCCTGCTCGACCGCCCGGGACACCACACCGTGAGAGCCCTCGACCGCCTAGTCGGCATCGTCCGCCCCGCCAACTTCCGATCCCCTCGACCGAGCAGGCGCCACCCGGCCGACACCCGCGGCGTCTGCTCGCCCACCTGCCCCACCTGTACCGCCCTCGCCACCAGGAAGGCCGCACGATGAGCCGCAACACCCGCGCCGCACGGGAGCAGGCCCGCCTCGCCCGCCGCGCGCAGGTCGACAACCTGCTCGCCCGGTACGCCCGCACCGCCCCGGCCGAGGCCGAGCTGCTGCGCACCCTGGTCGCCACCGAGATAGCCGAGGGCGACCGGTACCGCCGGGAGTCCGGCGGACAACAGGCCGCCGTACGCCGGGAGCAGCAGCGCGTCGCCGCCGCCGAACAGGCCATCGCCGAGGCCGAGGAGCGCGCGGCCGTCGCCGAGCAGGCCCTCGCCGAGCAGCAGTGACCGCCCGCCCGCACGTGCTGTGCGCACATCGGTACGTGCTCATGCAGGACTCATGTCCCGGATGTGACGCCGAGCAGGAGCAGCCCCACCAGGCCGAGCCCGTCGACGTCGTCCCGTCGTGGACACCCCGCCGTCACCGTCGTTGCCGGCGCTGCTCCCTGATCACCTCGCACCGCATCCACCAGCAGCAGACGCCCGCCGCCGAATGAGCACCGCGGGGCGCACCGAGCAGGCCGCGACCCGACGCACCACCGAGGAGACACCAACCGTGCAGCACCCCGTCGCCATACGTACCGCCGAGCGACTGCGCACCATCCGGGAGCAGTGGGGCGCCCTGCTCGCCGCCGTCGAGACGCCGCCCGCCCCTTCGACGTGGCCGCCGGCCGAGACGCGCGCGTTCCTGAACACCGGGGCCGAGGACGAGGGGGCCCTACTGGTCGAGGACCGGGCGCCGCTCACCCTGCGGCAGCACCCGGCGCCGGCGAACCTCGACGCCCTCGACGTCGCCCTGTTCGTCGAGCAGCAGGTGTTCGACCTCGCCGACACCCTCGCCGCGGCCGTGCAGCACGCCGGCCCCGACGACGTCCGCCGCTGGACGTTCCCCGACCCGGGCGCACCGGACGCGCGCACCGCCACGGGATCCCGCGCGCACGGTCTGCACTGGGCTGCTGTGTACGTCGAGGGGCGCGTGCTCGACGAGGACACCGAGCCCGAGCTGCTCGGCGACGCCCTGCTCGCCGCCCCGTTCGCCCCGCTCCCCGAGTGGGCACTGCACGAAGCCGCACGGGTGGCCCGGGCCTGCGAGCAGCGCGTCGCCCGCATCGTCGCCGCGGACGCGATCACCGGGAGCCGCACCCTGCCGACCCCGTGCCCGTCGTGCGGGGGCGCCCTGGTCATCCGTGCGGCGCCGGCCGACCCCCCGACCGTCACCTGCCGGACAGGGGAGGCGTGCGGGGCGGACACCGGACGGGACGCCCGCGGCCGTCGCGTGTGGGAGTGGCCGGCTTGCCTGCCCCTGCTGCTCACCCCCGGGGCCCCGGACGCCGGCACCCCCCGGGCCGCATGACCCCCACCCCCAACGTACGGAGCAGGGCCCGGAGTTGATCCGGGCCCTTTGCTCAAACCCCTTGTGAATCTAGTTCAGAACCTAGTACAGTCGGCATTGTTCACCCCGCCGGCTGCACACCGGCACCCACCACAACCACGGGAGCTAACCCCATGGAGCAGGAGACGTTCACCGAGCAGGCCGGCGTCACATACGCAGTGATCGGCAAGGGCAAGCGCGTCCACTACTCGCCGCGCAACGACGACGGCCTGTGTGGTCGAGCCATCACGCGGTACCTCGACGTCGAGGAAGCCGTCGCCCTGTTCGACAAGGGATACGAGCTGTGCGCGCCCTGCCACCGTGCCGCGGAGAAGCGCGCTGAGGCCCGCCGCCTCGCCGACGCGTCCCCCCTCGCCGCCGCCGTCGTCGACCTGGTCGACACCATCGAGCAGGCCGACGCCGAGCCGACCCCAGCCGACGGAACGTGGCGCGGCGAGTGGATCGGCGCGCAGGACGACGCCGAGACCCTATTCCCCATCGAGCGCGACACCGAGCAGGGCGCACTCTTCACCGACCGCGCCACCGTCGAGCCGGCGGTCGTCGAGCAGGGCGTCGTCGAGGGCGTCGTCGTCGAGCACGCCGGCACCGCCGAGGGCAGCACCCCGAGCAACGCCTCGCACCCCGACGTCGCCGCCGCGCGCGTCCCCCTCGCCCGCCTTGCCGCGGCGCCCATGACCGATCACCACGACGTGACCGAGCCGACCGAGAACGAGCGCACCGTGCGCGGGTACCTGCTCGACCCGCGCGGGCAGGGCCGGGTCGCCCTGTACTGGCTCGAAGAGGGCCGCATCGTCCGCCGCGACGAGAAGGGGTACGGGGCGAGCCTCGACTGCCTCGCGTGGACGATGGAGCGCGCCGGCTGGACCGTCGAGAAGCTGCTGCGTTCCTCGCAGTGCGTGTTCGCCCACCGTCCCACCGAGGACGCCGCGCCGGCCGCGGTCGAGCAGGCCGTCGTCGAGGAGCAGGCTCCGGCCGCGTCGGGATTCCTGGTTGACCCGTGGACATGGATCCGGCGACCGGCAAGCAGCCTCGCGCCCGCCGCGGCGCCGGCCGTCGTCGAGCCGGCCGCGCCCGAGTGCTTGCACCGGATCGCCGTCCGCCCCGTCGTATCCGGCGACCCGATCAAGGCGTGCGCCCGCAAGCAGCCCAACCAGGAAGCCGGCGTATTCAACGACGAGGGTTGCGTCGAGGCGTACGACTGCGCCGTGCAGGCCGCGAACCGCGCCGCCGAGTGGAACGTCGAGGAGGAGGCCCCGGCCGGCGACCCGACGTACACATGGGACCTGCTGTGCCCCGACCACCGCGACAACGAGCAGTCGGTCGACGAGTGCGAGGAGTGCAACGCCGAGGAGTCCGCCGAGCAGGCCGCGGCCGACACGGTCGAGCAGGGCGCCGTCGAGGAGCGGCCCCGATGCATCACGCACGGCGCCGCGTGCGACGACGACCCAAAGCGCCGGCACCAGTTCGAGCCGACGGCCGAGCAGGTCGAGGCCGCGCGCGAGGCCAAGCGGCAGGCCAAGGCCAGGACCGCCGCGCGCATCGCCGAACTCGACGACGTCCTCGCCATGATCGAGCAGGCCGAGCGCGTCGACGGAACGTGGCGGGGCGAGTGGATCGCCGCGGCGCCGGCCGACGCCGCCCTGCTCGACCTGCCCGCCGACGCCGAACAGGGCGCGTTGTTCGTCTGACGGACCGGTACCGTTTCGCCCGCCCCGCGCCCTGCGGGGCGGGCCCGTCCTCGAAGGAGCGTCACGCATGAGCAGCGAGCAGCCATCCAACGCCGAGCAGCGCCTCGCCGAGCAGATGCGCGAAGCGCTGCGCGAGTACGACGTGCGGAAAGCCGCGGAGCAGGCCGCCGCCGAGTCGCTCGATCACCGGTTGCTGCGTGCCGCATCGGCCCGCTTGATCTGGAAGGCAGTTGAACCAACCCTGCCGGGCCTGATGGCCGAGGCGAGCGCCGCCGGATGGACACCTGATCGGATCGCCGACGCGTTCGGAGTGACGCCCACGTACGTCTACCGCAAGTTGCGCGAGGACCGCGCCGAATAGCAGCAGGCCCGACCGGTGACTGCACATCACCGACCGGGCCCTAACCACCACGGGAGCTAACCCCGCCATGGCTACGCATCACCCTACCTACGCCCGACCGGCGGCGAGCAGCCCCTCGCGCGGGCCCATCGCCGCCGCCGTCCTCGCCACGGCCGCGTTCGCGTTCCTCGCGTTCCGCCTGTCGTTCGAGGCCCTTACCGCCCTCGCCGCCGAGCACGGCGTCGACCCCGACGTCGGGTGGATGTTCGCCGTACTGGTCGACGGGGGCGCCGTCGTGGGCACCGTGGGAGTGGTCGCCGCCAAGCGCACCGGCCGCCCCGTCGCCGCCTACTGGGCAACCGTCGCCGCGTTCGCCGCCGTGTCCCTCGCGTTCAACGTCGCGCACTCCGATGGAACGCTGCTCGGCGTCGCTATCGCCGTCGTCCCACCCGTGGCGCAGTTGGTCGCCACCGAGCTACTTGTGCGAATGCTGCCCGCCGGCGACACTGCCGCCGCCGTCGACGTCGCTCCGTCGGTCGCGCAGGCCGACGCCGCCGCCCGTCGCGCGCAGCAGGCCGCCGACGCCGCCCGGACCGTCGCCGCCACCGCGCAGGCCACCCTCGACACCGTCGCCGCGACCGTCGCCGAGGCCGCCCTGGCCGCCCGGGCCGACACCCGCGACGCCGTCGCCGACGCCGTCGAGCGGACCGTCGAGGCAGCCGGCGCCGCCACCGACGCCGCCGCCCGTGCGGAGCAGGCCGCCGCGACCGTCACCGCCGCCGCCGCGCCGCCCCTCGCCCTGGTCGATCTCGCCGCGGCCGTCGCCGCCGTTGCCGGCCCGCCCGTCCTCGACGACGTCCTCGACGACGCCCCGGCGCCGCTCCCCCTCGCCGCCACGTTCGCCGCACCGCCGTTCCCGACCGTCAGGCCGGTCGACGACGACGCCCCGACCGACGCCCCGGCGCCGACCGGAACCGACACCTTCGCCGTGCCGGCCGACGCCGTCGCCGCGTACCGGCGCCTGCGGAAGTCGACCGGCGCGCGACCGACGGCCGCCGCCCTCGGTACGGCCCTCGGCGTCAAGCGCACCCGCGGGGGCGAGCTGCGCCGGTTGGTCGAGCAGTCCCTCGGCGTTCCCGTTGCCGCCGTTATCAATCCGTGATCTAATGGGGGGCGTCCCCGGCGTGCCCGGAAACACCCCCTCTACTTCGCCCCTTTGCCATCCCCCCGGCAACGGGGCGTCGCCATGTCCGGGAGGTGAAGCCGTGCGAGAGCCGATCACCGACCAGGACCGCGACGACGTGCGCCGGCTGCACGCCGAGGGCAAGAGCCGCAACGAGATTGCCCGGACCATCGGGCGCAGCGGCTCGACCGTGTCCAAGATCGCCGGATCGTTCGACCCCCCGCTGAGTTTCGCCCGTGGCCCCGAAGTGGTCGCCGCGACCGATGCCCGCCGTATCGACCTCGCCGCCCGCCGCGCGCAGTTCGCCGAGTCCCTGCACGAATCCGCCGAGCGGCTGCACGCGCAGCTCTTTGCGCCCTGCACCGTGGGCGCGTTCGGAGGCAAAGACAACGAGTGGTCGCAGGTCGACCTCGACCGGCCGCAGTTCGCCGACCAACGGCAGATCCTCGCCGGCGTGTCTATCGCCGTCGACAAGTCCCTGAAACTCGCCCCCGCCGAGGGAGGCCAGGGCGCCGACGAGGTCCGTTCGATGCTGGGCACCCTCGGCGAAGTGCTCGCCGACGCGTTCGCCGACGACGAGGGGGCCGACGACGAGGGGTGAGCCGTGCGCCTGCCCGCCGGCGTCGACCTGCCCCTGTCGCGTAAGCAGCTCCGTTCGATCGGCCGCGCCCGGGCCCGTATCAACCTGTGGCACGGCAGCGTCAGGTCGGGCAAGACCGTTGCATCCCTGCTCGCGTTCGTTATCGCCGTCGCCGCGGCCGGCCCGTCGGGACTCATCCTGATCTGTGGCAGGTCGTTGCAGACCATCGAACGCAACGTGTTCGAGCCCCTGCAAGACGCGTCCCTGTTCGGCCCCCTGTCCAAGCACATCCACCACACCCGGGGCGCCACAACGGCCGTCATCCTCGGCAGGACCGTGCACCTTATCGGCGCATCCGACGTCCGCGCCGAGGGCCGCCTGCGAGGACTCACGGCCCAACTCGCCTACCTCGACGAGGCGACGCTCGTTCCCGAATCGTTCTGGACGCAGCTACTCGCCCGACTCAGCACCCCCGGCGCGCGCCTGCTCGCCACCACGAACCCCGACTCGCCCCGCCACTGGTTGAAGGTCGGATACCTCGACCGGACGCACGAACTCAACCTGCGTCACTGGCACTTCAAGCTCGCCGACAACCCGAGTCTTACCCGTCAGTACGTCGCCGACCTCACCACCGAATACGTTGGTCTGTGGCGCCGCCGCATGATCGACGGGGCATGGGTCGTCGCCGAAGGCGCCGTATTCGACATGTGGGACGAGCAGCAGCACGTCGTCGACACCCTGCCGCCGATGCTCCGGTACTGGATGGCCGCGGACTACGGGACCACGAACCCGTTCGCCGCCCTGGTACTCGGACTCGGCGCCGACGACCGGCTGTACGTCGTGTCGGAGTGGCGCCACGACAGCAAGACCGCTCACCGGCAGATGACCGACGCGCAGTACAGCGAGGCCGTCCGCGCGTGGCTCGACCGACAGAGCGTCGAACCCGAGTGGACGTTCATTGACCCGTCGGCCGCCTCTTTCCAGACGCAGCTATGGGCCGACGGGCACCCCGGCGTCACCCGGGCCGACAACGAGGTGAAGGCCGGTATCCGGTCCGTGTCGTCCGCCCTCGCCGCCGGCCTGCTCCGCGTGCACGAATCGTGTACCGGCCTGCTCGACGAGATCCCCGGTTACTCATGGGATCCGGCCGCGTCCGCGAAGGGCGAAGACAAGCCGATCAAGACCGCCGACCACAGCGTCGACGCCCTGCGCTACGTGCTGCACAGCACCGCGCACGAGTGGCGCCACCTGATCACCGCGAGGGAGGCCGCCGCATGATCACCCTGCCCGTGCACCTGCGCGTCGGAAGCACCGCCGCCGAAATCGGCACCGTCACCGTGGACGCCCCCGCCGGCATCCCCGCGGCCGTCGCCGAGCTGCTGCGCACCGCCGCCAACCACCTCGACCAGGTCGACGGAGAGGGGGCGCCGACATGAGCCTGCCCGACAACGGCACCATGTGGCCGCCGCGGAGCATCGCGCCCCTGTACGCCGACATCAAGGTCGACGACGCGTGGTACTCCGGCGACGCCGACCGCCTCGCCAAGGTCTACCGGTACGCACCGCAGGCACGGAAGGACGGCCGGCGCCGCTTGTGGGGGCGCCACCGTCAGCCGGGCAAGCGCGAGGAACGGCTGCACATCCCGCTCGCCGGCGAGATCGCGCAGACGTCCGCCGACCTGCTTTTCGCCGACACCCCCGTAATCACCGTGGCGGACGCCTCGACGCAGGACCGCCTCGACGAGCTGCTCGACGAGGGGGGCGTGCCCGAGCTGCTGCTGACGGCCGCCGAGACGGCCGCGGCCCTGTCCGGCGTGTTCCTGCGCGTGACGTGGGACCGGGCCGCCGCCCCCGACCGCCCGCTGCTCACCGTCGTGCACCCCGACCAGGCCGTACCCGAGTGGACGTTCGGGATCATGACCGCCGTCACCTTCTGGCGGGCCCTGCCCGGCACGGGGTCGGCCGTATGGCGCCACCTCGAACGGCACGAACGGGGCCGCATCCTTCACGGCCTGTACGAGGGGACCGACGACCAGCTCGGCAGGCGCGTTCCGCTCACCGAGCACGCCGAAACGGCCGGCCTCGCCGCGTCCCTCGGCACCGAGGGCGACGCCATCGAGACCGGCGTGCCCATGCTCACGGCCGTATACGTGCCGAACATCGGACCCAACAGGAAGCACCGCGGCGCCCCGTGGGGCCGCAGTGACTTGCAGGGTGTGCACGACCTGCTCGACGCCCTCGACGAGACATGGTCATCGTGGCTACGCGACATCCGCCTCGCCCGGGCACGGTTGATCGTTCCCGACGGGTACCTGCGCAACAACGGCCCCGGCAAGGGAGCGTCATTCGACGACGACCGGGAAGTCTGGCAGGCCCTCGCCATCCCGCCCACCGAGCAGGGCGCCGGCATCACGTTGAGTCAGTTCGAAATCCGCGTCGAAGAGCACCGCACGACTTCCGAGTCGATCGTGCGGCAGGCCACGACCGCGGCCGGCTACTCCCCATCTTCCGTCGGCCTCGACGGAGACGGAGCCGCCGTCACCGCAACGGAAATCGCCGCCCGCGACCATCGTTCGATGGTGACCCGGGGCAAAAAGGCGAGGTATTGGCGACGCGCGATTGCCGAGATTCTGCGCGTCCTGCTCGCCATCGACCGGGCGCAGTTCGGCACGAAGAACGCCGACGAGCGCCCCACGGTCGACATAGGCGACGGAGTCGCCGAGGACCCGGGAAGCACCGCGCAAACCCTGTCCCTGCTCGCACAGGCGCAGGCCGTTTCCACCGATACGAAGGTGCGCGTCCTGCACCCGGATTGGGACGACACGGCCGTCGCCGAGGAAGTCGCCCGGATCCATGAGGAGACCGGGCAGGCCGCGCCCGACCCCGTCGGATCCTTCCCGCTCGCCGCGTGATCGGGGGTGCACGATGCCCGTGTCTCCCGATCAGGTCGAGTACCTCGCCGCGACGACGGCCGACCTGTACGCCGACGTCGAGCGGCGCCTGCTCGAACTGTGCGCGCGACAGCTCGCCATCGGGCAGGAGGCGCCCGGGTGGGCCGTCGCCAAGCTCGCCGCCGTCGCCCCCCTGCGCCGCGCGGCCGACATGCTGCTCGACACCCTCGCCCGGGGCGTCGACGAGCAGGTACGGCACGTCGTCGCCGAGGCGTACGACAGCGGCCGGCACTCCGCTCTTGCCGAACTCGGCGTACTGGGAGACGACGACCGCCGCACGGTCGCCGAGCGCACCCCGCAGGCGCAGGCCGTCGACCGCCTCGCCGCCGAGACCATCGAGACCGTGACCGCGACGCACCGGGGGATTCTCCGCGGCGTCGAGGACGGGTACCGGCAGGTCGTCGCGGAAGCCACCGCGGCGCCCCTGCTCGGCACCGACACCCGCCGGCAGGCCACACAGCAGGCCATGACCCGGTTTGCCGACCGGGGCGTGTCTGGCTTCCGCGACCGCGCCGGCCGCCGTTGGCAACTCACGTCGTACGCCGAGATGGCCGTACGGACGTCCGTAGGCCGCGCCGCGGTCGAGGCGCACATGACGACGCTTGCCGCGGCCGGCGTCGACCTGGTCGTCGTCAGCAGCTCGCCGCGCGAGTGCCCGCTCTGCCGCCCGTGGGAACGAAAGGTGTTGTCCATCGGGGGCCCGTCCGGCGCCCGTACGGTCGACGTCGAGCACGCCGTCGAGGACGGCCGCATGGTCCGCGTCGACGTCGCCGGATCCCTCGACGAAGCCAGGGCCGCAGGGCTGCAACACCCCAATTGCCGCCACAGCGTGAGCAGTTACACCCCCGGAATCACCCGCACCGAGGACGCCGAATCGGACCCCGCCGGATACGAGGCAGGGCAGAGGCAACGCGCCATCGAGCGGAACATACGCAAGCACAAGAACCGGGCTGCCGCGGCGACGACGCCCGAGGGCAAGCGCGCGGCCGAGGCCAAGGTGCGGCAGTGGCAAGGCGCCATGCGCTTGCACCTCGCCGCACACCCGGACCTGCGCCGCCTGCGCCACCGCGAACAGCCCGGCGCCTCGAACCTGCCCACCACCTACACCCGGCCGGCGGACGACGCCATGCAGGCCGCCCGCGTGCGCGCCGGCGACGACGCCACCCTGCGCGAGATGAGCGACGAGCAGCTCGCCCTCGCCACCCGCCCCGGAGTCCTCGACGAGCGAAGCCTCGCCCGCATCGAGGCCGAGGCAGACCGCCGGGACGTCGCCGACCTGCGCGCCGCAGTGTTCCCCGAGGGGCGCCTGCTCGCCGATCTCTCCGGCACGGGCGACGAGGTTCTCGCATGGGCGCAGCAGCACGCCACCGACGACGAGCTGCTGCGCATCGCCGATGAACTCGATCGCCGGTACCCGGGGCCAATCCCCGAATACCCCCTGCCGATGGGGGACGACGTCGACGACGTCCTCGCCGCGTCGGCCGCCCTCGACGACGCCCTCGCACCGGGGGCGCCGCCGGCCGAGTGGCAGCAGTACGCGGACGTTGCCGACGATGCCCTGCCCCCCGCGGCCCGCCACCTCGCCGACGACCACCCGGCCGACGAGCCCGTGCACAAGGTCACCCGGCGCGAGGCCCGCGAAATGTACTGGGATTGGGCCATGCAGCAGTATCAGGCCGCCGAGGACGCGACGAACGGGTACCTACTCAACCGCCGCGGTAAGGCCGCCGGCGTCGACCCGGGAAGCCTGTTCACCGGCCCGGCGCGCATCGCGTACGCCTACGCGTCCGACGAGCTGAAAGCGTTCTGGCGGAAGCACGAACGTAAGACGCAGCAGCAGTTCGTCGCCGAGGTCACAGGCCAGAATATGAGCGATGTTCGAGCAGCCCAACAGGCCATGTGGGACGCTCGAAACAAGCAGGACGGATGATCGAGGGGGCGTCATGGGAAGCCGCGCAGAACTCACTCGCGCACTGCTCGCCGGCCGCACCGCGGCCCGCGCCGAGCAGCCCATGACCGCCTGTCCCCACCCGCCGCGCACGCTGCTGCGGACCGCATGGCTACGCGGATACGGGCAGGCCGCCGCGCCCGCCGAGTAAGCCACACAGATACCCCGCACGACCCCCAAGGGCCCGTCGACCGGCGGGCCCTTTCGCATGTCTCACACGGTCACGGAGGGCCGATCACCCATGCCCGAAAGCCAGACCCCCGCCGCCCCGGCCGCACCGTCCACCGACCCGGCCGCACCGGTCACCCCCGCGGCGCCGCCCGGGGCTCCCGTCGTGCCGGCGACTCCAGCGGCCCCCGCGGCGCCGGCCGTCGACCCCGCCGTCGAGCAGCGCGCGACCGCCGCCGAGCAGGCCGCCGAGCAGGCCCGGACCGAGCGCGACGAGCTGCTCGCCGGCCTGCGCCGAGTCCTCGACCCGTCCGGCGCCGCGGCCGAGACCGACCCGGCGCAGCTCGCCGCGCAGGCCACCACCGAGCGCGACGCCGCCCTCGCCGAGGCCCGCACGCTGCGCGTGGAACTGGCCGCGCACCAGGCCGCGCACGGCGCCGGCGCAGATCCGGCCCGCCTGCTCGACTCCCGCACCGTCGAGAAGCAGCTCGCCGACCTCGACCCGACCGACGCAAAGTTCGGAGAGAAGCTCACCGCCGTAATCACGGGCGCGGTCGAGGCAAACCCCCACCTGCGCGCCGAGGGCGCCCCGGCCGGCCCGCCCGCGGGTGGCGCCGACTTCACCCCGGGCACGACCGAAGCCCCCACCGCCGCACAGTTCGCCGCCATGTCCTACGGCGACCGCGTCGCACTCCACCAGTCCGACCCCGACCTGTACGCGCGGCTCTCCGCCGCATCCGAGTAAGGAGGGCACGCAATGCCCGCTGGAAAGACCACGTCCGCACAGATGATCGTGCCCGATGTCTGGGCCGACATGGTGCAGGCGAAGTTCAAGGGCGCCATGATCCTGGGCACCCTCGCCACCGAAGACAACACCCTCGAAGGGAAGCCGGGCGACTCCGTCAGCTTCCCGAAGTGGACCGCGCTGGGCGAGGCGGAAGACCTGACCGAGGGCACGCCCATGACCCCGGAGCAGCTCGGCACTGACCCGGGCAACTCCGCCACGATCAAGGAAGCCGGTAAGGCCGTCGAGCTGACGGACAAGAGCCGGCTTGTGGCGTTCGGCGACCCGTACGCGGAGACGCAGCGGCAGCTCGGCGTACTCATCGCGCGGAAGATCGACACCGACCTGCGCCTCGCCGCCGAGGCCGCCGGCGTGATCACCGTGGACGCCTCGACCAAGGCCCTTTCCTGGGACGTCGTCGTATCCGGCATCGAGCGGTTCGGGGACGAGTGGGACCCGGAGAACATGGCCGGCCTGGTCATCCACTCCACGCAGCGCGCCGCCCTGCTCCGTGACCCCAACTTCATCAGCGCGGACAAGCTCGGCGCCGGCGCGGCCGTCATCCCGAGAGGCGTGATTGGCCAGGTGGGAGGCGTGAACATCCTGGTTTCGAACCGACTCACCACGGCCGGCACCGGGGCTGACACCACGTACAACGCGCTGCTTCTGCGCCGCGGCTCCCTGGGCCTGCTCTACAAGCGGCGCCCCATCGTCGAGACGGACCGCGACATTCTCGCGCGCACCACGGTCGTCACGACAAACGTGCACTACGCCACGCACCGGCTCGACGACGAGGGCGTCGTCGTGCTGAAGACCAAGGGGGCCGCCGCATGATCCTGCGCCGGTATCACCGGGCGCCGGACGACGTCGAGGAGTCCGACCAGGCCGCCAACGAGCAGCCCACCAACGCCCCGCCCGCGACCAAGCCGGCGGGGCGTTCTGCTGCCCCGAGCAAGGCCAAGAAGACCGACGGGGGGTGAGCCATGGGCCGCGTCTATGCGACCCCCGAGCAGCTCGCCGTCTACACCGGCACCCCGGCACCCGAGGGTGTCGACCGGCTGCTCGCCCGCGCGTCCGAGGACGTCGACGCCGCCCTGCTCACCGCCGTTTACGACGTCGACGACGACGGAGACCCCACCGACCCGGCCGTCGTCGCCGCACTGGCCGCGGCCGTCTGCGCGCAGGTCGAGTACCAGCTCGCCACGGGCGACGACGGTACGGGCGCGGCCGGCGCGTGGGATTCCGTGAGCATCGGCCCCGTGTCCCTGTCCGGGCGCACGGCGGGCCCGCCCGCCGCGTCCGGCGTCGACCTTGCCCCCCGTGCACACCGCGCCCTACGCGCGGCCGGCCTGCTCCCGGGGGTGATCTGGTGAAGGTCCCCGCCGGCCTGTTGCGCCACCGCGTGACCATCGAGCCGTACCGGGGTGACTCGGCGTACGGCCCGATCTACGACCCGCCCGTCGCCGACGTCCGCGCCCTGGTCGCTCACACCGTCAAGCAGGTACGGCGCGCGAGCGACGGCCGCGAAGTCGTCAGCACGGCACAGGTGATCACCCTGCCCGGCCTCGACTGCCCGCCCGGATCCCGGTTGACCCTGCCCAACGGCCGCGTGACGACCGCGATATCGACCGCCGACCACACCGCCCCGGGCCTGCCCGTGCCGGCCTGTACGGAGGTGATGACGGAGTGACCGCCCGCGCCCGCCTCACATGGAACGGCGACGCCGCCCTGCGCGGCACCCGGGCCGGGACCGTACGCGGCCTGCGCCTCGCCGCCGAGCACGTCCTCGAAGTCTCCCGCCGCCGCGTGCCGATCGAAGAGGCAACGCTCGAACGGTCCGGCGTCGCGTCGGTCGACGAGGAGGCCCTGACCGCCGGCGTTTCGTACGACACGAAGTACGCGACCAGGCAGCACGAAGACCTCACTCTCGACCACGACGACGGCCGGACCGCGAAGTTCCTTGAAGGGCCGTTGGCGGAGGAGCAGGGCACCGTCGAGGAGATCATCGCCGCGCAGGTACGGCGGTCCCTCCGTGGCTGACCTGCTCGACGGGATCGCCCGACACCTCGCCGTCGCCGGTCTGGTCACCTACGACCCGACCGGGCGCACCGGCGACACGTTCGTCGAGGCCATGCCCCCGACTCCCGACCGCGCCGTGTCCCTCGCCCTGTACGACGCCGGGGCCCCGGACTCCCGGGACGACGTCGAGCAGCGGCGCCTACAGGTGCGCGTGCGAGGCACCGCCGACCCCCGCGTATCCCGTGCCCGATGCGAGGCCCTGTACCGGGCCCTGCACGGCCTTACGGGCGTCGAGTTGCCCGACGGGACGTGGCTCATCCTCGCCGCCGCACGCGGCACCCCCGCCCCCATGGGCACCGACAGCAACGGCCGACACGAGCACGTCGTAAACCTCGACCTCGACGTCGCCGGCCCCACCACAGACACAGGAGGTACCGCCCATGGCCGGACGGCCGATTGACGCGCGAGGCTGGATATTCCAGGTCCAGGACATCGACGCCGAGCCCGCTACGTGGCTCCCCATCAGCGGAATCACCACGTTCACGCACTCCCCGGGGGAGAACGAGGAGACCGTCGACACCACGGCTTTCGACTCCGACGGGCAGTACGAACAGGACGTGATGCAGCGCGGCGCCTCGCTGGAGATCGAGGGTCAGTACCGCATCGACAAGACCACCAAGGCGCAGGATCCCGGGCAGGCGTACGTCGACCACGTGTGGGCCGAGCGTCTCGGCATCGACTCCCGGAACCTGGTCCGGTGGCGCCACAACACACAGACCAAGTGGGTTGTCTGGGATGCCACGGTGACCCCGGGCGAGCAGGGCGGAGGCACCAACGACAAGACCAGTTGGAGCGCCACCGTCACGAAGTGCGGCGCCGCGACCACGGCGGACGTGACGCCGTGACCGACCTCGACCTCGACGTCGTCGACCAGGACGACGAGCAGCTCGACCACGGCGCCGGGCCGGCGGACTTTGACGCGTTCTTCGCCGAGGAGTCCACCACCCGCCCGCGCGAGCAGCTCACCCTCTACGGCACCACGTACACCCTGCCCGGGTCGCTCCCCCTGCTTTTCACGCTCCAGATGGAGCGCGTACAGGACTCCAGCGACCCCGACGACGTCCGCAAGATGCTTGCCACCCTGTACGGGGGCGACGTCCTCGACACATGGGCCGAGCACGGCATGACCGACCGGCAGCTCGGCGTCGTGCTCATGTACTCCGCCGCGAACATCCGCAAGCCGGGCAGCGTCACCATGGCGCGCGCGGCCGAGCTGTACGCCGAGCAGGACGCGGGAAAAGCCGAGGCCCCGGCGAACCGGGCGCAGCGCCGGGCGAAGCCGAAGACGAAGAAGCGGGCGCGTTCTGGCGCGCGATCCTGACCCATTGGGCCGCCGTCGAGTCCGACCTCGCCCGCGAGTACGGCACCGGTCCGCGTGACCTCGCCGCCATGTCCACCCGCAGGTTCCTGGTCCTGGTGACCGGCCTGCCGGGCGAGTCCCGTTTCGCGCGCGCATGGTCGCGTACCCCCCGGACCGTATCGGACCCGGCGGAAATCGCAGCAATCACCGGCATCCCCGCCGGCTGACACCCGCACGACCGGCGACCGCGCCGGATGACCCCCGATGGGAGGTGATCCGGTGGCGCTCACCGTGGGCGAGCTGCTCGCCACCATCACCGTCGACGACGCCCCGGCACAGGCGGGCATGTCCCGCGCCGAATCCGGGATGCGCGCGACCGGCGACAACATGGTCGCCGACGCCGACCGAGCCGGACGAGAAGCCGGGGCCGCCCTCGGCGAGGGCATGGCCGACGGAGCCGCAGCAGGCGGCGACCAGGCCGCCGACGGGGCCAGTGGCGCCCTGTCCGCGTTCGGATGGGCCGCCGTCGGGGCAGGCATCGGCGCCGCCGTCATGGCTGGTGTCGGTCAGGCCATGGCGGAGGAGAAGGGAAACGACCTACTCGCCGCGCAGCTCGGCGCCAACCCCGCGCAGGCAAAGCAGCTCGGTAAAGCGGCCGGCTCCCTTTACAGCAAGGGATACACGGACAGTGTCGAGGAAGCTAACGAGGCCCTAAAGGGGTTGTGGCAGCAGGGTCTCGTACCTGCTGACGCAACGTCGAGCGAGCTGGAAAAGATCGGCGGACGCCTTTCCCAGGTTGCACAGATCATGGGCGAGGATGTCGGCCCGACGTCGGCCGCCGTCGGGCAAATGCTCAAGACGGGAATGGCGAAGAACGCCGAGGAAGCGTTCGACATTCTCGTTAAGGGCACGCAGAACGGTGCGAATAAAGCCGAGGATCTGCTCGACACTTTCAATGAGTACGGAACGCAGTTCCGGGACATGGGGGTGTCCGGGCAACAGGCGATGGGCCTTATACAGCAGGGCCTTTCCGCCGGTGCCCGCGACGCCGATATCGTCGCGGACGCGTTCAAAGAGCTGAACATCCGTATCAAGTCCGGCGAAGCTGCGGACGCCCTAAAGTCTATCGGTCTGAACGCCGACCAAATGGCCGCCGCTTTCACCAAGGGTGGGCCGACCGCTAACGCAGCGCTCGACACCCTCATGGACCGACTGAGGGGCGTCAAGGATCCGGCCGAACGGTCGCGCCTCGCCGTTGCGCTGCTCGGTACGCAGTCGGAAGACCTCGCCGGCGCGTTGTTCGCGCTCGACCCGTCGACGGCCGTAAAGGCTCTCGGCGACGTCGAGGGCGCCGCCGCGAAGGCGGGTAACACCATGCGCGACAACGCAGCAACGCGCATGACGGAGTTCACGCGGACTCTGGAGCACGGGGCCGTTGCCGTCATTGGCGGAGTGGTCATACCGGCACTCACCACCCTTGGCGGGTTTCTGGTCGACGTGGGCGGAGCGTTCGCCGCCGCCGGCGCGTTCGTCTCGCAGCACTCCACCGCGTTCATGGTTGCCGCCGGCCTGATTACGGCGTTCTTCCTGCCGACCCTGGTAGCCCTCGCCATACAGGCAGGGTTGACCACAACGGCCGTCGTCACCGGGTGGGTTGCGCAAGGCGTAGCCGGGGCCCGGGCCGTCGTCTCGTTCGTCGCCGCGAACGCAACGATCCTTGCCGGCTGGATCGCACAGGGCGCCGGGGCCGCGGCTGCTGCCGTACGCGTCGTCGCCGCGTGGGTCCTCATGGGCGCACAGTCCATGATTCAGGCCGCACGCATGGCCGCCGCGTGGCTGATCGCCATGGGCCCCGTCGGTCTGATCATCGCCGCCGTCGTCGCCCTGGTCGCGCTGGTCGTCGCCAACTGGGACACCATCGTTTCCGCGACGAAAACGGCGTGGGATTGGGTCTGGAACAAGATTAAGGAAATTGGTCAGTTCCTGCTCGACCTGTTCCTGAATTTCACGCTTGTTGGAATCATAATCAAGCATTGGGATTCGATTCGTACGGGAACGGTGCGCGTCTGGAACGCCATCGTGGATTGGGTCAAGGGCCTGCCGCAGAAGCTCATCAACTTCTTTTTGACCTGGACCCTTCCGGGCCTGATCATCAAGCATTGGCAGAGCATCAAGGACGGCAGCGTTCGCAAGGCCACCGAACTTGTCAATTGGGTGCGAGGACTGCCGGGCCGCATAGCGTCCGGAATCGGCAGTCTCGGACGCCTGCTGTACGACAAGGGAACTGACGTTGTACGCGGTCTGTGGAACGGCATCAAGTCCATGGGATCGTGGCTAAAGTCGACGCTCATTTCGTGGGCAAAGGATCTGATTCCGGGGCCGATCGCAAAGGCACTCGGAATTCATAGCCCTTCCCGGGTCATGGCAAAGAAGGTCGGCCGGTGGATTCCCGCCGGTGTCGTCGCCGGTATCCGCGCCAATTCGGCCGTACTCGACCGCACCATGTCGAACCTGGTTACGCCCCCGCCCGTGCCCGCCCTCGCAGGTACAACCCCGGGCATGGGGGGCGGAACGTACGCGTTCGGTCAGAGCAGCGTGCCGGCCGTGCACATCGAGCACTGGCACGGCGGCGAGCAGACCCCCGAAGAGAACGCGCACGCCCTCGCGTGGCGCATGAAGGCGAGGGGGTGAACGGTGGCCATTGGCGACCAGGTGAACACGTCCGGGCACGCGCAGCTCGGCGAGCTGCTGCTCGGACGCGGCACCCCCTACCGGTGGCGCTCCCTGTCCGGATGGGAAGACCTTCCCGCCCTCGACTCCGGGAGCGTCAACCGGTCCGACGCCCACGGCGCCATCCTGGGCCGGCTGCTCGCACAGCCGCGCGTCGTCACCCTCGACGGGATCCAGATACGGGCCCGCCGGGGGGAAATCGGCGCCGTCGTGCAGCAGCTCGGCGCCGCAACCACCATCACCGAGAACGAGCAGCCGTTCGTCGTGCAGCTCGACGAGCGCGGGCCCCTGCTCGCATGGGTCCGGGTGACCGCCCGGGCCGTCCCCGTCGAGCGTGGGTACACCCTCGGCAGCATCACCGGCGCGGCCGTGCAGCTCACCGCGAGCGACCCGCGCCGGTACGAGCTGCTCGAACGCACCGCACGGGCCGGCCTGCCCACGGACGAACCGGGCCTCGATTGGAACGCCGACCCCTCGCAGCAGGTGTTCCCCACCGACCAGGCCGCCGGGCGTGCGTCGAGCGCGTCGTCGTTCTGGGCCCTGTCCGGCCTCACGACGGGCAACAGCGGGGGCGCGCTCACCGTCACCGTTACCGCCGCGCAGGCCCGCCTCGCGTGGACGGCCGGACCGGACATCTTCGAAGGGTTCCCCGTCGAGCCGGCGCAGTCCGTGACGTTCCTCGCCGACGCCCCGCCGCGCGGAACAACCCTGCTGCTGCATTGGCTTGACGACGCCGGCGCCTACGTCTCCGCGACGAGCGGCGCGTACGGACGCGTCACCGGGACCGCCCCGGCCGGCGCGTCCGTCGTCCGCCCGATCATGCAGTGGGCGACCGTTCCCTCGCCCGCCACGGCCACCGTCGGCCCGTCGCGGCTGCTCATTCCGGGACTCGGCGCCGAGGGTCTGCGCGACCCGTACGACTTCGGACCGCCGGGCAGCACGGGCACGCTCACCGCCCACAACGACGGGAACGCCCCCGCGCACCCCGTCGTCGAGTTCCGGGGCCCCGTGTCCATGCCGAGCCTTACGAACCTCGCCACGGGCGACGTCCTCGAATACGACCTTGACCTCGCCGCCGGCGACGTCCTGGTCGTGGACACCGGCGAGGGCACGGTGACGCTCAACGGCACCGCAAGCCGCCTCTACACAGCCACCGCGCAGAGCGTCCCCGAGCAGTCGTTCGCGCTCTGGCCCGGCACCGCCGATCTTGCATTCCGGGCCGCGCCCGACTCATCCGACCCCGCCGCATCCGTCGCCGTCCGGTGGCGTTCGGCTCACTGGTAAGGAGGCCGCCCGAATGACCGTGCGCGCCGCGTGGCTGCTCGCCGGACCCCCGGACGGACAGACCCGCACCGACACCCGCCTCGCCCCCCTCGGCACGTTCGCGCCCGAGGGTGAACTGACCACACGCGACGGAGTGATAGCCGGCGGCGCCCCGCTCCTGGCGACCGGCGCCGGCGCCATGCAGGTGCAGCTCGGCACCGGCCGCGCCCTGGTGCAGGGCACCACCGCACAAGGCGCCTACCCCGTGGCCGTGACCGTCCCCGAGACACTCACCGTGGGCGACGGAAACGCGCAGTACCCCCGTATCGACTCCATCGTGCTGCGCGTACGCGACGGCCTGTTCGACGCAACCGGGCAGACGTCCGTCGCCGTCGAGTTGGTCGACGGCACCCCGCAGCCATCCCCCGTCGAACCGAACCTGCCCCCGTCGTCCCTGCGCCTGTGGAACATCGCCGTCCCGGCCGGCGCGTCCGCCGGAACGGGCGGGATCAACTGGGGGTCGGCCCTCGCCGACCGGCGCCGATACACCGCCTCTTACGGCGGGATCATCCCGCGCGGGTGGGGAACGTCGTTCACCGGCGCCTACGACGGACAGTTCCGCGACGTCGACGGAGTCCTCGAACGCTGGAACGCCACCACGGCGAAGTGGACGACCTACCGCCCGCCGCGCGACGTCGAGGCAATCACCACCGGCGCCACCGCGGCGAGTGGGTACGGCGTCACGCAGTTCACCGCCCGCCGCGTCGGGGGCGTCTGTTCCCTCACGGTCGAGGTCACCCGCACCGGTACCGCGATCAGCGTTCCGGCCGGCGGGAACATCACCGACCAGACCGTCGCCACCATCCCCACCGGGTGGCGCCCCGTGTACGACGTCGAGGGCGCCGCGTCGGACGGGTACAGCGACGGGGGCGCCCGGATCGGCACCAACGGAACCGTGATCCTGCGGACGTGGGTACCGGGCGGATCCATCCAGAGCGGCCGGAACATCCGGATCAGTTCGTGCTACGTCCTGTGAGGGGGTCGCGTGATCTCCCCCGGGTACCGACTGCTGCTGTGTGACCTGCGTTCCGACCAGGTGCTCGACGCCCTGCCGGTGCAGGGTCTCAGCCTCGACGACTACATAGGCAAGTCCGGGGCCATGTCCGGCACCGTGCCGATACCCAATGCCGCCGTTGCCGCGCGGGCCCGGGCCGCCATCGTCCCGGGCCGTACGGCTGTATGGCTGGAGAGGGGCGCCGACATCTGGTGGGGCGGAGTCCTTTGGACGGCCGCCGTGCAGTCGGACAGCCGCGGCTTTCTCGGCGTACAGGTACAGGCCGGCACGTGGGACACCTACCTGTCACACCGGATGCTGTACGACACCCTGCAAACGACGACGCCGACCGATCAGTACGACATCGTCCGTGGCCTGGTCGACTACGTGCAGAACACCCCGGGCGGCGACATCGGTATCGAGTACCCGACCGACGTGTCGGGCACCCTGCGCGAGCGGAAGTTCTCCCGCTACGACCTGCCCGTCGTCCGGGACCTACTCGACCAACTCGGCGCCGTCGATGGCGGGTTCGAGTGGCGTATCGCGTCGTTCCGCGACGCCGACGGCCGCAGGGTCAAGCGGCTGCAACTCGGTTCGCCGACCATCCGTACCGGCTCCACCGACATCGTGCTCGACCATCCCGGGCCGGTCACCGCCTACACATGGCCCGTCGACGCCACCAAGCGCGCGAACGCGTGGCAGAGCAGGGGCGCGACGGACAACGAAAACCAGGCCGCCGAGAGCTTCCCCAAGACGTCCGCGTTGCAGCTCGCCGGGCAGGACATCGCCGATGGGTGGCCGCGCCTCGACGGGAGCAGCGACTACACCACGGTTACCGAGCAGGCGACCCTCGACGGGCACGCCGCCGCCGACCTTGTCGCCGCCCGGGCCGGGACCGTCGTCCCCGAGGTCACCCTCGACATGTCCCGTGCGCCAGTGTCCCCCGCCCTGCTCGGCGCAACCGTGCGCCTGCGCATCCGGGACCTGTGGCACCCCGAGACCCTCGACGCCCGGTACCGCGTCGTCGGTCTCGGCATCACCCCGCCCGAGCGAGGCCGGCCCGAGTCCGCCCGCTTGTATCTGGAGGCTCCGTAATGGCAGCAGTTCCGCAGGACATCCTCGACCGGATCCGCTCACTCGAACGGCAGGTACGCGAGCTCACCGGCCGCTCGCAGATGCGGCCGGCCCTCGACAAGATCCTGCACGGAGACATCACCATCGGCGAGGGCGGACAGCTCTTTGCCGAGACTCCCAGCGGGCAGCGCACGTTCATCGTCGGCCAGACCCCGCAAGGGGACTGGGGCGTCGGTATCGGCCGCGAAGACGGAACCGCGGCCCTAACCGTGGGCGACGACGACGCCACCGACCGGCAGATGATCCGCATGTGGAACCGCGACCGCGATTCCCGGCAGGTCATCGTCATGGATGACTACTACAGCGACCGATTCCTCGGCCGCCCGTGGCTTCCCTTCCCCATGTACCCGACCGCTAACTCGGCCATGGAGTCAACGACTTCATGGCAGTTCGCATGGGTCGGCCGAATGCCCGCGCAGAACGCTGTCGCCGTCCTGAACTTCTCCAGCATCGCCAGCGCCGGCGGACAGGTCCGTATCACCTACGTCGCCCCCGGCAACAGCGAGCGCGTCCTCGAAACGTGGACCCTGCCCACCAATACGTGGGTGACCAAGACGTTCACGGTGCCCCTCGACGACGCCGAGTGGGGCGACGCTGTCCTGTTCCAGATCGAGCACCGCAACAGCGCGAGCACCGGCGCCATTGAGACGCGCATGTTCAGCGCTTACACCCGCAACACCTTCACACCCGCCGAGGCCCCCGACCTGCCCGCCCGTACGGGCGCTGCTGCCGCTGCGCCGGCCGCGTCCGAGGCAGACCTCGCCACCACCCCCGAAGGCCCCGTCGAGCCCGGCCTGCGCCGCGTCGACGAGTAAGGAGAACCGCGCTCGTGCTGCCCGAGAACATCCCCACCGTCACCGTTACGGCGCGGTATCTCACCCCCGACGGCCGGCCGCTCTCCGGATCCGTGACCCTGCGCGCGCCGGCCGTCCTGACTTTCCCCGACTCCGACGTGATCCTCGGCGGGCCAGTCGTCGCCGCCCTCGACGCGACCGGCGCAATATCGGTAACGGTGCCCGCTACCGACGCCCCCGGCATGGACCCCGACGGGTGGGCGTACGTCGTCACGGAGCAGCTCGCCGGCGTGGCCTCGAACCGCTCGTATGCTGTTCTGCTCCCGGCCGTGCACCCTGACGTCGACCTCGCCGATATCGCGCCGACCGACCCAGGCAAGCCCAACTATGTTGCAGTCCGGGGCGACTCGGCGTACGAGGTAGCCGTCGAGCAGGGGTTCGTCGGCACCGTGCAGCAGTGGCTCGTATCCCTGGTCGGCAGAACCGGAGCCACAGGGGCGACCGGAGCACCCGGGGCAAAGGGAGACACAGGCGCGACGGGCACGACCGGAGCAGCTGGCGCGAAGGGAGACCCCGGAACGCCCGGCGCCCCGGGCGTCGTGCAGTCGGTCAACGGCAAGTCGCTGGCCGCTGTCGTACTCACCGCGGCCGACGTGAACGCCCTGCCCGAGTCCGGTCTCGTGGCCGGCGGAAACCTGCAACTCGACGCCGCCACCCTCGATTACCGAGGTCTGACGTTCAGCACGGCCGGCGTATCGCGTTGGATCTACCAGGTAGACAACGCCGCCGAGGCCGGCGCCGACGCCGGATCGAATTTCGAGCTTGCCAACTGGTCGGACAGCGGCGAATGGAAGTCCACCGTTCTGTTCGGCGAGCGGGCAACCGGCAACCTTGGCATCGGTACCGCGGCCGTCACCCCAGGGGCCAAGCTCACCGTTGCCGGACCGACCGCGTTCAAGAACACCGCGGCCCCCACCGCCAACCCGGCCGGCGCCGCCCTGATGTGGGCCGAAGCCGGCACCATCAAGGTTCGCCAGTCGGACGGAACCGTGTTCACCCTCGGCGCCGGGGGCGGCGCCGTGTCGTCCGTCAACACCAAGACGGGCGACGTTGTCCTCGCCGCGGCCGACGTCGGGGCCGCGACCGCCGCGCACACGCACACCGCCGCGCAGGTGGGCGCCCTCGCCACCACCGCCCGGGCCGCAGCGAACGGCGTTGCCTCGCTCGACGCGTCCACCAAGATCCCCATAGCGCAGCTCCCTGCCGCCGCCGGCCGGAACATGTGGACCCCGCAGGCACTCGGATTCCAAGCCTGGTCGGTTGACCCCGCTCACGTGGCCAACCCGACCACGGCACCGAAGGCCGCGGTAATCCAGCGGCTCTACATGTCCGGCGTCAACATCACCGAGTCGACGCAGGTAAACCGCGTGGTCATCTTCGCCCGCGGGTGGGCAGGATCCGCCGCCGTCCCGGCCGCACGGTTCTATGTCGGCATCTACAACGAAGCCGGGACGCGCGTTGCGACGTCTGGCCTGGTGTCGAGCGTCGCGGAAGCCGGACAGCTCACCGGAACCGCACCGGGCGCCGTCAACAACCACATCGGCGCCGTCCCGATCGCGCTCACCGCCACGGCGACGCTCGCCCCGGGCCGCTACTGGGCCGCGTTCCTCATGTCCGCCGGCGCCGCCACGGATTTCTACTACATGCACGTACAGAACGAGAGCCCCAGCGCCCCCGCCAACTTCTACATGGGGACGACCTTTCAGCGCGCATGGTGCCTGAACAGCCAAACGTCACTGCCCGCGACCGTGAATCAGGCAGTCGGCGAGGTCGGCCTAGACCCGGCCATCATGGCGCTCGCCATGGTCTGACCCTTCCCGCTTCCCCCGTACGCCCCGGCAGTCGCCGAGGGCGTTTTTCATGTCTGGAGACACCCACCATGGCACCACCGCTCACCGCATCCGCGTTCCTGTCCGCCCTGCGCGGCGAGGCCGTCGACGTCATCGAGGTCGGATCGTGGCGCACCCACAACCGAGCCGGGCACGGCGCATGGGGCCCCATGCAAGGCGTCATGATCCATCACACCGTCACATCGGGCACCGCCCACTCGGTCGCCATCTGCCGCGACGGGTACAGCTCGCTCCCGGGCCCGCTCTGTCACGGCGTCATCGACAAGGCCGGCCGCGTGCACCTTGTCGGGTACGGCCGCGCGAATCACGCCGGCCTCGGCGACGACGACGTGCTCGCCGCCGTCATCAACGAGCACGCCCTGCCAGCCGACAACGAGGCGAACACCGACGGGAACAGCAGGTTCTACGGTTTCGAGTGCATCAACCTGGGCGACAACGTCGACCCCTGGCCCGAGGCACAGGTCGAGGCCATCGCCCGCGCCGCGGCCGGCATCTGCCGCGCGCACGGGTGGGGCGCCGAGTCCGTCATCGGACACAGCGAGTGGCAGCCCGGCAAGGTCGACCCGCGCGGCCCGATCGGTAAGAAGGGCGGGCCCGCTCTCACCATGGCGCGCATCCGGGCCCGCGTCGCCGAGCTGCTCGACCAGAAGGCGCCGAGCAAGCCCTCGACCCCGAGCAAGCCGTCGACGCCGAAGCCGTACACCCCGCCGGCGTTCCCGGCCGGCCTCGCCCCGGGCAAGTCCAAGCCGTCCGCCCGCGTGTTGCAGCGCGTGCTCAAGACCTGCGGATTCATGCCGCAGAGCGTCGCGGAGTCCGACAACTACGGCCCGCAGACGCAGTCCGCCGTCGCCCGATTCCACAACGCCCACCCGTCCTACCGCAGCGCCGGCAAATCGTACGACCCGGCCATCGGCGCGAAGGGGTGGGCGTACCTGCACCGCACCGCGAACGCCAAGTGATCCCCCAACCGAAGGAGAAGCAACCGTGTCCACTGCTGCTAAGCGGACCATCCGCACCGTCATTCAGGGCGCCGTCGGCCTCGCCGTAGTCTTGCCCGCCATCGTCGACGCGTCCGGCGTTCCGGCCTCCCTCCCGTGGGTTGCCGGCGCCCTCGCCGTCGCGGGTGGCCTCGCCCGAGTGATGGCCCTGCCCGGCGTCGAGGCCCTGCTCGACCGCGTCGGCCTGGGCCTGGTCGACGAGGAGGCCCCGAGAACGTGAGCACCGGAATCCCCGGCGTCGACCTCGCCGTCGTCTGGTGTGGCGTCGCCGCCGCCGTGGGCGCCGCCCTGGGCCTGCTCTACCGAGCAACCCGGGGCGCCCGACGCCTCGCCGAGCGACTCGGCGACCTCGCCGACGACTGGCAGGGCACCCCATCCCGCCCCGGCGTCCCCGGGCGCCCGGGCGTCATGACCCGACTCGACGCCATCGAGCAGCAGCTCGCCGCCGTCGAACACGAACTGCACCCGAACAGTGGGGGCAGCCTGCGCGACGCCGTCGACCGCGTCGACGAGCGCACCCGCCGCACCCTCGACGAGTGACCCAGCCACACTGAGCAGCACGCGCCCCCGCCCGGCCTCGCGCCGGCGCGGGGGCGCCTTTGTCGTTTCCGGGTACTTCCTGACCTGTAGCACTCCACACGCACCGAGCACGCTCTGTACCGTCATGGGTATGAGCCCGACGGATGGAGCACCGATGCCTCGCCGAACGCTTGTAAGCCGCCGGCGCCTCGCCGCAAGGGGGGCGCGCTGATGCTGGAGGAAGCCGAGGAGATCGGCCGCCGCGCACGGCGTGCACGGCTCCGTCTCGGAATGCCGCAGGCAGACCTCGCCATCGCCCTGGGGAAGTCTCAGGGGTGGGTATCCAAGATGGAACGCGGCCTCATCGAACTGGACCGTGTCGGCCTGCTCAACCAGGTTGCCGCCGAGTTGCACGTGCACCCAAACGACCTCATCGGCCGGCCGTACAACAGTTCGCCAGACGAGAACCAATGGCAAGTGGCCGCGTCATCCATCCTGCGCGAACTGCGCCGATACGACCTCACCCCGGTCTTTGACGGCACCCCCCGGCCGTCAGGACAGCTCTGGCAGGAGACAACCCGACTGCACCGCCTGCGCGACGCAGCCGCGAACGTAGCCATCATTCAGGTACTTCCCGACCTGTTCCGCGAGACCCGCGCCCTCGCCGAAATTTCCACCGGCCACGAACGCGAGGAAGCGTTCGCCATCTACGCCGTGTGCTGCAAGTTCGCCCACACCTCCGCGCACGCCCTCGGACACCCCGAGTTGGTCGCCATGTCCTGCGAACGGGCCGCATGGTCCGCCCGCCTGTCTGGTGACTCCGTTATGCCGGCCATGGCGGACTGGATGCGCGTGTGGGACATGTGGGCCACCGCAGATTGGTCGGACGCAATCGCCCTCTCAGATCGAGCCATCGGCAGCGTTCAGCAGGAGTACGACCGAGGCGAGCCGCTCGCCGTTCGCGCGTGGGGATCTCTCCAACTCCGCGCGGCAGTCTCCGCAGCGAGGGGCGGACACACCGCAGAAGCCGAGGACCGCATCGAGCACGCGAAGACCGCCGCCGGCAGGTTGAACGAGCACGTCGGGCCCCCGATCTACGACCGGCATTCGCTCACGTTCTCAGCGGGCAACGTTCAAATTCACGCAATCA
Source organism: Streptomyces sp. NPDC101165 (assembly GCF_044768135.1). Lineage (NCBI taxonomy): Bacteria > Bacillati > Actinomycetota > Actinomycetes > Kitasatosporales > Streptomycetaceae > Streptomyces > Streptomyces sp. NPDC101165. The sequence goes on along the minus strand of NZ_JBIWPG010000019.1, from coordinate 14,111 downwards.
GCGTCGCCCTGGAGATGCGCGAGCAGCGCAAGGCACTGGCCATAAACCGGCGCACCTCCCGTGAACTGGTCGCAGCGCTCCCCAACTCCCGCCAGGGGCACCATCACATGGACCTCGCCCGCGCGTGGCTGTGGGACGGAAACCGCGACAAGGCATTGAAGGAACTGGAGACCGCCGAGCGCATCGCCCCTCAGCTCATCCGCAACCACCCCATCGCCCGGTCCACCCTGCGCAGCATCGTCTACGCCGAACGAGCGAGCACCCGCGAGAAGCTGCGCCGCATGTCAGACCGCTTTCACCTCGACGGATGAGGGTGATATTCCTCCGGTTCATATTCGGCCTGAAGCCCGCTCCTAGCTTCGAGGCATGGCCGAACGAACCTCGAAACAACTCCCCCCGCGTGGCGTCGAGTTAGGAACAGGCGCCCCGTTTCACCCGCGACTCGGCGACCTCGCGCTTGACCTTTCCAAGGGCGGGCAGATCGGGGTCGTCGTTGACCTGCCGAGCGACAGCGCGAAGTCGTACCACCTGCGCTTGCCGGGGGGCGGGGGTGACTGGCGTGCAAGAGCCGACGGCACCACCCTGCGCCCCGTGGCCGTACCGGTCACGCACGTCACCCCCCAACAGCGCGACGTCGTGTACGACGCCCGGGCGCAGCAGGCCGGCCTACCCGTCACGATGCACCACGAAGACGGGGGCACCTCCGAGTCAGTGCTCATCCTCACGCCGGCGCAAGTCGAGCTGTATCACATGCAACTCGAACAGCTCATCGAGCGCAGGGAGAACGCCCGGGAGCACGGGCGGTGACCGCGGCCGTCATGACACACCGACCGCCAACCCCTCCGCGCCCACTAAGGCACGCCGCCCTCGCGTTCCGCTGCGAAGTGACCGGACATGACCTGACTGGCTCCCGCGAAGTCATCCTCGCGTACTACCGGGCCACCTCCCCCCGCCTCGCCGCGCGATGGATGCGCGCCGAAGCGCAGCGCCTCGCCCGGCTGCTCACCCCGGAGCCAGCCGCCCCGTACCTGGGGTCGTTTCTACTGGTCGCCACCGGCCCGACCTGCCCGCGCCCCGACGCCGACCTGCTCGCATGGGCCAGCAACGACGAGCGATACGAGCACACCCTGCGCGTCCTCAGCGCCGGTAACACCTACCTGCTCAACGTCACGGACTACGACGCCCGTTACTCCGTGCGCGCCTACGCCCTGCCCACCCGCAGCAGAGCGTCACAGAACCCCGCTTCCGCCGGACGTCGCCCCTATGCCCCGGCGGAAGCGGGACGCCACCGCAAGCCGCGTCGGTGGCGCTTCACCTCATGAACTCCGCCCCCGCGCCGTCAACGGCTCCCCCCCTGGCGCGGGGGCGGCGCACCACCTGTCCAGAACCACCGCCCCAAGACCAGGGAAGTGAGTCCATGGAACAGTTTGAGCGCGCACGCCTCGACTCCTATTTCGCGCGAATCGCCGACACGTTCGCCCCGACCGAGCGGCCGTCATCCTTTCTGATCACGCACCTACTGCCCGAACGCCCATCGTTCGTGCGGGCAGTCGGGACCGGGACCAAACTGCGGGCCGTCCTGCCCAAGCCCAAGTCCATCGACCCCACCGCACGCCGGGAGATCGAGAAGACGACGCAGTGCGACACCCTGTCGCGCGAACTGTTCGAGGACGTCGACGCGGCCGTCGACTATGTCGAGTCGCGGGCCGCCGGCGAGGCCGTCGTACTGTGCGACGTGGGCGGGTACTTCGCACCCGTCCTCGACGCTCTGTGTGACCGCTTTTCCGGTCGAATCCTCGGCGTCGTCGAGGACACCGAGAACGGACACAAGCGGTACGCCGAGCGCGACAAGCTGCCCTGCCCCGTTGTCTCCGTTGCTCGCTCGCCGCTCAAAGACCCCGAGGACTTCCTCGTTGGTCAGTCGGTCGTGTTCTCCACCGAGGCACTCATGCGCAGCCGCGGCGACATCCTGCACGGCCGCCCCGCGCTCGTGATCGGATTCGGCAAGCTCGGATCCAGCATCGCCCGCCTGCTGCACGCGAAGGGCGTACAGGTCACCGTGCACGACGTTGACCCCGTTCGGCGGACACAAGCCCTGTCGCAGGGCTTCACGGTGGCACGCGACCGCGACGCCGCCCTGCACGGCGCCGGCCTGGTCCTGTGCGCAACGGGCGCCGTGTCCCTGCGCGGCGAGGACTTCTCATCCCTGCGGAACGGCGCCTACGTCGCAACGGTCACCAGCAGCGAGGACGAACTCGACCTCGCCGCACTGCCCGACGTCTACCAGCGGACGCCCAACGGCGAGCACGTGACCCGGTATCAGACCACGGGGCACTACTTCTACCTGCTCAACGGAGGCAACGCCGTCAACTTCCTGCACGGCGCCAGCGTGGGCCCCTTCATCTTCCTCGTGCAGGCCGAGATACTCGCGGGCGTCCGAATGCTGACCCGTGACGACCTCGGACACGGTATGCACGAGGTAGTCGCCGACGACCGGGCGACCATCGCGGCAACGTGGCTCAACTACTACAACCGATAGGAGACGGCACCCCATGCCGATCACGGCACAGCATGTACGCGAAACCCTCGACACCTACCTCGCCAACCACCCGGACGAGAAGGACAGCCTTTCCATCCTCTCCGAGGTGCTCGACGCGGCCGGCGACTCGATCGCCTCGCGCAAGGAGTTTCGCGGACACGTCACGGCCGGCGCCGTCCTGCTCCGCCCCGACGGGCGCGTGCTCACCATCGAACACCGCGCGCTCCGTAAGTGGCTGCTCCCTGGCGGACACGTCGAGGAAAGCGACACGACCCTGCTCGACGCCGCCCTGCGGGAACTGGCCGAAGAGACCGGCATCAGCCCGGACCAGGTCGAGCCGGACGGCCGGACACCGCTGCACGTCGACGCGCACCCGATTCCAGCGAACCCTGACAAGGGCGAGGACGCACACCAGCACTTCGACTTCCGGTACCTGTTCCGCACCGCGGCCGACACGATCGAGCTGCAAGAGGAAGAGGTGACGGCGTACTCCTGGCAGTACGCCGACATGCTGACGGCCGAACCCCTGCGCTCCCGGGTGATGGCCGCGCGCCTGTAACCCTGAGCACCACGACGGCCCCAGCGCCCCACCACGGGAGCGCCGGGGCCGTCGGCGTATCCGCGCCCTCCAAACGGGCGACAGGCCGCGAGAGGGCCTCATAGGGCCCGCGGCGACACCGCTTGTGCGCCTCACGGGCCCCACTAGGCCACCCAGCCCACTTGTTTTACAGGCCCTATCCAGGAACAGCACGCCCCGGTGGGCGAGGGAGACCGCGCCGGGCCGTGCGATGCCCGGGCCGCCGCCGACGAGTGACTGCATCGTGGCCGAGTGGTGCGGGGCGCAGTAGGGGGCGACGTCGATGAGCGGCTTGCCAGGAGGCAGCAGCCCGGCCACCGAGTGGACCGCGGTGACCTCCAGCGACTCCTCCCGGGTGAGCCGGGGAAGCACGGCGGGCAGGCGCTCGGCCAGCATGGTCTTGCCCGCACCCGGCGGGCCCTCCAGGAAGAGATGGTGTCCTCCGGCCGCGGCCACCTCCACGGCCGTGCGTGCGGAGGTCTGGCCCACGACATCGGCCAGGTCGTGGTCCTGTTCGTGCGGTGCGGCACCGACGCTGTGCATACCGGTGGCGGCGCCCGCGCCCGGCACCCGGAGGCCGGCCAGCAGGGGGTCCGGGCGTCCCTGGTCGTCCGGCTCCTCGGGCACGGGCTCGTCGGTCAGCACGGCGATCAGCTGCCGAAGGCTGCGGATGCCGAGCACCGACACGCCGGGCACGAGCGAGGCCTCGGCGGCGGCGCACTCCGGTACGACCACCTGTTCGTAGCCCGCGTCGGCGGCCGCGAGGACCGCGGGCAGGATGCCCCGTACCGGTCGCACCCGGCCGTCCAGTCCGAGTTCTCCGATCATGACGATGTCGGCGAGGACCCGGGGGTCGATGCGCTCGGCGGCGCCGAGCACCGCGCAGGCGACGGCCAGGTCGAATCCGGAGCCGGCCTTGGGCACGGACGCCGGGCTGAGTCCGACGGTGAGCTTCTTCTGCGGCCACTCGCCGCCCGAGTTCACCACCGCCGCCCGAACCCGGTCCCTGCTCTCCGTCAGGCTCTTGTCCGGGAGGCCCACCAGGGTGAAGGCGGCCACTCCTGGTTCCAGGTCGGCCTGGACCTCGACGACCACGCCCTCGACGCCGACCAGGGCCACGGAGCACGTACGGGCGAATCCCATCTCAGGCCACCCCCCGCGCGTGCTCGACGGACGGGGCTCCCCGGCGGGGCAGGAGAACGCCGATCAGGTCGATGCGGACGCCTCCGGGCGGGGCTCCTCCGTGGGTCTGGATCCAGCGTTCGGCCAGGGTCAGCAGCCGTTGTGCCTTCTCGGCCGTGACGGCGGCCATCGGGTGCTGGAAAGCGCCGCCCCTGCGTGTCTTCACCTCGCAGACGACCAGCGTGCTCCCGTCCCGGGCCACGATGTCGATCTCGCCGGACCGTCCGCAGCGCCAGTTGCGCTGCAGGATCGTCATCCCGGCCTCGGCCAGCCGCCGCGCGGCCAGATCCTCGCCGTACCTGCCGAGTCCACTGCGTGCCTTGCTCATGTCGGCACCACCTCCGGCGCCAACCGTCACGCATCCCGTCCGGAGAAGTGGATCTTGGTGGACTACTCGGCGGTTGTGGAAAACTCCGTCACCCGCCCGGGAGCTCCAGGTCGCTCTTGTTCAGCTCCTCGATGTTCACGTCCTTGAACGTGAGGACGCGGACCTGCTTCACGAAACGGGCCGGCCGATACATGTCCCAGACCCAGGCGTCCGCCATCGACACCTCGAAGAACACCTCGCCCTGGACCGAGTGCACCTGCATCTCGTAGTCGTTCGTGAGGTAGAAGCGTCGCTCGGTCTCGATCACGAATTTGAACAGACCGACGACGTCTCGATACTCCCGGTAGAGCTTCAGCTCCATCTCGGTCTCGTACTTCTCGAGGTCCTCGGCGCTCATGGCATGTTCCCCTTCAGCCGTGCGATCCCACCATTGTGCGCCAGTCCGACGAGCCTTCAGACGATTTCCGTGTCAAGGGTCACGGGCCTGGCCGGGGGACCTTCGTCGAGCAGCGTGCGCAGCAGCTCGGCGAGTCTGGTCGGATACACCGTCTCATGTGCCCGGGTCAGTTCCTGACACGTCCACCAGCGCGCTCCGGCGACGCTGCGCCGCTCAAGATCCGTCAGGCCCTGGGCTTCGGTCTCCGTCTGGGTCGTACGGGCCAGGTAGTACCACTCGTCCTGGTCCCAGCGGCGGCCCGCGAACGGGAAGGAGCACTGCCTGCGCCACAGCACGGGACCGAGTTCGACGTCGGTGATGCCGGTCTCCTCGGCGAGTTCCCTGAGCGCCGCCTCCTCGCGCGTCTCGGTGCCCTCCAGGCCGCCGCCGGGGGTGAACCACCAGTCGTCGGCCGGGTCCTCCGGCTCATGGCCGTGCAGCAGGAGGATGCGGTCCTGGGGGTCGAGCAGGACCACCCGGGCGACCTTGCGCAGACCGCCCTCGTAGGTGTCCTCGCCGGTCCGCACGGTGTCAGCGGGCACCGGCGGGCTCCGCGCCGGTACGGCTGCGGGAGCGGCCCAGCCGCTTGGCGATCGGGCCGTAGGCACCGCCGCCGAGCACCAGTACGGCCCCGGCGACGATCATGAATTCGATGGTCCGGACCGGGCCCGGCTGGGAGAGGGTGCCCAGGGTCTCGAAGCCGCTGGGGCGCTTGAGCATGCCCTTCATGGGCCAGACGACGGAGTCGACACGGGCGACGACGGCGTCCTGGGACACGGTGCCCTTGGCGGCGTCGGTGAGGTGGGCGGTGGAGTCCAGGGAGCCCTGGCGTTCGTCGCCGAGGAGGAAGAGCCGGCCCTTGGGGACGGTCACGGTCGGGATGTTCTGGGTCTCGGCCAGGCTGCCGGCGGGCAGGTACGGCTCGTCGATCTGCTTGCCGTTGACGGTGAGCTTGCCGTTCGTGCAGCAGGAGACGGTGTCGCCGCCGACCGCGACGACCCGCTTGACCACGTTGGCGTTGGTGACCCAGCTCTTGTCGCGGAAGACGACCACGTCACCGCGCCGGACGTCGCTGCCGTCGACGCGCTGGGCCAGCACCCGGTCGCCGATGGCGATCGTCGGGCTCATCGAGCTGGTGGGCACGGTGTACGGCCGGTAGACCAGCGCCGCCCAGCCGAAGCCCGCCAGGAACAGCACCAGGCCCAGCGCCATGGCCGCCCCGGACAACCGGTTCCCGATCCGGCTGCCGCCGGCCTGTGCCGTGCCTGTGCCCGCGCTGCGCGGGGCCGTACGCGTCGTGCTCTCGCCACCCATGGACCCGCACCCTACCCGGCAGTACCGAGCAGGGGCAGCCCCTCTTTCGCGGCGTGAGCCACTGCTTACCGCTTCTTGGACTCCGGGCGGTCCGACCGCCTGCGCCGCCACACGACCACCGGCAGGACCGCGGCCACCGCGACACCCTCGGGCGCCACCGACAGGGACGCCGAGGCGGCGGACTTCTGGTCCAGGCCCTGGTCGAAGGTGTCCGGGACCGGCAGGGTGCCCCAGCGGTTGATCGGCCAGGCCTTGACGATGGCGCGGCCGACGACCTTGTCGACGGGGACCATGCCGTGGTTCTTGTCGGACTGGTTGTAGCGGGAGTCACGGGAGTTCTGGCGGTGGTCGCCCATCACCCAGATGTAGCCCTTGGGGACCGTCACCTTGAACTGGCCGCCCTGGTCGTCCTGGCTGCACGGCGTGTTGCCGGGGTAGACGTACGGCTCGTTCAGCGCCTTGCCGTTGACCGTCAGCGGGCCGGTGCCCTTGCACTGGATGGTGTCGCCGCCGACCCCGATCACGCGCTTGATCAGGTCCTTCTCCTCCGCGGACGGCATCAGGCCGATCCAGCTGAGCACCTTCTGCACCGCGTTCGGGTTGGGCGCCGGCTCACCCGCCAGCCAGTTGTCCGGGTCGTGGAAGACGACGACCTCGCCGCGATCGGGCTCGGAGCCGAACCACGGGGTGAGCTTGTCGACCAGGACGCGGTCACCCTGCTGGAGGGTGTTCTGCATCGAGTCGGACGGGATCGAGAACGCCTGCACCAGGAACGTCTTGATCAGCAGCGCCAGTACCAGCGCGATGCCGATCAGGATCGGCAGCTCCTTCCAGAAGGAGCGCGGCTTCTTCGGCGGGCGTGCGGCCTCGTCCGTACCGTCACTCTCGGTCCGAGGCTGCCGATCCTCGGGCGTGCCGTCGTCGGCCGCCGAGAACTCGGAGGTCACGGAGCCGTCCGGAGCCGGGACGTTCCCGTCCACGGGGTGACCGCGGTGCTCCTCGCCGTCGTGTCCCGACCGTGCGCCAACCGCCACATCCCCCACGCCAACTCCTTACTCTGTGCCGCCGCCTGCGCCATCCACGGTGCAGGCCCACCACTCCCATAACGAGCGGGAGTTCCGCAGGGGTCGGGAGTCGGGTCAATGCGTTCGGATCGTCGGAGGCAACCCTATGCGACGGCGGAGGGGCCGCGGACGACCCCGACACGGAGTTGGAAACGCTTGCGAAGGTTTTAGGTTCGTCGAGGCTGGTCCAGTGCCCGACGGGCCAGCCGATGACCATGGCGCGGCCGACCACGGAGTCCTCGGAGACCGTGCCGCCGTACGAGGTGTTCTGGTGGGCGCGGGAGTCCGCGGAGTTGTCCCGGTGGTCGCCCATCACCCACAGACGGCCCTTGGGCACGGTGATGTCGAAGGGCGTGGAGGAGGGCGAGTTGCCCGGGTACAGGTAGTCGGCTTCGGTCAGCGGAACGCCGTTGACGGTGACCCGGCCCTGCGCGTCACAGCACTTGACGTGGTCGCCGCCGACCCCGATGACCCGTTTGATCAGGTCCTTCTCGTTGTCCGAGGGCAGCAGGCCGATGAAGGTGAGGCCCTCCTTGAACTGCTTGACGACGACCGGGTCGTGCTTCTTGACGGTCTGCTCGTCGGCCAGCCAGCCGCCCGGGTCGTGGAAGACGACGACGTCCCCGCGCTGCGGCTTGGAGCCGAACCACGGGGTGAACTTGTCGACCAGGACGCGGTCGCCGATCCGGATCGTCTGCTCCATGGAGCCCGACGGGATCACGAACGCCTGGACGAGGAAGGTCTTCAGGACCAGCGCTATGAGGACGGCGACACCGACCAGAAGGGGGATCTCCCGAACAGCTGACCGCCTGCGCTTGCGCTTCACCTTGCGCTGGAGCTTGCGCCGCTCCGCGCGCGTGCGGCCACCGCCCGGCGCGGAGGTGCGCCGCGAGCCGGTGGGCAGCAGGTCGTCGGCGGGCGTGCCGGGCACCCCGCGCGGTTTTCCGCGGTTACCCATGCGCACCGTCCGGAGCGGGCACGCGCGCGTAGGCGGACGGCCGCGTCAGGTGCGTCCAGTGGGCGTACGGCCAGGCGATCCAGTCGGCCCGGCCGATGACGTCGCCGACGGGGATCATGCCGCCGCCGGGCGAGCCGAGGTGGTCGCGGGAGTCGCTGGAGTCGCTGCGGTGGTCCCCGAGGACGAACAGGCGGCCCGCGGGCACGACGACGTCGAAGGGGACGGAGGACGGGGTGTCCCCGGGATAGAGGAACGCCGTCTCGTCGACCGGCCGGCCGTTCACCTCGAGCCTCCCCTCCTTGTCGCAGCAGACCACATGGTCTCCCCCCACCCCTACAACGCGTTTGATGTAGTCGGCGTCGCCGAAATACCCGGTCCCGTCGAAGACAACCACGTCACCGCGGCGTGGCTCGGCACCGAAACGGTACGCCAACTTATTTACGAGAACGCGGTCGCCGATCCTCAATCCCTGTTCCATGGATCCGCTCGGAATCTGGAACGGTTGCGCCACGAAAGCGTTGAGGAGCAGCAAAAACGCCAGGCAGGCGAAGAGGGTGAGGGTGATCCTGCCGCCCGGCAGCCACTCGGCGAGCCGCGACACCAACGCGAAACGCGACCGGCCCTCCAGCCCCGGAGTACCGGGGTGGGAGGAGCGGTCGCGTTCCGTCGGCTGTGCTTCGGTGTCCATCGGAGCCAGATGCTATCCGGCCCCGCTGTGACCCCGGGAAAGCGCTCAGTTGTCGCGCTTCTCCTTGATCTTCGCGGCCTTGCCGCGCAGGTCACGGAGGTAGTACAGCTTGGCGCGACGCACGTCACCACGGGTGACGAGCTCGATCTTCTCGACGATCGGGGTGTGCACCGGGAAGGTGCGCTCGACGCCGACGGAGAACGAGACCTTGCGGACCGTGAAGGTCTCGCGGACACCGGCGCCCTGGCGACGGATCACAACGCCCTTGAACTGCTGCACACGGGAGCGGTTGCCCTCGATGACGCGGACGTGGACGTTGACGGTGTCACCCGGGCGGAAGGCCGGGATGTCGCTGCGCAGCGACGCGGCGTCGACGGAGTCGAGCAGGTGAGACATTTCGTCTGCTTTCTTCGCTGATGCCACAGGTCATCAACGGGAGCTAGGTGTTTGCATGAAGCCGTGTGCGGTCGGACGGGCGTCGTGTCCCCCTGTGGCAGGGGCGCACGCCGGACGGACGCACAACAGCGGTCTATTCTTCCACGCCCTCGGCCCGGCGCCAAAATCGGCCGTACGGCTCCCCGTCCGGGTCGGGTTCCCAGCCCAGGATGGAGAGCATCTCGCGGTCCTTCTTGTCGAAGGCCTTGGGGTCGCAGCGCTCGATCAGGTCGGGCCGGTTGGCCGTCGTGCGCTTCAGCGCCTCGTCGCGGCGCCAGCGGGCGATCTTGCCGTGGTGGCCGCTGAGCAGCACCTCCGGGATGTCCCGGCCGCGCCAGACGGGCGGCTTGGTGTGGACGGGGCCTTCCAGGAGGTTGGCCATCGCTCCGGGCGCGAAGGAGTCGTCCCGGTGGGACTCGGCGTTGCCGAGGACGCCGGGCAGCAGCCGGGCCACGGCCTCCGTGACGACCAGGACGGCCGCCTCGCCGCCGGCGAGCACGTAGTCGCCGATGGAGACCTCGTAGACGGGCATCCGGGTGGCGTACTCGTCCATGACGCGCCGGTCGATGCCCTCGTAGCGGGCCGGGGTGAAGATCAGCCAGGGGCGCTCGGAGAGTTCGACCGCGAGTTCCTGGGTGAAGGGGCGGCCGCTCGGGGTGGGCACGATCAGCGCGGGAGCCTGGGCGCCGGTCTCGTAGCCGTCGGCGAGGACCGTGTCGAGGGCGTCGCCCCAGGGGTCGGTCTTCATGACCATGCCTGGGCCGCCGCCGTACGGGGTGTCGTCGACGGTGTTGTGCCGGTCGTACGCCCAGGACCGCAGGTCGTGCACGTGCACGTTGAGCTGTCCGCGCGCGCGTGCCTTGCCGACCAGGGAGACGTTCAGCGGCTCCAGGTACTCGGGGAAGATCGTGACGACGTCGAGGCGCATCAGGACTCGTCCCGGGTCGAGTCGATCACCGCGCGGTCGTCGATCAGGCCCGGCGGAGGGGCGATGACCGCCTTCTGCTCCTCCAGGTCGATCTCGGTGACGATCTCCTCCACGAAGGGGATCATCACCTCGCTGCCGTCCGGGCGCTCCACGATGAAGAGGTCCTGGGAGGGCAGGTGCGAGATCTCGGTGATCCGGCCGACCTCCGTGCCGTCCTCGGTGACCACGTCGAGGTCGATGAGCTGGTGGTCGTAGTACTCGTCCTCGTCCTCGGGGAGCACCTCGGGGTCGATCTCGGCGATCAGCAGGGTGTTGCGCAGGGCCTCGGCGGCACTGCGGTCGCTGACGCCCTCGAAGCGCAGGAGCAGGCGGCCGCTGTGGACACGGCCGGTGGCGATGGTGAGGGGCCCGGTGGAGGCCGGGTCGGTGGCCAGAACGGCGCCCGGGGCGAGCCGCAGCTCCGGCTCGTCGGTACGTACCTCGACGGTGACCTCGCCCTTGATGCCGTGGGCGCGGCCGATCCGCGCGACTACCAGCTGCACGTGTACAGATCTCCTGTCATACGACTGCGGGCCGGGGACGGCCCAATGGCCCTCCCCGGCCCGAGCCGGTTGCGATGAAGCGTCAGCGGACGTGGTCCACGTCGACGAGGTCGACGCGGACACCGCGGCCGCCGATGGCGCCCACGACGGTACGCAGAGCGCGCGCGGTACGACCGTTGCGGCCGATCACCTTGCCGAGGTCGTCGGGGTGGACCCGGACCTCCAGCACGCGCCCGCGGCGCAGGTCGCGCGAGGCGACCTGCACATCGTCAGGGTTGTCGACGATGCCCTTCACGAGGTGCTCAAGCGCCTCTTCGAGCATGCTGCTCAGGCCTCGGTCGACTCGGACTCGGCAGCGGCCTCGTCCTTCTTCTCAGCCTTCTTCTTCTGGGTGATCGCCTCACCCTTGCCCTCGTCGTCACCGCCGAGAGCCTCGAACGACGGACGGGCCGGCTTCGGCTCGGCGACGAGCAGCGGCGCAGGAGCCGGCTCACCCTTGAACTTCTGCCAGTCGCCGGTCTTCTTCAGGATGGCGAGGACGGGCTCGGTCGGCTGCGCGCCGACACCCAGCCAGTACGCCACGCGGTCGGCGTCCACCTCGATGACCGACGGGTTGTAGGTCGGGTGGTACTTGCCGATCTCCTCGATCGCACGGCCGTCACGGCGGGTGCGGGAGTCGGCGACGACGATGCGGTAGTGAGGCGAACGGATCTTGCCCAGACGCTTCAGCTTGATCTTGACTGCCACGGGAGTGGATTCTCCTGGTTTTGACGTGGTTGGGCACGGCGAGCTGCCGCGTGGGGTTGCGGTACCCGAATGCCCGATGGACGCGTCAGCCGGAGGAGAGAGGGGTCCTGTGCGGCTGTCGAGTACAGCTAGCTATTGTGCCATACCCCGCGGGTCGCTTCCGGCCGAGGGTGCTGGGGTGCGGCTGGGCACGGGTCAGCGGCACCCGGCGTGGAGGTGAGATCACGTCGGGTGCGCCGCCCGGTGCTGTGAAGTTGTCGTGCGCGAGCGGAATGCGGCTGCCACGAGCAGTCGCAGTCTCAGCTCGCCGCTGCCCCCACGATCTCCGGGATGCGGAACGGCTTGCCGCAGCCGCCGCACACGATGGGGGCCTGGGCCAGAACCGACGGGACCACCCGGACGTTGCGCCCGCAGTCGCAGACGGCCTTCACGCGGACGCCGCCGCCCGAGGAGCCGTGCCGGGCTGCCGGACCGCGGAAGGTGCGGGAGGTGTCGGCGGAGGTGGCCACCGTATGGGCCTTCAGTGCGCGCTGGAGCCGCTCGATGGTCGGGCGGTAGCGGCGCTTGGCCTCGGGGTTGAGCGTGACCAGGGAGAAGCCGCTGCTGGGATGCGGTTCCTCGGGGTGGTCCAGGCCCAGTTCCTCGGCGATCGCGAGGAATCTGCGGTTGTGGTAGCGGCCGGCCCGGGAGGTGTCGCGTACGCCGCGGGCTGCGGCGATGCCGTGGACTGCCTCATGGAGCAGTCGCTCGAAGGAGAGTTCGTGACCGCACGCGGACGACGACTCCCCGATCAGGGACTCTGGCGCGGCAAGGTCCGGCAGCTCGGGGTGGTACCGCTGAATGTCGGCCCACGCCTGCGCCAGCTCTGCGGCGAGAACAGGTGGTGTCTGTGTCGTGCTCACGTAATGACAACGAGCGGGGGTGCCGCTGTGTTCCTATTCCGGGCCATCCCAAATAATTTGCACTTACCCGTCAGTTGGCACTGATGCGTCCTGACGAGGGCGGGTGCGCTGATCTGCGGAGAAGCCGCACAGCTCATACCAAGCCGGTGCGTAGTCTGACGTACGAACCACCGTGTAGCGGCGCGACGACGGTGGGCGGCGGATGCGCAAGACGTGTTTCGGTCGCTCTCGCACGAGGCCGTCACCTCAGTCAGCGTCCGCGACGCCCGTGACGTTACCGGGCCCAAGCGCGCCCCCGGCCACCGGCCCGCCCCGGGCGAGTGGACACCGTACGGTCACCCAGATTGCGTGGATGTGAAATCTCGCCACACTCGGCACCTGCCCCCAAGCAGGGCCCCACGACCCCTGGACGGCACCGCGAGCCGGGAGTTACCTGGCATACGTGGATAGTGCGAGCGCACGGCACGGGGGCCACGCAATCGGGCACTGCGGCGAACTGTCGGCGGAATGGGGCGCTTACCTATGACACCTACGCTCGTGCGGGAACACCTGTCTCATCCGGGCTCCGTACCGCCCCGGGTGAACCTGTGCGCACGCGCGCGTGACTGGTCCGAGATCCAGGAGCGGATGCTGGTGCCGCTCTACGAGACCGTCTACGAGCGACTTGAAGTGGGCCCTGCCACGAGGCTGCTGGGCCTGCGCTGCGGTTCCGGGCTCGCCCTGCTGATGGCGGCCTCCAGAGGGGCCGCGGTCACCGGTGTCGACTCCTCCCCCGAGCGGCTCGCCCTCGCACGCGAGCGCCTGCTGCCGGACGATCCGCGCGGCACGCGCGCGCGTGCCCGCACGCGACTCGTCGAGGGTGCTCCCGAGGACGCGGCCGACGCGGAGACGCCCGCGTACACCCTGGTGACCGTCTTCGAGCCGATCGGCTGTCTGGCGGGCGACTCCGAGGGGCTCGGCGAGCTGCTGGCGGCCGCGCTGCCGTCGGCCGGGCACGGCGCGGCCGTGGTGCTGGCCGGCTGGGGCCCGCCGGAGCGCTGCGCGACCTCGTCGGTGCTGCGGGTGGCGACGAAGCTGGCCGATCCCCTGCGCAGTGCGGGCAGCTGGCGCCCCGCCCGGCGCGACGATCTGGAGGAGGTCGCCCAGCGGGCCGGTCTGAAGCCGGACGGCTCGGGGCGGGTGGCCTGCCCGTTCGGGTACGCCGACCTCGACAGCGCCGTACGCGGTCTGTTGTCGACGGGCCTGTTCGACGCGGCGGTCGCGGCGACCGACCGCAAGCAGGTGGACAAGGAGCTGACGGAGGCGCTGCATCCGTACCGGCGCCCGGACGGCACCGTGTGGATGCCGAACGTCTTCCGTTACCTGATCGCCCGCGTGCCCTAGGTGTATTGATCACGAGCGTTGTTGACACTGGCTGGGCTTGATCATGGCGAAGACCTCCGGTGTGGTGGAGCTGTCTAGGAACACACCG
>NZ_JBIWPG010000018.1:145368-202144 GCF_044768135.1 Streptomyces sp. NPDC101165 | reverse complement strand
AACGCTCGGCTGGGAAACCCCAGCCGAGCGCCTGCATAAACTGCTCGCGGCCTGATCAACACAACCACCTGTTGCAATGACCCCTAGAAAGCGCCATCTGGAGCGGGCCCTGTGTCGTACGAGTGCCGTGTCCGGCGTCAGCGGACAGGCGTGCCCTGCGGCTGCGGCGGGGCGATGCCCAGCGCGGTCGTGTACTTGGCGAGGGCGAGCTTGCCGATCGCCGGGTAGGCGCCGAGCGCCTCCGCCGTGGCGCAGCCCGCCTCCTCGGCGGCCGCCGCCAGCAGCGCCGGGTCGATCTCCGGGCCCACCAGGTACGGCGCCAGGGCCAGCTGCTGCGAACCCGAGGAGCGCAGCTGCTCGGCGACGGAGGTGATCGAACCCTCTTGGTCCAGGGCCGCGGCCATCACCGGTACGGCCAGGCGCGCGGCGAGCAGCATGCCGGTGATCCCGGCCGCCTGCACGGCCTCGTCGCCGCCCACGGACGCCAGGATGATGCCGTCGGCGGCGGTGGCCACGGTGAACAGGCGGGCGCGGTCGGCGCGGGCCAGACCGGCCTCGGACAGGCGCACGTGCAGCGCCTCGGCGAGCAGCGGGTGCGGGCCGAGGACATCGGTCAGGTCGGCGGCGACCCGGCTGTCCATCACGGCCTGGCGGACCTGGCGCAGCAGCGCGCTGTCCGGACCGGCCAGCAGCGGCACGACGACCGCGACCGGGCCGTCGGGATCCTTGACCTCGAGGCCGGCGGCGACGGCCTGCTCGTAGCGGGCGGCGCGCTCCTCGGCGGCGTGCGCGAGCACGGCCCGGAGGCTCGGGAACTCGGTGTCGTCCCCGTCCAGGTATCCGATCCGGGCATCCAGGCCGGGCAGCTCGGAGCGGGCGATGCTCACGACCTCCTCGGCGAGGCTGCGCGCGGCGGCGCTGGGCGCGCCGGGCACTGCGAGGACGAGCGCGGGCGCGCCCTCGGGAGCCAGCAGCGGTTCCGGTCGGCGGTGCCGTCCGGGCTGGCGGGGTCGCGGCATTCGTACTGGCAGGCCGGACGCGGGCCCAGTGGGGGAGCTCATGGCGCCGCATGTTACTGGCTTCTTGGGCTCCCTTGTTCGGGGAGGGTGCAGGTGAGCGGTATCCGTCCGGTTTTGTCTGATGAGTTACGTACCCTTGGCACGTGTTCCGGGCACTTGCCGGACAGATGTACTGTGAAGCGGGTCAATCCCCTTTTGTGCGGACCACGTAGAGCATGGACGGTTCACCCGGCAGTGTGAGCCGCCCGGCCGCCAGCTCGTTCGCGATCCGCGCACAGCCGTGCAGCGGGTCGCCCTCGGCCGGCACCTGCCGGGCGTGCGGCAGCCTCGCGGCCAACTCCTCCCGCAGGGGTACGAGGAGCGGGTCGCCCATCTCGAGCAGGCCGCCGGTGAACGCCACTTCGGGCGCACCGGAGGCAGGGCACACCGCGGCGGCGGACTCGGCGATGTTCCGGGCCGCCGCACGCAGGATGCCGGAGGCCACCGGGTCGCTCAGCGCGCAGGCGGCCACCTGGGGCGCGAAGGAGGCCAGCAGCGCGGGCCGGTCGGTACGGGGATAGAGCAGGCCGGGCAGGCCCCGTACCGGGCCGAACTGTTCCTCGGCGCGCGCCAGCAGCGGGGCGGAGCCGCCGTCCCGGCCGTCGTGGGCGCGCAGCGCCGCCTCCAGCCCGGCCCGCCCGATCCACGCCCCGCCGCCGCAGTCGCCCAGCAGATGGCCCCAGCCGTCCGCCCGCCGCCAGCCGGTCAGATCGGTGCCGACCGCGATCAGGCCGGTGCCCGCGGCGACCACGGCGCCCGGCCGCGGTCCGAGGGCTCCGACGTAGGCCGTCACGGCGTCGGCCGCCAGCGCCACGTTCCGTACGCCCAGCTCCCGGGCGAGCGCGCCCGGCAGTTCGGCGCGCAGGGCGTCGCCCAGGGAGGAGAACCCGGCGGCGCCGACGACGGCTGTGTCCAGTTCGCCCACCCCGGCCTCCGCCGCCAACGCGCGGGCGAGGGGGACGAGTTGCGTCATCAGGTGGGCGGGGTCGATCCCCCGCGCACCGGTACGGACCGGCTCTCCCGACGCTCGCCGGGCCGACGGCGCCTGCCCCGGCATGCCGACGGCGACCCGGAGACCGGAGCCCCCGGAGTCCACCGCCAGGTAACCGGGGACGGTCACGGCAGACGCCAGTCCACCGGCTGTCCGCCCTGCTGGATCAGCAGGTCGTTGGCCCGGCTGAACGGACGCGACCCGAAGAAGCCGCGGTCGGCCGACATGGGCGAGGGATGCGCGGACTCCACGGCCGGCAGACTGCCCAGCAGCGGACGCAGGTTCCGGGCGTCACGTCCCCACAGCACGGACACCAGCGGCTTGCCGCGCGCCGCCAGGGCCCGGATCGCCTGCTCGGTGACCTCCTCCCAGCCCTTGCCGCGGTGGGCGGCCGGGCTGCGCGGCGCCGTGGTGAGCGCCCTGTTGAGCAACAGCACGCCCTGCTGCGTCCACGGGGTGAGGTCACCGTTGGACGGCTGGGACAGTCCCAGGTCGGTGTTCAGCTCGCGGAAGATGTTGATCAGGCTCGGCGGCAGCGGACGCACCTCGGGCGCGACCGAGAACGACAGGCCGACCGCGTGCCCCGGTGTCGGATACGGGTCCTGACCGACGATCAGGACGCGTACGTCGTCGAAGGGCTGCTGGAAGGCGCGCAGGACGTTCGGTCCGGCCGGGAGGTAGGTGCGTCCCGCGGCGATCTCCGTGCGCAGGAAGTCGCCCATCGCGGCGATCCGTCCGGCGACGGGTTCCAGGGCCTTCGCCCAGCCCGGTTCGACGATTTCATGCAAGGGTCGTGGTGCCACGGGCGTCACCCTACTGCCGTACACCGGTCGGCGATCAAGCTGCGACCGGCGGGCGACCGAGGATGATCGGACCGTCGGCTCGAATGACCGTTTTCGCCCTTCGCCTCCTTTCCCGTGGGCCTCGGGGGCGGCCCGCCGCGTCAGTCGATCACCGCCGCCCGCACGCACAGCACGTCCGGCAGATGGGAGGCGAGCTGCTGCCAGCTGTCACCGTCGTCGGCCGAGGCGTACACCTCGCCGTTGCGGTTGCCGAAGTAGACCCCGGCCGGATCCGCGTCGTCCGTCCGCAGCGCGTCGCGCAATACGGTGCCGTAGTGGTCCTCCGCCGGCAGCCCGTGCGACAGCGGCTCCCAGCTCTTGCCCGCGTCGGCCGTGCGGAAGACCCGGCAGCGGTGGTCGGCGGGCACCCGGTCGGCGTCGGCGTTGATCGGGAAGACGTACGCGGTGTCGCCGCGGTGCGGGTGGGCCGCCACCGCGAACCCGAACGTCGACGGCAGGCCCGCGCCGATGTCGGTCCACCGCCCGCCCGCGTCGTCGCTGCGGTACACCCCCCAGTGGTTCTGCAGGTACAGCCGGTCCGGGTCGTGGGCGTCCTTGGCGATCTTGTGCACGCACTGGCCGAACTCCGGGTTCGGATCCGGCAGGAACACCGCGGAGACACCGGAGTTGGCGGGCGCCCAGCTCGCCCCGCCGTCCGTGGTGCGGAACACCCCGGCGGTGGAGACAGCGACGGTCACCGCCCGCGGGTCGCGCGCGTCGGTGAGCACCGTGTGCAGGCCCTCACCGCCGCCGCCCGGCACCCACTGCGATCGGCTCGGGTGCTCCCACAGGGGCCGCACCAGCTCGAAGCTCTCCCCGCGGTCCTCGGAGCGGTACAGCGCGGCCGGTTCCGTGCCCGCGTACACCACGTCCGGCTCCGCGGTGGCCGGGTGCAGCTGCCACACCCGCTCCAGCGAAGCCCCGGTGTCCTTGGGGAACTTGACGGCCGGCCGGGCCGGTTCGGTCCAGGTGCGGCCGAGATCGTCGGAGTGGAACACCGACGGCCCCCAGTGCGCGCTGTCGCCGCCCGCGAGCAGCCGCGGGGTGCCGCCGCGGGTGTCGATGGCGACCGAGTAGACGGCCTGGGCGTTGAAGTAGGGGCTGTCGTCGAACTCCCAGGCGCCGCCGCGCCGCCGCCCGATGAAGAGGCCTTTGCGGGTGCCCACGGCGAGCAGGACCTCGGTCATGCCGATCACCTCCGGGACGTCTTTGTCCAGGTAGTCGTCAGATACCGGCCAGTCTGCACCCCGCCACTGACAGTCGGCCCCGGGCGTGGCGTCCGTGCAGGTCACGGCGGTGCCGTCGGCCTGTCGTAGAGATCGGCAAGGTGCGTTGTCGCATGCGCCTGCGCGATGGGGGTGTCTCGTGCGACCGTCGAGGTGACGGCTCGTCGTGAGCAACGGGACGGCCCTGCCCGTATGGGAGGTCGGTCCGGCCTGTCGGTGCGCTCGTGAGGAGGATGCCTTTGAAGGCGTTGCGTGGTCCGAAGGTGTGGCTGTGGCGCTGGCGGCGCAATCCGCTCCGGCGCCGCGCCGACGTGGTGGAGGCCTGGGTGGTGCTCGCCGTCTGGCTGCTGACCGTCCTGGCCGGGGTGCTGGCCGGGCTCGCGGCGGCCCGTTCGGTGGAGCACGGACTGGCCCGGGAACGCGCCGCCTGGCATCCCGCCGTCGCCCACGTCGTCGCCCGGGCACCCGGCAGGGCCACCGCCGCCGGCACCGGCGGAGAGCGGGTCTGGGCCGAGGTCCGCTGGACCGTCGGCGACGGCTCGGCCCACACCGGCCAGGCCCGGGTCGCGCCGGGCAGCAAGGCCGGGGCCCCGGTCACCGTGTGGACCGACCCGGAGGGTCACCTGGTCACCCGCCCCACCACCGTCTCCGAGGCCGCCTTCCGGGCCACCTTGATAGGCGGCCTGGTCGGCGTGAGTGCCGCCGCCGTCCCCTTCGTCGGCGGCCGCGTCCTGCGCGGTCGCCTGGAACGTCGCCGCATGGACCGCTGGGACACGGAGTGGGCCCGACTGGGGCCGCAGTGGGGTCGGATGAAATGGTGACGCCCCCTGCACCCGTGGCCCCCTGCACCCGTGACGCCCTGCGCCCATGACAGGCTCTGCGTCCATGACAGGCCGGGCGCTCCGGCGCGTGGCTACAGCCCCGCCAGCACCTCCCCGCAGGTCCTGAGCAACGCCTCGTCCTTGGCGATGTCCTGGCTGCCGTACCCGCCCTCGCCGGCCGTGTGGCGCCGGGGGTCGGTCAGTTCGGCGGTCACCAGGTCCCGCAGCGGTGCGGCCGCCGGGCCCATGGCTGCGAGGCACTGGGCGATCGGGCCGCGCGTGTAGGGGTTCTGCGACCACGCGGCCCGGAACACCGGCAGTACGGGTTCCGGGTCCCGGCCGATCTGCCACAGCGCGCACGCGGCCGACGTCCGCTGCCAGACCTGGCCCGAACGGGCCGTCCGGCGCAGTGCCGGCAGGGCCGCGCGGGCGGCCGGACCCAGCCTGCCCAGCTGCCGGGCGGCGAGTCGGCGGCTCCCCGGCTCGCCCCGCGTCAACTCCTCCAGAAGGACGGGCAGTACGGCGGAGACCGGATCCCCCGCCGACCACAGGGCGCCCGCAGCGGCGGCCGCGTGCCGGGTGTGCAGCAGGTCCCGGAGGACGGGTGCCGCCTGTGCGGCTGCCCCGAGGGCGTCCAGCGTCTCGATGGCCGGTCCGACGAGTCTCTCCCGTGCCCCGAGACCCTCCGGTGCCCCGGACAGGAGCCGCAGCACCTCGGGCACCGCATGCCGGTCGCCCACGGCTCTGAACGCGGCAAGGAGAGGAGTGGCCAGAGTGTCGGCGGCGGGGGAGTCCAGGGGGACACGGGCCAGATGGTGCCGCAGCGCGGGGGCGAGGGGAGCCGCGGCCGGACCCAGGTGCGCGATCTCGTGCCCCAGGCCGCCGGGCACGACCGGGCCGGCCAGCACCTGGGCCAGAACCGGGACCGTCCGTGGATCGCCGGTCCGGGCCAGGGCCTTGAGCGGTCCGCCGAGGGTGGGCGAGCCGCGCTCCCAGCGGTGCGTCCACAGGTCGGGCCGGGCGGTCACCAGGGCGTACAGGTCGTCCGCGGCGGGCGCGGCCAGGCCGTACAGCTCCACCAGGACCGAGACCGCCGCATCCCGCAACCGCTCCTGCTCCGTGTCCAGTTGGGCACCGATCAGGGCCACGGGCCCGGCACAGTCGGCCCGCCAGCCGCGGAACAGCGCCGCCGACATGCTCACGGCATTGCACCGGTCCATCGGGCCCGGGCTGGTCAACTGCCCCGTGAGCAGGGCGATCCGGTCGGCGGTGCGGTCGCCGAGCGCGGTGTGCAGGGTACGCAGCAGCTGGGCACCCTCCTCGTCCGAGGGGCGCAGCCGCCGTATCCGGCCCACGAGTGTGTCGTTCCCGGACGGCTCCGGTACCCGGGCACGGCGCGCGGACCTGTCCCGCAGCAGCTCGACGGCCGTCGGTACCAGGTCGGCCGGGAGCAGCTCCGGGGCACCCAGGGCGAGCTGTCCGAGCGCGGCGAGCCGCAGCCCGGGCTCGTAGGGCGGCGCGCTCTGCGTGGCCAACAGATCCACCGCGGCGGTGGAGTGCGCCGGATGCCGCCGAACGAACAGGCCGAGGGCCTCGGTGTGCGCGAGCAGGACCCTGCCGTCCCGCTCGACCTGGATCCGCTGCCGTATCAGGTCCAGGACGCGCTCCGGGCCGTCCAGGAACCGCACGACGGCTCCGGCCGCCGTCCGGCGCACTCCCGGGTCCGGGTCCCCGAGGAGGGGCACGAACACCTCGGAGCCCGCGCGCACGGCCTCACGCGCGTGTGTGTCCCCGCTCTCCGCCCCTATGCTGACCAGCAGTTCGACGATGCAGCCCCGGTCCGGCACCGCCTCGCGGGCCGCGAGCGAGCACAGGAAGGGAACGCAGGCCAGCGTCGAGTCGTACACGTTCCCCTGGTGGTGCACCGTGCCGTACATGCCGTCGAGCGCGGTCTGTCGCTCGGCGGCGTCCGCGGAGGCCAGTCCCCGTAACCATCCGGGCACGTCCTCCGCACTGCCGTACGCGTGGTGCAGCGAGGCCCAGTCGACCTCGTCGATCCCCGATAACACGTTGTCCTCCCCAGGCCGGTACCACCTGATCGCGAGTCTGCACCACGGCACTGACAACGAAGCGAAGTCACGCGCTGACTGTGTGCGATCCGTCGGCTGTCACCGGCCACGCGGCGGGATCCGCCCCGGTCGCCCGTCGGCTGTCACCGGCCACGCGGCGGGATCCGCCCCGGTCGCCCGGGGCCCGGATCAGTCGCGGCCGGGAAGGGCCCGCTCCAGGATCGTGTCCAGGTCGGTCCCCGCGGGCAGCGTGCCGAACGCGTGCCCCCAGTCACCGCCCAGCCGGCTCGCGCAGAAGGCGTCCGCGACCGCGTGCGGGGCGTGCCGGACCAGCAGCGATGCCTGAAGGGCCAGGGCCATCCGCTCGACCAGCCGGCGCGCGCCCACCTGATCGGTTTCGGCCAACTGCTCCTTGAGCCCGACCACGGCCGTATCCAGCCGGGCGTCCGCCCCGCGCGCGAGGGCGAGTTCGGCGAACAGGGCCTCGGTCGTGTCCTGTTCCCGACCCAGGGCGCGCAGTACATCGAGCGCGTTGACGTTCCCCGAGCCCTCCCAGATCGACAGCAGGGGGGCCTCCCGGTAGTGGCGGGGCATGCCCGAATCCTCGACGTACCCGTTGCCGCCCAGGCACTCCAGGGCCTCCGCGGTGAACGCCGGGCCCCGCTTGGTGACCCAGTACTTGCCGACGGCGGTGGCGATCCGGCGGAAGGCGCGCTCGCCGGCGTCCCCGCGCACCGCCCGGTCCGCCGCACCGGCGAGCCGCAGGGTCAGCGTCGTCGCCGCCTCCGACTCCAACGCCAGGTCGGCCAGGACGTTGCGCATCAGCGGCTGGTCGATAAGCCGGGCGCCGAACGCGCTGCGATGGCGCGCGTGGTGGCCCGCCTCGACGAGCGTCTTGCGCATCAGGGTCGCCGAGGACATCACGCAGTCCAGGCGGGTGCAGTTGACCATCTCGATGATGGTCTTCACGCCCCGCCCCTCGGGTCCGACCAGCCAGGCCACCGTCCGCTCGAACTCTGGCTCGGAGGAGGCGTTGGACCGATTGCCGAGCTTGTCCTTCAGTCGCTGGATACGGAAGGTGTTGCGGCTGCCGTCCGGCAGGATCCGGGGCACCAGGAAGCAGGACAGGCCGCCCGGCGCCTGCGCCAGCACCAGGAACACGTCGCACATCGGCGCCGACGTGAACCACTTGTGGCCCCGCAGCGTGTACACGCCCGGCTCACCGGTGGGCGTGGCCGTGGTGGTGTTCGTGCGGACGTCCGAGCCACCCTGCTTCTCGGTCATGCCCATCCCGGCGAGCAGCCCGGGCTTCTCGGTGGGGACACGCAGCTCCGGGTCGTACGCGCGGCTGGTGAGCAGCGGTTCGTAGACCTTGGCCAGCTCCGGCTGGGTGCGCAGCGCGGGGACGGCGGCGTACGTCATCGACGTCGGACAGCCGTGTCCGGCTTCCGTGTGCCCCCACACCAGTCCGCCCGCGGTACGGGCCACATGGGCTCCGGGTCGGTCGTCCGCCCACGGTGCGCCGGCCAGGCCCTCGGCGACCGCGGTCCGCATCAGACGGTGCCAGCTGGGGTGGAACTCGACCTCGTCGATCCGGTGGCCGTAGCGGTCGTGGGTGCGCAGTTCCGGCTCGTGCCGGTTCGCCTGCTCGCCCCACTCCTGGGCCTCTTCGCTGCCGGCCCGCAGCCCCAGCCGCCGGATGCCGTCCTCCGCCCACTCGGCACCCTCCCGGCGCAGTCCCTCCAGCAGGGCCCGGTCGTCGGAGGCGTCGTAGGGGGCCAGGGGCGGGGCCTGGTTGGTGACGTCGTGGGTGGCGTACTGCTGCGGCGGCGACTGCACGGGTGTCGAGTCCATACCGCTATGTTGCACTCTTCCTGCGGCTGTAGCAATGATGCAACAAGGAGGCGCACGTACAGTACGTGCCCATGCGCATGAACGTGTCGGCGGAGGCGGGTGAGGCCGCCGGTCTGCGGCCGCTGTCCGCGCGGTCGGTGGTGCTGAGCCTGCTGCTGGGCGCGCATCCCCCTGAGCTGCCGGTGAAGGACCTGGTCCGGCTGGTGGAGCCCTTCGGCGTCGGCGGCTCGACCCTGCGGGCCGCGCTGAGCCGGATGGTGGCCGCCGGGGACCTGTGCCGCACGGACGGTGTCTACGGGCTCAGCGACCGGCTGCTGGCCCGTCAGCGCCGCCAGGACGAGGCGCTGCATCCCCGTACGCGCGCGTGGGACGGCGACTGGGAGATGGTGGTGATCACGGCCACCGGCCGCGGCCCCGCCGAACGGGCCGACCTGCGCGCCCGGCTGGCCGCCCTGCGTCTGGCCGAACTCCGCGAGGGCGTGTGGCTGCGCCCCGCCAACCTCGCCCGGCCCCTGCACGACGACCTCGCGCGCGTGGCCGAGTCCTACACCGCACACCCCGACGGCTCCCCGCACGACCTGGTCGCCCGTCTGTGGCCGCTGGACGCCTGGGCCACCACCACGCGCACCCTGCTCGCCCACGCGGCCGGCGCCCACCACCCGGCCGGCCGCCTCACCGCCTTCGCCGCGGCCGTACGCCACCTGCTCACCGACCCCGTCCTCCCGCCCGCACTCCTGCCGCCGGACTGGCCGGGGGAGGCCCTGCGCACGGCCTACTCGGGTTACGAGGAGGAACTGGCCGCGTCGGTGGGGCCGCTCGGGGACCACTGAGCCCTGGCACGGCGAAGCGAACAACCCGGATTCGTCGGCCGTGCACCTGGAGGGCACGGAGAGGGCCGGCCGGGGCACGTCGAGGATCGCGCACGGAAGGTGCGAGGGCCGTCGTCCGCACGGCCGCGGGTCCACCACCAACGGCAACGACCGCCGGCCGGACCAGTTCTTCGACCGGGTCCGTACCCGCGCCGCAACCGCGGACATCGCCGTCCTCGACCAGGCCGCCGGCGGCAACCGGGTCCTCAACGACGGGCTCGGCCCCAACGTCCTGGCCCGCCTCGACCGTGACGTCCTGTCCCGCAGCGGGGTCGCCTGGCTGATCCTCTTCGAGGGCGTGAACGACATCGGTACCGCCGAGGCCACCCCCGAGGCCCAGCGCGCGGTCACCGACGACCTGCTCGCCGGGTACCGGCAGATCGTCGTCCGTGCCCACGCCCAGGGCATCCGCGTCTACGGCGCGACCCTGACACCGTTCGGGGGCAACACCCTCTACGACGACGCGGCGGGGGAGCGGGAGGCGTCCCGTGAGCGCGTGAACGCCTGGATCCGCACCCCCGGCCACTTCGACGCGGTGATCGACTTCGACCGGGCGGTACCCGCCGAACTGTTCCTGAGGAGATGAGGGCGGCACCGGGTGCCGGTCAGGACGGGGTGCGCCGGCTCCCGGGGTCCGCAGCGGCCGCGCCGGTCTCGTCCGGTCCGGCCGCATCGCCGCGACGAAAGGTCCTGGCCTCGCGCACGACCCGGCGCCAGGAGCGGATGAGATCCGGGATCTGGTCGAGGAGTCCCTTCAGGACGTAGACCAACACCGATGCGACGCTTGCCGTACCCAGGATCCCCAGGACGATCTGTGACTCCATGCTCGGCCCCTCCGGAGAATGGCGGATGGCCGAACCGAGCGCGAGCCTCTTGCAGGATGGCAGGTGTCTCAGGTCGACCACCCCGAATGACGGTGATCAACTGAGGCCCTGCCGGCGTGCAGGCCGCGTGTGAAGTTGTCACGATTGACGGACCGCCGAACACCTCGGCGGTCACGCCCGACAGGGACGCCGGACCCATTCCCGTCGCGGCCGGCGAAGCCGACCGTGCAGGGCGAGTCTAGCCCCTGGCCCTCCTGAGGAGACGTCAAGTCAGCGATATTCAGGCGGCGTTCTCGTCGGCGACTCCCGCACCGACCTCCGCCGCTCCGGTCGGACCGGCCTTCATCGGAAGGTGGTTGAACAGCAGGTTCAGGACGATCGCCGTCAGGCAGCCCGCGCTGATACCGCTGTTCATCACCGTCTGGAACCAGTCGGGGAACTTCGCGTACACCGTGGGCACGCCCACCGGCAGCATGCCGACGGCCACCGAAACGGCGACCACCGTCAGGTTGTCGTTGCCCTTGAAGTCGACGCGGGCCAGCGTCCTGAGCCCGCTCGCCGCGACCGTCCCGAACATCACCAGACCGGCCCCGCCGAGCACCGGCGCAGGGATCGCCGCGACCACCGCGCCCAGCTTGGGCAGCAGACCGAGCAGGACGAGGATGCCGCCGGCCGCCGCGACCACCCAGCGGCTGCGCACCCGGGTCATCCCGACCAGGCCCACGTTCTGGGCGTAGGCCGTGTACGGGAAGGTGTTGAACACCCCGCCGAGGACGGTCGACAGGCCGTCCGCGCGCAGGCCGTCGGCCAGCGAGCGCGGCTCGACCCGGCGGCCGGTCATCTCGCCCACCGCGATCAGGTCACCGGTCGTCTCCGTCATCGTCACCAGGGCCACCACCAGCATCGACACGATCGCGGACGCCCTGAACGTCGGCGCCCCGAAGTGGAACGGCGTGCTGATCCCCACCCAGTCCGCGTCCCCGACCCCGCCGAAGTCGGTGAACCCGAACGGCACGGCGACCGCCAGGCCCACCGCGATGCCGATCAGCACGGCGATCCGGCTGAGGGACACCGGCGCGAACCGCTGCACGCCGAGCACGACCGCCAGCACGAAGGCCGCCAGTGCCAGGTTCTTCGGTTCCCCGAAGTCCTTCGCACCGACACCGCCGGCGGCCCAGTTGCCCGCGACCGGCAGCAGCGAGACGCCGATGATCAGGATCACCGTGCCGGTGACCAGCGGCGGGAAGAAGCGCAGCAACCGGCCGAAGACCGGCGCGAGCAGCACTATCGCGAGCCCCGCGACGATCACCGAGCCGTAGATCGCGGGCAGTCCGCCGCCCGTCGTCCCGATGAGCACCATCGGCGACACGGCGGCGAACGTGCAGCCCTGCATGATCGGCAGCCGGACCCCGAACCGCCAGAACCCGACGCACTGGATCAGCGTGGCGACGCCGCACACCAGCAGATCGGCGGTGATCAGATACGCCAGGTCGGAGGGCGACAGCTTCAGCGCGCCGCCCACGATCAGCGGCACCGCGACGGCGCCCGCGTACATCGCGAGCACATGCTGCAGTCCGAAGGCCGCGAGCCGGCGTACCGGTGGTACCTCGTCGACGGGGTGCACATCTGCGGTCGTGGCCATGGGGACTCCAGAGCGGCGGGTGGGAGTGGCATCCGAACAGCACGAGACCGTAGGGTCCTTGAACAGTTTGTTGATTTCGATCGCGTTGTCGGTGTGTGTCATGCCCAGCCGGGAGCCGCCGACTCCGACGGGCCCTAGGCCGACCGCGCCGCCCCCAGCAGCGTGTCCCAGTCGGACAGCTTGACCACACCCCGGCCGAGCCGCGCGCCCAGTGCGGCCTCTGCGCGCTCGATCGCCTGCCAGCCCGCCCAGGGCACCGGCTCGACACCCGCCGCCCGCAGCGCTTCGAGCGAGTCCTCCGGCACCTCCCGGCGTACGAGCGCGGGCGCGTCCGCGAGCAGGGAGGTCGCGGTCTCCTTGGCGCACGGCCGGTTGGTGCCGATGACGCCGGTGGGGCCGCGTTTGATCCAGCCGGCGACGTACTCGCCGGGGGAAACGGCGCCGTCGCGCAGGATGCGGCCCTCCGCGTGCGGCACGGTGCCGCTCGTCGCATCGAACGGCAGTCCCTCCAGCGGCACGCCGCGATAGCCGACCGAGCGCAGCACCAACTGGGCCGCCAAGTCCTCGTACCGTCCCGTGCCCGTGATGCCGCCGCGTCCGTCCGGCGCCGTCCGCTCGAAGCGCACGGCGCCCACCCGGCCGCCGTCCGCGAGCAGTTCCACCGGCCGCAGGAAGAACCGCATCCTTATCCGGCGGGCCGCCTGCCGGGCCGGCGCCGTCGCCCAGCCGCGCATCGCCTCCACGTTGCGACGCTGCACCGCGGGCAGCGCGGCGGAGTCGACGTATCCGGCGTCCATCTCCAACTCGGCGGGATCCAGGCTCACTTCGGTGTCCGGCAGCGCGCCCAGCTCGCGCAGCTCCTTGGTGGTGAAGCGGGCCTGTGAGGGGCCGCGCCGGCCGACCATGTGGACCTCGTCGACCCCGCTCGCCGCGAGCGTGTCCAGCGCCGCCTGCGGCATGTCCGTCGGGCGCAGCTCACCGGCGCCCCGCACCAGCATCCGCGTGACGTCGACAGCCACGTTGCCCACGCCGATGACCACCGCGGACCGGACCCCGCGCACGAACCCCGCGTCGGTCGCGTCCGGGTGCGCGCTGTACCAGGACACGAACTCGGTCGCCGACCAGCTGCCCGGCAACTCCTCGCCGGGGATCCCGAGGTGGCGGTCGGTGGCGGCGCCCACGCAGTACACGACCGCGTGGTACAGCGTCCGCAGCCGTGCCACGGACAGCCCGCCGGGTCCGCCCACCCGGACCCCGCCGAGGAAGCGCACCCGGTCGTGCTCCAGCACCGTGCGCAGGTTGCCCTGCAGGGACTTGATCTTCTCGTGGTCCGGGGCGACGCCGTAGCGCACCAGCCCGTAGGGGCACGGCAGCCGGTCCAGTACGTCCACGCGCACCTCGGGATCCAGCTGGACCAGGGTCTGGGCGGTGTAGCACCCGCTCGGCCCGGATCCGACGACGGCGACACGCAGCACGGCGGTACTCCTTGCCCGAAGGAGAAGGGTGTGCGGACGGCTCCAGCATGGCACCGCCGGGCGTGCAACGGCAGAGGCCGGCAGGGTGATCCGGCGCGTGTCCCTTCTCATGGAATGTGATGATGCGGTTACGTTGCGTGTGTGCTAGAAGCATCCTTTCTTAATCTTTCTGATCGTCCCGCGGAGGACGGCGCGGTGTTCGTGTGGCCCGCGTGGGAGGTGCAGGAGCACGGGAGCGTCACGTCCTGGTTCCATGTCCGGCTGGCCTTCCCCGACGGTGCACGGGTCGACGCCCTGGCCGTGGTGAACGAGGGGTGCGTCTCCCTCGAGGACGTCAAGGCGCAGCCCGCGCTGTCCCTGGCCGACCTGACGGTGCTCGCCGACTGGATCGAGGGACCGCTGTTCCGGGCGTGCCGGGGGCCGGAGGAGTCGTACGAAGGGGGCCGTGAGCGAGAAGGCGGCCGAGGCGAGGAGGTCGTCGCGTACGCGCGCCCGCGGCGCGCCCGCCCCGCCTGGCCTCGGGGCATCGAGGGGTCCCGACTGATCGCCCAGGAGTACCGGGCGGCCCAGGAGGGCGGCGTCGACCCGGTCCTCGCCGTGATGTGCGCGACCGGGCACGGCCGCCGGAGCTCCCTCAGGCTGATCGCCCAGGCGCGGGACGCCGGTCTTCTGACACCTCGTCACGCAAGGCGCTGAAAGGCAAGTCGACCGACAGCCGGGTCCGGAGACCCGCTACTCGGCCCGTTCCTCGGTCGCGAAGAATCGCGACAGGTCCTGCGTCTGACCCGCCCCGGCGTCCGGGTCGCTCCCCGGCGGCACGCCCAGCTCCCAGTCGAGCCCGTACCGCTGGAACAGCTCGGCCCGCAGCGCCGGCACGGGCATCGGCACCCCCGGCACCAGTGCCGCGTACACCGCCCCCATCAGTAGGGCCCGCAGCAGGGGATAGTCGGCCGTCACGTCCTGGGAGCCGTACCGGGCGACCGTGTCGCCCAGCAGCTCCGACAGGCGCCGCTGCTCCGGGCACTGCACGAAGCCCTCGGCCTGGAGCAGCCCCGCCATGTGCTGCCGCATGAGCACCGGCCGGTCGTGGGCGAGGCCCAGGATCGCGTCGATGGCCCGGGCCAGCCGCTCCCGGCCGTCGTCGGTGTGCGGCTCCCGCTCCAGCGCCTCCTCCAGCGTGCGGTGCATCAGCCGGTGCACGGCGGACTGCACCAACTGGCGCTTGCCGGGGAAGTAGTACGACACCAGTCCGCGCGCCGAACCCGCCCGGTCGGCGATGTCGGCCAGCGTGGTCGCCTCGAACCCGTGCTCGTCGACCAGCTCGACGGCGGCCTGGAGCAGCCGCTCCCTGGAACGGCGGCGCAACTCTTCATTGACCGAGGCGCTGCGCGGGGACATCCTGTAACTCCTGCGTTGACTGGCTGCCAGCCAACTATACTCAACGCGGTGGCACCGCTGCGTGCGGCGCCTGCTCAGGGCTGCCGTCCGTCTGGGGCGACGCGGGGGATCGTCTCAGACGGACGGCGCGTGTGTGCCCGAGACGCCGGGCGGGTTCGGGTCAGCCCACCAGATCCAGCACCGGAAGCAGCGCGTCGGGCCGCCGCGTCACCGGCAGATGGTCCACGAAGTGCACACGGCAGCCCAGTGCGGCGGCGCCGCCGTCCAACACCCTGCTGTCGCCGACCATCAGCACCCGCCGCGGATCGACGTCCAGCGCCGCACAGGCAGCCGAGAACAGCAGCGGGTCCGGCTTCTGCACACCGTGTTCGTACGACAGCACGTACGCGTCCACGTACGCGTCAAGACCGTGCTCGCGGAAGACCGGGCGCAGATCCCAGCCGATGTTGCTGACCACGCCGACGGGGATCCCGCGCTCGCGCAGCGTGCGCAGCACCTCGGCGGTGTCCGGGTACGGCGACCAGGCGGCGGGGGACATGTGCCGCTCGTACAGCGCGTCGTGCAGGCCGGGGGCGGGCAGCGGGACGCGCCGCGACAGTCCGGTGAAGGCGGCCCGGTGCAGCTCGGCGCTCTCGTCCCGCACCGCCCACAGACCGGCGAGGTCCGCCGGCACCTCGACGGGTTCCGCCCCGCCCGGCAGCGCACCGGCCGCCTCCAAGGCCTTGGCGGTGTCGGCGAGTTCGGGCTCGGACAGCGTCATGCCGGTCTCCTCCAGCACGGCCCGCAGCCAGGACTCGGTGGACTCGACGCGGAACAGGGTTCCCGAGAAATCGAAGAGCACGGCAGCCATGCACCGGACTCTACCCGCGCGCCGATCGCCCGACCCGAGGCCACTCGTACACGAGCACGGCCACCGCCACCACCAGCCCCCCGAACAGCCAGCCGCCCACGACGTCCGAAGGCCGGTGGACGCCCAGCCACACCCGGGTCAGACCCACGCCGGCCACCGAGACGACGGCCAGGGACACGGCCGCACGCCACAGGACACGGCCCGCGCCGTGGCGGTGCAGCAGCCACAGCAGGAGCCCGCAGACCACGGTGGCCGTCATGGCGTGCCCGGACGGGAACGCCGCGCAGTGCGCGCTGTCGACGGGATCCGGCCAGATCGGACGGAGCCGGCCGACAGCGGCCTTCACCGACTGCTGCACGACCGTGGCCAGGGCGACGGAGACCGTCAGCCACAGCGCCGTCCACCAGGCCGCGCGGCGGCGGGGCCGCCCGGACGCCGGATCCGGACGACGGCGCCGAACAGCGCGGACTCACCGGTGGTCATGGCGGTCACCGATCGGACGGGCGGTTCCATTCCACCGCGACGGAGAAGTTCGCCTCCGCCGCGGTACGGGCCACCACCACGCCGGCGTCCGCGGAGAACTTGATCCCGAACGCCAGCTTGATGGTGTCCGGGGGAGTGATGCCGCCGCGCAGGTGGTCGACGATCGCCTGCATCCCCGGCCGGATCGGCGCCAGAGCCTCATGGAGGGTCCGGCTGACGGCCTCGGCGGCGTCCTGCGCGCGCCCGGCGCGGGTCCAGCCGTTCTCGTCGCGCACGTCGACCTCGATGCGGAGATCCCCCCCCGCCGTCGAGCGGGACACGGACGACTTCCGGCATCGTTCCTCCAGCCGTGGCATCGGGGTGCTGCGTCGCCGATCGTGATCATGAGTCGACGCAGACGTCGGAAATGCACCCTTCGCGCACTCGAATCCGGCCGCGCCAATAGGCGTGCCCGGCACCAGTGTTGCCACAGGAGCGTGAACTCCCCGTTCCGCAAGTCGGGTTGTACGCCTGTGTGCCGCGCCCGCCCCTCTACCCCAAGGCCCGAAGCCCCGGCACCAGCGCCACCAGGACCGGGATCGCCGGCACCAGCGCGGCCACCGCCGTCAGGCGCAGGCGGTGCAGGGCCGGGAGACGGTCCGGGGGAGTCAGGAGGCGGTGTACACGCTGCGGGACGTGCGCGTGCGGGGTGGGGGAGGGGCCGAACACGCCTCGGTCCTCGTTGAGTTCGACCAGGGCCAGCGCGGTCGTCAGCCGGCCGAAGCGCCGCGAGGCCGTGTCGTCGGCGGCCAACTCGACCAGCCGGTGCATCTCGTCGCGGAAGGCGGCGAACACCGGCACCTGCGGGAAGCCGCCCGCCAGCGCGACCGAGCAGTGCAGCAGCCAGTCGTGCCGGGCCCGGTCGTGGCCCTGCTCATGGGCGAGCAGGGCGTCGAGCTGCCGCCCTTTCAGCCGACGCAGGGCGGCCGTCGTGACCACGAGTCGGGGTGCCGTACCCGGCAGCCACCACGCGTCGGGACGCTCGCCCTCCAGCACCACCAGCCGGTCACTGGCCGGCTCCTCGCCCGGCAACAGCGGGGCCCGCACGAGGAGTTCGGCCCGCCGCAGGTGCCGTCGTGCCCGAGCCCGTACGACCTCGCGCACCAGCATCGCCAGGCTCCACAGTCCGCCGCAGGCGAGCGTCACCGCGACGGTCGCCGCCCACGGCCCGGCGGTACCGAGTGCGTACGCGTCCACCACCGCGCGCGGTGCCGTACCGAAGACATGCCCCCGCACCGCCCAGGCCGCAGCCGCACTGAGCGTCATCGACAGCGCACAGCACAGCAGTACGGCCGCCACCACGCACTGCCACACCCACAGGGCGACCACCGGCTCACGGTCCCGCCAGTCGGCCCGGGCGAGCAGGCGCGGGGCGACGACGGCGGTCACGGCGCCGAGCAGCAGCAGTGCCACGGGGACCATCATGGGCAGCACCCTATGAGCGCGGAGCCGCTCACGGGTACGGTCCCTTGTGCCGAAGTGACGCAGGCAACGTTTGCGTTTTCCTCCATGGAGGACCGGCGGTTCACATCGTCAGCAGCATCGCGACCATCCCGATTCCCATCGACAGCCGGCACGCCCGTGCCAGTTCCGGACGGTCGCCCCAGCGCACGGAGCTCGTTCCGCCCGTCGTGGCGGCGGCGGGCACCAGGCGGGCGCCGGACAGCAGCACATAGCCGGTGAAGTAGAGCAGGAGCGCACCCGTCACCAGGGGTACTCCGGCGCCGATGTGCGGGTGGTGGTGGGCGGCGGGTGAGGCGGGGGAGGCCGCCATGACGAGGGACATGTAGACCATCGCCGCCGTACCCACCATATGGTGCAGATGGTGTGGGCCGCTGCGCGCGGCCCACAGGGCGCGCAGCGCCGCCGCGCCGAACACGGCCGCGTACAGCGGCCACGCCCAGCCCGGCGGGGTGAACACCGCGGCGGGCACGGCCATCGCGGCCATGCCGAACCCCATGAGCGCCTCGCCGCCCGCGGAGCGGCGCTGCTCCTCGACCCCGCTGCGCATCCGCAGCAGGCAGTACGCCCCGGTCGCCGCGCACAGCGCGACCAGCAGCCAGGCGGCCGACACCGGTCCGTGCACGCGCCCACCTCCCCGCTCGACGGTCGGTCGAGGAATGCGATGCCCACGGCACGCGGGGCGCATACGAGCGCAAGGATGTACACGGGGAGCATTCGCCGGAGCACAGCAGGTGAGGACGGAGGTCACCGATGCCGCCAGGGCATATCGTTTACTAGTAAAACACATGCTAAATTGATGGTATGAGCAGGACGACCCGCCACCGCCTTCCCCTCGCCGGCGTGCTCCGCCTCGGGCGGCCCTCCGACATCTGGTTCAAGCCCGCGCTGAGCGCGGTCGCCGCGGCCGCCCCGCCCAACCTGGCCCTGCTGGCGCTCGGCCGTCTCGACCTCGCCATGTACACGATGGCGGGCTCCCTGTGCGCGCTCTACGGCCACAACCGGCCCTACGCCGCCCGGGCCCGGGCCCTGGCCTGGGTGGTGCTCGGCATGGTCGGCGGGCTCGCCGTCGCCCTGCTCGCGGCGTCGCTCACCACCGACGCCGTCGTGCTGGTCACCGTCGGCGCCCTGATGGCGGCCCTGCAGAAGGCGGTGTGCGACGCCACCCGCATCGGTCCGCCCGGCAACGTGGTCCTCACCTTCATCAGCTCCGCCTCCCTGTTCGCACCACAGAGCCTCGGCCAGGTCCCCGGCCATGTCGGGCTGGCGCTCGCCGCCGGTGCCTGGGCCTGGCTGGTCGGGATGGCACCCGGGCTGCTGCGCCCGCACGGCCCCGAGCGCCGCGCCACCGCCCAGGCCCTGGACGCGGCCTCCGCCTACGCCGCCACGCGCGGTACGGCCGAGGGCCACGCCCGGGCCCGCGCAGCGAGCGCCGCCGCCGTCCACACGGCCTGGCAGTCCCTGCTCGCCGCAGGCGCCCGCCCCGACCGCACCCGGCGCATCCTCGAACGGCTCCTGATCCGCGCCGAGGTCGCCCTGGCCGCCCCCGCCGACACCGACCCCGAACGGCTGTGCGCCTGGGCCCGGGACCTGCGCGGAGCGGGCCCGGTCTCCGGGATCGAGTCCCCCCACGACCCGACCGGCGAACTGCTCGGCGTGGACACCGAACTCGCCTTCCCACGCCGCCCGTTGCGGCACCGGCTCGCCCCGCTCGCGCCCATTGCCGCGCGCACCGCGATCGGCTGCGCCCTCGCCGGATACGCCTCCCTGACCCTCGGCGTCGGACGCCCCTACTGGGCGCTGGTCACCGCGGCCTCCCTCTACCAGGCCAACGTCACCCTCACCTGGAGCCGGGGCATCCAGCGGGTCGTCGGCAATCTCGTCGGCGTCCTCGTCTTCGCCGCGGTCACTCCGCTCGCCCATCTGCACCCGGCGGCCCTGGTGCTGCTCTGCCTCGCCTTCAACTTCGGCGCCGAGGCGCTGATCAGCCGCAACTACTGGCTCGGCAGCGTGTGTGTGTCACGCCGATGGCCCTGCTCGTCACCGAGTTCGCCCGCAGCCAGGACCCCGGACGGCTCATCACCGAGCGGATCGCGGACACCCTCGTCGGCGCGCTGGTCGGCTTCGCCGCGGCCGTGGCCGTCACCAACCGGCGCGCCGGCGACCGCATCGAGCACGCGCTGACCGCGGTCGAACGCGCCCGCGAGCGCGCCACCCGCCTGCTCGCCGAGCCGCACCCGCAACCCCGCGCCCTGAAGACCGCGGGCCGCACCCTCGCCGCCGCACTGGTCGACCTGCGCGCCACGGCCGACGCCGCCTCCGGCGAGTGGTGGCAGCGCGCCCTGCCCACGGAGCGGGTCGTGCTCGCCGAACAGTCCGGACACCGTACGCTCGCCGCGACGGCACGACACCGGGGGCTCGCACCCCTGGACCACGACACGGGCAGGACAACGGAGGACGTACGGCCATGACGCCGACGAACGGACGACCGCCGGCCGGGGACGCGGCGGGCGGGGGACAGGCGGAGGCCGGGGGCGGCACGGTCGAGGGGAGTCCGGCGGTCGCGGACTCCCGGGCCGACGGGCAGCCGGGGAACGAGAGCGAGGCCGGACCCGGCCCGGCGCAGCGGGACACCGTCGCCGAGGTCGTCCGACAGTGGCGGGCCGTGCACCCCGGGCTGGACACCGGGCCCATGGAGGTCATCGGCCGCATCAACCGCTGTGCCGCTCTCCTCCAGCAGGCCGAGGACGCCCCGTTGCGCCGGGCCGGGCTCAGCCGCGCGGAGTTCGACCTGCTCGGCGCGCTGCGCCGCACCGGTCACGAGCTGACCCCGGGGGACCTTGCCCGGGAGACCTTCTCCTCCGGGGCCGCGGTCACCAAGCGGCTCAAGCATCTGACCGAACGCGGCCTGGTCGAGCGGCGCGGCGACACCCGCGACCGCCGAGTCGCCCACCTCCGCCTCACCGACACCGGCCGCGACCTGGTCGACGGCATCCTCCCCGAACAACTCTCGTACGAGACCGCCGTACTGACCGTCCTCACCTCGGAGGGCCAGGGCGAACTGGCCGCGCTCCTCGCCGACCTGCTCAGCGGCCTGGAGGGGCGG
This sequence comes from Streptomyces sp. NPDC101165, assembly GCF_044768135.1. Taxonomy (NCBI): domain Bacteria; kingdom Bacillati; phylum Actinomycetota; class Actinomycetes; order Kitasatosporales; family Streptomycetaceae; genus Streptomyces; species Streptomyces sp. NPDC101165. The sequence continues at coordinate 181,136 of NZ_JBIWPG010000018.1, read as the reverse complement.
ATGGGTCCGTTGCGGGCGTGAGCGCATGTTCCATGCGGTGTCGGCCTTCGACCCCTGCGGCCCCTGGCCGGCACGTGCGCTTCGACGCCGCGCCGCCGTTCAGCCCTCCTCGCCTGCCTTGTACACGCCGAACGCCGCGCCCTGCGGGTCCCGCAGCACCGCGATCCGGGGGCCGTCGGGGACCGACGTGGCAGGCATGACGACGGTGCCGTTTGCCTGCTCGGCGACCTGGGCCGTCGCGTCCACGTCGTCCACCGCGAAGTACGGCAGCCAGTGCGGCGGTACCTCGGGCGGGAACCGGTCGCCCATGTCGGCCATCCCGCCGAAGTCCTCCCCGTCGATGCCCCACTGCGTGTACCACTCCGAGGCGTTGACGCTCCAGCCGAACACCGTGGTGTAGAAGTCCCGGGCCCGGTCGGTGTCCCGGGTCGCCAGTTCCACCCAGCCGAGCGTGCCGGGGGAGTTGAACAGACCGGCGCCCGGGAAGGCCCGCGCCTGCCACAGCTGGAACGCCGCGCCCGTCGGGTCGACGGCCACCGCGAACCGGCCCACGTCGAAGACGTCCATCGGGCCGAGGATCACCGTCCCGCCGGCCTCCTCCACACGCCGTGCCGCGTCGTCGGCGTCCGCGACCGCGAACGACACGTTCCAGGCGACCGGTTGGGACTCCTGGTACAGCGGGGTGAGTGCGGCGACCGCGGCGTCTCCCACGTGCGCCACGGTGTACCCGCCCGCCTCCTGCCGTGGATCCGTCTCCGGCCGCCAGCCGAACAGCTCCGTGTAGAACCCCTTGGCCCTCTCCAGGTCGCTGGTCCCCAACTCGGTCCAGCAGGGGCCGCCGATCACCGGCTTGTCGAACTTCATCACAGCTCCTTCCGGTCGCCCCGGCCCGCTGTGCGAGAGACCGAGGAGGGCTCCCTTTCGCACGCTAGTCGCGGCCACGGGCACCGGCCATCCGGAGACCGCTTCCCCTTCCCCGCGCCGACCGCCGAGGCGCCGACACGGAAATCGGTTGGCCGATCCCGGCACGGGACGGGAGGCTGCGGGGATGGAGACGGATCACGCAGCGGGAGCCGGGGCTCCCACGCTCGCCGAGGAGATCGCGGAGTACTACGAGCGGGACGGGGAGGACGGGCGGCTGCGCTCGGGCGCCGGACGCCTGGAGCTCTGGCGCACCCAGGACGTCCTGCGCCGTCTCCTGCCACCCGCTCCGGCCAGGGTCCTGGACGTGGGAGGCGGCAGCGGTGTCCACGCGCAGTGGCTCGCCGCCGACGGCCACGCGGTGGAACTCGTGGACCCGGTGCCCCTGCACGTCGCACACGCGGCCCGCCTGCCCGGCGTGAGCGCGCACGTCGGCGACGCCCGGGCCCTGTCGGTGCCGGACGCGTCCGTGGACGTGGTGCTGCTCCTCGGCCCCCTCTACCACCTGCCCGAGCGGGAGGACCGGGTCCGGGCACTCGCCGAGGCCCGCCGGGTGGTGCGGCCCGGAGGCCTCGTGGTGGCCGCCACGATCAACCGGTACGCGGCCCTGCACGACAACCTGAGCACGGGGCTGTACTTCGACGCGGAGCGCCGGCCGCAGATCGAGGCGGCGGTCGGCGACGGCCGCATGCGACCGACCGGCGGGCCGAAGTCCCTGTTCACGACGGCCTACTTCCACGAGCCCGCCGACGTTCCGGCCGAGTTCTCGGACGCCGGCCTGACACCGCACGGTCAGTACGGTTTGGAGGGCGCCGCCTGGCTGATGGGTGACGTCCCCGACTGGCTCGACGACCCCGCCCGCCGCGACCTGGTCCTGCGCGCACTGCGGCGGACCGAGTCGGAGCCGTCACTGCTCGGCATCAGCGGCCACCTGCTCACGGCGGGCAGCAGGGCCTAGGGGCGTCCGGATCAGGTCGCCGGCCCGATCCGGAAGGCACTGCCTAGATCCCCGGCCGGTACCGCAGCGGATGGTCCGACGGCACCTCGACCAGCACGATCGGGGTGCCGTCCGGGTCGGCGATCCACATCTCGACCAGGCCCCACGGCTCCTTCACCGGCGGCCGCACGATCTCGACGCCCTTGCCCAGCAGCTCCTCGTGCGCGCCGGTCACGTCCTCGACCTGCAGCCACAGCCGGACCGTGGGCGACGGCGGGGCCGGCGAGCGGCCGGAGACCTCCAGGAAGCCGCCGCCGAGGAAGTAGACGGTCCCGCGCTCCGGACCCGTACCGAACTCGCGGTAGACGGCCAGGCCCAACTGCTCGCCGTAGAAGGCGCGGGAGCGCTCGGGGTCGCTGGGGCGCAGCAGGGTCCGGCTGCTCAGTACGTGCACCATGCATCCGGACTCTAGTGGCAGAGTTACCCTCATCCCTGGCTCAGCCGCGCCCGAGATCGGAGACCGCCCCCATGGACACCACCACCACCGGACCGACCTTCCGAGACGCCACCGACGCCGATGTCGACGCGCTGGTCGCGCTGATCGAGTCGGCGTACCGGGGCGACTCCAGCCGGGCCGGGTGGACCACCGAGGCGGACATCCTGGAGGGGCAGCGGACCGACCCGGAGGGCGTGCTCGACGTCATCAAGTCCCCGGACAGCCGGCTCATGATCGTTGAGCAGGACGGCCGGATCGTCGCCTGCTGCCAGCTCGAACACCGCGGCCGGCACGCCTACTTCGGCATGTTCGCGGTCAGCCCCACGCTGCAGGGTGCGGGACTCGGCAAGGTCGTCATCGCGGAGGCGGAGCGGCTGGCCCGGCGGACCTGGGGCGTGACCGAGATGCACATGACCGTGATCTCGGTCCGTGACGACCTGATCGCCTGGTACGAGCGCCGCGGCTACCGCCGTACGGGAGAGATGACGCCCTTCCCGTACGGCGACGAGCGCTTCGGCATCCCGCAGCGCGACGACCTGCAGTTCGAGCTGCTGGTCAAGCCGCTGGCGTGACCTTGGTCCCGGAGATCGCGCGCCGGGTCAGGCGGTGAACCGGCCCGTGCGCTTGATCTCCGGGTAGTCGGTCGTCGCCCCGTCCAGCTGGAGCGCGCGGACGAGCCGCAGGTGGTCCTGCGTGTTGACCACCCAGCCGATGATCCTCAGATCGGCCGCGCGCGCCTGTTCGACGACCTCCAGGGTCAGCCGGCGGATGTTGAGACAGACGGACCCGGCACCCACCTCGGTGGCGCGCTCCACCACGTCGGTGCCGTAGCGGCTCGCGATCAGCGCGGTGCGCACGCCCGGCACCAGCCGGGCGATCTCGGCGATCGCCTCGTCGTGGAACGAGGACACCTCCACCCGGGAGACGAGGTCCCGCCGGTGCATGACCTCGGCGAGCGCCCTGGCCGCCGCCACATCTTTGATCTCCGCCTGCAAGGGCGTCTTCACCGCGTCCAGGACCTCCTCGAAGACCGGCACCCGCTCCCCGCGGCCCGCGTCCAGGGCGCGCAGTTCCGCGAGGGTCTTCTCGGCGATCGGGCCGGTGCCGTCGGTCGTGCGGTCCACCTCCGCGTCATGCATGACGACCAGGGCGCCGTCCTTGCTCAGATGGAGATCGAGTTCGATCAGGTCGAGGCCGGCCTGCTGCGCGGCGACGAAGGAACGGAGGGTGTTCTCGGGCTCGACACCCATGACCCCGCGGTGACCGATGGTAAGGAAGTTCAAGGTTCAACTCGCTTCCGTCGATGGCGGCTCGGCGCCCGCGAACCCGACGGGACGTCGGTGTCCACGCGGCAAGGTCGCAGCCTAATGGCCTGCTCCCGCGATGGACCCGCACCTGCGCGGCGGATCGGGGCGCGGCGCATGGGACACCTGGCTCGGATGCGCCTGTGCGGTCACCCGGGGGTGGGCGAGTCCCCAACGGCATTGACCGGCTGGATCTGATCGGCCCTCCCGAGGTCGTCCATCTCTCGCGTTCGCGGCGAAAGTGACCGTCATCACGGTTTCAGACAGGAAAAATGTCGGTGACCATGCGGCTCGGCAGAATAATTTCCCGAGCTGCCTCTTGCTGGGAGAAACGGGGTATGCATACGGTGTCCTTACGCGAGGTTCTCCCGTAGAGGATGGGACATGACGGAAATTCTTGTGCAGGCGGGTACCGAGGGACAGGTTCCTTCGCTGACCAGGGTTGTTGAGCACCCGGCCTGGCCCGAGCTCAAGGATGCCGTGGAGCAGATCCGGCCATGGCAGTCGAAGGACGGATCGATCGACTTCGAGGCCGAGGGCGCCCCGCAGCGCGCCGAGGCCGAGGCGGTCGTGGAGCGTGTCGTCTCCGGGGTCCAGCAGCTCTCCGAGCTGGTTCCGCACGACGTCGCCTACCACGAGGCCCTCGTCAAGGACCTGCGCCGCTGGGCCGAGGGGGGCTTCGAGGTGCCGGACTTCCTCGACTCCCTGCTGGAGTTCCAGCCCGCGGCGGGCCGCGCGGACGGCCTGCAGCACCTGGTCGTCTTCCCGATGTACACGCAGAACGGCAACCCGGACCGCAACCTCGAGGCGGTCGTGCTGCGCATGGTGTGGCCGGACTGGCTGGCCGAGCTGGAGCGCAGTCGCTACGACAACCCGCTCTTCTGCGGCATCAAGTTCGAGGACTTCACGGCCGGCTACGACACCAACTCGGCCGTCCTCTTCCCGGAGACCATCGCCGTGCGCGAGGCGCCGGAACGATTCTCCTGGGGTGGCATCTTCTGCGACCGCGAGGCCGCCCGCTTCCGCCGGGTCACCGACGCCGCCGTCGACATCCTCGGCCTGGAGCTGCCCGAGGACATCGCCGCGATGGTCCACGACCAGAAGCGCTGCGAGGAGGCCTTCGTGCTGTGGGACATGGTCCACGACCGCACCCACAGCCACGGCGACCTGCCGTTCGACCCGTTCATGATCAAGCAGCGCCAGCCGTTCTGGATGTACGGCCTGGAGGAGCTGCGCTGTGACCTCACCGCCTTCAAGGAGGCCGTGAAGCTCCAGGCGGACGGCGTCCCGCAGGCCCGTGACGTGCAGTACGCGGTGCTCTTCGACCGCATGTTCCGCTTCCCGCTCACCGGTGACCGCGTGCGCAACTACGACGGCGTCGGCGGCCAGCTGCTCTTCGCCTACCTGCACAAGCACGACGTCATCCGCTGGACCGACAACAAGCTCACCATCGACTGGGAGCGCGCCCCGCAGGTCACCAACCAGCTGTGCGCCGAGATCGAGAAGCTGTACCGGGACGGCATTGACCGCCCCAAGCTGGTGCACTGGTTCGCGGGCTACGAGCTGGTCTCCACCTACCTCGCCCCGCACCCGGGCTCCAAGTGGGCCAAGGGTCCCGACGCCCTGGACCTGACCCAGCCGCCGCGCAAGCTCGTGGACGACGTGCTTCCGGACGAGTTTCCGCTGAGCATGTTCTTTGAGGCCCTGTCCAAGAAGCTGAAGAATGTGATCGCCTCCACCAAGGGCATCACGGCGGACAGCGCCGAGCGGCTCGCCGCGTGAGCGACCGCGTCCAGAACACTGTTCAAGAGGGGAAGAACGTGGGGAACAACGGGTCTCTCAGCGGTGCGGTGATCGCGGTGGCCGGCGCGGGTGGACCCGCCGGGCACGCGGCGCTGGTCCGGCTCGCCGAGGCCGGCGCGGTGGTCGTCGGTGCCGACAACAACCCCGAGCGCCTGGCGGAGGCCGTGGACGCGGCCCGCTACGCGGGCGGCGGTGCCACGGTCACCGGCGAGACGGTCGACCTGCTCAGCCTGCAGTCGACCCGTGAGTGGGCGGCGCGCATCGAGAAGGACCACGGCCGCGTCGACGGCCTGGTCCACCTGGTCGGCGGCTGGCGCGGCAGCGCGAGCTTCGCCGAGTCCGACATGGCCGACTGGGACCTGCTGGAGAAGCTGCTCGTCCGCACCGTCCAGCACACCTCCCTGGCCTTCTTCGACGGCCTGCAGCGCAGCGACCGCGGACGGTACGTGCTGATCAGCGCCGCCGGCGCGTCGAAGCCCACCGCGGGCAACGCCGCGTACTCCGCGGCCAAGGCCGCCGCGGAAGCCTGGACGCTCGCCATGGCCGACGGCTTCCGCAAGGCCGGGGGCGAGGGGGGTCCGCGCTCGGCGGCTGCCATCCTGGTGGTGAAGGCGCTGGTGCACGACGCGATGCGCGCCGAACGCCCCAGTGCGAAGTTCGCGGGCTTCACGGACGTCAAGGACCTGGCCGAGGCCATCGAGGGCGTTTGGAGCAAGTCCGCCGCCGAAGTGAACGGAAACCGTCTGTGGCTGACCGAGAAGCCGTGAACCCTCCCAAGACCGACGCGCGTCGCCACCACGACCCGCAGGTCCGCGGTTTCGCCAGTGACAACTACGCCGGGGCGCACCCGGAGGTGATGGCCGCCCTGGCCCTGGCCAACGGCGGCCACCAGGTGGCGTACGGCGAGGACGACTACACCGAGAACCTCCAGCGGATCATCCGCAGCCACTTCGGGGCCGGCGCGGAGGCCTTCCCGGTCTTCAACGGCACCGGCGCGAACGTCGTCGCGCTCCAGGCGGTCACCGACCGCTGGGGCGCGGTGATCTGCGCCGAGAGCGCGCACATCAACGTCGACGAGGGCGGCGCCCCCGAGCGCATGGGCGGCCTGAAGCTGCTCACCGTGCCCACGCCCGACGGCAAGCTCACGCCCGAGCTGATCGACCGGCAGGCCTGGGGCTGGGAGGACGAGCACCGCGCGATGCCGCAGGTCGTCTCGATCACCCAGAGCACGGAGCTGGGCACGCTCTACACGCCCGAGGAGATCCGGGCGATCTGCGAGCGCGCCCACGCGCACGGCATGAAGGTGCACCTGGACGGCTCGCGGATAGCCAATGCGGCCGCGTCCCTGAACGTGCCCATGCGGACGTTCACCAACGCGGTCGGCGTCGACATCCTCTCGCTCGGCGGGACGAAGAACGGCGCCCTGTTCGGCGAGGCGGTCGTGGTCCTCAACCAGGACGCCGTCGGCCGTATGAAGCATCTGCGCAAGATGTCCATGCAGCTCGCCTCCAAGATGCGCTTCGTGTCGGTGCAGCTGGAGGCGCTGCTCGCCAAGGACCTGTGGCTGCGCAACGCACGGCACGCCAACGAGATGGCCCAACGGCTGGCCGAGGGCGTGCGCGCGGTACACGGGGTGGAGATCCTCTACCCGGTGCAGGCGAACGGCGTCTTCGCCAAGCTCCCGCACGACGTGAGCGAGCGGCTGCAGAAGCGGTTCCGGTTCTACTTCTGGGACGAGGGGGCCGGCGTCGTGCGCTGGATGTGCTCCTTCGACACCACGGAGGAGGACGTCGACACGTTCGTGGCGGCGCTCAAGGAGGAGATGGCGCGCTAGCCCCCGAATGTGCATAGGTATGCGGTCATCTGAAAAGTCATTGACTGTCGGGTGATCGCATTCCTATGCTCTGCGGCCATGGAGCTGATCCAGAACACCGCCGACCTGTCCGCTTATCTGGCCGCCGACGAGGTCATCGACCATCACCATCCCGTGGTGCGGGAGACGGCCGCCCAGCTGGCCGAGGGGGTCGCGGACTCGTATGCCTATGCGCGTGCCGCCTACGAGTTCGTCCGCGACAGCGTCCCGCACTCCGCCGACGCCGACGACCCGCGCGTCACCTGGCGTGCCTCGGACGTGCTGGAGCAGCGCACAGGCATCTGCTACGCCAAGGCGCACGCCTTGGCGGCCCTGCTGCGCGCCGAGGACATCCCCACCGCCCTGTGCTACCAGCGGCTCATGCACGACGACGGCAGCGGTCACGCCGCGCACGGCCTGGTCGCCATACGCTTCCACGGGGCGTGGCACCGGCAGGACCCGCGAGGCAACAAGCCCGGCGTGGACGCCCAGTTCTCCCTGGACGGAGAGCGGTTGGCCTGGATCCCCGACCCGGCGTCCAATGAGGTGGACTACCCAGCCTTGTATGCTGAACCGCACCCGGCCGTCCTCAGCGCGTTGACAGCGGCCCCGGACCGTTCGGCCCTGTGGAAGACGCTCCCCAGCACTCTCTGAGGCGAGGCAGATGACGCTCACGCTCACCGTGTCCGACAAGGTCCGTGCGCTCGCGCCCGGCTTCACCCATGTCGTCATCGAGGCGTACGACCTGGTCAACGGACCCAGCACCGAAGCGAGTTCGGCGCTGCTGGACGATGCGGCCCGCCGGCTGGCCGCCCGCCTGGACGGACGAGTGCCGCACGAGGACCCGCACATGGTCGCCTGGCGGGAGGTGTACACCGCCTTCGGCTCCAAGCCGTCGCGCACCCGCAACTCGGCCGAGGCGTTGGCCAAGCGGGCTCTGGCCGACGGCGGCCTGCCCCGGATCAACCTGCTCGTGGACCTCTACAACGCCATCAGCGTCGCCCACCTGGTCCCCGTCGGCGGCGAGGACATCGACCGGATCCAGGGCGGGATGCGGCTCGTGCGCGCCACGGGCGAAGAGGACTTCGTGACGGTCGCGGGCGGCGAGGAGGTCGTCGAACACCCCGACGCGGGCGAGGTCGTGTGGCGCGACGAGGCCGGTGTGACCTGCCGTCGCTGGAACTGGCGCCAGGGCCCGCGCACCCGTCTCACCGAAGAGACGGTCTCGGGCCTCTTCCTGCTGGAGACCCTCGCCCCGATGCCGGTCCCGGAGGCGGAGGCGGCGGCCACCGAACTCGCCGAGCTGCTGGAGAAGTTCAGCCCGGGCGCCCGCATCGAGGTGCACGCCCCGACGCCGGCCGGCGCTCCCGCCTGACCGGCACCTCTTGGCACTCGCTGATTCCCCGGTCGTGAGTGACGGGGGATCAGTCGTCAGTGCGCCTCGGCCGCCCGCAGCTGCTCGACCGTGGGCGCCGAACCCCCGAGGTGGGCGGGGAGCCACCAGGAGTCGTCCGCGCCCTTCGGACGTGCGGGGTAGGCGCGCTGGGCGGCGTCCAGCAATTCCTGGACGCCCTCGCGCAGACGGCGGGTGATGGCGCCCGCGTACTGGTCGCGCGGGGCCTCGACCGGCTCGCCGACCCGGATGGTGATCGGCGTGTGGCTGCGCTTGAAGTTGCGCGGGTGCCCCTTGGTCCACAGCCGCTGCGTGCCCCACACCGCCATCGGGACGAGCGGGACGCCCGCCTCCTGGGCGAGGCGGGCCGCACCCGACTTGAAGCTCTTCAGGGTGAAGGACTGCGAGATCGTGGCCTCCGGGAACACCCCGATGACCTCGCCGGAGCGCAGCGAGTCCAGCGCGTGCGCGAAGGCGGCCTCGCCCTGCTTGCGGTCCACCGGGATGTGCTTCATCCCGCGCATCAGCGGCCCGGACACCTTGTGCCGGAAGACGGACTCCTTCGCCATGAAGCGCACCAGACGCTTCTGCGGCAGGGCCGCCAGGCCGTTGAAGATGAAGTCCAGGTAGCTGATGTGATTGCTCACCAGGACCGCACCGCCCGAGTGCGGGATGTTCTCCGAGCCCTGGCAGTCGATCTTCAGGTCCCAGGCCTTGAACAGCGTCTTGGCGAGACCGACGACGGGACGGTAGACCAGCTCTGCCATGGGCGGGGTGGGCCCTTTCTGCTCTGCTCGGGAAAGGGGGGCTCCCGGCGGGAAAGTTACGCAGCCGTAGGTTTACGGCGTCTCGCCGATCGTGCCCGAAGAACGGACAGGTAGCCAGTCCTGGTGCCTCGCGGCGGCGAGATCCTCGTCACGTCGGCCTAGTGCCTCACCTCGGTCGTCGGATCCCCTTCACTTCGCGTGTACCGTGACTCTCTTCAGGAGCAGGAACAACTCGCACCCGAGGCAGTACCCGAACGTGGCATTGAGGAAGGCGGCGGCGAGCGCGGCCCCTGTTGCCGCGAGTCCCAGCCAGGCCGGACCGAGCGCGAACCCGACGAGGCCGAGCCCGGCGAACACCAGCCCGATCGCCTGCGCGAACCGCGGCGGTTCCGGGGCCTCGAACTCCGTCGGCGGCACGAGCCGCGGCCGTATCACCGTCAGGAACAGCCGACCGTACGGCGACCGGCCCACCCCGCCCGCCGCACCGAACGCGAACGCCAGGGTCTGCCAGCCCAGCACCCAGGCGCTCTGCGTGATGAGCGCCGCCGCCAGCACGACGGTCGTCACGGCCGCCGCGAAGCGGGGACCCCTCGCATCGATCTCCATGAATCAAGCATTCCGCAACGGAAACTCCATCGGGAGGCGGGAATCTTTGCAGTCTCGTGAATGCTGGTGCGGATGATGACCGGACTGGTGGTGTGCGTGGCGGTGCTCGTGGCGGCGAGCGCCTACGGAGTGCTGCACAAGCGGCGGAGTGGGAGAGTGCGGGTGCGCGGGCGAGACGGCGGCAGGCGGCTCGGAGCGGCCGAGTTGGGCGGTGAACTGGGCGAGCGGGCCACGCTCGTGCAGTTCTCAAGTGCCTTCTGCGCGCCTTGTCGGGCCACCCGGCGGGTGCTCGGCGAGGTCGCCGGTATGGTCCCCGGCGTCACACACGTCGAGGTCGACGCCGAGGCCCACCTGGACCTCGTACGCGAGCTGGAGATCCTGAAAACGCCCACCGTGCTGGTCCTCGACGCGGACGGCCGGGTGGTGCGACGCGCCACCGGACAGCCCCGCAGGGCCGACGTGATCGCGGCCCTGGGGGAGGCGGTGTGAGGTCCCCCGGGAGCACGGTGAGGCATCTCCCAGATCCCGGAACGAACTTGACTGCGCACGCCACCTATCGTCAGCCTGACCCTATGCCGACCGAACTCCTTCTCTTCGAGCGGGGACACCTTCATGAAGGCGCCCTGGTCCGCACGTCGAGCGCGCGCTGTCCGCGCTGTTGAACAGCACCGGACCCTCCCCCACTCTCGGCTCCGCTCGAGCGGGGGGACCCTCATGTCCCCCCTCGCAGAAGGACAACTCCATGACGGCCTCGCCCGACCTCGGCACCTTCCAGCTCGCCTCGCCCGACCTGCTGCGCTCCACCTTCCGCCGGCACGCCGCCGGTGTCGCGGTGATCACTGCGCGCGGTGCCTCGGGTCCGGTCGGTTTCACCGCCACCTCCCTCACCTCCGTGTCCGCCGAACCCCCGCTCGTCTCCTTCGGCATCGGCACGGGCGCCTCCAGCTGGCCCGCCGTCGCCGAGAGCGAGTACGTCGGCATCCACATACTCGGCGAGCACCAGAGCGACCTGGCCGCCACCTTCGCCCGCAGCGGCGCCGACCGCTTCGGCGCGCCCACGGCCTGGCGGGAGGGCCCGAACGGCGTACCCGTCCTGGACGACGTGCTGGCGTGGCTGGTCTGCCGGATCGTCGGCCGTGTACCGGCCGGTGATCACCGCATCGTGGTCGCCGAGGTGGTCCTCGGCGACTCCACGGGCGCGGGGCGTCCTCTCCTCTACCACCAGGGCCGCTTCAACGGCCTGCGGGATTGATCACGCCTCTCCCGCCCTGCGAAGCCGTCGAGTTCCGGTTACGCTGCGTTGCGAAGGTCACAGTTCAAAGCGCTTGCTTAGCGGGCACGAACTGGGTGTACTGACGAGTAATATTTCGGTCGGAGCCCCTGGACGCCCCGATCGGGATCGGCCGATTGAGGCGCCTATGCTGCCTGCAAGAGGCAGCCCGGAAATGACGATGCAGTAGGAGAGCCGGCGTGAGCTTGAGGATCGTTGTCACTGTGAAGTACGTGCCCGACGCCACTGGCGACCGGCACTTCGCCGATGACCTGACCGTCGACCGCGACGACGTGGACGGTCTGCTCTCCGAGCTGGACGAGTACGCGGTCGAGCAGGCGCTGCAGATCTCCGAGAACTCGGACGACGACGTCGAGGTCACCGTCCTGACGGTCGGCCCGGAGGACGCCAAGGACGCGCTGCGCAAGGCGCTGTCCATGGGTGCCGACAAGGCCGTCCACGTCGAGGACGACGACCTGCACGGCACCGACGCCATCGGCACCTCGCTGGTGCTGGCCAAGGCGATCGAGAAGGCCGGCTACGACCTGGTGATCTCCGGCATGGCCTCCACCGACGGCACCGCCGGTATCGTCCCGGCCCTGGTGGCCGAGCGTCTGGGCGTCCCGCAGGTCACCCTGCTCTCCGAGGTCTCTGTCGAGGACGGCACGGTCAAGGGCCGCCGCGACGGCGACGCCGCGAGCGAGCAGCTGGAGGCCTCCCTGCCGGCCGTCGTCTCCGTCACGGACCAGTCGGGCGAGGCGCGTTACCCGTCCTTCAAGGGCATCATGGCCGCCAAGAAGAAGCCGGTGGAGTCCTGGGACCTGTCCGACCTGGACATCGACGCCGAGGAGGTCGGCCTCGACGGCGCCTGGACCAAGGTCGAGACCGCGACCGAGCGTCCGGCCCGCACGGCCGGCACGATCGTCAAGGACGAGGGCGAGGGCGGCAAGCAGCTCGCTGAGTTCCTCGCGAGCCAGAAGTTCATCTAAGGCTCGACAGCCTGACCGCCCCTCAGACTTCGTAATCCGCAAGGAGATCCGTTCCCATGGCTGAAGTTCTCGTCTACGTCGACCACGTGGACGGTGCCGTCCGCAAGCCCACCCTTGAGCTGCTGACCCTGGCCCGCCGCATCGGCGAGCCCGTCGCCGTCGCGCTGGGCAACGGTGCCGCCGACACGGCCGCCGCGCTCGCTGAGCACGGCGCGACCCGCGTCCTGACGCACGAGGCGTCCGAGTACGCCGACTACCTGGTCGTCCCGAAGGTGGAGGCCCTGCAGGCCGCCTACGAGGCCGTCTCCCCGGCCGCCGTGCTGGTCCCGTCCTCCGCGGAGGGCAAGGAGATCGCCGCCCGTCTGGCGCTGCGCATCGGCTCCGGCATCATCACCGACGCCGTCGACCTGGAGGCCGGCGACGAGGGTCCGGTGGCCACCCAGTCGGTGTTCGCCGCGTCTTTCACCACCAAGTCCCGCGTCATCAAGGGCACCCCGGTCATCACGGTCAAGCCGAACTCGGCCGCCGTCGAGGCCGCCCCGGCCGCCGGCGCCGTCGAGGCCCTGGCCGTGTCCTTCTCCGACAAGGCCACCGGCACCAAGGTCACCGGCCGCACCGCCCGTGAGTCGACGGGTCGTCCGGAGCTGACCGAGGCCGCGATCGTGGTCTCCGGTGGCCGTGGCGTCAACGGTGCCGAGAACTTCTCGATCATCGAGGCGCTCGCCGACCAGCTCGGTGCGGCCGTCGGCGCCTCGCGTGCCGCGGTGGACGCCGGCTGGTACCCGCACACCAACCAGGTCGGCCAGACCGGTAAGTCGGTCTCGCCGCAGCTGTACATCGCCAACGGCATCTCCGGCGCGATCCAGCACCGTGCCGGTATGCAGACCTCGAAGACGATCGTGGCGGTCAACAAGGACCCCGAGGCCCCGATCTTCGACCTGGTCGACTACGGCGTCGTCGGCGACCTCTTCGACGTCGTCCCGCAGCTCACCGAGGAGATCAAGACCCGCAAGGGCTGATCGCCGCCAGGCTGTACGAGGCCCCCGTGACCGCGCGCCGGTCACGGGGGCCTCTGTTCATCCCAGAACGATCCAGGCCTGCACGGGCAGGTGGTCGCTCGGGAATTGGCCGTTCCTGGAGAAGGTGTTGATCGTTGCCCGCCGGGTCGTGACCCCCGGCGTGGACAGGATCCAGTCGATCCGGTCGCCGTTCGGGAGGAGCGGTTTGTAGCCGTGGAACGTGCCGTACAGCGCGCCGCGCTCGGCGGCGGTCTCCCAGGTGTCGACGAGACCGGCACCGAGCATCGTGTCGTAGACCGGGTTCCGGTGCGCGGCGACGTTGAAGTCGCCGGTCACCACGACCGGCAGGGTGCGGTCGAGGCCGGCGATCCGCTGGGCCATGAGGGCGGCGCTACGGTCGCGCGCCGACTGCCTCGCGTGGTCGAAGTGGGTGTTCAGGACGTGGAACTCCCGTCCGCCGTCGTGCAGGTCGTGGAAACGGACCCAGGTGACGATGCGCGGGAACGCGGCTCTCCAGGTGTTGGAACCGATCACCTCCGGGGTGTCGGACAGCCAGAAGGTGTAGTGCTCGACCGGGGACAGGCGGCGGGTGTCGTAGAAGATCGCCGCGAACTCGTCTCGGCTGCCGCCCTCGCGGCCGGTGCCGATCCAGTCGTAGTGCGGCCCGAGGTCGGCGTCGATGTCGCGCAGCTGCTGGTAGAGGCCTTCCTGGGTGCCGATGACATGGGGCTGTTCATGGCGCAGCAAGGTGCTCATCACCGGTCTGCGGACGGTCCAGCTGTTGGGCTCGGCGGTGCTCGCGAAGCGCAGGTTGAAGGACATGATCCCCAGTGGGCGGCCCCGGTGCTCCTGCGCCGAGGCGGACGGGGCGGGCAGTGCTGTACTGGACAGGGGAGTGGTGACGGCCGCGAGCAGTGCGGCCTTGAGACCCAGACGGCGCGTGACTCGGCTGCGGTTCGGCACGGAGGCTCCTTCGGTGGAACGGCCGGGCGAGTCGTGCGAGGGAAAGTGTGACACCGCGCCCTGGGAGGGACGTGAACAGGGCGAGGTGTCGGAGCGGCGTCCCATGGACATGGTGTTGACCATCTCGAAGGTCCCCGGATAACTTCATTCTACGGATTGTTGATTCCGTAGAGCGGAAACATGGAGGGTGTGGGATGGGTCAGCAGGAGAAGGTGGCGACGAGCCTCGCGGGCGCCGTCAGCGAGGAGATCAGTGCCTCCCTCGCGCCGGTCGACGCGGAACTGGAGCGCCGCTACCCCGGAGACCCCGGCACCCGGCAGCCCGTCCACACCGTGTACGTCCCCGGTGACGCCTTCGCCGCCGACACCATCCGCTCCTGGGGCGACCAGGCCCTCGCCGCCCTCGACGAGCACGCCCCGGACGCGGACGCGTTCGCGGCCGTCCTCGGCCTGTCCGACGACCTCGCCGAGCCCGTCTACTCCCGGGTCCGCGCCAAGCTGGAGCGCGAGCCGATCGAGGACCTGCGCGTCGACTTCGAGGACGGCTACGGCCCCCGTCCGGACGCCGAGGAGGACGAGACGGCCGCCCGCGCCGCCCGCCTGATCGCCGAGGCCCGCAAGAACGGCACGGCGGCCCCGTACATGGGCATCCGCATGAAGTGCATGGAGGCCGCGGTACGCGACCGGGGCATCCGCACCCTCGACGTCTTCCTCACCGCGCTGATCGAGGCCGGCGGCCTGCCCGAGGGGCTGGTGCTCACCCTGCCGAAGGTGACGTACGCCGAGCAGGTCAGCGCGTTCGTACGCCTCCTGGAGGCCTTCGAGAAGGTGCACGGTCTGGAGTCCGGGCGGCTCGGCTTCGAGATCCAGATCGAGACCAGCCAGTCCATCCTGGCCACCGACGGCACCGCGACCGTCGCCCGCATGATCCAGGCCGCCGAGGGCCGCGCCACCGGCCTGCACTACGGCACCTTCGACTACAGCGCCTGCCTCGGCGTCTCAGCCGCCTACCAGGCCAGCGACCACCCCGCAGCCGACCACGCCAAGGCGATCATGCAGGTCGCCGCCGCGGGCACCGGCGTACGCGTCTCGGACGGCTCCACCAACGTCCTGCCGGTCGGCCCGACCGCGAAGGTCCACGACGCCTGGCGCCTGCACTACGGCCTGACGCGGCGCGCGCTGGCCCGCGCCTACTACCAGGGCTGGGACATGCACCCCGGCCACATCCCGACCCGCTACGCCGCCGTCTTCGCCTTCTACCGCGAAGGCTTCGAGCAGGCGGCCGCCCGACTCGCCCGCTACGCCAATCGCGCCGGCGGCGACGTCATGGACGAGCCCGCCACCGCCAAGGCCCTCGGCGGCTACCTGCTGCGCGGCCTGGACTGCGGCGCCCTCGACATCGCCGAGGTCGCCCGCCTCACCGGTCTGACCCGGGCCGACCTGGAGGGCTTCGCGGCGCCCCGGCGCGGCGACCTGACGGCCTCGGCCAAGTAGCGGCGTCCCGCGCAGGACGAGCCGCCCCCGGTGCCCGCCGAGAAGGGCGACGGGGGCGGCTGCGTGTCCGGGCGGCGGCCCCCCGGCGGCGCACGACCCCCGGTCGGGTCCGCAGGCGGCTGACTGGATGAACCTCCGGGCGACATCGCTCCCGCGACCCCGCGCTCGACGGGATGACGCGAACAGACGCTGATCATGGGGCACATTCCCCCACAGAAAGGCGACGTCCCCAATGCGTCGTTCCCTGCTGGTCGCCTGTACCGCGGCGACCGCTCTTCTCGTCCCTCTTCCCCTGGCCATGGCCACGCCGCACGCGAACGGCGGGTCCGACCACGACGAGCCCTGGGTGGTGCGCACCGCCGTGCTGCGCGCCGACGCCAAGGAGTTCGCGCCCCTGTGCCTCAAGCAGAAGGAAGGCGTGCCGGAACACCGTACGTTCCGGCTCTTCCCCGGCAGCCGAGGCATCACCGCGATGCGGGACTACTACCACAAGGACGCGAACGGCACCGTCTACTGGGACGGGCACGACCCGAAGAAGCCCGAGAACACGGTGTCCCTGTCCATCATCGGAGCGTGCACGCGCGGCGGCGGCCACGTCACCCTCGACGGCGTCATCGAGGTCGGCACCAAGGACTACGTGTTCACCCCCCTGCCCAAGCAGCCGGGCAAGTACCGCCTGCAGGAGATCGACACGCTGAAACTGCCGCCGAGCGGAAAGCCCGGCGACACCGTGACCCTGCCCAAGCGAGCCGGCCGTCCCGGTCACGCCGAGAAGACGCCCAGGGCCGACAACAACAACCCGGTCGCCATCGACCTCCTCGTCGCCTACACCCCCGCGGCCGTCACCGAGCTCGGCGGGGTGCCGGAGGTGGAGGCCCGGATGCGCTACGGAGTGAGCCAGCTCAACAAGGCTCTCGCCACCAGCCATGTGCCGGCCAGCGTGCACACCGTCCACTCGTACCAGACCACGCCGTTCGGTGGGGCCGACGAGTCCGCCAGCGCCTTGCTCGCCAAGGTCAACAACCGCAACGACCTGACGCTCGGTTCCGTGGCTCACGCGAACCGGGATCTCTACGGCGCCGACCTGGTGGCGCTGCTCGCCTCCATCCCCATCCAGAACAGCTCCGGCTCGGCCGATCTGCC
The DNA here is from genome assembly GCF_044768135.1 of Streptomyces sp. NPDC101165. Taxonomy (NCBI): domain Bacteria; kingdom Bacillati; phylum Actinomycetota; class Actinomycetes; order Kitasatosporales; family Streptomycetaceae; genus Streptomyces; species Streptomyces sp. NPDC101165. The sequence continues at coordinate 164,180 of NZ_JBIWPG010000018.1, read as the reverse complement.
GATTCCCGTGAGCTCGAGGACCAGCGAGAGCGCCTACTCGGTCACGAGCGTCCTGTCGGTGAAGGAGTGGGACAACCTGGGCCACGAGATCGGCCACAACCTGGGCATGCGGCACGACCGGAAGACCGTGGCGAACAACGGGGAGACGCCGCCGGGACCGAACGACACCAACTTCGGCTGGATCACGTCCGACAACAAGTACCACACGCTCATGGCGTACAACACGCCCTGTCTGCCCACCTGCAAGGTCATCAACCAGTACTCCAACACCGTCAACCACACCGCCGATGGCAAGATTCTCGGCGACGCGAAGAACAACAACGCAGGCATCGCCCAGCTCGCCACCCCGCTCGTGTCCGACTACCGCGCCTCGAAGGTGACCAACCGGCACGACCTCACGATGTCCGTCTCCCCGGCAGGCGGCGGCAGCATCACGGTCAGCGAGTTCGGCCCTTACGACCCCGGCACGCAGGTGACGCTCACCGCCCACCCGGCGGCCGGCAACGTGTTCGCGGGCTGGGAGGTCGACGGCGTGAAGCAGAGCGACACCACGGCCAACTACCAGATCACCATGGACAAGAACCGCAGCGTCGTCGCGCTCTTCAACCGGGCCCCGTGAGCCCACGCCCGCCCCGTCACAGCTGACCGGCGGGCATCACCCCGAGCAGCCGTCGGCCGTACCGAACACGGCCGACGGCCGACGGCCGGCGGTGGGAGCCGCCCCTCGGACTCCGGGCCGGGTGCGCCGACGGCAAGGCGCGGGCTACGGCCGGCCGTGCGCGTACGACTCCAGCCCCGACTCCGTCACCCACGCGTGCGCCGCGAACAGCCGGGTGCCCCGCGCGCACAGCGCGGCGTCGGCGCGGGCCCGCGCGCAGAACTCCTCCGGCGTGACCCCGAACAACTCGCGCAACAGGGCCGACGCCACGAGGAGTTCGGTGAGCAGCGGGCGCTGCCCGGGATGCCTGCGGGGTGCGCCCGTGCCGTCGTGCAGCACACCGTGCCGGTTGACGTAGGCGTACGCACCGGTCAGCGCCGAGCCGTCCGGCAGCTCGATCCGCACGTCAGGTGCGGGCAGCCAGGCCCGCCAGAAGTTCGGCTCGCTGGCGTCGATCACCGCCAGTTGCCGCGGATCCAGCCAGATGACGAACAACTCCCGTAAGCAGCGAGGTGACTTGACGGGAGAGGCGGAGACATAGCCCAACCGGCTCACATGGGCGGAGACGCCCACCTCGATGCCGGTCACCCGCGCCCGCACCATCGGGATGGCCGCGCCGATCCCGGACTCGTCCATCTTGTGGCGCAGCTGGCCAGGGCAGGCGTTGGAGCCGACGGCGAGGACCGGCGTCCGGTCCTCGTGCACCAACCGGTCCAGCGGGAGCATCCGGTCGCCGTGCAGCAGCCCGGAGTCGGCGGGCCAGGCGCCCGGATAGGTCAGCGGATGGTCGCGGGGTGCCTCGGCGAGGCCGAGCTCCGTCAGGGTGCGGCCGACGTCATCGGTCACGGGCGGCTCAGTCCGCGGGCGGCAGCTCGCCCGAGCCGCGGGTGACGAGCCGGGTCGGCAGCTCGATGCGCTCGGGCGCGACGAGGGTGCCGTCCAGCTGGCGGAAGAGGCGCTCGGCGGCGGTGCGGCCGAGGGCGGCCGCGTCCTGGGCGACGACCGTGACGCCCGGCTGGAGCAGATCGGCCAGCTCGATGTCGTCGAAGCCGACGAGGGCGACCGGGCGGGACTGCTCGGCGAGGACCCGGATCACGGTGACCGTCACCCGGTTGTTGCCCGCGAAGATCGCGGTGACGGGGGAGGGGGCCGAGAGCATCTCCTCGGCCGCCCGGCGCACCCGCACCGGATCCGTCGCCCCGAGCGACATCCACCGCTCCTCGACCGGTATCCCGGCGTCCTCCATGGCGGTCCGGTAGCCGCGCAGGCGCTCGGCCGCGGTGTGGATGCGGGGCATGTCGCCGATGAACCCGATCCGGCGGTGACCGTGTGCGATCAGGTGGGCGACGCCGTCGCGGGCACCGCCGAAGTTGTCCGACAGCACGACGTCGGCGTCGATCTTCCCGGCGGGACGGTCCACGAACACGGTGGCAACGCCCGCCCGGATCTCCGGCTCCAGGTAGCGGTGGTCGTCACCGGCCGGGATCACCACCAGACCGTCCACCCGCCGGGCGCACAGCGCCAGCGCCAACTCCTGCTCCCGGTCCGGGTCCTCGGCGCTGGAACCGTTGATCAGCAGGGCGCCGTGGGCCCGGGCCACCTCCTCGACCGCGCGGCTCAGCGGGCCGTAGAACGGGTCGGCGAGGTCCTCGAGGACCAGGCCGATGCTGGCCGTACGGCCCTTGCGCAGGACGCGTGCGCTGTCGTTGCGGCGGAAGCCGAGTGCGTCGATCGCCTCCTGGACGCGGCGCTCGGTGTCCGGGGTGACGCCGGGCTCGCCGTTGACCACGCGGGACACCGTCTTCAGGCCGACCCCGGCGCGCGCGGCCACATCTTTCATCGTGGGACGGTTGCCGTAGCGCGACCCGGAGTGACGGTCTGCGGGGCGATCTGCGCGGCGGCTGCTCTGGGGCACGATGCGGCGTCCTGTCCTGTCGTCCGGGTTGTCCACGGGGGTGGTGCACAGATCCGTGGTTTGTATGAGGATGTGGCGTCGAGCATAGAGCCTGGACAACGTTGTCAGATGCGCGAGAGACTGTCCACCGCTGTCTCCGGCCTGCGCCCCCACCGCTGGACCGGCCTGCCTCTTTCTGGTTATTCAAGGTTCAACGGGGAGATCTGACACTGATGTACACCGACCTCGTGGCGGCCCTGGACATCGGCGGTACCAAGATTGCCGGCGCTCTGGTGGACGGTCACGGACGGATCCAGGCACGCGCACAGCGTGCGACGCCCGCGCAGCAGGACGGCGAAACGGTCATGCGGGCCGTCGAGGGGGTGCTCGGCGACCTCGCCGGCTCGCCCCTGTGGGGACGCGCCGGCTCGATAGGCATCGGCAGTGCGGGCCCGGTGGACGCCTCGGCGGGCACCGTCAGTCCCGTGAACGTGCCGGGCTGGCGTGACTTTCCGCTGGTCGAGCGGGTGCGCACAACCACCGGGGGGCTGCCGGTCGAGCTGATCGGCGACGGGGTGGCCATCACCGCGGCCGAGCACTGGCAGGGCGCCGCCCGCGGCCACGACAACGCGCTCTGCATGGTGGTCTCCACCGGCGTCGGCGGCGGCCTGGTCCTCGGCGGGCAGCTGCATCCCGGCCCGACCGGCAACGCCGGGCACATCGGGCACATCAGCGTCGACCTCGACGGCGACCTGTGCCCGTGCGGCTCGCGCGGCTGCGTCGAGCGCATCGCCAGCGGTCCCAACATCGCCCGCCGCGCCCTGGAGCAGGGCTGGCGGCCCGGCCCGGACGGCGACACCTCCGCCGCGGCCGTGGCCGCCGCCGCCCGGGAGGGCGACCCGGTCGCCGTGGCCTCCTTCGAGCGGGCCGCCCAGGCCCTGGCGGCCGGGATCGCGGCCACCGCGACCCTGGTGGAGATCGACATCGCGGTGATCGGCGGTGGCGTCGGCAAGGCCGGCGACATCCTCTTCACACCCCTGCGCAAGGCCCTCGCCGACTACGCGACCCTCTCCTTCGTCCAGCGGCTCACGGTGACACCTGCGCAGATGGGTACGGATGCGGGTCTGGTCGGCGCTGCCGCAGCCGCGTTGGCTCTCAGGCCGGATGCGACTGCGGCGGGGGTTTGAGGGCGGCCGGGCGGCTGGCGGTGACGCCTGCGCGGGTGGGTAGGGATGCGGGTCTGGTCGGCGCTGCTGCGGCCGCGTTGGCTCTAGGCCCGGACGCGACTGCGGCGGGGGTGAGAGCGGTCGGGCGGCTGAAGGTCAGGCCGCGTGCAGGGGTATGGGCGCGGGTCTTGGCGGTGCCGCCGCGGCCGCGTCGGCCCGTAGGCCGGACGCGACCGCGGCAGGGGTTTGGGGGCGGTTCGGCGGCTGAGCTCGGCGTGCGCGTGCGGAGCCATGGTCAGCGGCTGAGCCTGGCGACCCTGTTCCAAGCCACCGTCAGCAGCTGAGCCCGGCGCCTGCGTTCGGAGTCGCGGTCAGCAGCTGAGCCTGGCGCCCGCGATTCGAGCCGCGGTCAGCACCTGAGCGTGGCGCTCGCGATTCGAGCCGCGGTCGGCAACGCGGCCTGGCGTGCGCGCGTTCCGAGCCGCGGTCAGCAGCTCAGCCGGGCGTCGGCCCAGTCGGCGTGGTCCGAGTCGATGCCGTCTCCGCCGTCGGTGACGACGAGGCGGACCACCTGGGCGCCGGTGACGTCGGCGGTGAGTGGCTGGGCGGGCTGTGCGTTGTTCAGTACACCGGTCGAGGCGGCCTTGGTGCCGTCCGCCCAGATCTCGAAGGCGACGGTGCCCTTCAGGCCCTTCTCGTCGTCCACGCCGATGTCCGCGGTGACCTTCTCGCAGGCCTTGCCGGTGTAGAAGGAGACCTCGCTCTCCGCGTGGACGCCGAGTCCCTTGGCGTGGACGACGCCGCCCAGGGTGATGGGGTGACCGTCGCCCGCGGCGCTCTCCCCGTTGCTCGTGTCGCGCTCGACCGGCCCCCAGCCGCTCGTCGCCGACAGCCAGGGCAGATCGCTGAGGTACGACGTCCCGGTGGGTGGCGGCAGCACGACGGTCGCGGTCAGCGGGAGGGCGCCGGTGACGCTCTCTCCGGTGGGTGAGCGGTAACTCGCCTTGAGGGTGAGGCCGTAGGAGCCGGTCGGCGTGCCTGCGGGGGCGGTGACCCGCCAGCCCGTGCGCAGCGACTTGCCCGTGGCGAGGGCGGCGGCCGTGGTCGCCGAGGTGGCGCGTACGGTCCAGCCGTCCGGGCCGGTGAGTGACACGGACACCCCGCGCGCGGATGTCCGGCCGAGGTCGGTGACGCTGGTGGTCAGAGCCGCCGGGGTTCCCGCCTCCACGAACGGGCTTCCGTCCAGGCCGAGTTCCGCGGCGGGCGGGTTGGCGGCCCAGTCCGGGTCGGCCGCGACCCGCAGCAGGACCGTGCCGTGGGCCGGGACGGTGGCCGCGAGGGTGCCCGCGGTGTTGTAGCTACGGTGCTGCCACAGGTCGCGCAGGGTGTAGGCCGGGGCGTCGGGCAGGCCGACGGCGCTTGCGGTGGTGGCGATCCGCTGGGCGGAGCCGGACTCGTTGAACAGGGCGACCGCCCGGCTGCCGTCCTTCATCTCCTTGGCGATCACCCAGCGTCCGCCGGTGGAGGAGACGACCGTGCCCTGCTTGCCCAGCGGGTCCTGGTCGACGGCGATGACCTCCTTGTTGTCCAGGATGTCGAAGGTCGCCCGGGAGGCCTTGCGCAGGTCGGTGCCGATGAGCAGGGGCGCGGTCATGACGGACCAGAGGGAGAAGTGCGAGCGGTACTCGGTGTCCGTCATCCCGCCGTTGCCGACCTCCAGCATGTCGGGGTCGTTCCAGTGGCCGGGCCCGGCGTACGGCGCGAGCGGCAGGTTCTGCTTGAGGATCGACAGCATCGAACCCCAACTGTCGCTGATGTCACCGGTGGTCCGCCACAGCTGACCGACGTCCGACGCCCACTCCCAGGGCTTGTTCTCGCCCCATTCGCAGATGCTGTAGACGATGGGCCGGCCGGTCGCCTCGAGCGCGTCACGCATGGTCCGGTAGCGCAGCTTGGCGTCGACGCCCAGGTTGTTGCAGTTGTCGTACTTGAGGTAGTCGACGCCCCAGTCGGCGAACTGCTGCGCGTCGCTGGACTCGTGGCCGAGCGCACCCGGGAAGCCCGCGCTGTTGCAGGTCTTGAAGCCGGCGCTGGTGTAGATGCCGAGCTTGAGGCCCTTGCCGTGGACGTAGTCGGCGACGGCCTTGATCCCGTTCGGGAAGCGGGCCGGGTCCGGCACCAGCTTGCCGTCGGCGTCCCGGTTCGGCAGGGCCCAGCAGTCGTCGAGGTTCACGTACTGGTAGCCGGCGTCCTTCAGGCCCTTGGCCACGAAGAGGTCCGCGATCCCCTTGACCATGGCCTCGTTGAAGTCGGCACGGCAGTGCGTGGAGTTCCAGTTGTTGAACCCCATGGGCGGAGTGAGGGCGAGGCCGTCGGCCGGCGAGGGTGCGGCGACGGGGTGCCGGGCGGGGGCCGCGACGGCGGGGGCGGCCAGGCCCGCCGTGCACAGCAGCCCTGCGGTGAGCGCTCCGGCCACTCTTCGACGGGTGGTGCGGGGGTGAGGGTGACGCATCGTTGACGTTCCTCCGACTCGCGCAAGGTGGGATGACGGCATGTACGTGTCACCGGTGCGCGCTTACGGTAGGACGTGTCGGACTGTGTTGGAAGAGGTGCGTCGGAGTTGTTCGATATTCCGTCACCACCCTTGACGGCGGGACGTTTTGGGAAATGGTGGAGAGCCCGGGCGTTCGGTTCTGTTGGATCGCCGGGCTTCCCGGGGCATCACCGGAACTCGTGCACGACCTCGATCCGGCCCACGATGTGGCTGTTGAACTCGTCCAGCTCCTCGGCGGGCACCCACAGCTCCAGGATCGTCTCGCCGCCGGCCTGTCGGACGGGATAGCGGCCGAGGAACTCCGCGTCGACCTCGAAGCGTGTGACGAACCCGGCGCCGCTGTGCTTGACGTTCCAGTCCCGGGCGATCCGGATCGCGTAGTCCTCGTTGAGAACGGGGTAGAAGATCGGCTGCTCGGGCAGCCGTGGCGGCCAGGCCCTCCAGTCCAGCTCCCGGACCAGGTCCAGCTCCGTGGGGCCGGTGGGGCGCCAGAGGGTGGTCGTCGGGCGGGGGCTGGTCATGGCCGTCGTTCTCCTGGTCGTGGTCCGTCTGCTTCCGGCGGGCCGGGATCAGGACGATACCGGCGCCGTGATCACCACGGCCACGGGGTTTGCGTGGGACCGCCGCTCCCGGGGCGCTCTTCCCGTGGGGTTCGCCGTCTTCATGACCTTGCCGGGGAATCGCCGTGATCCGCGTGACCACCGGACGGTTCCGCAGTTGATCAGGGCATGAAGAAGCGCAGCATGCTCGCCATCGCCACCCTCGCCGCCGGATTCGTCGTGGCCGCCGTCACCCCCTCGCACGCCGCGGACAAGGGACCGCTCGGTGACCTCAACGTCTCCGGCGCCCTCGACCACGTGGACCACATCGTCAGCCAGGACAGCTTCGCCGTGGACGACCACGCGCAGGGGCAGAAGTAGTCCGGCCCGGTTCCCGCACCCCGTGCCGGTGCCCCCGAGGCGAGGGGCACCGGCACGGGGTGCGCGCACCCTCAACGGGATGTGGTTTCCGTGGCAGGGTGGAGCGGGCAAGCCACAGGGGGCCAACAGAAGAGGGGGAGTCCGTGACCGTCGTCTGGATCAACGGCGCGTTCGGTGCGGGGAAGACCACCACCGCACGGGAACTGATCGAACTGATCCCGAACAGCGCGCTCTTCGACCCCGAGGTCATCGGCGGAGCGCTCTCGCACCTGCTGCCGCCCAAGCGCCTCGCCGAGGTCGGCGACTTCCAGGACCTGCCGATCTGGCGCCGGCTCGTGATCGACACGGTGGCCGCGATGCTCGCCGAGCTGGGCGGGACCCTGGTGGTGCCCATGACCCTGCTGCGCCAGGAGTACCGCGACGAGATCTTCGGTGGTCTCGCCGCCCGCCGGATCCCCGTACGCCATCTGCTCCTCGCCCCGGCGGAAACGATCCTGCGCGAGCGGATAGCCGGGCGGGAGATCCCGCCGGACCTGCCCGACGGCGAGATACGCCAGCGGCAGTGGGCGTACGACCACATCGAGCCCTACCGGGCCGCCCTCGCCGCCTGGCTCACCGCCGACGCCCACCTCGTGGACACCAGCACGCTCACCCCGTACGAGACCGCCGTCCGCATCGCCGACGCCGTCGGCAGCGGCACCGTACCCCCCTGTGACATCGTGCAGACCCCCGAACCCACCGCCGAGACCCTCGCCGCCGGTGTGCTCCTCTTCGACGAGCAGGAACGGGTGCTGCTCGTCGATCCCACCTACAAGCCCGGCTGGGAGTTCCCCGGCGGGGTCGTCGAGCGCGGCGAGGCCCCCGCCCGCGCCGGTATGCGCGAGGTCGCCGAGGAGACCGGGATACGGCTGCGGGAGGTGCCCCGGCTGCTCGTCGTGGACTGGGAGCGGCCCGTGCCCCCCGGTTTCGGCGGGCTGCGCCTGCTTTTCGACGGCGGCCGGCTGGACACCGCCGAGGCGGCCCGGGTGCTGCTGCCGGGGCCGGAACTGCGCGCCTGGCGCTTCGCGACCGAACAGGAGGCAGCCGACATGCTGCCGCCGGTCCGCTACGAGCGGCTGCGCTGGGCGCTGCGGGCCCGCGAACGCGGCGCCGCGCTCTATCTGGAGGCCGGCGTACCGGTTGCCGGACAGGCCGCCTGACGCACGCTGACGAACCCCCGGATCCCCGCCGCGTCCGCGAGGTCGGCGGGGAATCTCGTCCTGGTGCACCCTACGGATGTCCGCGACCGAGCCGGTCTCCATGATCCGCCCGGCGCAGACCCGGTGGCCTGCCACTACGCCGAGAGCACCGAGCTGTTGTAGGCACGGCTCAGCGCGGCGTCCGGGTACGGGGTCAGCCGGCTCTCCCGCACGAGCGGCCGGCTGAAGTCGCCCATGGCGGCGGCGACGGGCGCGTACCGGGTCAGCAGCGCGGCGGCGGCTTGAGGAATGCCCTCGGGCCGGGCACCGGCGGCCAGCGTCCGGATGTACTCCTCCCGCTCCTCCCGGCCGTACCCGTACAGCGCGGTGATGAGCCGGATCACCAGGTGACAGGCGGTGTAGACGCGGTCGTAGTGCCGGTGCCGGGCGAGGAACTCCCGTTCTTCGTCGTCCAGTTGGAAGGTGGAGCCGAGCGAGAGGCCGAAGTCGGTGAGGTACAGGCTGCGGCCGTCGGTCAGGATGTTGCGGAAGTGGGCGTCGAAGTGCAGGAGTCGGTACGACTCCAGGGCATCGGTCAGCTCCGTCAGGCTCTCCGCCACCCAGGTGCACGCCGCGTCTGCGCGGTCCGTGCGGAGTTCGGCGTCCAGCCAGTCGTGCAGGGTGTACGGGACGTGCTCCAGGAACAGGGTCAGGCTCGCGGAGGCCGTCCGCAGAGCTTCGAGGCGTTCGCGCACTCCCGCGCCCCAGTAGGCCACGGCCCGCTCCACGTCGGCGAGTTCGCCGGGCAGGGGCTGGGGCTCGTCGGGCAGGACCCGCCAGTGGTGCAGCAGCGGAAAGCCCGGGAACCCGCCGGCCGGCACGCCCTCCGTGGTCAGCGTGTGCGCGGCCAACTCCCGCCAGGCGGTGTATCCCGGGCTGCCGATGCCGTAGTGGCAGTACGACGGCAGGCCGAACAGGTTCGCCGTCGACCGCTCGTTCCCGGGCAGCCGTTCCAGGTCCGTCAGCGGCACCCGCTTGACGAACACCGGCCGGCCGTCGACCAGCAGGCGTACCGCTCTGCCGCCGATGCCCGTGCCGAGCGGCTCGCCCGCCGCGACCAGCTCGGCCAGCTCCCGGTCGCCCAGCGGGGCGAGGGAACGGGCGATGCGGGTGTGGGCGGCGAGGCGTTCGGGGACGGTCATGCCCCCATGATCAGCCGGTGGCCGGGTGGCTGTCCGCCGCTTTCCGAAGTGCGGCCGAGGCCCTGCCCACCACCGGGTCACCGTGCCCGAAGCAGGCCACGTCCGCGCCGAGGTCCGCCAACCGGTGCAAAGAGCCGAGGAGTTGGGTCCGGTCGAGGTTGAACACGCCTGGCATCACCGCACCGTCGACCGGCGAGGCCGCCACCGTGTCACCCGTGAACAGCACGCCCTCGTCGGGAAGGAACAGCGCGATGCTGCCGTCCGTGTGCCCCGGTGCATGGACGACCCGCGCACCACCGCCGAAGTCGAGCACGTCACCGTCGGACACGGGAGTGACGCTCCGCGGGCGCACCGGCTCGCCCTGGGGAAGGCGCCGGGACACCTCAGTGTGGATCGGCAGCTCCCAGTCCTCGAACCGCGGGGACGGGCCGGGGAGTTCACCCCGGGCGAACGGTGCGTCCAGGTCGTGGGCCAGCACCTCGGCGCCGCTGAGCGCGGCGAACTCACCCGCCCCGCCCGCGTGGTCCTCGTGGAAATGGGTCAGCACGATCCGTCGTACGTCCCCGGGGGCGCGCCCCAGCGCGGTGACCGCGTAGGCGATCGTGCGGCCCGCGCCGATCGCCCCCGCGTCGATCAGCGTGGACTCCGCGCCGTCGTGCCAGAGGTAGGCCTGGCCGACCGGGAAGCGCAGGAGGTGGAGGCGGGGGAGCAGTTCGATGACGTCCATGCGCCGACGCTAGGCAGCGCCCCCGCCGTCGGGCGAGGGCGCTCTGCCGTAGGCAGAAGTAGGCCCTGCCGTCAAATTCCCGCCTGCCTGGCGGCGTCTGGCACGCACGCTCGCCGCGTTGCCGAACCGTCCACGTGGCTCCGCCACGAGGGCGCTCCGGCGCCTTGCGATCGCACGCACCAGACGCCGCCAGGCCCGCCCTCCGGGCGGACGACGGGAATTTGACGACAGGACCTAGCCCGCCGCGTAGTTCCGCAGGAACAGCGCCTCGGCGACCGACAGCCGCTCCAGTTCCTCGGGGGACACGCTCTCGTTGACCGCGTGGATCTGTGCCTCCGGCTCGCTCAGGCCGATCAGCAGGATCTCCGCCTCCGGGTAGAGACCGGCGAGCGTGTTGCACAGCGGGATGGAGCCGCCCTGGCCGGCGTACTGCATGGTCTCGCCCGGGTAGGCGACCGCCATCGCGTCGGCCATCGCCTGGTAGGCAGGGCTGGAGGCGTCGGCGCGGAACGCCTGGCCCTGGCCGATCTGCTCGGTGCTCACCCGTGCGCCCCACGGCGTGTGGGCCTCGATGTGGGCCTGGAGCAGCTTGGTGGCCTCGGCGGAGTCGACGCTCGGCGGCACCCGCAGGCTGATCAGGGCGCGGGCGCTCGACTGGACCGACGGGGTGGCGCCCACCACCGGCGGGCAGTCGATGCCGAGGACGGTGACGGCCGGGCGGGCCCAGATACGGTCGGCCACCGAGCCGTCACCGATCAGACCGACCCCGTCCAGCACCTTGGCGTCCTTGCGGAACTGCTCCTCGGTGTACTCGAGACCTTCCCACCGCGCCGTGGCGTCGAGGCCGTCGACGGTGGTCGAGCCGTCCTCGGCGCGCAGGGAGTCCAGGACGCGGATCAGCGAGCCCAGCGCGTCCGGGGCGGCGCCGCCGAACTGGCCCGAGTGCAGATTGCCGGCGAGGGTGTCGATCTGGACCCGGAGCAGCGTCATGCCGCGCAGGGTGGTGGTCACCGTCGGCAGGCCCACGCGGAAGTTGCCCGCGTCGCCGATGACGATCGTGTCCGCCTTCAGCAGCTCGGGGTGCTGCTCGGCGTACCGCTCCAGGCCGCCCGTGCCCTGCTCCTCGGAGCCCTCGACGATCACCTTCACGTGCACGGGGACGCCGCCGTTCGCCTTCAGGGCGCGCAGCGCGAGCAGGTGCATGATCGCCCCGCCCTTGCAGTCGGCGGTCCCGCGGCCGTACCAGCGGCCGTCCCGCTCGGTCAGCTCGAACGGCGGGGTGGCCCAGCCGGCCTCGTCCAGCGGCGGCTGCACGTCGTAGTGCGCGTAGAGCAGAACCGTTTTGGCACCTTCGGGGCCCGGCAGGTAGCCGTACACCGACTGGGTGCCGTCGGGGGTGTCGAGGACGGCCACGTCCACGAAGTCCTCGGCGCGGAGCGCGTCGGCGATCCAGTTCGCGGCGCCCTCGCTCTCGCTCTTCGGGAACTGCGCGAAGTCCGCCACCGACTTGAAGGCGACCAGTTCGGTCAGCTCCGCCTTCGCCCGGGGCAGCAGCGAGGCGACGGTCTCGGCGACCGGATTCGACGACATGGGCACGCTCCTCGTGGGTGCGACGTTGTACGGCTGGATAGACCGATCCTCCCACAGTGGCCTGCGACGACGGTCGCCGTAGGATGCGGAGGACAGGTGCGGCAGCGGCTTGATCGGAGCAGTAGACCATCGTGAGCGGCGAGAACTCTTCGGCGGACGACGTGCAGCGGGTGTGGGACGTCGTCGTGGTGGGCGCGGGACCTGCGGGGGCCTCGGCCGCCTACGCGGCAGCGGTCGCGGGGCGACGCGTGCTGTTGCTGGAGAAAGCCGAGCTGCCGCGCTACAAGACGTGCGGCGGCGGCATCATCGGTCCCTCGCGCGACGCGTTGCCGCCCGGCTTCGAGCTGCCCTTCCAGGACCGTGTGCACGCGGTGACGTTTTCGAACAACGGACGCTTCACCCGCACCCGCCGCTCCAAGCAGATGCTGTTCGGGCTGATCAACCGGCCCGAGTTCGACCAGCAGCTGGTCGAGCACGCCCAGAAGGCGGGCGCCGAACTGCGGACGGGCGCGGCGGTGCAGCGTGTCGAGCAGCACGGCTCCGCGGTGCCGGACCGGCGCACGGTGGCCGTGGTGCTCCAGGGCGGGGAGACGGTCCTGGCCCGCGCGGTCGTCGGTGCCGACGGCAGCGCCAGCCGCATAGGGGCGCACGTCGGGGTGAAGCTGGACCAGGTCGACCTCGGCCTGGAGGCGGAGATCCCGGTCCCGGAGACGGTCGCCGAGGACTGGAAGGGCCGGGTGCTCATCGACTGGGGTCCCATGCCGGGCAGTTACGGCTGGGTCTTCCCGAAGGGCGACACCCTGACGGTCGGTGTGATCTCTGCGCGCGGCGAAGGCGCCGCCACCAAGCGGTACTTGGAGGACTTCATCGCCCGGCTCGGGCTGGCCGGCTTCGAGCCGAGCATCTCCTCCGGGCATCTGACGCGCTGCCGTGCCGACGACTCGCCGCTGTCCCGTGGCCGGGTGCTGGTCTGCGGTGACGCGGCGGGTCTGCTGGAGCCGTGGACCCGGGAGGGCATCTCCTTCGCGCTGCGCTCGGGCCGGCTGGCGGGGGAGTGGGCGGTCCGGATCGCCGAGGCGCACGACGCCGTCGACACCCGTCGCCAGGCCCTGAACTACGCGTTCGCCATCAAGGCGGGGCTCGGCGTGGAGATGAGCGTCGGCAAGCGCATGCTGGCCGCGTTCGAGCGCCGTCCCGGCATCTTCCACGCGGCCCTCACCGGCTTCCGCCCCGCCTGGCGGGCTTTCAGGGACATCACGCAGGGCTCGACGTCCCTGGGGGAGCTGGTCCGGGCGCACCCGCTCGCCCAGCGCGCCCTGACCGCGCTGGACCGGGGGCCGGCGACGGCGGTGGAGGACCCCGTCACTTCGTGACGGTGATCCGGAAGACCGGGTGGTCGGGGGCGATCCCGAGGATCTCGGCGTCGGAGGACTTGGCCGTGACGCCCGCGAAGTAGTCCTTGACCTCCCAGCCCCACTTCTCCAGGTAGGTGCGCAGGATCGGGAGCTTCTCCTCGTCGGGAAGCTCCACCACGGTGAACGTGCGCACCTTCCGGCCCACCCGCAGCTCTCCGCCGTTCGCGGCCCGTATGTTGCGCACCCACTGGGAGTGGCCGCGCGCCGATACCAGGAACTGCTCGCCCTCGTGCGTGTGCGGGTTGACCGGGACGCGCTGCATCGCGCCGCTCTTGCGCCCGCGCACGGACAGCTCGGCGGAGCCCGCGATGCTGAGCCCGTGCCGGGCGAGCCAGGCGACGATCCCGTTCATGCGCACGGCCATCGGGCTGCTCTTCACATAGAACGGCGAAGACGACGACATGGTGACTGACCCCCACTGTTGGGAGAGCGGTGCTCTCGCTTGCCTCCAGTGTGGGGGAGACAGGCATGTCGGTGCAAGAGCGATGCTCTCGTTTTTGTTCGGCGCTCTCGTTTGTGTGCACTGCTCTTACGTCGTGGCACACTGCTGGTATGAGCACCGCACAGGGCGCCCGCGCGCGGGCCAGGATCGAAGTCACCGCCGCCATCAAGGACGAGGCGCGCAGACAGCTCGCGGCGGAGGGTGCGGCCAAGCTCTCGCTGCGGGCCGTGGCCCGCGCACTGGGCATGGTCTCCTCGGCGCTCTACCGCTACTTCCCGAGCCGCGACGAGCTGCTGACCGCGCTGATCATCGACGCCTACGACTCTCTCGGCGAGGCTGCGGAGGCCGCGCACGGGGCGGTCGCCGACACGGACCACGTGCGGCGCTGGACGACCGTGTGCGAGGCGGTGCGCGCCTGGGCCCTCGCCCATCCGCACGAGTACGCCCTGATCTACGGATCGCCCGTCCCCGGCTACACGGCCCCCGAGACCACCGTCCCGGCCGCCTCCCGTGTCGGCCTGCTCCTCATCGGCATCGTCCGTGGCGCCCACCAGGGTCCCGGCCTCGCCGACCTGCCCCTGCCGGCCGAGCTGCGCCCCGAGGCCGAGCGCATGGCGGCCGACCTGGTGCCCGACCTGCCTCCCGAGGTGGCCGTGGCGCTGGTGGCGGCCTGGGCCGAGCTGTTCGGGCTGGTCGGGTTCGAGCTGTTCGGGCAGTTCCATCGGGTGGTCGAGGACCGGGAGACCTTCTTCCGGCACGCGGCCGCCCGGCTCGCCCACGGCGTGGGACTCCGCCGCTGACGGTCGGAGTCCGAGCCCGGCTCCCGGCCTCACTCAGCCTCCGGGATCAGGACGACCTTCCCGGTCACCGTGCCGGACTCCGCCAGCCGCATCGCCTGCGCGACCTCGGTGAGCGGCAGCCGGGCGGCGATCCGCGCGGTGACCTCGCCGCGCTGCAGTGCGTGGAACACCTGGGTGAGGTCGGCGCGCAGCCGGGTCCGGAAGCGGTCCTTGCTCAGGGCGCGACCCGCCCAGACGTTGAAGAAGTACGCGTGGCGGCCGTTCGGCAGCGCGTTCCACCACGACACCCGGCCGAGGATCTTCAGGACGGGCCACTGCTTGGAGCCCGTGTCGTCCCGGGTGGTGGCGCTGCCGTAGGAGACGAGGGTCCCGCCGGGGGCGAGCAGCCGCCAGGAGTCGGTGACGCTGCGCCCGCCGAGGTGGTCGAAGACGGCGTCGACCCCGCCGGGGGCGAGTTCCCGGACCCGGGCCGGGACGTTCTCGGTGCGGTAGTCGACGGGGACGACACCCAGTTCGCGCAGGGCCTCGTGGTGGCGAGCGGACGCCGTGCCGATCACCTTCAGCCCCGCCGCCCGGGCGAGCTGGACCAGGACCGTGCCGACACCGCCGTTGGCGCCGTGGACCAGGATCGTCCCACCGCTGCGCACCCGGGCCTTGCGGTGCAGCATCTGCCACGCGGTGATCCCGTTGACCACCAGCGTCTCGGCCTCCACGGCGCCGATCCCGGCCGGCACCTCCACCGCGTCGCCCGCGTCGAGCACCACGTGGCTGGCCCAGCCGCCCACCTTGACCAGCGCCGCCACCCGCTTGCCGACGAGACCCGGGGTGACGCCGGTGCCGGCCGTGAGGACCGTGCCGACCAGGTCGTAGCCGGGCACGAACGGGAACGGCGGCTGGTCGTAGTAGCGGCCCCGGCGCATCTGCTGCTCCGCGAAGGACACGCCGGTGGCCTCCACCCGCACCACGATCTGCCCGGCTCCCGGCAGCGGCATGTCCCGGCGTCGGAGCTGCAGTTCCTCCGGCTCGACCGTGCCCGGCAGGACGACCTCGACGAGTTCCTTGCTGTCCGTGTTGACGCTTTCCATGACGACCTCCGGGTCGGAGAAGGGTGCTAGATCTGTTCGCTTGCGTTAGAAGCTATAACTAAAATGACCCTCCTTTCCTTCGGTGTCAAGCTCTCGCCCGCAACTTCGTTACGCCCTCTCTCGGCAGTGATAGGTTGAAACTCCCAAGACGAGGAGCGTGAGGGCGATGGCGGCAGGCGCGGCAAGTCCCCGGGAGCGGTACCGCAGCCAGGTGCGGGCGGAGATCAAGGCGCGGGCCTGGGGGCAGATCGCCACGGCGGGGGCGTCGGGGCTGTCCCTCAACGCCATCGCCAAGGAACTGGGCATGAGCGGCCCGGCGCTCTACCGGTACTTCGGTGGCCGGGACGACCTGATCACGGAGCTGGTCCGGGACGCCTACCGCAGCCTGGCCGACACCTTCCGCGCCGCGGCCGACGCGGGCTCGGGGCTGCCCGGCCTGGCCGCAGCGCTGCGCCGCTGGGCGCTGGAGGACCCCCAGCGCTACTTCCTCGTCTACGGCACGCCGATCCCCGGCTACCAGGCGCCGGAGGACACCACCGCGATCGCCCAGGAGATCATGGCGGCCCTGCTCGACGCGTGCGCGGCCGAGGAGCCCGGGACCGCGTCACCCGACGCGCTCGAGACCCACCTCGCCGACCACCGCCGGTGGGCCGGCGACCACGCCGCCCCGCCGCACGTCCTGCGCCGTGCCCTGGCCTTCTGGACCCGGCTGCACGGGATGCTCTCCCTCGAACTCGCCGGCCACTTCACGGGCATGGGCTTCGACCCCGAGCTGCTGTTCACCGCCGAGGTGGAGAGCCTGACCGGTGGGCGCTGAGCGCACGGGCGGTCGTACTCCCCGGGGAGTACCCGTGATCACCTCGCCCGGCTGACGTCCGCGCGGCCCGTCGGCGTCTAGCGTGGCGGGCATGGAAGAGCAGCGCCGAGGCGGTCCCTCGCAGTGGTGGCGGTACGGGCCACCGTGGGGGCACCGGCCCGACGAACCGGAGCCGCACCCCGCCCGCCTGCCCTGGCGCTCCACGGCGCTGATCACCGCGTTCGTCCTCGTCGGCTCGAACTTCGCCGCACACTCGCAGCCGCACCGGGAACCGCTCGACGGATACGCGCGCGTGCTGCTGCTCCTGGCCTCGCTCCTGCTGCTGTGGCGGCACCGCCACCCGGTGGCCGTAGTCTTCGGCACGGCGGCTGCGGCGCTGGTCTACCTGAGTGCGGGCTATCCCTACGGCCCGGTCTTCCTGGCCGTCGCGGTCAGTTGCTTCACCGCCGTCGTCGCCGGGCACCGGCGGGCCGCCTGGGCCGCCCTCGGCCTGCTGTGGGCCGGGCACGCCCTGGTCGCGCTCTGGCTCTACCGGTGGCTTCCGCCCAAGGGGGACACGGCGGCGAGTGTGGGGCAGGAGATCGTCGTCGCCACCTGGGTGCTGGCCATCGTCGCGGTCTGCGAACTCGCCCGGGTACGCCGCGAGCAGTGGGCGCGCGAGCGCGCGGACCGCGCCCAGGCCGCCAAGCGGCGCGCCGACGAGGAGCGGCTGCGGATCGCCCGCGAGCTGCACGACGTACTCGCGCACAGCATCTCCGTCATCAACGTCCAGGCGGGCATGGGCCTCGCGCTGCTGGACAGCGACCCCGAACAGGCGCGCGCCGCGCTCACCACCATCAAGGCGGCCAGTAAGGAGGCCCTCGGTGAGGTGCGCCAGGTGCTCGACACGCTGCGCGCACCGGGCGCCGCGCCGCGCACCCCCGCGCCGGGCCTGGACCGGCTACCGGAGCTGGTCGGACAGGCGGCGGCCGCCGGACTGACGGTCGACGTCCGGGGCGAGGCTCCGCACCTGCCGCCCGGCGCCGACCTCGCGGCTTTCCGCATCGTGCAGGAGGCCCTGACCAACGTCGTGCGGCACTCCGGATCGAGGCACGCGCGCGTGCGGTTCGAGCACGGCGGTGGCGAACTCCGGCTGCGCATCGACGACGACGGGCCGGCGACCGGAGCCGACGCCGGCGGCAGCGGGAACGGGCTGGCCGGCATGCGGGAACGGGCCGCCGCGCTGGGTGGCACCATCGAGGCGGGCCCGCGCCCCGACGGCGGCTTCCGGGTGCTCGCCGTACTGCCCTTGCACACCAGGGAGGACCAGTGATCCGGGTACTGCTCGCCGACGACCAGTCGCTCGTGCGGGCCGGTTTCAAGGCGCTGCTCGACGCACAGCCGGACATCGAGGTGGCCGGGGAGGCGGCCGACGGCGAGGAGGTCCTGCGCCGGGTGCGCGAACTGCGGCCCGACGTCGTCCTGATGGACATCCGCATGCCCCGGCTGGACGGCCTGGCCGCGACCCGCCGCATCACCGGGGACGCGGAGCTGAAGGACGTGAAGGTGGTCATGCTCACCACCTTCGAACTCGACGAGTACGTCTTCGAGGCGATCCGTTCGGGCGCCTCCGGATTCCTGGTGAAGGACACCGAGCCGGACGAACTCGTGCGTGCGGTGCGGGCGGTGGTCGAGGGGGACGCGCTGCTGTCCCCGGGTGTCACGCGCCGGCTCATCGCCGAGTTCGCGGCCCGCTCCAAGGAGCCCGCGGCGGCGGACACCCTCGCCCAGCTCACCGAGCGGGAGCGGGAGGTGATGGCGCTGGTGGGCATCGGCCTGTCCAACGAGGAGATCGCCCGCCGCCTGGTGGTCAGTCCGCTCACGGCCAAGACCCATGTGAGCCGCACGATGGTCAAGCTGGGCGCCCGGGACCGCGCCCAACTCGTCGTCCTCGCCTACGAGTCGGGACTGGTACGACCCGGCTGGCTCGGCTGACGCTCCCGCCGGAAGCGGACCAGCACACTCACCACCCGGGCCAGGAAGACCACCGGAGCGACCGTCAGGCCGAGGTGCAGCAAGGTGGCACCGAGCAGCTTCGGAAGATCGAAGAGCAGCGCGGGACCGGCGACGGCCCCGAACACCACGGCCGCCGCGAAGGTGGCGCTGACCAGTGCGTATCCGATCTCCACCGTGGCCGCGTCCTGCTCGGCCTTGTTGCGCCGTCCCCCGTGTGTGTCCATCCGGCCAGTCTCACAGACGTGGGGGCGGGGGGGGCCCCCCCCCCCCCCCCCCGCCCCCCCCCGGGGGGCCCCCCCCCCCCCCCGCCGGCGCCCCCCCCCCCCCCCCCCGGGGGGCCGCGCCCCCCGCGCGGCCCCCCCCCCCCCC
>NZ_JBIWPG010000018.1:0-145358 GCF_044768135.1 Streptomyces sp. NPDC101165 | reverse complement strand
GGGGCGCTCCCCCGTGCGTCGCGGAGCCCCCCGGGGGCGGCGACCGGCGCGCCGTTGGGGCGCCGCCCCCGGGGTGACGCCACCCGGCCCGACCCCAAGCGGGGCGCCCGGCGGCACAACCACCCCCCGCGGGCCCCACGCTTGGAGGCGTTCCCCCCAGGGCCTGTCGTCAGATTCCCGCCTGCCCGGCGGTGTCGACAGGCCCTAGTCGCGGACCGCCACGCGCTCCGCCTCCGCCTCCTTCACGGTGGATCCGGTGACCACGATCGACGGCTGGGCGTGACGGCTGCGCAGCCCGGTGAGCGTGATCAGCAGGCCGGCCACGGCGACGCCCGTGACGACCATGAAGCCCGGCCGGTAGCTGTCGAGGACGGCCTGCGGGGTGGCCTCGGCCGGTGCGGCCGCGGTCACCACGGCCGTCACGGCGGCCAGAAAGATCGCCCCGCCCACCTGCACGGAGGTGTTGAGCAGCCCGGAGACCATGCCCTGCTCGTGGTCCTCCACCCCGTTGGTGGCCTGGATGTTGAGCGAGGGGAAGACCAGCGCGCAGGCCGCGCCGATCAGCAGCATCGACGGCAGGATGACGGCCGCGTACACCGGGTCCAGGTCGACGCGCAGGAACAGCGCGTACCCGACCACCATCAGCGCGAAGCCGGTCGCGATCAGCCGTGGGGTGCCGAACCGGTCGACGATCGCGCCGACCTTCGTCGAGGACACCGCCACCAGCGCACCCGCCGGCAGGAAGGCGAGCGCCGTGTGCAGCGCGGACCAGCCGAGCAGGGACTGCATGTACAGGGTCGTCAGGAACTGGAACCCGACGTACGAACCGAAGAAGGCCACCGCGCCCAGCTGGGCGCGGACCTGGCTGCCCGAGCGCAGCACCCCGAGCCGGACGAGCGGGCTCGGCGAGCGCCGCTCGACCAGGACGAACGCGGTCAGCAGGACGGCGACGGCCAGGAAGGACAGCAGCGTACGGGCGGAGGCCCAGCCCGCCTCGGGGGCCTGGACGACCGTGAAGACGAGCAGCAGCATCGACGCGGTGCCGATGACGGCGCCTGGGACGTCGTAGCCGGCGTGGGTCTTCTCGCGTGCGCTGCGCGGCAGCAGCCTGAGGCCGGCGACGAGCGCGATCAGTGCGATGGGCGCGGGCAGCAGCATGGTGAGGCGCCAGCTGGCCTCGGTGAGCAGGCCGGAGAGGACCAGGCCCATCGAGAAGCCGGTGGCGGCGCAGGTGGTGTAGATGGAGAGCGCGCGGTTGCGCAGCGGGCCTTCCGGGAACCTCGTGGTGATGATCGACAGGCCCGCCGGCGCCGTGAAGGCCGCGCTCAGGCCCTTGATGAAGCGGCTGGCGATCAGCAGCGGGCCCGAGTCCACGAGCCCGCCCAGCAGCGAGGCGAGCGCGAAGATGCCGAGGGCCACCAGGAACACCTGGCGCCGGCCCAGCAGGTCGGCGGTGCGGCCGCCGAGGAGGAGCAGGCCGCCGTATCCCAGGATGTAGCCGCTGACGATCCATTGCAGCGTCGACGTGGACAGATGGAGATCGGAGCCGATGGACGGCAGCGCGACGCCGACCATCGACACGTCGAGCGCGTCCAGGAACATCGCGGCGCACAGCACCAGCAGGGTGCCCCACAACCGGGGAGTCCAGCGGACCGTCGAGGACGAGGCCGCAGGGGTGGTGAGCGGAGAGGTCATGCCGACGACACTACATGCGCATGCATCGAATGCAAATGCATTTAATTCCGATGCAACAATCTTGTTTCTCTGCTACGGTGCGCGCATGGCGGCGAACAGGGCTGAGCAGGCGCTCGTGGAGCAGTGGCGGGACATCCTCGCGCTGCATGCCCGCACCCAGTGCGAGCTGGACCGGACCCTGCACGGACACGGCCTGTGCGCCAGCGACTTCGAGGTGCTCGACCTGCTCGCCGAGTGCGCGGCGGCGGACGGCAGTTGCGCCTACCGCGTTCAGGAGATCTCGGAGCGGGTCCATCTGAGTCAGAGCGCGCTGTCCCGGCTGATCGGCCGCCTGGAGAAGGACGGCCTCGTCGAGCGGGCCATGTGTCCGGACGACCGGCGCGGGGTGCGCGTGGTGCTCACGGCCAAGGGGCGCGCGCTGCACGGCGAGGTACGGCCGATGCAGCGCGCGGTGCTGGCCCGGATGCTGGCCGACGCAGACTGACGGAACCTCAGATCCCGGACTTCTCCCGCCACAGCGCCGCGAGAGCGGGATCACCCGTCACGCCCGGTACGGGCGTCCGGTTCCACAGAGCCAGGTACAACTGGTCGGCAGGGCCCACGAGTTCGGCGTCCGCCTCCCCGGATCCGTCCCGCGAGGTCACGGGCGGCTCCGCCGACAGCCGTACGGTCCACACCGCGCCCGCGTCCACCGCGCGCACCCGCAGCACGCGGGGCTGCTCCGTGCGGACCCGGCTCCGGGGCCGGGCGTGGAAGCCGCGCAGCAGCTCGTCGATGCCGTCGGCCGCGAACTCCGTGGCGATCGGCGACGCCGTACCGCCCCGCGCGGCCTCGGCGTCGTAACGGTGGACGGTCGTCTCGTGCGCCTGCCGCCGGGTCCAGAACGCCAGCGGCGAAGGGGAGGGTGCCGGGTGGAACGTCCAGCACTGCAGGTCGGCCGGCGCGGCCGCCAGGGTCTCCACGAGCCGGCGGTGGCCGTCCCGGTACCAGGCCACCAGCTCGGCGCCGTCCAGGTCCGGGCCGTCGGTGAGGGGGCGCGGCGTGGTGTGCGCGTCGGCGACGAACGCCGTGGCCCAGCGGTGCACCGCTCCCGTGTGCCGCAACAGGTCCTTGACCTGCCACTCCGGGCAGGTCGGCACCTTGGCGTCCGTACCCGCAAGCTCGGCCGCGGCGGCCAGCAGCCGGCCCTCCCGGTCCAGGGTCTCGAGGAATTCGGCAGTCTCCATGGGGGCGAGTGTGCCGGATGGAGCGTGCTCGAAGGCGTCGGCGTCCGGATCGGCGGGTTCCGTTGGTGGTGAGCCGGCCGGCAGAGCGTTTTAAACGCTTTAAATCCTGGTACTGTCGAACCGGTCCCGCCGACATGCCAAGGGTGTCGCAGCAGGGGAATCCGGCAGGAGGATCAGTGGCCGACGCAGGTTCCCGCCCCCGGCTGGAGGACGTGGCGGCGCGGGTGGGCCTGTCCACCGCCTCGGTGTCCCTGGTTCTGCGCGGTGTGCCCGGCCCGAGCGAGCGCACCCGGCAGCGGGTCCTGAGGGCCGCCGCCGACCTCGGCTACCAGGTCGACCGCACGGCCAGTCTGCTGGCCAGCAGACGCAGCCGGCTGCTCGGCGTCATGGTCGACGTGCACAGCCCCTTCCACGCCGAACTCGTCGAGCATCTGCACACCGCGGCGGAGGAGTTCGGCTATGACCTGGTGCTGAGCACCCAGACCCGCACCCGCGACGAGGAGACCGCCGTCGGGACCCTGCTCGCCTTCCGCAGCGAGGCGCTCATCCTGCTCGGCCCGGTCGCCCCCGCCGACACCCTCGCCGCCCTGCACCGCAAGGTGCCCGTGGTCGCCGTGGGCCGTCGTATCCCCGGCGCACAACTCGACGTCGTACGCACCGCGGACGACGACGGAGTCGGCCAGGTCGTCGACCATCTCGTCGCCCTCGGGCACCGCGCCATCGCCCACGTCGACGGCGGCAAGGGCGTCATCGCCACCGACCGCCGCCGCGGCTACCGGGACGCCATGCGCCGGCACGGCCTGGCCGAGCACATCCGGATCCTGTCCGGCGACCGCACCGAGCGTTCCGGGGAGCGCGTGGCCCGGCGCCTGCTCGACGAGGGCGAACTCCCCACCGCCGTCGTGGCCTACAACGACCAGTGCGCCATCGGCGTCCTCGCCGCGCTGTCCCGCGCGGGCGTGGCCGTCCCCGGCCGGGTCTCGGTGGCCGGCTACGACGACGACGCGCTCTCCCGCCTGAGCCTCGTCGACCTCACGACGGTCAGCCAGAGCGCCGAGGACCAGGCGCGGCATGCGGTCCGGGCGGCGGTGGAGCGGCTCGACGAGGGGCGCAAGGAGCCGCGCGAGGTGGTGCTGGCGCCTCGGCTCGTGGTCAGGGGGAGTACGGGAGAGGCGGATTGACGCGGGTCGGCTGCCCGGCGAGCGTGTCTGTGCTGGTCGGTTGACCGACGCGGGCGGGGTGTCCGGGCGCGCGGTGTCAGCCGCTGAGCCAGATCTCCCAGACGTACCGGTCTCCGGGAAGCGTCAGA
The DNA here is from genome assembly GCF_044768135.1 of Streptomyces sp. NPDC101165. Lineage (NCBI taxonomy): Bacteria > Bacillati > Actinomycetota > Actinomycetes > Kitasatosporales > Streptomycetaceae > Streptomyces > Streptomyces sp. NPDC101165. The sequence goes on along the minus strand of NZ_JBIWPG010000018.1, from coordinate 141,128 downwards.
GCCACTGAGGCGATGGCTGCCGCGACGAGGACGATGAGGGCCGTAGCCGGTGCCCAGGCCCAGGCATGGGGCCGGACAGGTTTCCGGGCAGGTTTCCGGGATCCGCCCGCTGTGCGCGCATCGCCCTGGGCGGGGGACCGGCTCCGTGCGAGTGCTCTTGCGCCGACTCCCAGGAGGGTTGCGGGAATTACGGCCAGCAGCCCGCGCAGGGCGATGGTCCGCAGGTCCCCCGCGAGGACCTCGGGGACGAACGGGACGGAACACCGACGGGCAGCCGACCCGAAGAGGCCGGTACAGCCGGCCACCGTGAAGGCCGGCGCGCGGCCGAGAGCCGCCGCGAACGCGGTCACTGCTGAGCCGACCAGGACGAGCGCGGGCCGGTTCCTCGGGACAACGGCCGCGATCACCATGGCCACGGCACCCTGGGCGAGGCACGCGAGGGCGATGTAGGTGTGCCAGTACACGGCCGGGAACCCCGTGTCGTACTGCGTTCCGGAATGGTGCAGGACAGCGGGCGGCAGCGCGGTCCGCGCGAGGAACGGCATGGCCGCGCCCGCGCCGATGACCGAGATCCCGCCGGCCAGGCCCACGAGCAGAGCCGTCCTGATCTGTGGCCGCACGTCCGAGTCGGCTTCGTCCGTGTCGGTTTCGTCCGCGTCGGTTTGGTTCGCGTTGGCCGGGACCAGGGACAGGGCGAGCGGCACGAGCCAGAGCAGCATCAGGCCCACCAGGGCGGACGGGAGATGCCCCTGCACAGTGAGCGGCTGCCACATGGAGCCCGTCCAGCGGCTGAGAGCCGTGTACCAGCCGATCGAGGAGCCGATGTCCGAGGCGTTCCCCAGGACGGGCTGGAATCCGTTGCTTTCGCTGATGCGGCGGACGGAGTACCAGACGGCGAACCACGGGGCGAAGGAGACGACGGACGTGGCCGCCACCGCGTACAAGCCTCGCCGGCCGCGGGTCCGAGGGAGCAGGGCGCGCGCCGCAGACACCAGCCAGACCGTGACGCACGCGGCCCCGGCCAGCAGCACCGGTCCCGTCCTCAGCAGCCACGCAAAGCCCTGAACCTCCAGCGTGGTGGCAGGTATCTCGTTTCCGTCCGTGATCAGAGGCAGGCTGGCTCCGGCGAGATACCCTCCGACGAGCCCGGCGGGAAGCGCCGGCCATGTGGCCCAGGTGGACCGAGGTGTCAGGTCGGACGCCGCGACGGTGCGCCACACGGCTGCGGCGAGCACTCCCGTGAGTGCGGCGCCGATGGCGCAGCCGACCGTCAGGTCGCCCGCAGTGGTGTTGAGTTTGCCCCAGAGCAGGCGGAACAGCGTGCCCACCAGGTCATCGGCACTGGCTGTGAAGACGCCTGCCACGACTCCGGCACCCAGCATCTCCCACACCGTCGGGCGGGTGAGCAGGGCCGGTTCGCGCAGGACACGATCCCGCATCTCGGGCGTCGGCCAGTACCCCAGCAGGCCTGTGAGCCGGGCCGAGGCGCCGAGTGCGGAGCTTCGGCCCGAGGAGGGCTGGTCCCCCAACGCCCGGGTGATCGCCGCTGCCCCCTCGTACCCGAGCTGCTCCGCAGTCGTGGCGTCGGCATGCAATTCGCGGGCCCGCAGGACCGCGTTGCGCACGAGGCGGACGAGCAGGGTGAGGGCGGCTGCCAGCCCCAGGGCGTGCGGCACGTCCGCGAGATACCGCACGGCGCCCCGGGGGACCACGGGGGACCCGCCGGACATCGCACTGTGCAGTGACAGGGCTCCGAAGGGCAGCACCGCGACGATCAGGAAGGCCCACCCGATTCCGAAAGCCAGATAGGTCTTGTCCACGTCGCGATTGCGCAGGTGCGCCAACTCGTGCACGATCACGGCACGGAACGTGTCGCGATCGCTGCGGAAAAGCTTCACCAGACCTGCGTCGATGATGACGCGTCGTCGCCACGGCACGCCGAAGGCAAGTCCGTTCGGCGAATCCGCCCAGGCATCCAGCAGCCAGACGGGCGGAGGTTGCACGCCGACCGTGCGGCAAAGCTGGTCGAGGTACTCCGCGATCTCCCGCTCGTCGGGTTCGTCCTTCGACGGGAACCGCGACAGCTTGCGCGAGCGCAGGCTCGGCAGCGCCGGAAGCCTCTCGCACCTGGCGCGGGTCACCCACCAGGGGTGCGACAGATAGCAGGCCGACGCCACGCCGCACAGCAGCAGGAACCCGATGCCGACCCACTGCGCCTGGTCGACGAAGGCGGGCTGCTGACAGATCGACAACAGGCGCCGAGACTCCTGGTAGCCGTGGTTGGTCTGCTCCGGGAGCGCGATCCGGCGGTCCTGGAAGCATCGGCTGAACGTACCGAAGAAGAATTCGGCGTTCTGCGGGACGAGGAAGTAGGCCTGAAGGAAGACATACAGCCCGCCTGCGGTCACGGTCGCGATCAGGAGGACGAACCGGCTGGTCGTGCCGCCCGGAACGCCTGATACCCGCCGTCCGACACGCCGCCCGGTGGATGCCTTCCTGGCTGTGGTCATCACGCTTCCGCGGTGCTAGCCGGCCGGCCGTGGAGCACGGCACCGGCCGATGATCGCGTCGGCTATCAGACGGGAAGTCTCCGGAGCGGCCCCACAGTCGTGGAGGGTGCTCTCCACCACGTGCCTGAGCCGCTCGATGTCCTCCTGCCGCAATTCGACAGCGACGGCGACGGCTTCGGCTTCGGAGGAAGTGCCCGCGGCAGCCGCATTCGGTGCGGGCTCGCCCGGGGAGCGCCGTCCGACACGGAACATCCGTCGCAGGGCCGCGGTGGTGCCTTCCCCCGTGGTGTGCTTGAGGAACATGTCGGCCAGGCACTCGACGGCCTTGGCCGTGGCGGCCAGGACGACGGGCGTCAGGATGAGGTCGACCGCCTCGGATCCGAACCCGAGCGGCGACCTCCGTGACCCCTTCCTGGACACCGCCCGTCGAGGATCGGCGAAGTACGTCCGGCTGATCGCCGAGAACATCGGCACTTCGTCCCGGGCTATCTCCTCGATCACGTCCCTGGCGACTTCCGTGATCACTGCTCGATGGGGTACGCCTTCGAGTGCCCTTCTGCGCGCCACAGTTCCTCCCCCGTCCGTGACCCACGCATGGCGTCACGTCATTATCGAGGCCGGCGCCGCTGACCGAGACAGATCGCCGTACAGCGCTGGGCGCGCACGGTTGTGCAGGGGGGCGCACTGCGCGCACTCACTACTCGACAGCCGGATCCTCCTGCGCCTGCCGCACCGCACACTTCACCGCCTGTTCCAGTTCATACCGGCTCGCTTCGGTCGCCGCGGCGTGCGCGGTGATCGCCGCCTGTACGGCCTCCGATGCCGTGCGCCAGCGGCGCCACTGCTCGTCGTACTCGTCGCCCGTCAGGCCGGCCAGTTTGGCCCGCTCCTCTTCGGCGGAACGTTCCAGCTTGATCAATTCATCCGGGATGTCTGCCATGTCCGGATCCTAAGCGCGCTCCGCGGTTCTGTTCTCGCTGGGCGTCCGGGTTTTGTTTGTTCGCGACATAAACGCAGGTTGGGTGGGGTGCCGGTCCGTGGTCGGGAGCAGGGCCCGGCACCCCCTTGCGGCACAGCGGCCGGCCGGAGTCAGATCACCTCGAGTCCCTGGCCCGTCACGGCCAGGAGTGTCCTCCGGCGGAGTTCCTCGTCCGTGGCGATCGCCACGATGGCGCGGGCGACTCCGGCGGGATCCAGCGGTACGGGGTAGTGCTCCTTCAGGTGGGCCTCGGCCGACCGGCCGTTCAGGGCGCCGTAGGCGGCGGCCGCGGCCTCACCGATCGGGGTGCCGACCAGCAGCTGGCGCGGGACCAGTGCGACGAACCGGATCCCGAGGTCGCGGGCGTCGGCGGCGTACTGAAGGTAGTCGGCCAGGAACATCTGCATCCGCTTGGCGCCCGCGTAGCCGCCCGACAGCGGTGAGCCGCCGAGCGCGGCGCCGCTGGACACGATCACCACGGTCGAGTGCGGACGCAGCGGCCGGGCCAGGACGGCGCGGCCGACCTCGAAGGCGATCCTCACGTCGACGTTCCACGGCGCCGAGAACGACTCCCAGCTCTGTTCCGCGACCGGCGCCATCCGCGGGCGCGTACCCGCGGTGACCACGACGAGGGTCGGGTCGGCCTCGGCGAGAAGCGCGGCGACCTGGGCGGGGTCCGTTGCGTCCCGCTCGTGGCCGGTGGCCAGGACATGGGCTCCGGCGGCGGTGAGGGCGTCGGCGGTGGCACGGCCGACGCCGCTGCCGGCGCCGATGACCAGGGCGTTGCGAACCGTCGTGCTGGTGCTTGGTGATGCCGCGATGTTCGTCATGGCGGTGATCTCCGTTCCTCATCGAGATACGTAGGAACTGCGGTCGCTCGTTGAGACACGGCCGCCGCGGAGAACTCACCGATGACTTTTCGGTCCGGACGGTGTCCTTACCTGGAGGACGAGGCGAAGAGACGAGGCGAGGACGTCGTGGTGATCGAACAGACCCTGGACCGGGCCCGGGCGGGTGACGGGGAGGCGTTCCGCGAGCTCACCGAGCCCTACCGGCGCGAGCTCCAACTGCACTGCTACCGGATCCTCGGCTCCGTGCAGGACGCGGAGGACATGGTCCAGGAGACCCTCCTGGCCGCCTGGCGCGGGCTCGGGGGATTCCAGGAGCGAGCCTCCGTACGCGCCTGGCTGTACCGCATCGCGACCAACCGCTGCCTGAACGCGCTGCGCGACACCGGCCGCCGGCCGCAGCCGCGGGAACCGGCCCGCCCCCCGCGCGACGTGCCCGAGCCCACACGCCGCTCCGAACCGGCCTGGTTCGAGCCCTACCCGGACGCCCTGCTGGAGGACCTGCCGGACACCACCCCGGGACCGGAGGCCCGCTACGAGACGAGAGAAGCGCTGGCGCTGTCCTTCATGGCCGGACTCCAGCGCCTCCCGCCGCGACAGCGCGCGGTACTCGTGCTGCGCGACGTGCTCGGCTTCCGTACGGCCGAGGTGGCGGACCTGCTCGACAGCAGTGGCGTCTCGGTGAACAGCGCCCTGCAGCGAGCGCGCACGGCCCTGGACGACCAGAGGCCCGCACGCGACCGCGACAGGGCGCCGCTGCCCCGCTCACCGCGGGAGCGCCGGCTCGTCGGGCGGTTCGTGGAAGCGCTGGAGAACTCCGACATCGACGGGCTCGTCGCACTGCTGACGGAGGACGCCTGGCTGACGATGCCGCCCGAGCCCCTCGAGTACCAGGGCCACACGGCGATCGCCGGGTTCTACCCGACGCTCCCGTGGTGGGGCGGCCGAGCGCTCCGCCATGTACCCACGCGCGCGAACGGCCAGCCCGCTTTCGGCTCCTACCTGCGTGACCCCCACAGCCCGATCGCGCACGCCTACGGGCTGCTGGTGCTCACCCTGGAGGGCGACCGGATCTCCGCCGTCACCCGGTTCGGCGACAGCAGCCTCCTCCCGCTGTTCGGGCTGCCCCGGACGCTGCACGACCAGGGCATGCCGTTCAGGTAGCGGAACCGCATGTCTGCCTCGGCGGCCGCCCTCAGGAGCTGGTGAGGACGACGAGTCGCTGGGTCGCCCGCGTCATCGCGACATAGCGGTCGACCGCTCCTTCGATGCCCTCGCCGAACTTCTCCGGGTCGACGAGGACGACCAGGTCGAACTCGAGCCCCTTCGACAGCTCCGGGGTGAGCGACCGGACGCGGGACGTCTCCCGGAACGTGGGATCGCCGATGACGCAGGCGATCCCGTCGGCATGCTCGGCGAGCCAGGCGTCGAGGACCGAGTCCAGGTCCGCGACGGATCCATGGGCGACGGGAACACCGGTGCCGCGCACGGAGGTCGGCACGTTGGCGTCCGGGAGTGCGGCCCGGATGACCGGCTCGGCCTCCGTCATGACCTCCTCCGGGGTGCGGTAGTTGATGCTCAGGGAGGCCACGTCGATCCGGTCGAGTCCCACGCGTTCGAGCCGTTCCCGCCACGACTCCGTGAACCCGTGCCTGGCCTGCGCGCGGTCCCCGACGATGGTGAGGCTCCGGGACGGGCAGCGCAGCAGCAGCATCTGCCACTCCGCGTCCGTCAGTTCCTGGGCCTCGTCGACGACGATGTGCGCGAACGGGCCCGCGAGCAGGTCCGGGGCGAGGGCGGGCAGTTCGGACTCGTCGACCAGATTGCGCTGGAAGTCCTCTCGGCGCAGCTGGGTCATGAGGCCTTCGCCGTCGTCGTCGGCCGCGATCAGGTTGTCGACGACCTGGGCCATGCGCTCGCGCTGGGCGGCGAGAGCGGCTTCCTGCCGACGCTTGCGCCGCGCCGCCTCCGGGTCCCCGAGCCGTTGCCGTGCGGCGTCCAGGAGCGGCAGGTCGGACACCGTCCAGGCCTGGGGTGCGTCCTTGCGCTGCAGCTTGCGTACGTCGTCGGGACCGAGCCAGGGCGCGCACATGCGCAGGTAGGCGGGGACCGACCACAAGTCGCCGACCAGGTCGGCCGCTTCGAGCAGCGGCCAGGCCCGGTGGAGGGCGGTGACCAGTTGCTTGTCGCGCCGCAGCACCGTGCGGAGCTGGTCGGGCGTGACGTCGTCGCGGTCGAGCTTGTCCAGCAGGATCGTGACCAGCTCGTCGAAGATCTGGTCACGCGCCTCGTTGTGCGCGGTACCCGCTCCTCCTGCTTCGAACGCCTCGGCCCAGTCGTCCGCGCCCAGCCGGATGTCGGCCCAGTCGGTCGTGACTGTCATCGCCTCGCCGGGCGGCTCCTCGTAGAACCTGACGGCCGTCTCGACGGCCTTCACCAGGTCCGCGGACGACTTCAGCCGCGCCACGTCCGGGTCGGTCTCGACCGCTGCTCCGGCTCCCTCGGTGACCAGGTCCCGCAGGGTGCAGATCTGCACGCCCTCCTCGCCGAGGCTGGGGAGGACGTCGGCCACGTAGTTCAGGTACGGCTGGTGCGGACCGACGAACAGCACGCCGCCCCGACGGTGACCGAGGCGGGGGTCGGAGTAGAGGAGGTGCGCGGTGCGGTGCAGAGCGACCACGGTCTTGCCCGTACCCGGACCGCCGTCGACGACGAGGGCGCCGCGGGAGCCCGCCCGGATGATCGCGTCCTGGTCGGCCTGGATGGTGGCGAGCACGTCCCGCATCCGGGCCGACCGGGTGCTGCCCAGGCCGGCGATGAAGGCGGACTGGTCGTCGAGCGCGGCGTGCCCTTCCAGCCCGTCGGCGGCGAACACCTCGTCCCAGTAGTCGCTGACCCGGCCGCCCGTCCACCGATACCTGCGGCGGCTCGCCAGGCCCATCGGGTCGGCGTGGGTCGCCGCGAAGAACGGCTCGGCCGCGGGGGAGCGCCAGTCGAGCAGCAGCCGGCGGCCCGCGCTGTCGGTGAGCCCGAGTCGTCCGATGTACAGGGGCGCGGGGTCGTCCGTGCCGACGATGTGGCCGAGGCACAGGTCCAGGCCGAAGCGGCGCAGGGTGCGCAGGCGCGCGGTCAGCCGGTGGATCTCCAGGTCCCGGTCCAGCGCCTGCCGGCCGTTGCCGCCGGGCGCCTTGCGCAAGTCGTCCAGTTGGCCGGACAGTTCGGCGATCGCCTGCTCGAGACTCTCCGCGATGGCCGCGAAGTGCTGCTCGTCGCCGGCGATCAGCGTCGGGTCGGCCTTGGGGGCGAGCCGGTCGGGAAGGTCGAAAGCGCTGGTGGGCAGGGGGTTCATGGCACCAGCTCCGACCTCGGCACCAGCTCCGACCTCGGCAAAAGCATGCATACTTTGTGAATCTCCCGTTTCCGCAGGTTGTGGCCTCGGCCAGCGATTCTGCGCCACCACCGGGGCCTTGCCGCAAGCCCCCCGGTGCGCTATACGTTGAGAGTGGCAAGGAGTGGGTGTTCCTCCTTGCCTTCCTCGCCCGCTGTGGACGGACAGGCCCGGCCGCGAGACGAAAAGCCCTCACCTTGCCGAAGATGCGAACGCGTCGGTGGCGTTCGACCCTGGAGAGACGGGGCCTGCAGCGGCGCCCGGGTCACCCCTGGAAGGTGAACGCCACCATGAAGACACCTCCGATCGTCTCGCCGGAAGAGTGGGAGGCTGCGCGCCGGCAGTTGCTGGTGGAGGAGAAGCAGCTGACCCGTGCCCGTGACGCACTGGCCGCCAAGCGTCGGCGGATGCCGTGGGTGGCCGTGGAGAAGAAGTACGAGTTCGACGGACCCGACGGTACGGCGGGTCTGCTCGACCTGTTCGCCGGCCGTCGTCAGCTGATCGTCTACCGTGCCTTCTTCGAGCCCGGCGTGTTCGGCTGGCCGGACCATGCCTGCCGCGGCTGCTCCATGGTGGCCGACCACGTGGGCAACCTGGCTCATCTGAACGCCCGCGACACCACTCTCGTCTTCGTCTCGCGCGCGTCGCAGCCGGACATCGAGCGGGTCAAGGCGCGGATGGGCTGGACGATTCCCTGGTACTCGCTGACCGACGACTTCGACGCCGACTTCGGTGTGGACGAGTGGCACGGCACGAACGCGTTCATCCACGCCGGCGACAATGTGTTCCGCACCTATTTCATCAACTCCCGCGGTGACGAGGCGCTGGGGAGCACCTGGAGCTATCTCGACATGACCGCGCTCGGACGGCAGGAGACCTGGGAGGACTCGCCCGAGGGCTACCCCCGGACCCCGCCGTACGAATGGTGGAACTGGCACGACAACTACAGCGCCCCCGAACAGGCACCGGAGTGGCTGGCCATCACCCGCCGGGGCTCCGAAGAATGAGAACAGGCGCACGGGTTGGTCACACGTGAGGTTGTTTGTCATACCGAATTCGATAGGCGAAGTATGCCCCATAAGCGCCTCTGACCAGGGATGAATTCCGGCTCGCCGTTCGGTCCGGCGGGGTCAACCAGGGGTCCGGCAGGCCCTGTTCGCGATGCGGGCACATCCGGGGATGTCCGAAACGGTCATGGAAACAGGTCGGTTAATGCTTGCTCACGAGCTGGTTGCGGGCGGGTGAGCAGGCCATGATGGGCCCATGACGTTGGCCTCGCGCGCGCTCGCGCAACTGGCGACCTGGCCGGACCTGAGACCGGCCGTCCCGAGCTGCGGCCTGGGACAGGCCGTGTGTTCGGCCCAGGGCGAGATCGCCCACTTCCACTCCGACCGTGATGTCGATCTACGGCTGACCGCCCGGGCCATCCGGCGGTTCGCCCGGGACCTGAAACACACGGGCGCCATCCGGATCGTGCCGGGCTCGCAATGGGTCACCCTCAGGCTCGACGCCGCGAGCGACGTCGACCTGCTGCTGACCCTCGTGAGCATGGCGCTCCAGGCCCAGCAGGCCTGGCCCGACCCGGTCGACCGGGCGGTGGCCGGCTGCAACGACCAGCGTGGCGCGGGGTTCGTGAGCGCCGACCGCAGCGGCTTCTGACTCACACCGCGAGGACGCGGATGCCCGCCTCCTCGAAACGGCGCACGGTGTCCTGCCCCACCGCCGCGTCGGTGACGAGCGTGTCCACCAGCTCCGCCGCGCAGATACGGGCGAACGCCCGCTGGCCGAGCTTGCTGGAGTCCGCGGCCACGATCACCCGCTCGGCGCGCTCGCACAGCAGCCGGTTGATCGCCGCCTCCGCCTCGTCATGTGCCGCCGCGCCGTGCGTGACGTCGAACGCGACCACGCCGAGGACGGCGACGTCCAGCGTGATCTGGCCGAGCACGCCGTCCGCGAGCGGACCGATGAGTTCGTACGACTGCGGCCGCGCGACCCCGCCGGTCACCACGATCTTGAACTGTGGTCGTACCGCGAGCTCGTTGGCGATGTTGAGGGCGTTCGTGACGACGGTCAGCGCAGGCGAGCCGGTGCCGAGGTCGCCGCGCACGGCCAGCGCGCGGGCCACCTCCGTGGTGGTCGTGCCGCCGGTCAGCCCCACCGCCTCGCCCGGCGCCACGAGATCCGCCACCGCTTTGGCGATCCGCTGCTTCTCGGAGGCGCGGCGGGCCGTCTTGTAGCGCAGGGGCAGCTCGTACGACACCCCGTGGACCACCGCCCCGCCCCGGGTGCGCACCAGCATCTGCTGCTCGGCGAGCTGGTCGAAGTCCCGGCGGATCGTCGCCGCCGACACCTCCAGTTCGGCCGCGGCCTCCTCGACCTCCAGCCGGCCGCGCTCGACGAGCAGTTCCAGCAGCGCCTTCCAGCGGGCGTCCCGGGACATCCGCAGCCTCCGTTCTCCGTCTCTCCGGCGACCCTAGCGCACCCCCGCCTGCGCTCGAATGCTTGATTGTGCTCGAAAACTCGCTATATCTTGCAGGAACAATCAGCAAGGGGAGGGTGTGGCATGAGCCATGTCGAGGACGAGCTGAACAGCCAGCCCGAGTGCTGGATACGGGCGGCCGAGGAGGCCGGGCGGCACGCCGGAGCGTTGCCGGGTGCGGGGGAGCGGGTCGCGATCGTCGGGTGCGGGACGTCGTACTTCATGGCGCAGGCGGTGGCCGCCCTGCGGGAGGCCGCGGGGCAGGGGGAGACGGACGCGTTCGCCGCCTCCGAGTTCCCGCGCGGCCGGTCGTACGACCGGGTCGTCGCCCTCACCCGCTCCGGCACCACCACCGAAGTGCTGGATCTGCTCGGGCAGTTGAGGGGCCGCACGCGGACGACGGCCCTCACCGCCGACCCCGCCACCCCCGTGACGACGGCCGCCGACGACCTCGTCGTGCTGGACTTCGCCGACGAACGCTCCGTCGTCCAGACCCGGTTCGCCACCACCGCCCTCACCCTCCTGCGCGCCCACCTCGGCCTGCACACCGACGCCGTCGTCGCCGATGCCCGCACCGCCCTCGTCTCTCCCTTGCCCGAAGAGCTGGTGGACTGCACCCAGTTCACCTTCCTGGGCCGCGGCTGGACCGTCGGGCTCGCGAACGAGGCGGGCCTGAAGATGCGGGAGGCCTCACTGTCCTGGACCGAGGCCTACCCGGCGATGGAGTACCGGCACGGCCCGATCAGCGTCACCACCGAGGGCACCGCGACCTGGATGCTCGACGAAGCACCCGCCGGACTCGCCGAACAGGTGCGCAGCACGGGAGCCCTCTGGGTCGAGGGGTCGCTCGACCCGCTCGCCGAACTCGTCCGCGTCCAGCGCCTCGCGGTGGCCGTCGCCGCCCACCGCGGCCTCGACCCCGACCGGCCGCGCCACCTCACCCGCTCGGTGATCCTCGCCGACTGACCCGCGCCCCGGAAGGGAGTCAAGCCGTGCCCCTCGCGACCACCGGCGAGCTGGTCAGCCGTGCCGCCGAAGCCCGGTCCGCCGTCGCCGCCTTCAACATCATCACGCTGGAACACGTCGAGGCCGTCATCGCGGGCGCCGAGTCAGCCGGCGCACCCGTGGTCCTCCAAGTCAGCGAGAACGCCGTCAAGTTCCGCTACGGACGGCTACTGCCACTCGCCCGCGCCGCCGTCGCCGCCGCCGAACGCGCCGACGTACCCGTCGCACTGCACCTCGACCATGTGCAGAGCGACGACCTGCTGCGCCAGGCGCCCGACGCCGGGTTCAGCTCGGTGATGTACGACGCCGCCCGCCTGCCCTACGCCGAGAACCTCGCCGCCACCCGGGCCGCCGCCGACTGGGCGCACACCCAAGGGCTGTGGATCGAGGCCGAGTTGGGGCAGATCGGCGGCAAGGCCGGCCGGCCCCCGCTGGACGCCCACGCGCCCGGCGCCCGTACCGACCCCGACCAGGCCCGTGACTTCGTCGCCGGCACCGAGGTCGACGCCCTCGCCGTGGCTGTCGGCAGCGTGCACGCCATGACCACCCGCACCGCCGCCCTCGACCACGGCCTCCTCGAACGGCTGTCCGCCGCGCTGACCGTCCCGCTGGTCCTGCACGGGTCCTCCGGCGTGCCGGACGAGGGCCTGGTCGCCGCCGTCGCGGGCGGCATCGCCAAGGTCAACGTCGGCACCGCCCTCAACGCGGCCATGACCAGCGCCATCCGGGCCTTCCTCGCCGCTCACCCGGAGGCCGTCGACACACGCAAGTACCTCAGCGTGGGCAGGGAGGCGATGGCCCGGGAGGTCGCCCGGATCATCGGCGTCCTCGTCCGAGAGTCCGGCGCTAGCCCCGCTTGACGGCCTTCAGTACGACGAACTTCGGGTCGCTCGCCACCAGTTGGCTGTTCCCGAACAGCCGCTTCAGCTTGACGTGGTACCCCAGGTGCCGGTTGCCGATCACCCACAGCTCACCGCCGGGGCGCAGCGCACGCTTCGCCCCGGTGAACATCCGCCACGCCGTCGCGTCCGTCGTCGCCTGGTGGGAGTGGAACGGCGGGTTGTTCAGGACGAGGTCCACACTGCCGGGCGCCACCCCGGCCAGCCCGTCCCCGACCCGGAACTCGGCGTGCCCGGGCACCCCGTTGGCCTTGTACGTCGCCTCCGCCGAGGCCACGGCCTGGAACGACTCGTCCACGAACAGCACTTCGGCCTGCGGATCGGCCACCGCCACCGCCGTACCGACCACGCCGTTGCCGCAGCCGAGGTCCACCACGCGCCCACCGCCCGTCCCGGCCGGCAGATGCTCCAGGAAGAACCGGGTGCCGATGTCGAGCCGGTCGGCACAGAAGACGCCCGCGTGGTTGACGACCGTCCGCCCGGAGACCGCGCCGACGCCGTCCGGGAGCGCGTAGCTGTACGGCCACGGGTTCGCGGGCCGCTCGAGGGACGGGTCCGGGGTGCAGAAGATCAGCCGGGCCTTCTGCTGCGCGAGAGAGGTCCGGGTCGGCCCGAGGATCCGCTCGAACAGCTCCAGCGTGGAGGTGTGGATCTCCTTCACCATCCCGGTGCCGACGACCACCGTCTCCGCGTGCACCGCGGGAGCGAGCCGCAGCAGCTGGTCCTCCAGCAGCGCCAGGCTCTTCGGTACGCGCACCAGCAGCACGTCGACCCGCTCCGGCGGCGGGTCCTGGGTGGTGAGCAGGCCCACGGCACCGGGCTCGACACCGGCCCGCGCCAGGTTCGCCCGGGTCGCCTCCTGACTCAGGTAGGAGTCGGTGATCTGCGTCGGCCGGTGCCGCGCGAGCGCCGTCACCAGTGCGCCCCAGCGGTCGCCGACCACCACGACCGTGCCCGTGAGCGGCACCGCCTCCTCGGCCAGGTGCCGCAGCAGGTACGCGTCGGAGGCGTCCCAGGCACGCAGCCGGTCGCGGGGATCCTCGGGGAAGCGGGACAGCTCGAACTCGCCCCACGGAGTCGTCATACGGTCGTTCATCGCCCCCCAGGCTAGCCGAGCCGCAGCTCAGGGCCGGTCGGACGGGGCTCGGGCAGGATGGAGCGCATGGACGTGGAACTGTTTCCGCGGGAGCGGGCCGAGGTCGCACCGGGCGCCGTGCACGTCCCGCACTGGCTCGACGCCGAGCGGCAACGCGCGCTCCTGGCCGCCTGCCGCGAGTGGGCGCGCCCCCCTGCCGGGCTGCGCACGGTCCGCACGCCCGGCGGCGGCACGATGACCGCCCGGCAGGTCTGCCTGGGCTGGCACTGGTACCCGTACGCCTACGCCCGCACGGTCGTCGACGGCGACGGTGCCCCCGTGAAGCCCTTCCCGGCCTGGCTGGACGAGCTGGGCCGCCGGGCGGTCGCCGACGCGCTCGGCCCGCAGGCGGTCCCGGCCGAGCCGTACGACATCGCGCTGATCAACTTCTACGACGGCACCGCCCGCATGGGCATGCACCGCGACGCCGACGAGAGGTCGGACGCGCCGGTGGTGTCGCTGAGCCTCGGTGACACCTGCGTCTTCCGCTTCGGCAACAACGAGACCCGTACGAAGCCGTACAGCGACGTGGACCTGCGCAGCGGCGACCTGTTCGTCTTCGGTGGGCCCGCCCGGCTCGCCCACCACGGCGTGCCCCGCGTGCACCCCGGTACGGCGCCCCCGGAACTGGGTCTCGCCGGGCGGCTGAACGTCACGCTGCGGGTGAGCGGACTGTAGATCGCGGCACCGGCCCCGACAGCTGCGGATCATGGGAGACTCACCCTCATGAGCGGCAAGGCGGACCCCCGGCAGGCGGGGGAAGGGACCACCTCGAGGGTGCGGCTGGACCGGGGGCGCGGAGCGCTCGGACCCGCGCTGGAGCTCGTGCACACGGGGCGGGCGCCGACCCGGGCCGTGCTCACCGCCGAACTCGGGGTCACCCGGGCGACGGCCGGAGCGGTGGCCGCGGAGCTGGAGGCGCTCGGGCTGATCCGGGTCGACGCCCGGCCGGGCGCGGCAGCCGGTGGCCAGGGGCGCCCCTCGCACCGGCTGGAGGTCGCCGAGGACGGCCCGGTCGCGCTGGCCGCGCAGGTCCACGCCGACGGGTTCCGGGCCGCGCTGGTCGGCATCGGCGGACGGATCGTGGCGACCGCGCCGGGCTGCGAGACCGTCGACGCCGACCCGGCGAAGGTACTGGGCTCCGTGGTGGAGGCCGGCGCGGAACTCCTCCGTACGACGGGCCGCCGCTGCGTCGGCGCCGGACTCGCCGTCCCCTCCGCCGTCGCCGAACCCGACGGCCTGGCCCTCAATCCCCTCCACCTGGCCTGGCCGGTGGGCGCACCGGTCCGCCGGATCTTCGACGAGTGCGTTCGCGCCGCGGGCATCACCGGCCCCGCCTTCGCGGGCAACGACGTCAACCTCGCCGCGCTCGCCGAACACCGGCACGGCGCGGGCCGGGGCGCGCGGGATCTGCTGTGCGTGGCCACCGGGCACCGGGGCGTCGGCGGGGCCCTGGTCCTCGACGGCCGCCTCCACACGGGCAGTTCGGGCCTGGCCCTGGAGGTCGGTCACCTCACGGTCAACCCGGAGGGCCGGCCCTGCCACTGCGGCGGCCGGGGCTGCCTGGACGTCGAGGCGGACCCGCTGGCCCTCCTCCTGGAGGCGGGCCGCGATCCGGGCCCCGAGGTCTCCCTGCTCCAGCAGGCCAACGACCTGCTCCGCACCCAGTACGCCGACCCGACCGTCCGCACCGCGGCCGAGGCCCTGATCGACCGCCTGGGCCTGGGCCTCGCCGGTCTGGTCAACATCCTCAACCCCGACCGCATCATCCTCGGCGGCCTGCACCGCACCCTGCTCGACGCCGACCCCGAACGCCTGCGCGCGGTCGTCGCCGACCGCAGCCTGTGGGGCCAGAGCGGCGGCGTCCCCATCCTGCCCTGCACCCTGAACCACAACAGCCTGGTCGGCGCGGCGGAGTTGGCCTGGCAGCCGGTGCTGGACGATCCGCTGGGGGCGCTGGTCGGGAGCGCCTAGGCGGGAGGGCCGCAACGGCGGCCCGATCCCACCCTGCTCAAACAGTGGGCGGCGGCCCCGGGTTGGGGCCGTAGGGCGGTGCGCCCCACTGCGGCGGAGGTGCCCACATGGTGGTGAGTCGTCGACGGTGGCGGCTGCGGCGGACGGCGGTGACGACGACGATGGTCACGGATGTGGCGAACGCGGCGAGGAAGCAGACGACCCCCGCGGCGATACCGCCGATGGTCGCGCCCACCCGGGGCTTGTCTCCCAATGCGAACTCGGCCGGCAGCTCTGAGGTGCACATGACGGTGTACTTGCCGCTGCTCGCGGGGTTCACCTCGAAAATGCGCTCCCAGGTGCGGGACCCGATGGTGATGTGGAAGGTGCTGTCCGGCTGGGACATCGACCCGGACTCCATGCCCGGGATCCGGCAGTCGACCTGACCCTTCCCGGACTGCGAGACGTAGATCGCCTCGGTCTTCCCCTGGACGAAGTCGAACGGCTGGGAGTCTCCGCTGGAGAAGCTCCGGGCGGTGTTGACCGAGTCCACCGTGTTCTTCACCGTCACCACGATGAAGGCGACGCCGACACCGGCCAGTACCAGCCCGAGCAGTGCAGCCACCAGGTACCAGATGCGCCGCGGGCGCAAGTCCTTTGCCGGGATGTTCGGCGGCGGCTGCGGGCTGCCGTACGGTGCTCCCCAGGGATTCTGTATTGCCACGACAGCGCATCGTACGGGATGTGCCGTGACCCGGGACCGGTGAAACTCACCCGCGCCGATAACATGTTCGAACTCACGGTGAGTGCCCTTGTCGCCTGTTTAACTAAACCTCACAAAACGGCCGAGCAATTGATATCTAGACAAAACTGCAGAATTGAGTCCGCCGCGTGGCGTCGACCACGGGCGATGCTGTGGGCCGCGGCGGGTGTGGCAGTCCTCGGATTCCTCATCACGCTGGAGATCGCCGCACGTCACTACGGCCTGCCGGGGCCGCTCACCAGCCAGGTGCAAGAGGTGGTGTTCCGCCCCAAGTCGGGGCCGCTGTTGTACGCCAGCATGGCGTTGATGATGGTGGTGCTCACCCGGCGGGAGAGGTTCATCGCGGCCGGTGCCGCGATCGGCATCGACGTCGGCTTCTTTCTGGTGCGGTGGGCGGTCGGCGACGAGGCGACCGACGGCCACCCCTTCGGCAACGGCGCGTTGTGGGTGATCCTGGGCTGTGCGGTCATCGCCGTCACACGCCGCACCGGCCGGGAACGTGCCCTGTTGCTGAAGGGCGTCGGGCTGGCCCTGCTGCTGGTGGCCGGCCGCAAGACAGGCGACACCTGGCTGCTCATCACGTCGAAGACCCGCCCGACGGTGCTCGACCAGTACGTGGCAACGGCCGACCACGCGCTGGGCGACCCGTCGTGGCTGGCGGGCCGGATCGTCAGGGCCACCGGCCCGATCGGCGCCCATGTTCTCGACTTCGTCTACATCCAGCTCGCGGTGGCCGCGGTCGTCGTCACGCTGTACCAGCTGCGTCATGTGGCGGTCGAGCGCCGCTTCCCGACCCACCATCTGGTGCGCACCTTTTTGGCGATCGGCCTGCTCGGGCCGGCCATCTACATGATCTTCCCGGTGGTCGGGCCGGTCTTCGCCTACGGTCCCGGCGCCTTCGGCACGGGCGGCTTGCACTGGGCGGTGGCCGACCTGTGGCCGGACACGCCACCGGTCAACGCGCCGCACCCGATGTCGTTCGACCAGCTCACCCCCCGCAATTGCATGCCCAGCCTGCACACGGCATGGGCCACCGCGATCTTCATTCATTCCCGCAAGGGCCCGCGCATTCTGCGCTTCGCCGGCGCCTTCTGGCTGATTGCCACGCTCAGTGCGACGTTGGGCTTCGGCTACCACTACGGCGCGGACCTCATCGCCGGCGTGGTCTTCACGCTCACGATCGAGGGCGCTCTGCGCGCGCACGACCATGGCTGGGACCGGTCGGGAATCCAGCTGGTCGCGCACGGCGCGACGGTCTTCGTCGCGCTCCTGGTGTCGTATCGCTATCTGCCGACGGAGATGGCCGACCATCCGTGGGTGTTCGGACCGCTTCTCATTCTGGCGATGCTCTCCGTGGTCCACGGCTACATACGGACCACCAGACTGTGGGTACCGAAGGCCGCGCCGGCGCCGCGACCGGAACCGCAACCCGAACTGGTGTGAGACGCGCGGCTCAGAGCCGCCGGGCGACGGTCACCCGCCGGGGCCTCGCCACCAATTCCCCGCCGCAGTTGGGACAGACCTGCCCCATCGCCTCGCCGCACGCCACGCAGAACGTGCACTCGTAGGAGCAGATTCGGGCAGGGCCGTCCGCGGGCAGCTCGGTGGTCTCGCAGCGCTCGCAGTGGTCTCGCATCTCCAGGGGCATGGCGGTCTCATCTCCTCGGACAGCGGGGCGGCGGTGTGCCGACTCCCATCCTCCGGACTGCCGTCGGCGCCGGAACCGACCCGAGGGACAGGGATCGACATGATCGGGCCACGCCCGGTCACTTCCAGTCGACCGCGAACGCCCGCCCCGGGTGCTCGGTGAGGATGCGGTGCACCAGCTCCGCGCCCAGCGCCTCCCTCAACCGCGGCCGCACCCGGCGCAGCAGATACGGCATCCCGGGCCCGCCGTCCACCGACCGGGCCCCGGCGACCACCGTGTCACCGCCGAGCAGCAGCCGGTCCCCGTATCCGGCCTCAGCGAGGGCACGAGCCGCCTCGGGCATCCGCCAGTCGGTGGCGTGGTGGGCGCGGGAGGGCCCGTCGAAGGCCAGCCAGCAGCCCGACTCGGCGGCATGCCGCTGCACCACCGGGTCGGGAAAGCGGTTGAGGTGCCCGAGGATCACCCGGTGCCCGGGTACGCCCGACTCGCCGCACAGCAGGTCGAGCACGTCCAGCGCGCCGGTGCCCAGCTCCAGGTGGACGGCGATCGGCGCACCGGTGGCGTGATGGGCCTCGGCCGCCGCGGTCATCGTCCGGCGGGCGTGCGCGTCGAGGCCGTGGAAGCCGCCCGCCACCTTGATCAGCCCGGCCCGGACCCCCGAACCGCCGATGCCCTCCGTCAACTCGGCGACGAACAGCTCGGCCAGTCCTCCCTTCAGCCTGTCGAGCGACTCCGGGGCGTAGTGCGCCGCCTGGTGCAGTCCCGTCGCGCAGAGCAGGTGCACACCCGTGGTCCGGGACAGCCCCGGCAGGTCCGCCGTCCGCCGGCCCATGCCGTACGGCGTCCACTGCACGACCGCGTCTCCGCCCGCCGCCCGGAACGCCGTCAGCTCGGCCCGCGCGGCGGAGAGGTCGTCGAGCTCCTGACCCGGCAACTGCGGGCTGCGCAGGAAGAGATGGTCGTGCGCGTCGCACACGCCCAGCTCCTCGGGGCGGATGTCACCGAGGACCGTACGGACCGTGCTCACCACTGCCGACCGCGCGGCAGGTCACCCCGCCCGGGCGCCGACAGGTGCAGCACCTCGAACACGTCGCCCTCGGCCTCGGGTGCGTCATGCGCCCAGAGCGAGAAGTGGACCACCTCCCACGCGCGCGTGTCCACGGCTGCCGCCGCCAGCACCGCCCCGTCCGCCGCGGCCAGCCGCCCGGTCTCGTTCGTCGCGTCGGCCATGAACGCGGCCAACTCGACACCGTCCGGCACCGGTTGGCGTCGCCGCACGGCGAACGCGGCGGGGGAGCCGGCGGCCGAGCCCTCCTCGAAGGCCAGGCCCGTCCACTGCCGTATCCGCGGCCGCCCGAAGTCGTCCACCGGTCCCTGGAAGGCGCCGGCCCAGAGGAAGCGGTTCATGCCCTCCACCGTGTTCCAGAGATAGAACGGCCCGTACTGGTTCACCGGCGAGCCGTGCACCCCGCGCTCGCGCAGCACGTACGTCTTGATGCCGAGGCCGTCCCAGTCGTCCAGACGATGCGCGACCCGGGCCACGCGGGAGCGGATGATGCCCATGTCGTAGTCCGCGGGCAGGGTGAACTCGTACTGCATGGCGTGCATGTCGCGGTTCCCTTCTCGGGCGGGGGAGTCGGTCGTCCGTCTCAGGCGGGGTAGTCGTTCACGTGCTCGTGCCACTCGGTCGTCGTGCCGTCCACCGCGGCCTCCACGACCGCGAGGTGGCTCATGAAGGTGCGCGGCGCGGCACCGTGCCAGTGCCACTCGCCCGGCTCGATCCACACCGTGTCGCCCGCCCGGATCTCCTCCACCGCACCGCCCCTGCGCTGCACGAGCCCCTCGCCCTCCAGGACGTG
Organism: Streptomyces sp. NPDC101165; assembly: GCF_044768135.1. Lineage (NCBI taxonomy): Bacteria > Bacillati > Actinomycetota > Actinomycetes > Kitasatosporales > Streptomycetaceae > Streptomyces > Streptomyces sp. NPDC101165. The sequence continues at coordinate 121,662 of NZ_JBIWPG010000018.1, read as the reverse complement.
CAGCACCTGACCGTGCGGATGCCGGTGCCAGGCGGTGTGCGCGCCGGGCGCGAAGTGGACGTTGAACATGCGCAGCCGGGACGGGGCGGCGGGGGCGGCTATCTCGTCCAGCCACACCGAGCCGGTGAAGTTCTCCGCCGGACCCCGCAGGCTCTCGGGACGCCGTCTGGTGATGTGCACGGAAATCGCCTCTCCAGTCAGTGAGTTCGGGGTGCGAGCAGGGAGAGCAGGCCGCGGACGCCGGCATCGAACGCGGCGGGGGAGCCGGAGGCGCGGGCGAGTACGTAGCCGCCCTGCACGGTCGCGAGGACGGCCGCGCCGATCTCCTCGCCGTCCAGGCCGGGTGCGAACTGCCCCTGCCGCTTGCCCTCTTCGACGATCCCGGCGATCCGCCCCCGGATCCACGCGATCGTCTCGTCCACCGGCGCACGCAGCTCGTCACTCGCGATCACGTCCGGATCCATGGTCAGCCGGCCGATCGGACAGCCGCGCAGCACGTCACGCTCGCGCAGCAGGTACGCCTCGATGCGCTCGTACGGCGTGCCCGGCCCGTCGAGTACGCCCTCGGCGGTGGCCCGCAGCTCCTCGGCGGACCGCCGGATCGCCGCCAGCGCCAGGTCCGGCTTGCCCTTGAAGTGGTGGTACATGCTGCCCTGGCCGGCCCCGGCGCGCTCCAGGATCGCCTTGGGACTCGTGCCCACGTAGCCGCGCTCCCACAGCAGCTCGCGGGTGGACTCGATCAGTCGTTCCGAGGTGCTCATGAAACAACTGTACATACTAGTAGTTACAATTCGCGAGTCCTCAAGGAGCAGCCGCGTCCCACCGCCGTACTCCCGCGGAGGTACGCGCACTGCCGCCGGCCGCACGACGACCCGGACCCCCTGCCGGAGGGAGTCTCGTGGCATCACCCCGAGACCCTGCCGACAAGGGAGTTGAACCGACATGCAGACCCTGGCGAACTGGGACGGCGGACCCGGCCCGTGGATCCTGTTCTTCCCGCTGATCTGGGCGGTCGTCGTGATCGGCGCCGTCACCTTCCTGCGCCGCACCGTCTGGCGCGGCCGCGGCGGCCCCTGGCGGCCCATGGACGGTGCACGCCCGGCGGGCGACTCGCCGCTCGCGGTCCTGGGCCGCCGCTTCGCCTCCGGCGAGATCGACGAGGACGAGTACTGGCGCCGGCTCTCCGTCCTGGAGGAGCAGTTCGGCCGCATCGGCAAGGGCGGTGCAGCATGACCACGACCGCCCTGCGTACGGCGGCCCGCGTCGTGGGCGCGGTGAAGGTGTACGGCGGTGGTGACACCGCCGTACGCGCCCTGGACGGCGTGGACGTCGAATTCCCCGCCGGCCGCTTCACCGCGATCATGGGCCCCTCGGGCTCCGGCAAGTCCACCCTGATGCACTGCGCGGCCGGCCTCGACACGCTCACCTCGGGCACCGCCCACATCGGCGACATCGAGCTGGGCGCGCTGGACGACCGCCGGCTGACCCTGCTGCGCCGCGACCGGGTCGGCTTCGTCTTCCAGGCGTTCAACCTGGTGCCGACGCTGACCGTCGCGGAGAACATCACCCTGCCCCTGGACCTCGCCGGGAAGCGGGGCGACCGGGAGTGGATCGACGCGCTCGTGGGCGTCGTCGGGCTGCGCGACCGGCTGCACCACCGGCCCTCCGAGCTGTCCGGCGGACAGCAGCAACGCGTCGCCGTGGCACGGGCGTTCGCGGGCCGCCCCGACATCGTCTTCGCCGACGAGCCGACCGGCAACCTCGACTCCCGCTCGGGCGGCGAGGTCCTCGCCCTGCTGGGCCGCGCGGTACGGCACATGGACCGCACGGTCGTCATGGTCACCCACGACCCGGTCGCCGCCGCCCACGCCGACGAGGTCCTCTTCCTCGCCGACGGCCGGCTGGTCGACCGGATGGCGTCCCCGACCGCCGACAAGGTCCTGGACCGGATGAAGGCCTTCGAGGTGCGGTCATGAACGCCTCGCTCCGGCTGAGTCTCACCTCGCTGCGCGCGCACCGGCGGCGCTTCGCCGGCACGTTCCTCGCGGTGTTCCTCGGCGTCGCCTTCCTGGCCGGCACCCTGGTCATGGGCGACACGCTGCGTGGCAGCTTCGGCTCCATGTTCGGCGAGGCCACCAGCGGTACGGACGCCGTCGTACGCGGCGCCGACGCCATCACCACACCCGGCGAGGCCCAGGGCGTACGCCGGCCCGTCGACATCTCGCTGGTCAGGACCGTCCAGCGGGTCCCCGGGGTGGCGGCCGCCGCACCGAACATCCAGGGCGCCGGTCAACTCGTCGGCGCCGACGGCAAACCCGTCGGCGGCCAGGGCCCGCCGACCCTCGCCGGCAACTGGATCACCGACCCGGAACTCAACCCGTACCAGCTCGCCGAGGGCCGCCTCCCCGCGCGCTCGGGCGAGGTCGTGGTCAACCGGGGAGCCGCGAAGAAGGGCGGCCTGAAGCTCGGTGACACCACCACCCTGCGCACCCCGGACCCGGTCAGGGTGACCATTGTCGGCCTCGCGACGTTCGGCGGCCAGGACGGCATGGCCCAGGTGACCTTCACCGGCATGACCCAGGCCGACGCCGAGAAGTACCTCACCGCGCGGGCCGGCCGGGCGGCGAGCATCCAGGTGCGGGCCGGCCCCGGAGTGAGCCAGCGAGAACTGGTGCGGCGGCTGACTCCCGTACTGCCCAAGGGAGTCGAGGCCATCACCGGCCAGGACTCGGCGCAGGAGAACAACGACATGATCTCCAGCCAGTTCCTGACGATCTTCACGACCTTCCTGCTCGTCTTCTCCGGCGTCGCCCTGCTCGTCGCCACCTTCTCCATCCACAACACCTTCGCGATCGTGGTCGCCCAACGCACCCGTGAGAACGCCCTGTTGCGCGCCCTCGGCGCCTCCCGCCGCCAGGTGTCCGCCGCGGCGCTCGCGGAGGCCTGCGTCGTCGCCGTCACGGCCTCCGTCGCCGGGCTCGCGGGCGGGATCGGCATCGCCGCCGGGCTCCAGGCGCTGTTCCCGGCGATCGGATTCCCCTTCCCCGACGGCGACCTGGTGATCAAGACGTTGTCGATGGTCCTGCCGCTCGCCGTCGGCATCGTGGTCTGCCTGGGCTCGGCGCTGCTGCCCGCCCTGCGCGCCGGCCGCACCGCCCCGCTGGCCGCGCTGCGCGAGACCGCCGTCGACTCCTCCGGCGCTTCCCGCTTCCGCGCGGTCGCCGGAGCGGTCCTCGGCGCCGCGGCTCTCGCGGCGTCCCTCACCGGTGTCCTCGTCTCACCGTCCGTGTGGCTGGCCGGACTCGGCGCGCTGCTGGCCCTGGTCTCCTTCGTGGTGCTGGGCCCCCTCGCCGCCGCCACGGCCGTACGACTCCTCGGCGCACCCCTGGACCGGGTCCGCGGTGTCACCGGAGCCCTCGCCCGGCGCAACGCCCTGCGCACCCCGAAGCGGACCGCCGCCACCGCGAGCGCCCTGATGATCGGCGTGGCCGTCGTGTCCCTGTTCACCGTGTTCGGCGCCTCGCTGAAGGCCACCATGGACCGGACGGTGTCCCGGTCCTTCGCGGGTGACGTCGCCGTCAGCACGCCCTCGTTCGGCGCGGGCGGCAGCGGGCTCAGCCCCCGGCTCGCCCCGGCCCTGCAGCGGCTGCCCGAGGTGGACACCGCCGTGGGACTCGGCTGCGGGGTCGCCGAAGTGGACGGCAAGGGGCGGGCGTTGACCGTGACCGATCCGGCCGCGCTCGCCCGCACCTTCGACCTCGGCGCGATCACCGGATCCCTGCGCGACCTCGGCACCGACGGCATCGCGCTGACTCGTGCGGAGGCCGACCGCCAAGGCCTGCACACCGGTGACACGGCTCGGCTCACCTTCACCGACGGCAGGACGCAGAACTTCACCGTCCGCGCCCTCTACGGTCAGTCCGAACTCGCCGGCGACTACGTCATGACCCGCGCCGCCTGGGCACCGCACCGCACCCAGGACGCCGACACGCTGATCGCCGTCACCTTCCGGCACGGCGTGAGCGCCGACGCGGGCAAGGCGGCCGTGCGGAAGGTGGCCGCCCGGTACGGCAGCCCCGAGGTGCAGACCCGGGAGGAGTACGCCCAGTCCTCCGCCGGCGGCATCGACATGATGCTCACGCTCGTCTACGCCCTGCTCGCCCTCGCGGTGGTCATCGCGCTGCTGGGCATCGCCAACACGCTGACCCTCGCGCTGCACGAACGCACCCGGGAACTGGGCCTGCTGCGGGCCGTCGGCCAGACCCGGGCCCAGCTGCGGGCCATGGTCCGCTGGGAGTCGGTCCTGGTCGCCGCCTTCGGCACGGCCGGTGGACTCGCCCTCGGCAGCTTCCTGGGCTGGGTCCTGGTCAAGGCCTCCGACGGCGCGAGCGACACCGCGTTCGCCTTCGCCCTGCCGCCCGCCCGGCTCGCCGTGGTCGTTCTGGTCGGCCTGGCGGCAGGCGCCCTCGCGGGCCTGCGTCCGGCCCGCCGAGCCGCCCGCCTGGACGTACTGCGGGCGATCGCCACCGAGTGAGACGTCCTGCGGCGCCTCCCTACGGAAGTGCGGCGGAAGTCACCGCGGCAGGTGACCGACTCACCGCCCGGTCAGCCGGGGACGGCCGACCGGGCGGGAGCGGGTGCCGCGGCCGAGGCGTGGGCCACCACGGGGGTCGGAGCAGCGGCGACCGGGGTCGGCGCCGGCTGCACCTCGGTGAGCCGCGGTACCGGCTGCGGCTCGGCCATGGGGCGGGGCGAGCGGGCCGGCTGCCGCTGGGCCGTGGACGGCGCGGGCAGCGTGAACCACACGATCTTGCCGTTGTCGCCGTCCGGGCGTGCCCCCCAGCTCTCGCTCATCGCGGCCACCATCGCCAGGCCGCGCCCACAGGTGGCCAGGGGAGCGACGTCCGTCGTGTCGGCCACCACCGGGAGGCGCGGATCGTGATCGCGCACCGAGACCGTGAGCCGGTCGACCAGGAGTTCCAGCTCGACGGTGCACGACTTGTCGGGCCGGGCATGCCGGTGGACGTTGCTGAGCAACTCGGTCACACCGAGCGCGGCCCGGTCTATCAACGGGTCCAAATGCCAGTAGCGCAACTGTGCAGATACGATTCTGCGGACCTGGCCGATCCGCGACGGCAGGGCTTGGAGCTCCACCATGCAGTGCCTGCTTGGATGACTGATCACGGCTGCGACTCCCCGATGTGAGGTCCGGAGGAACCGGAGGAACACGGAGAACAACGGATCCAGCAGGGTGCTTGCGTCCAAACGTCCGCCTGCTGTCGTGGCCGGCGGGCTGGTTCGCAGCGTTATCGCCGGTAAACCCAGAGTGACGTGAGACCAGCGTGACGCAGCGGGTGCGCTCCCGCAACTCGCAGCGACCGGACGCAGGTCAGACGAGATCGGACCGGGCTCAGGTGCCGCGTCCGGCCGCCCGGCGCACCGCCTCGATGAACCGTCGCGCCGCGGGTGGCCCCGGTTCGCCCGGTGCGGGGTCCTGCTCGCCCAGCGTCAGCAGGTACCGGTTGCCGTTGAGGTCCGCCGTCGCCCGGTCCTCCGGTGCGAACCACGGCTTGGAGGCGCGCACCGCCTGCACGGGTGCGCTGTCGATCTCGCTGCCGTAGCTGTTGAGCAACTCCACCCTGCCGTCGCTGATCCGGACCTTTCCGGCCCGGGTGAGCGAACGCATCCGCTTGCCTATCCGCACGCCCGTGGCTGTGAACTCCGGCTCCGCCATCCTTCGCCGCCCCCTTGTGCGTCGCTCGCCGGACCCCGGCCCGCGTGGGTCCGGATCCGGCCCGTGTCCGGTCGTACCGCCCGGGGCCGTACCGGCTCTGCCGATCCGGTGTGCGCCCCTGTTCGGGACGATCGTCCCGTCCGGTGCAGTCTGCCCCGATGCGGCCTGGAGCACCAGTACGCAGGTGGCGCGTGCGACGGGACGTCGGAGCACTCGCGCCAATGCGCCCCCGAGTGCCGCGCATGGGTGTGCCCCAGCCTGTCTTTGGGTGGCTCAAAGATGCGTTTATGCAGGTGGGAAGCGGTGTGGAAGGTGCTTATGATCGAGGTGTCGGCCGCGCGAAGCGCTGTCGGTGCCCAGCCTAAGGAGCCCCGTCGTGAGCACCACCCCACAGACCCGGACCGGCGCCACCCTCGACGTCGACCGCAGCGACGCCGCCTACCGCGACTGGCTCAAAGAAGCCGTCCGCAAGGTACAGGCCGACCACCAGCGCTCGGCCGACACGCACCTCCTCAAGTTCCCGCTCCCCGAGCAGTGGGGCATCGACCTGTACCTCAAGGACGAGTCGACGCACCCCACCGGCAGCCTCAAGCACCGGCTGGCCCGCTCCCTGTTCCTCTACGGTCTGTGCAATGGCTGGATCCGCCCGGGCCGCCCGGTGATCGAGGCGTCCAGCGGCTCGACGGCGGTCTCCGAGGCCTACTTCGCCAAGCTGATCGGCGTGCCCTTCATCGCGGTCATGCCGCGCACGACGAGCGCCGAGAAGTGCCGCCTGATCGAGTTCCACGGCGGACAGTGCCACTTCGTGGACGACTCCCGGAAGATGTACGAGGAGTCCGCCCGCCTCGCGGTGGAGACCGGCGGCCACTACATGGACCAGTTCACCTACGCCGAGCGGGCCACCGACTGGCGCGGCAACAACAACATCGCCGAATCCATCTTCCGCCAGCTGGAGTTGGAGCGGTTCCCGGAGCCGGCCTGGATCGTGGCCACGGCGGGTACCGGCGGCACCTCGGCGACCCTCGCGCGCTACGTCCACTACATGCAGTTCGACACCCGCATCTGCGTCGCCGACCCGGACAACTCCTGTTTCTTCGAGGGCTGGACGACCGGTGACCCGGACGTCACGTGCGACTGCGGCTCCCGTATCGAGGGCATCGGCCGGCCGCGGATGGAGCCGAGCTTCGTGCCCGGCGCCATCGACCGGATGATGAAGGTCCCCGACGCGGCCAGCGTGGCCGCCGTACGCGCCCTGGAGCGGGCCATCGGCCGCAAGGCGGGCGGTTCGACGGGCACGGGCCTGTGGAGTGCGCTGAAGATCGTCTCCGAGATGGTGGCCGAGGGCCGCACGGGCAGTGTGGTCACCCTGCTGTGCGACCCGGGGGACCGCTACCTCGACAAGTACTACTCGGACACCTGGCTCGAGGAGCAGGGCCTCGACATCGCCCCGTACACGGAGGCGATCGAGTCCCTGCTGGCGACGGGCGTGTGGCCGGACTGAGCCGGTCTCCGAGGCGGGCGCTCTACGGCTCGTTCGTGCCGAGGGCCGTGCGCAGCACCGCGACGGCCTGGGCCACGGCTGCGCGCGTCGCGTGCGTGCCGCTGAGCGGGTTCAGCATCATGAAGTCGTGCGTGATCCCGGCGTAGCGGACCGTCGTGACCGGCACGCCCGCGGCCCGGAGCCTGGCCGCGTAGGCCTCGCCCTCGTCGCGCAGGACGTCGGCCTCGTCGACGACCACGTACGCGGGCGGCAGCCCGGCCAGTTGCTCCAGGCTCGCCCGCAGCGGTGAGACCGTGATCGCCGAGCGCTGGGAGGGTTCCGGCAGGTAGGCGTCCCAGAACCACTCCATCGCCTTGGCGGTGAGGAAGTAGCCCTGGGCGAACTGCCGGTAGGAGGGCGTGTCCATTCCGGCGTCGGTGACGGGGTAGTAGAGCGACTGGTGGACGAAGGAGAAGTCGCGGCGCTCCTTGGCCAGCAGGGCCAGCGCCGCGGTCATGTTGCCGCCGACCGAGTCGCCCGCCACCGCCAGCCGGGAGGCGTCGAGCCCGCGCGGGGCGCCGTGATGGACGATCCACTGGGCGGTCGCGTATCCCTGCTCCAGGGCCACCGGGTACTGCGCCTCGGGTGATCGCGTGTATTCGACGAAGACGACGGCGGCCCGGGCTCCGACGGCGAGTTCGCGCACCAGCCGGTCGTGGGTGTCCGCATTGCCGAGGATCCAGCCGCCCCCGTGCATGTACAGCACCACCGGCAGCGGCTCCGCCACGCCCGGCGGCCGTACGATGCGTGCCCGCACGCCGTCGACGTCGAAGGGCACGGTGACCCACTCCTCGTCGACGGGGAGCTTCTCGATCGGTTGAGCCTGGAGGTCGTCGAGGACCTTGCGGGCCTTCTCCACGCCGATCTCGTACAGGAACGGCGGCTGGGAGGTGGCGTCGGCCAGTTCCTGGGAGGCGGGCTCCAGGACGACGTCGCCGATGGCGGGCTGGGCAGTCATGACGGAATCCCTCACATGTGTCCGGATTGCACGGCCCTCTCCAGCATGGGCGCGGCGCGCGCTGGTCGCATCCGTGGACTGCCGGGCCGGGGCGCGGCGAACCGCTCGCTCTCCGTGCCGATCGCGGGAAGTGGGGGAGGTCAGGGGGTGCGGGTCACCCGCCCAGTCGCCGGTCCAGTGCCGTGACGGCGTCCCGGAACGCGCGGCCCACCCCCGGGCGGGCGAGGCGGCACACGAGGCGGAACGCGGCCGTGCCGTCCAGGGCGAAGGTCATCCGGACCCGGGTTCCGGTGCCGGCCGGGGCGAGCCGCCACTCCTCGATCCAGGCACGGGCCCCCGGGGTGTTGGTCACGTCGACGCGGTAGGCGTACACCTCGGGCGCCTTCGCCACCAGCACCGATTCCTCGAAACGGATGCCGCCCCGGAGCCGCACCCGGCGCCCGCCCTCGGTCGGCAGGGCCGAGGACACCGCCGAGAACCACTCCGGCCAGCCGGGCACGTCCTCGGCGAGCGCGTGGAAGACCGCTTCTGGAGCGGCCGCGACGTCCCGGGCGAACACGAGCCGGACGGGGGCGGTCTCGACGAAGTCGAACTCCACCGGGCGCAGACGGTGAGCCATGGTGACGAACCCCCTCGTGAAGTCCCTCGGGAAAGCGGGGTGTTGCACCGGGCAGCCTAGCTGACGCTATGTCAGATGTCCTCGTCCTCTTCCGGTTCGCCCGCCACCACCAGCCGCCTCAGGTGCTCGGAGATCTCCGCCCGCGCATCGGTGGGCAGGCCGGCGTCGGTGACCAGCGTGTCCACCTGCTCCAGCGCGGCGAACGAACTGAGGCCCACCGTGCCCCACTTGGTGTGGTCCGCCACCACCACGACCCGGCGCGCCGACTGCACCAGCCGCCGGTTGGTCTCGGCCTCCGCGAGGTTCGGCGTCGACAGGCCCGCCTCGACCGATATCCCGTGCACCCCGAGGAAGAGCAGGTCGAAGTGGAGCGCGGCGATCGCCTGGTCGGCCACCGGGCCCACCAGCGAGTCGGACGGGGTGCGCACCCCGCCGGTCAGCACCACCGTGGCCGCGCCCTGCCGCTGCCCCGAGGTGCGCTGCGCCGCGTGGAAGACGTCCGCGACCCGCACCGAGTTCGTCACCACGGTCAGATCGGGCACCTCCAGCAGGTGCTGCGCGAGCGCGTAGGTCGTCGTACCGCCCGACAGGGCGATCGCCGTACCCGGAGTGACCAGCCGGGCGGCGGCCCGCGCGATGTCCTCCTTGGCCGACAGCTCCAGACCTGACTTGGCCTCGAAGCCCGGCTCATGGGTGCTCGCCTCGACCACCGGGACCGCGCCGCCGTGCACCTTCTCCAGCACGCCCTGGCGGGCCAGCGCGTCGAGATCGCGGCGCACGGTCATGTCCGACACGCCGAGCTTGCGGGTCAGTTCGTTGACCCGCACACCGCCCCGGCGCCGGACCTCGTCCACGATCAGGGCGCGGCGCTGCTCCGCGAGGAGGTTCTGATTCTCACTCACGTACGCTCCGGTCCTTTCGCCGCAATCCGTCCGACACGCCCGCCGCACCTGCTCCGACCTGGACGTTCCATCCGTCTTCGGTGCGCGGCGGTCCCATCTTTTCACGGGAGGGTACCGGTTGCGCCACTACCCGTTACGACGCGCTCATGTCATTCGGGCACAACCGGGCCTCATGTCTCCCACCCGCAGTCACACGGATCGGGGAGATTCCGTGACGAGAGGTGTACGACGCCCCCGAAACGGAGATCCTGATGCGCGCACGGTCACATGCCTTGAGGCGCGTCACGGGGGAAGTGCGAGAACAGTGGAACGTGCAGAAGAACGCATTGCCGCGCAGGAGACGGACCGTCCCGGCGCGCAGGTCACGAAGGCGGAGCCCGAGCTGGAACTCCTGGTGCACGGAGTCGGCGGCACCACCCCGGAGAAGATGCTCGGCGACCCGCGCACCGTCCGGATCACCGGCGACGACACCGCCGCGGTCTTCCGGCGCGCCGATCACACCGCGGACGCCCCGGCCGGGCAGGAGCCGCAGAGTGAGCCGGTGCAGGAGGCGTACGTCTGGTGCAATCTGACCTCCGGCGACGGCAGCCGCGCCTTATGGCTTCTGTTACTGCCGTTCATGGTGGTCAACCTCGCCCACTGGATGCGCCCCGCCGCCTTCGGCCGCGGACGCACCGTCCGGTTCTACGGCCTCCTCGTGCGTCTGGCCGCCCTCACCCTCACGGTGCTGCTGGTGGCCGCGGCCTGCGAGGTCGCCCTCGACCTGGTGGCCTGGCAGTGCGCGGGCGTCGCCGCCTGTGCCCAGCGCCACTCCTGGCTCGGCTTCCTCTCACCCGCCGCCTCCGGTGACGGCTGGTGGAGCCTGCCCGGCCGCCGGCTCGCCCTGGCCGCGTCGGTCCCGGCCGGGCTCACCGCCCTGCTCTGGTACCTCTCGCACCGCACCTGGAGCGCCTACGAGTCCCACCGGCCAATGTCCCGCGACCCCGAGCCGGAGACCGACGGCAGCGCCCTGGCCCGGCCCGGCTTCTGGTACGGCCGGCGCCTGGTCGCCCGGCTGCGCGCGGCCCACACCGCGGCGGGCCTGCTCACCGTCGCCGCCGCCGTCCTGACGCCCGCGGCCCACTTCGACCACCGCTCCGGCGGCCCCGCGGCCCTGGACACCCTCAGCTGGATCCTCACCGCCGCCCTGCTCGGCTGCGTGGCCGCCGTGGTGGGCGTGGTCTGCCGCCGGGGCCGCAGCGAGAACCGCCTCGACCAGCAGCTCGACCGCCACCTCGTACGCCGCCTGCCGCTCGGCGCCCTCGCCCTGCTGCTGCTCACCGTGCTGTACACCGGCTGGTCCCGCCCCGGCTGGCGGTCCGCCGGGCGGCTGCCCGGGGACCCGGCCTTCGGCGCCCTCATGCTGGCCCAGGGCCTGCTCGTCGTCGTCCTCGCCGCCGTCGCCCACGACCTGTACCGCCGGCACCCGGACCCGCGCGCCGGGATGCGCGGCCTCGGCGGCCCGGCGGTCGCGCTGCTCGCCTGCGCGCTGGGCGGTGTGATGTCCGGCGGCGTCGCGCAGCGGGTCGCCGACTGGCTGGACGGCACCCGGGCCCTGCTCGACGGACCCCCGGTGCTGCTGACCTGGCAGGCGTCCGCGATCCCGCCGATCCTCGCGGTGCTGCTCGCCGTCGTCGCCCACCTGGCCCTGCGCACCGCACGGCTCGCCCGCGCCGAACGCGACCGCGTACGTGACGAGCACCCCGGCGAGCCCGAGGACCCGTCCCGCACCCGCGCCATCGCCCAGGCCCGCGCCATGGCCACCCTCACCGACCGGGCGCCGCTGATCATCACTGTACTCGCCGCCACCACCCTGCTGATCGGCGCCGCAGCGCTGGCCGGTGCCCTGGCCACCGGAGAGCCCCCCGAGGGCGCGGCCCGGCGGACCTACGACGTCGTCCAGGCCGTGGCCGAGACCTCGCAGACGCTCGGCTCCTGGCTGGTCGGAGTGGGCTTCGTCCTGTTCGTCACCTGGGCGCGGCGCGCCTACCGGGACGCCTCCGCCCGCCGCACCATCGGCATCCTGTGGGACGTCGGCACCTTCTGGCCGCGCGCCGCCCATCCCTTCGCCCCGCCCTGCTACGCCGAGCGCGCGGTACCTGACCTGACCTGGCGGATGGCGACCTGGACCCGGCGCACCGGCGGCCGTCTGGTCCTCTCCGGCCACTCCCAGGGCAGCGTCCTGGCGGCAGCAGCGGCGTGGCAGCTGACCCCGTCCGTGCGCAAGCGGGTCGCCCTGCTCACCTACGGCTCCCCGCTGGAGCGCCTGTACGGCCGCTGGTTCCCGGCCCACTTCGGCCCGCGGGCACTGGCCGCCCTGCACGGCGACGTCGCCTGCTGGCGCAACCTCCACCGCCGCACCGACCCCATCGGCGGCCCGGTCCGCCTCCCCGGCGACTGCGGCCCGGAGGTCGACCACCAGCCCCTGAAGGACCCGCTCGCCTACGGCCGCACTTCCCGCCAACCGCTCCCGGCCCCGATCCTCGGCCACTCCGACTACCAGGCGGACCCGGCCTTCGCACGGGAGAGGGCCAGGCTGCTGGCCCGCCTGCACCCGGACCTCCCGGGGCAGCGCCTGGTACCGGGGGCGCCGGAGTGAGTCCTCAGGGCAGCTCCGGCAGGTCCTCCGCATAGAGCAGGGTCAGGTCGTCGGTGCTGGGGTCCTCCAGCTGCGCGACACGGCTCGCGTGCCGCTCCACCATCGCCTCGAAGGTCTGGCGCGCGGTACGGCCGTTGCCGAACGCGGGGCCCTTCGGGATCGCCGTGAAGTACTTCAGCAGGCCCTCCGAAGCACCCGGCGCCAGCCGGTACTCGTGCTCGTCGGCCTGCTGCTCGACGATCCTGAGCAGTTCGTCGGGGCCGTAGTCGCTGAAGGTGATGGTCCGGGAGAAGCGGGAGGCGACACCGGGGTTGACGGAGAGGAAGCGCTCCATCTCGGCCGTGTAGCCGGCGACGATCACCACCACCGCGTCCCGGTGGTCCTCCATCAGCTTCACCAGCGTGTCGATGGCCTCCTTGCCGAAGTCCCGTCCGGCGTCCTCCGGGGACAGCGCGTAGGCCTCGTCGATGAACAGCACACCGCCGCGCGCCCGTTCGAAGGCCTCCTGGGTGCGGATCGCGGTGGAGCCGATGTGCTCGCCGACCAGGTCGACCCGGGACACCTCGACCAGGTGGCCCTTCTCCAGTACCCCGAGCGAGGCGAGGATCTCGCCGTACAGCCGGGCGACCGTCGTCTTGCCGGTGCCGGGGGAGCCGGTGAAGACCAGGTGCCGCTTGACCGAGGCCGCCTTCAGGCCCGCCTGCTGCCGGCGCCGGCCCACCTCGATCATGTCGGTCAGCGCCCGCACCTCGCGCTTGACGCTCTCCAGCCCGACCAGCGCGTCCAGTTCACCGAGCACGGCCTTCGACGTCCGGGCCGCCTTCTCCGGCTCGGCCGCGGCGACGAGCGGCTCCTGCTCCGTGGTGCGCTGCCCGGGGATCGCGCCGAGCAGCCCGGTCGAGGGGGAGGAGGTCTGTACCACCGTCTCGCGGGCCGCCGGCGGCCTGAGGCTGCCGCTCTCGTCGCTGGTGCAGTCCTCCACGACGGGTCCCGTTCCGGCCCCCGCGTCCGGCCCCGCGTCGGCGAACTCGTAACCGCCGCGCGAACACCGCTCCGTGCGGCACTTCCGCAGCGTCGTACGGCAGCCGTCGATCACATGGAAGCCGTAGCCGCCGCTGCCGCTGACCCGGCAGTTCAGGAAGCTGCCCCGGCCGCCGGCGGACACGTAGAAACCCGCCTCGGCGGGCGAGTCGACCGTGCACCGCTCGATGGTCGGGTCGGCGCCCTTGGTGACGATCACACCGGTCTGCGTGCCGTCCACGGTGCAGTTGTTGAGCGTTCCGCCGCTGCCGTGGTCGCGGAACCAGGCGCCGGTGGCCGCCTCCCGGATCCGGCAGTCGTCGAGCTGCGCGGTCGCGCCGTCGCTCACCGACACGGCCGTGTTGCGCACCTGGGACAGGTCGCTGTCCACGACGTCCGCGCGCGAGCCGCGGTCCAGCACGAACAGTGCGTCCGGCACGTCGTGCACCCGGCAGGACTCGAGCACCGCGGTGGCGCCGTCGCTCACCCACACCGCCGGATAGTCGCCGGTGCTGTCGAAGATCTCGCACTGGTTGGCGTCCACCCGGGTGCCCGGGTCCCACACCGACAGGCCGTTGCGCCCGAACCGACGCACGGTTGTCCGGGTCAGCGTGAGCACCGAACGGGAGCGCAGATCGACCGCGTTCTCCGGGATGTCGTGGATCCGGCAGTCCGCGAGCGTGAGCACCGCGTCCGTGTCGAGCGTGACACCGTCGGCCGTGGTGCGGTGCACGTCGCAGTCGGTCAGGTGCGCCGTGGCCCGCTGGGTGACCTGCACCCCGGAACCCCGGACCTCGTACACCTCGCAACCGACGGCCTCCAGAGCGGAGTTCTCCCCGGTCGCGGTCAGGCCGGTGCCGGAGGCGTGGTGCACCCGGCACCGCTCCAGGCGGGGATGGGCGCCGCCGCGGACCGCCACGCCCGCCTGTCCGGCCGCGACGACCTCGCACTCCTCGAACACCCCGCCGCCGCCGTCGAGGACGGCGATGCCGATGCCGGCCGGGTTGTCGACGGTGCAGCGCCGCACGGTCGGACGCGCCCCGCCCCGCACCTCGATGCCCGCGGCGGACCGCGTGACGATCCGCAGGTCCATCAGCTCGGGCGTGCCGTCCTCCACCAACAGGGCGGGCGCCGCCGCGTCCTGACCCTCCACGTGCAGGTCCTGCACCACCGCTGAGGCCCGCACGGTCAGCGGCACCCCGTCCACGGGCGCGATCCGCACCGAGCCCGGCGAGCCCTCCGGCCCGCGCAGCGTCACCGACCGCTGGACGACGAGGTTCTCCCGGTAGGTACCGGGCGCGATGGTGAGGACGTCGCCGTCGGCGGCGGCCTCCAGGGCGGCGGCGAGCGAAGCGTACTCACCCGTGCGGCGCCGCCACCGCGATGTACCGGTGTGCGTCACCTGGACCGTGCCCTGTGCCATGGCGTTGCTGTGCCCCCACCTCGTAGTACGCGGGTTTGATGCCGAAGCGAGTCGGCCGGTCCACCGTAGCGTGCGCGCGGGTGGTGGGTTGACCAGAGCCGGAAAGGCCGTCAGCTGCCGGTGCCCGCCTTGCCCCAGTCCGGACCCGCCCGGTCCCAGGCCTGATCCCAACGCGCGTACCGGCGGCGGACCATGCGCCAGACGATCAGCCGCCGGCCGCTCTCGACCAGGCCCACGGTCAGCAGAGCCGCACCGAATCCGGCGAGCACCGCGTGCGTCGTCGCCGTGGGGGAGTCCAGCGGGCGGGTCGTTATTCGGCCGTGCGGATCCGTCCAGAGCCTGAAGTGGTCACCCGCGTGCGGGGACTTGAGGTTCGCCAGCGCAGCTCCGTGCTGCCGGGTGCCGTCCGGCGCCGTCCAGTCGGCGAGGACGCGACTGCGGACGTCGTGCGCGGTGCCGGTGTCGGGGTCGGTCTCCGTCGGGGCCCTGCCCAGCCCGCGGACCACGGTGGCCGTGACGAGGTGGCGGGAGTGCTGCTGCTCCCGCACGGAGCGCTGCAGGGAGTCCTGCGCGGCCACGCCGACCAGGCAACCGATCACGGGCGCGGCCACCGTGACCAGCACCAGCGCCACGAGGGCCACCCAGGCCTCGGCCATGTCGGTCGCGCGGCGCAGCGGATTGCGCCGCCAGCGCCACAGGCCGCGGATTGCTCGCACGTCCCCCCCACCCCCTTCCGCTCCGCGACAACCCCCGACGGAGCCGCTCACCCCCGGCCCGGACCCGGAGAGATCGAGATCACTCCGGGCCCGGGGCCTCTCACGCAATTCTCACGTCGTCTCAACGACCGGGCCCCGCCCCTGGGTTCCCCGCCCGCCGAGCCGTTTCGCTACGTGAGCACTCGCACCGGGTCCCCGACCCGGATCGTGCCGGATGTGAGAGCGACCAGGTTCTGGCCGAAGAGCAGCCGCGAGCCGACCCTGCGGTGCCGTGCGAGCGTGCGCAGGGGCTCACGGCCGCGTACGGCGGTGTCCTGGTCGGTCGTGGTCACGACGCAGCGCCCGGAGGTCTTGGCGACCCGGAAGACCACCTCGCCGATGGCGATCTCCGCCCAGTCGTCCTCGGCCCAGGCCTCGGTCCCCGCCACGACCACGTTGGGACGGAAACGGTTCATGGGCAGGGGGCCCTCGGCGGCGTCGTCGCCCTCGGCTATGAGGGAGTTCAGGGCGTCGAGGGAGGCGACGGTGGTGACCAGCAGGGGGTAGCCGTCGGCGAAGCTGACCGTCTCGCCCGGCAGTGCGTACTCCGGGTCGACCGGACGCCGGGTGGCCGGATCGTCCATGTGAACCAGACGGACATCGGCACCGAGATAGGCGGAACACCAGTCGTGAGCCGTGTCGGAGGCGAGGACCGCCTCCACCTTCGTGCCGAAGACGTGCGTCGGCACCGTCGCTCCCGGCTCCGGGACGAGGACCGTGAGCGGCTCCTGACCGGGCGCGGAGAGACGAACGCCGCCGCCGGGCAGAGGCTCGGCGGCGGCCAGTGCGAGGCGCGGCTCCTCGCGCTGTGTGACGACCTTTCCCCCGTCGTCGATGAGAGTCCAGCGCCGGTCTCCGGCCAGCCCCCAGGGCTCCACCACGGCTGCCCGGGGCGCGACACCCCGGAACGCCTTGACCGGATGGACGTGGATCGACTGCAGTTCGGCGTTCCCCATGACGCCATCGTGCCAGGTGGCACCGACAGCCGGGGCGCGCCGGTCAGTAGCCGCGGTACTGCTGGTTGTTGTACGGGTCCTGGTACGGAGCCGGGGCGGGCCGCGGCGCGGCGGGGCGCATGGCCTCGTAGCCCGTGCCGCCCGCCATCGGACGCGGCGGCTGCGGGGCCTGCTGGCCGGGATAGCCGCGGGGCGCGCTCGCCTGCTGCGGGATGTACGCCGTGGGCGCCTGCTGCAGCGGGGCGGGCTGGACCTGTGGGTAGCCGTAGCCGTAGGCGGGGACCTGTGGGGACGGAGCCGCCGGGAGGGCGGGCAGCGCCGACGGGAGCGCGGGCAGGTTGCTGCCCGTGTCGTACGCGGCGGGGACCCGGATCGGGGCGATCTGCGGGGTGCCCCGCTCGGCCACGAGCGAGTCGTAGATCGGGGTGTCCGGGAAGGAGGCGGAGTAGTAGCCGCCGCCATAGGTGGAGCGGGGGGAGGTCATGGCACATAAGTTAAGCCCACGATGTGCTGGTTGGGGAGACCGATAAGAGGGTTGTTTTCCGTGTCCGCAGTGACTCGGGATCCCCAATCCGAGCGAACTTGGCAAAAATGGACGCCGTTCAACGTTTGGATCGTGTAAATGCCGACTTCCTGGCGGGTTACCGGCGGTTGACCGGCGATCTTCCTGTGCTGCTCGTGGGGCGTTCCCCGTCCTCGGGAATAGGTTGGGCGGGTAGGGATGATCTCGGGAGCCCGGGTACGTCCGGGACGTCGACACGCGATGGGGGCGGACATGACAATGCCGAAAGGATCGAATGCGCCGGTGCCGACCACGGCCCTGCGCGTCGAATTGGGCTGGCGCTCCGGACCCGGCGTGCCCGACGCGGACGCCTCGGCACTGTTGCTCGCGGCCGGAAAGGTCCGCTCCGACGGGGACTTCGTCTTCTACAACCAGCCCGCGCACCTCTCCGGCGCGGTCCGTCACGAGGGCAAGCGGACCGTCGGCGGGCGCGTCATCGACACCCTCTTCGTGGACCTCGCGCGCGTGGAGAGCGGGATCGAGCGGGTCGTCCTCGCGGCCTCCGCGGACGGCGGGACGTTCGGGCAGGTCCCGGACCTCTACATCGAAGTGACCGACAGCGCCGGTGTCGCGGTCGCCCGCTTCGACAGCCCCGGCGCGACCGTGGAGACGGCCTTCGTGCTCGGCGAGTTCTACCGCCGTCAGGGCGGCTGGAAGTTCCGCGCCGTCGGCCAGGGCTACAGCAGCGGACTCGAGGGCCTGGCAACGGACTTCGGCATCACCGTCGACGAACCGCAGCACGCCGCGCCTCCTCGCACGGCAGTCGCACCGCATTCCGCGTCCCCCGCCGCGCCGCCGGTTCCGCCGGCCTCGACCGTGCCACCGCCGACCACCGCTCCCGTGCCCCTGCCGCCACCCCCGGCGACCCCTCCGGCCGCGCCGGTCCGCCTCTCCAAGGTCACCCTCACCAAGGCGGCCCCCTCCGTCTCCCTGGCCAAGCAGGGCGGCACCTCCGGCGCCATGCGGGTCAACCTCAACTGGCAGGTGCGCAAGCAGTTCCCGGGCTGGGGCGGCCGATGGGGCGGTGGCCAGGGGGACCTCGATCTCGACCTGTGCGCCCTGTACGAACTCGCCGACGGCCGCAAGGGCGTCGTACAGGCACTAGGCAACGCCTTCGGGTCCCTGAACCGGCCGCCGTACATCCACCTCGACGGCGACGACCGTACGGGCGCCGTGGCGAGCGGGGAGAACCTCACCGTCAATCTCGACCACAAACAGGACTTCCGGCGCATTCTGGTCTTCGTCACCATCTACGAAGGCGCGGCCTCCTTCGCCGACCTGCACGCCACGGTCACCCTCCAGCCCCAGCACGGCGCCCCGATCGACTTCTCACTGGACGAGTGCACGATCCCCTCCACGGTGTGCGCGCTCGCCCTGATCACCAACACCGGCGGCGACCTCGTCGTCCAGCGTGAGGCGCGCTACCTGGTACCGGAGCGCGGAGTGAGCCCGCAGCGGACCATAGACCACGCCTACGGGTGGGGAATGAACTGGACACCGGGCCGCAAGTAGCCGCATTTCAGCTCTCGTCGGGCACGGCGTCCGGACGCGCGTAGGTGCGGCCCTTCCAGGCCGCCCCGCGCCCCCGGTAGTGCCGCACGGCGGAGTCGACCGTCATGAGGAGGTAGAGGAGTGCGGTGAAGGGCAGCAGCGGCGCCGTCCACAGCGGCTGCCGGTAGTACCGGAGCATGGGCACGTACGTCCCCGTCATCACCGCCCACGCGGCCGCGCCCACGATCGCCGTCGCCGCGCTGCCCGTGACGGCACCGGCCACCACGGCCGCGGGCGGCACCAGGTACACCAGGGCGAGCCCGGCTACCGTGCCGAGCAGCAGCAACGGGTTGTGCCGCAGCTGGGCATACGCGCTGCGCGAGACCATCCGCCACAGGTCGCGCAGCCGCGGATAGGGACGCACGCTGTCCACCCGGTCGGCCAGCCCGAGCCAGATGTGACCGCCGGAGCCCTTCACCGCGCGCGCGAGGGCGACGTCGTCGATGACGGCGTGCCGGATGGCGTCCGGGATCCGCGCCTTCTCGGCCATGTCCGCGCGCAGCAGGACACAGCCGCCCGCGGCCGCCGCCGTCCGCGACCCCCGCAGGCCGATCCACCGGAAGGGATACAGCTGCGCGAAGAAGTAGACGAACGCCGGGACCACGAGCCGTTCCCACAGGCTCTCCACCCGCAGCCGCGCCATCTGCGACACCACGTCGAAACCCCCGGTGCGGGCCGCCGCCACCAGTTCCCGCAGACTGTCCGGGGCGTGCGCGATGTCCGCGTCCGTCAGGAGCAGATACTCGGGCTCACGCGCGCGTGCGAGGCCGATGCCGTGCCGCACCGCCCACAGCTTGCCCGTCCAGCCCGCGGGCGGCTCACCGGGGGAGTCCACCGTGAGCGGCAGCCCGCTGTGCCGCCGCGACAGCTCGCGGGCCAGCTCCCCGGTGCCGTCCGTGCTCCCGTCGTCCACGAGGAAGACCTCGGCCCGCCCCGGATAGTCCTGCGCGAGCAGCGACGGCAGGCTCGCGGGCAGCACACCGGCCTCGTCACGGGCCGGTACGACCACACAGACCGACGGCCACACGGCAGGTTCCCGGCGCGGAGGCAGCCGGACGTCCGTGCGCCAGAAGAAGCCCTGGCACAGCAGCAGCCAGCACCAGGCGGCGAGGGATACGACGGTGGTCCACACGATCGCGCTCACGGGCGCAGTCTGCCCCACCGGACCGGGGCGCAAGGGCGCATCGTCTATCGTGGCCGGGTGAAGATCGCGCTCATGGACTCCGGAATCGGCCTGCTGGCGGCCACCGCCGTGGTACGGCGCCTGCGCCCCGATGCGGATCTCGTCCTCTCCCTCGACCCCGACGGCATGCCCTGGGGGCCGCGCACGCCCGAGGACCTCACCCGACGTGCCCTGGCCGTTGCCGAGGCCGCCGTGGCCCGCCGGCCCGACGCCCTGATCATCGGCTGCAACACCGCCACCGTGCACGCCCTGCCCGCCCTGCGCGCGCGCCTGGAGCCCGGCGTCCCGGTGATCGGCACGGTCCCGGCGATCAAGCCGGCCGCCGCCGGCGGCGGCCCCGTCGCCATCTGGGCCACGCCCGCCACCACTGGAAGCCCCTACCAGCGCGGTCTCATCGAGGACTTCGCCGACGGCGTCCGGGTCACCGAGGTGCCCTGCTGGGGGCTCGCGGAGGCCGTGGAGCACGCGGACGAGGCGGCCATCGACGTGGCGATCGCCGCCGCGGCCGCGCTGACCCCGGAGGACGTGACGACCGTCGTCCTCGGCTGCACCCACTACGAGCTGGTGGCGGAACGTATCCGCGCCGCCGTCCAGCGCCCCGGTGCCGCTCCGCTCGCGCTGCACGGCTCCGCCGGCGCCGTGGTCGCCCAGGCCCTGCGGCGCCTCGGCAAACAGCCCGCCCCCGAGGCCCCGGCCGAGGGCACGCTGACGGTGCTGCTGAGCGGTCGCGAGGGCGTGCTGCCCGCGCCCGCGCTGCACTATGCCGAAGGACGGCTGCTGCCCGCCGCCGTACTGCTCGCCGACCGCCGGTGACCTGGGGCGGCCGCCTCCACCGGGCGCGCCGCCCGGAACAGTCACCCTCCGCACGCCGGTACCCGCGGAGCGAAACCTGAGTAACCTCGTAAACATGAGGGAGCACCGCGACCCCGAGGACACCTCGCACCCCGACGTCTGGACCGGGCGTGCCACCAACCGGGTGCAGTGGCTGCTGGCGCTGGGCGGCGCGGCCTGCATGGCGCTCGGCATCGAGCTGGCCGTGGACTCGGCCTGGAGCTCCGGCATCGCCCCGCTGGTGATGTCCGTCGTGGGCTGCATCGCCGCCGGACTGCTGGTCCTCTTCGGCACGCTCGCTTTCGTGCACGTCGACCTCAAGCTCGACAAGGAGTGCGTCGAGGTGCGCTGCGGCCACATCGGCGTGCCGCGCCGCCGCATCCCGCTCTCCCAGGTCGCCGGCGCCGACTTCACCGCCCATGTCACCCCGCGTCACTGGGGCGGCTGGGGCTACCGCTGGCGCCCCGAGAAGGGCACCGCGGTCGTCGTCCGCCGGGGCGAGGGCATCGTCCTGCGTCTGTGGGACGGCCACACCTTCACGATCACCGTGGACAACGCGGAGGCGGCGGTCCGGGCCATCAGGGACCGGCTGCGGACGATGACGCCGGGGGGCGCGAGCTGAGAGCGGCGGGCGGCCGGGTCATGTGGGGAACGCACGCCGCTTCGAGTCGGACGCCAGGCTCTCAGCCTGTGCCTGAGCGCGCGTAGGCGGCGGGCTGCAGTCGGATGCTGCCTTCGCAAACACCGGACGTTGCCCTCGCGTGCGCCGGACGCCGCGCTCCCGCTCTGCGCCTGAGCGCGCCGAGGCGAGCGGCGCGGGCCATCAGGACCGGCTGGGCTGAGAGCGTCGGGCTGCCGGGCTCGTTCGGGAATCCGGGCCGCTTCGCGTCGGACGCCGCCACTCGCTGACACCAGGCGCTGACCCCGCGCGCGCCGGACTCCGCGCTCCCGCCCTCTGCCTCGCTAAAGCTCCGTGCTGTCGCCCGTCCACGGCCGTGCCGTAGCCCACCCCGCCAGCAGACCCGCGCCGGCCGTCACCGTGGTGAAGCTCAGTGCGTTGCCGACGGAGGCGATCGCGGCCAGGGCGGTCAGTGCCGCGCCCGCGGTGAGGGCGATCGGTGTGGAGCGCGGGGTGCGCCACAGGGCGTAGAGGGCCCAGCCGAATCCGGCGGCGAGCAGGAGCACCCCGACGAGGCCCTGTTCGGCCGCCTGCTGGAGCAGGGCCGAATGCGGTCTGTCGTCGGCCAGGACGGCCTGTGGCGCGGCGTCGCTCAGCTCGCCGAAGCGGCCCGGGCCGATGCCCAGGCCCGTGTCCCGGCGGGCCAGTCGCAGCGCGTCCTGCCAGAGCTGGACCCGGTGCGGGGTGAACCGGCTCTCCAGCGCCTCGGGCAGGGCACCGGCGGCGACCGCCCAGATCGTCCCCGCCGCCAGGGCCGCCGCGAGCGCGAGACCAGCGATTCCGACGCCCCGGCGGGGCATCGAGCCCGCGGCGAGGGAGCACAGCAGAACCGCGGCACTGGCCGCGCAGCCGATGGCCGAGCCCATGGCGGCCCCGGTCAGCGCGATCCCGGCGGCGAGCAGCCGCAGACCGAGTCGCAACCCGGGCCCGCGCGCGGCCCAGGCGGCACAGCACGCGGCGCCGGTGGCCAGCGCCAGCAGGGCCGCGGTGGCCCCGGCGTGCCCGAGCGGGGCGGCGTACCGGGGGCCGGGGGAGAGGTCGGGCAGGACCACGGCCAGTGCGAGTCCCACCGACGCACCGGCGCAGGGCGCGGCCACCGGAAGCAGCGCACCGGAGATCCGGCCCGCGGCATAACCGGCGATCACGGCGAGCACCGCGAGGAGCATCCCTTCGGGCCGCCCGTCGTGGGCCGCCGCCGTGATCAGCGACCAGGCGGCGCATGCTCCCAGCAGGATCATGCCCGCCCCGTCAGAAACGTTTCGTCTGTCTCTGTAAGCGTCCGCACCGGTGGCGGACCTCGTCCCCGTCGACCCCACCCGTCGCCCCTCGCACCCCGGTCCCCCGACCTGTGGCAGGCCCCGGCCGCACGCACCGGGACCGGCCGCACCACTGAGGCTCGGGCACACCGTAACGGCTGATGACCGATTTGGGCACGTGCAGAGCAGGAACGTCGTGATTCCGGCGCGGTGCAGGTGGGGGCACCGCTCGCACCAGCCCGTGCTGTCGGCGGCAACGTCAACCGCCGTACACTCCCCGGGTGACCGTCACCGCAACTTCCGTGGACCAGTCCGGCCTCCAGCCGTCCCCCGCGCCGAGCGCGCGCGGCCGCCGACTGCTGCGCCTGGTCCCGGCCGTCGCCTCCGCGCTCTGCGGAGTGCTGCTCTACGTCAGCTTCCCGCCGCGCCCCCTGTGGTGGCTGGCCCTGCCCGCCTTCGCCGGCTTCGCCTGGGTACTGCGCGGCCGCACCCGGAAGGCGGCGTTCGGCCTCGGCTACCTCTTCGGCCTCGGCTTCCTCCTGCCGCTGCTGGTGTGGACCGGCGTGGAGGTCGGTCCCGGCCCCTGGCTCGCGCTGGTCGCCATCGAGGCGGTCTTCGTCGCCCTCGTGGGCGTCGGTGTCGCCGCGGTGGCCAAGCTGCCTGCCTGGCCGGTGTGGGCGGCCGCCCTGTGGATCGCGGGCGAGGCGGTACGCGCGCGCGTGCCCTTCCGTGGCTTCCCCTGGGGCAAGATCGCCTTCGGCCAGGCCGACGGCGTCTTCCTGCCGCTCGCCGCTGTGGGCGGCACCCCTGTGCTCGGCTTCGCGGTGGTCCTGTGCGGCTTCGGTCTGTACGAGGCGGGGCGCCTGATCGCCGAGCGGCGCCGCACCCGGACCCTCCGGCGCGGGGCCGCTGCCGTCGCGCTGCTGAGCGTCGCCGTACCGGTGGCGGGAGCGGTCGCCGCGCGGCCGCTGGTGAGCGACAAGGCCGAGGACGGCAATGCGACCGTCGCGGTCATCCAGGGCAACGTGCCCCGGGCCGGGCTGGAGTTCAGCGCCCAGCGGCGGGCCGTCCTCGACTACCACGCGCGGGAGACCCTCAAGCTCGCCGCCGACATCAAGGCGGGCAAGGTCGCCAAGCCCGACTACGTGCTGTGGCCGGAGAACTCCTCCGACATCGACCCCTTCACCAACTCCGACGCGGCCGCCGTCATCGACAATGCCGCCAGGGCCGTCGGGGTGCCCATCTCGGTCGGCGGAGTCGTCGAGAAGGGCGGCAGGCTGCTCAACGAGCAGATCCTGTGGGACCCGGCCAAGGGGCCGACCCAGACGTACGACAAGCGACAGGTGCAGCCGTTCGGCGAGTACCTTCCGCTGCGCGGGCTCGTCGGCGCGATCAACAAGAACTGGACCAGCATGGTCCGCCAGGACTTCAGCCGGGGCAGCGAGCCGGGCGTGTTCGACATCGACGGCGCCAAGGTCGGCCTCGCCACCTGCTACGAGGCCGCCTTCGACTGGGCCGTGCGGGACACCGTCACGCACGGCGCGGAGATGATCTCCGTGCCCAGCAACAACGCCACCTTCGACCGCAGCGAGATGACCTACCAGCAGCTCGCCATGTCCCGGATCCGCGCCGTCGAGCACAGCCGGACCGTGACCGTGCCGGTGACCAGCGGCGTCAGCGCGATCATCATGCCGGACGGGAAGATCACCCAGAAGACCGGCATGTTCGTGCCCGCCTACCTCGTCCAGAAGGTCCCGCTGCGCACTTCCGAGACGCCCGCGACCAAGCTGGGCATCCTGCCGGAGATCGCCCTGGTGCTGGTCGCCGCGGGCGGTCTCGGCTGGGCGATCGGGTCCGGGACACGTGCCCGGCGCTCGGGTGACGCGTAGCCGCACGCCCTGTGTACGCCCGATGACCCGTCGGCTTGACGGAACCGGCCCGTTAGGGTCGGTTCCATGGCTACTCCTGACTTCATCCGCACGATCAGGGCCTCCGCGGGCCACCAACTGCTGTGGCTCCCGGGAGTCAGCGCCGTCGTCTTCGACGACCAGGGCAGGATCCTGCTGGGGCAGCGCGCGGACAACCACCAGTGGGCGCTGCTCTCCGGCATCCCGGAGCCCGGTGAGCAGCCGGCCGCCGCCGCGGTGCGCGAGGTGTACGAGGAGTCGGCCGTACGGTGCGTGGCGGAACGGATCGTCATGGTGAAGTCCGGCGAGCGGATCACCTACAACAACGGCGACATCTGCCAGTTCATGGACATCACCTTCCGCTGCCGGGCCGTCGGCGGCGAGGCACGGGTCAACGACGACGAGTCGCTGGACGTCGGCTGGTTCGAGGTGGATGCGCTGCCGCCGATGGACGAACATCAGCTGGTCCGGATCAAGCAGGCCCTGTCGGACGAACCCACATGGTTCGCCCCTACGAGTTTCGAATGAAGTATGGGGTCTGACCACATGTGGCCGGGCGGGGGTGCTGCTTAGGGTCGGCACATGAGCCAGCCCAGTGCCCTGCCCGGCCCCCACGCCCCCTCGCTCGACCTCGGCGGCCGCACCGCCCTCGTCACCGGTGCCGCCGGCGGCATCGGCGGGGCCTGCGCGCTGCGGCTGGCGGCCGCCGGGGCCAAGGTGAGAGCCGTCGACCGGGACGCCGCCGGCCTGGACGCACTCACCGACCGGGCCCAGGACCTGGCGGGCACTGTCGAGCCGCACGTCCTGGACCTCACCGACCTGGATGCCGCCGAACACGCCGCCGCCGGCACCGACGTCCTGGTCAACAACGCGGGGCTGCAGCTGGTGCGCCCCATCGAGCAGTTCCCGCCCGACGTCTTCCACACGGTGCTCACCGTCATGCTGGAGGCGCCGTTCCGGCTCGTCCGCGGCGCCCTCCCGCACATGTACGCGCAGGGCTGGGGCCGGATCGTCAACGTGTCCTCCGTCCACGGGCTGCGCGCCTCGGCCTTCAAGGCCGCCTATGTGGCCGCCAAACACGGTCTCGAAGGCCTCTCCAAGACCGCTGCCCTGGAGGGCGCCCCCCATGGTGTGACCTCGAACTGTGTGAACCCGGCCTATGTGCGCACCCCACTGGTCGAGAAACAGATCACCGACCAGGCCCAGGCGCACGGCATCCCCGAAGAGCGCGTCCTGTCCGACATCCTCCTCAGGGACAGCGCCGTCCGGCGGCTCATCGAACCGGAGGAGGTCGCCGAGGCCGTGGCCTACCTGTGCAGCCCGCACGCGTCCTTCGTCACCGGCACCTCGCTGGTGCTGGACGGCGGATGGACGGCCCACTGAGCGGGCCGGCGGCGCCCGGCCGGAGAGTTTTCCACAGGCCCGACGGGCCGGGCGCACGATGCGGAATCCTGTGACCATGTCTCGCGATCACGTCCAGCCGGCCGAGCGCCCCACCACCGAGGGCGCCACCGGGGTGTCCGACGGCAGCGCGGAGGCCCCGTATCTCGAGCTGCTGGCCCGCGACGCCTCGGTGGAGGCGTACGAGCAGCCGGTGCTGCTCGCCCGCGCGGAGGGACAGCCGGCGGACCGGATCGCCGCCCTGGAGCGCGCCAAGCTCCTCGCCCTGCGTGTGCGTTCGGAACTGGAAGGGCGACGGCGGCGCGAGGCGGAACTGTCGGCGCTCTTCGAGACCGCTCACGACCTGGCAGGGCTCAGGGACCTGGACGCCGTCCTCCAGGCGATCGTGCAGCGCGCCCGCTCCCTGCTCGGCACGGACATCGCCTACCTCAGCCTCAACGACCCGGCACGCGGCGACACCTACATGCGCGTGACCGAGGGCTCGGTCTCCGCCCGCTTCCAGCAGCTGCGCCTCGGCATGGGCGAGGGGCTCGGCGGACTCGTCGCCCAGACCGCGCGGCCGTACGTCACGGACGACTACTTCCAGGACGGCCGCTTCCAGCACACCCTCACCATCGACGCCGGCGTCCACGACGAGGGCCTGGTCGCCATCCTCGGTGTGCCGCTGATGCTCGGCCCGCACGTCATCGGAGTCCTCTTCGCCGCGGACCGGCGGGCCCGCGTCTTCGAACGCGAGCAGATCGCCCTGCTCGGTTCCTTCGCCGCGCTCGCCGCGGCCGCCATCGACACCGCCAACCTGCTCACCGAGACCCGCGCGGCCCTCGCCGGGCTGGAGCACGCCAACGAGATCATCCGGGACCGCAGCGCCGTCATCGAGCGCGCCTCCGACGTGCACGACCGGCTCGCCGAACTCGTGCTGCGCGGCGGCGGGGTGCACGACGTGGCCGCGGCCGTCTCCCAAGTCCTCGACGGAACGGTCGAGTTCACCGAGGCCGGTACCGCACCGGCCGAGCCTCTGGAGGCGTCCCGTGCCGAGGGGCACGCCGTACGGCACGGGAGCGACTGGATCGCCGCGGTGACCGCGGGCGGCGAACTCCTCGGCGCGCTGGTGCTGCGCGGCCACCCCGGCCTCGACCCGGTCGACCAGCGCACCCTGGAGCGCGCGGCGATGGTCACCTCGCTGCTCCTGCTGGCCCGCCGCTCCGCCTCCGAGGCCGAACAGCGTGTGCGGGGCGAACTGCTGGACGACCTGCTCGACGCCCGCGACCGGGATCCACGCCTGCTGCGCGAACGCGCCGCCCGGCTCCACGCCGACCTGGACGCCACCCACGTCGTCCTCGCGACCCGCCTCGACGGCCCGGCGGCCGACGCCGACGAGGAAGCCGCCGCCCGCCGCCGCCTGTGGTCCGCCGCCTCCCACCTCGCCGCCACCCGGCACGGTCTGGCGGCGGCCCGCGACGGCGGCACGGTCCTGCTGCTCCCGCTCGCCGCAGGCGACACCGCCACGGACGTGGCCCGCCGTACCGCCCGCCACCTCGGCACGGCCGTCCACCAGCCCGTCACGGTCGGCGCCTCCGCCCCCGTCACCGACCTCGCCGCCCACCCCGACACCGTGGCCTCCGCCTACGCCGAGGGCCGCCGCTGCCTGGACGCGCTGCACCTCCTCGGCCGTGACGGAGACGGCGCGGCGGCCGAGGACTTCGGCTTCCTCGGTCTGCTCCTCGCGGGCGAACGGGACATCGGCGGCTTCGTGGACCGCACCATCGGCCCGGTCGTGGCCTACGACGCGCGCCGTGGCACGGAGCTGCTGCGCACCCTGGACGCGTACTTCGACTGCGGGCTGAGCCCGGCCCGCACCAAGGACGCACTCCACGTGCACGTGAACACGGTCGCCCAGCGGCTGGAGCGGGTGGGCCGCCTCCTGGGCGAGGACTGGCAGAGCCCCGCCCGCGCCCTGGAGATCCAACTGGCCCTGCGCCTGCACCGGTTGGCGGCACCGGTACGGCGCTGACCGGCCCCCGCACGGGGGCCGGTCGTCGGATCGCGCCGTCGCGCCGGTCAGACCGTCCGAGCGTCGGCCGCCGCACTCACGGCGGTCTGATCGCCGTCCCCGGCCTCCACCTGGGCGAGATCCCGGTGACGGGTCTCGCGGGCCACGCCCACGGCGATCAGCGTCAGCACGGCGGCCGCGATCACGTACAGCGCGATCGGGGTGGAGCTGTCGTAGTCGGCGAGCAGCGCGGTGGCGATGAGCGGGGCGGGCGCACCGGCCGCCACCGAGGCGAACTGGGCACCGATGGAGGCACCGGAGTACCGCATCCGGGTGGCGAACATCTCGGCGAAGAAGGCGGCTTGGGGCGCGTACATCGCACCGTGCAGCACCAGCCCGACGGTCACGGCGAGCACCAGGTACCCGAAGGAGCCGGTGTCGACGAGCGAGAAGAACGGGAATATCCACAGACCCACGCCGGCCGCGCCCAGCAGGTACACCGGCCGCCGCCCGACCCGGTCGGAGAGCGCGCCCCAGGCCGGGATCACGGCGAAGTGCACGGCGGAGCCGATGAGGACGGCGTTGAGCGCCGTCTGCTTCGAGACGCCGGCGGACGTGGTGGCGTACACGAGGATGAAGGCGGTGATGACGTAGTAGCTGATGTTCTCCGCCATGCGGGCGCCCATGGCGACGAGCACGTCCCGCCAGTGGTGCCGCAGCACGGAGACGATCGGCAGCTTTTCCGTCTCGACGGACCGCCGTGACTCGGCCCGCTCCAACGCCTCCTTGAAGACAGGCGATTCATCGACAGAGAGTCGAATCCACAAACCGATGATCACCAGCACACCGGAGAGCAGGAACGGGATCCGCCAGCCCCAGGTGCCGAAGGCGTCGTCCGAGAGCACGGCGGTGAGCAGCGACAGCACACCGGTGGCCAACAACTGCCCGGCGGGCGCCCCCGTCTGCGGCCACGCGGCCCAGAACCCGCGCCGCCGTGCGTCCCCGTGCTCGGACACCAGCAGCACGGCGCCACCCCACTCACCGCCGAGCGCGAACCCCTGCACCAGACGCAGCGCGGTCAGCAGCACCGGCGCGGCGGAGCCGACGGTCGCGTGCGTCGGCAGCAGCCCGATGGCGAAGGTCGCCCCGCCCATCAGCAGCAGGCTCAGCACCAGCAACTTCTTGCGCCCCAGCCGGTCACCGTAGTGCCCGAACACGAGCGCACCCAGCGGGCGGGCCGCGAACCCGACGGCGTACGTCAGAAACGACAGCAGCGTCCCGACGAGCGGATCGGAGTCCGGAAAGAACACCTTGTTGAACACCAGCGCGGCCGCGGAGCCGTACAGGAAGAAGTCGTACCACTCGATGGTGGTGCCGATGAGGCTGGCGGCGACGATGCGGGGGAGGCTGGCGGGGGGTGGGGGAGCGGATGCTGCTGCGGAGGCCATGTGCGCCACTTCCTCGTGTGCGGTGGGGACGGGTACGTGTCGGCACACCGTAGGAAGAGGCAGGTCAGGGGCACATATGGTGGGGCAACATAGTTCGGGGGTTGGTTATGCGTGTGGCCACCATGCCAGCTTGGCGGCATAGGCGCGGGCGAACCTCACTGCACCTGTCTCTGTGCGCTGCCCGTGAAGGCTGGGTGGGGGAGTTGTCGTATCTGGTCCACGCGCGTAGCGGATCCTGTCGAGACTGAGGTTGCCTCGTGTGTGTATCTCCAACCCCCCACGCTCTATGGAGACTTCATGCACCCCGCCGATTTCGGCCTGCTTGCCACTGCCCTGACCCTGAGCGGAACAGGTGCCGCCGCAGGCCCTGACTGAGCCTCCCGCACCGCCCTCTGACCTCCGGTGCCGATGGTTTGCCGGAGTCCTCGAACAGTTCGAAGTCGGAGAACGCGTCGGCCCGCGGATGCAGTGTCCGCGAGGGCCGCAGTCGGCATGCCCTGAGCCCCCCTCGGACCTCGTTCGGGGATTGGCGCTTTGTCATCGACATCATCTTGATGGTGATGGCATGTACATGCCATTCATGGCACCCTCTCTCCCACCGCCGCACGAGCACGACAACATCCACAACCGTCCAGGTCGGCCCCATACCGGCCGGACGTTCCCCCCACAAAGGAGCTTGTGTGACCTCCCGTGACACACGCAGCCGGCGCACCGCTTTGGCCGCGGCCACAGCCGTCGCCGCCACATCGGCACTTCTGAGCACCGCGCTCACCACCACTGCCACCGCCCAGCCCACCGCCGGTCCCGCCCGCCTTGCCGCAGCTCCGGTCACGCTGTCGGCGGCCGCCCGTACGGGTCTGCTCCAGCAGGCGCAGGCCGACGCGGCCGAGACCGCGCAGCACATAGGCCTCGGCGCCAAGGAGAAGCTGGTCGTCAAGGACGTCGTGAAGGATGTGGACGGCACCGTCCACACCCGCTACGAGCGCACGTATGCGGGCCTGCCGGTGCTCGGCGGCGACCTGGTCGTCCACACCACCAAGTCCGGCCGGACCGAGGGCATCTCCACTGCCACGAGGGCGAAGCTGAAGCTAGCCTCGCTCACGCCGCGGATCGCCGCCGCCAAGGCCGAGAAGCAGGCCCTGGGCCTGGCCGAGGCGGCGGGGTCGGCGAAGACTGCCGCGGACCAGGCTCCGCGCAAGGTCGTATGGGCGGTGAGCGGCGAGCCCGTCCTGGCCTACGAGACGGTCGTCGGCGGCTTGCAGGACGACGGCACCCCGAACCAGTTGCACGTCATCACCGACGCCGCCACCGGCAAGAAGCTCTTCCAGTACCAGGGCATCGAGACCGGCGTCGGCAACACCCACTACAGCGGCAAGGTGGACCTGTCGACGACACAGTCGGGCTCGTCCTACACCCTGACGGACGCCTCGCGCGGTGGTCACAAGACCAACAACCTCGACCACGGAAGCTCTGGCACCGGCACGCTGTTCTCCCAGTCCAGCGACACCTGGGGCGACGGAACGGTGTCGAACGCGGCGACCGCCGCCGCGGACGCCGCCTATGGGGCGCAGGAGACCTGGGACTTCTACAAGAAGGCCTTCGGTCGCAGCGGCATCAAGAACGACGGCGTGGGCGCGTACTCCCGCGTGCACTACGGCAACTCGTACGTGAACGCGTTCTGGGACGACAGCTGCTTCTGCATGACCTACGGCGACGGTGAGGGCAACAATGACCCGCTCACCGCGCTCGACGTGGCCGGGCACGAGATGAGCCACGGTGTCACGTCCAACACCGCCGGGCTGGAGTACACCGGTGAGTCCGGCGGTCTGAACGAGGCGACCAGCGACATCATGGGGACCGGCGTGGAGTTCTACGCCGACAACGCGTCCGACCCGGGTGACTACCTCATCGGCGAGAAGATCAACATCAACGGCGACGGCAAGCCGCTGCGCTACATGGACAAGCCCAGCAAGGACGGCGGCTCCGCCGACTACTGGTCCTCCAGCGTGGGCGGCCTGGACGTGCACTACTCGTCCGGCGTCGCCAACCACTTCTTCTACCTGCTGTCCGAAGGCAGCGGCGCGAAGACGATCAACGGCGTGAGCTACGACTCGCCCACCCAGAACGGCTCCACGGTCACCGGCATCGGCCGGGACAAGGCGCTGCAGATCTGGTACAAGGCGCTGACCTCGTACTTCACCTCGACGACCGACTACAAGGGCGCCCGCGCCGGCACCCTCAAGGCGGCATCCGACCTCTACGGTGCCTCGAGCACCGAGTACAAGACGGTCGAGGCCGCCTGGTCCGCAGTCAACGTGAGCTGATCCTCACAGGCCAGGGACGGCAGCCGGGCCCCCGGGTGCCGTCCCTGGCCCTCGACGTCATTGCCGGTACCGCGCCCAGTGGCCTGCTCGGGGAGGCGTCAGGGGTGAGGGGCCACGCCCTCGTCGACGGGCAGCGCTACGGGCTCCTCCACCGGCTGTGCGACTGCCTCGGCGGAGGCCGCGTCGGCACCGTGTGCTCCACGCGTCCCACGCGGGGCCGGTGCCGGACTCACGCGGCGCAGAGCCAGATGCAGCACCGGTATCAGCACGCAGGTGACCGCGGCGGACTGCCACAGAAGCGCGTCGAGCCGGCCCGCCGCCAGATAAGCGCCCGCGGCCACTGCCGCCACCGCACACACGCCGCGGTCCACGATGCTCTCCACCGACAGCAGCGTGGCACGCGGGGCCCCCTTCGGGATGGCGTCGTTGATGAGCTTGCGCTGTACCGGATAGCCGAACCCGGTGATCGCAGCGAACGCACACAGCAGCCCGACCACGGCCCAGGGGCCGCCGACAGTGGTGCCGGCGAGTGCGGCGGCGAGCGCGACGCTCAGCAGGGACACCCAGGCCGCGGGCGACAACCGCCGGCTCAGCCACTGGGGCCGCGCGGAGGTCACCGCCTCGGCGACCGTCATCGCAGCGAGGACACTGCCGTGGCTGCTTTCTGCGATGCCGTGCTCGAGCAACACCGGCTGGAACAGATTGACCTGGCAGATCCGCGACAAGGTGAAGACCGCCACGCCCTGCACCATGAGCAGGGCCAGCCACGGCGACGACCGAACGGTGCGCAGGGCGGCGCCCGTGTCCCGCAGCAGAGCTCCCCTCCGCCGCCCCCGAGTGCTCGCCCCCGTGTTGCCGGCGGCGATCCGGGGCAGGGCGAGGGCGCAGCCGAGAGAGCCCGCCGCGCTCGCCGCGCTGAGCACGTACGGCGACTGGTGGGCCACGGACATCAGCGGTCCGACGAGCGGCCAGCAGACGACCTTGGCGGCGAGCCCGAGGGCACGCGCCGTTCCCTCCGCCCTGAGGTAGTGGGCGTCCGCTCCCTCGGCGCGCAAGCCGTCGTACAGGCAGGCGCTCGCCGCGCCCGAGGTCAGGGAGCGCCCGGCGGCGATCGCGAGGAAGTGCACGAGGAAGCCCGTGTACGAGGGCGCCAGCACCGGCACCATGTTCGCCGCCGTCATGACCACCGCGCCCGCGCGCAGGCAGTTGCGGGCACCGACGCGGTCGGCGACGACTCCCGTGGGTATCTCGAACAGGCAGAAGGCGACGTAGTAGATGCTCTGGATGCCGAAGATCTGGCCGTCCGACAGACCCGCGGCACGCTGGTAGGCGTAGAACACGGGCATCCACCACAACAGGTTGAACAACAGCTGGAACCCGTTGTTGAGGCGGATGATGCGGCGGGCGGCCGGGGTCATGGCCGGATCCGCGGAGCGGCGCCACACAGAGGTCATGGAGCGCCTCACCGGGCGTACGGGCGGACCTGGACCAGTTGGAACGCCCCCTCGGTGGTCATGAGCCACTCGATGTCCAGCGCGTCGTCGGGGTCGCCCACGCTGAAGTGGGACTGCAGCAGACGCCCCACCAGGGCCAGTTCGCCCAGTGACGTGCGGGTGTCCGACGGGAGGTCCTCACCCGACGAGCCGACGTCCACGGTGCGCCCGCCGCCCTCGACCGTGTTGTACAAGTACTGGTGGGGCAGGACCTTGCCGTCGACCACCCGCTCCGGCGAACCGGCCGTGCAGTTGACGTACACGTTGCGGAAGTCCTCACGCCGGGTCGGATTGCAGGTCACCAGCACACCCCCGAGATCGGCGGGCACGTACTGCTGGATGATCACTCCCATGTAGGTGTCGTCCAGCACGATGCCGGCCTCGTGCCGCAGACGTACGCTCCGTGGCGACAGCAACGACGTCCACACCTGCCGCACCGCGTCCAGCAACTGCTCCTCACCACGCACGGTGGTCACCGAGTCGTAGATCCCGGCCGCCGAGAAACCGGGCAGGTCCTCGGCGTTGGAGGACGAGCGCACCACGAGACGACGTCCGTCGGCCAGCAGACCCGGCACCGCGCCGGTGACGGCCCGAGCCACCTCGTCGGGGATCGGCGTGCTGTGCATCAGGCGCTGCAGGTCCAGACAGAGGGAGTCGATCACGTCGAGCGCTTCGAGTTCGAGCGCCATCTTCAGCTTGCCGATGCCCTGCTGCAGAGCGCTCGACGACGTCAGGAAGAGATGGTGCAGGCGGAACGGGAGCGCCACCCCCTCGGGTGCCCGGACGGTGGCCGCCACGCGTTCGGCCGCCGCGGCCTGCAGCCGTTCCACGGGCGCTGCCGGCACGCCGAGCCGTAGGGCCAGGTGGGTGAGCAGATCGGGCCGCGGCGGGCGCGGGCGTGCGTAGAACGCGGTCAGGTCCGCCGTGCGGCTGTCCAGGACATGGTGCAGTTCGCCGAGGTTGGCGGCCTTGGTGCCGTAGCTGTCGCGGTCGGCGCGCCGCAGCCGGTGCAGAGCCATGATCGGCGCCTCGTCCAGCAGGGGTGCGTCGATGCGGATGCGCTGCTGGTGCCAGACCGGCCTCTCCAGGACCGGGGCGTCGGACAGACGCTCCAGGGTGATGGCGTCCTCGGACACCCGGTAGCGGACCCACGCGCCGTCCAGTCCGTCTCGCCGCACCAGAGCGTCCAGGTCGCGGACGATGGCGTTCGGGATGCCCCAGCCCGACGCCAGGACGTTGGTGTGCGAAAGCGGCGTCGTGGGCTCCGTGTTGACGAACCCCGCCACCCGGGGCACGTCGTCGGGCAGGCAGGCCATCGCGACGATGTCCGCCCAGCCGAGCTGTGGGGCGGCGCTGCGGTACTCCGCCAGATGGCGAAACCAGCGCAGTCGGCCTTCAGTCACGCCCGGGTTGAGGCAGGTCCGGGTCCGGTTGCCGAACAGCTCCTGGCTGAGGATGCGCGGTACGCGTGCCTCACTGACCGAGGCGAGTTCGTGCTCCTGCCCGTGGTTCGCCGGTTTCAGCAGCAGGGGAAGCCGTCCGTCCACCCTTGCGCGAACGTAGTGGTGGAACTCCTCCAGCAGTGCGGCGTGCATGGTGTCCGCCTCGGTCGTCTCCAGGACCAGGAAGGGCCGCTCGGAACCCTCGGCGTCCTCGTCGCTGTGCAAGGACAGCACCCCGAGCAGGAAGCGGCGGTCAGGTGCCATGTACACGGATGCGTTGAACGCGTCCAGAGCTGTGTCGAGTTCGTCCATCCTCATGCCGAGGATGCGCGTGGCGATGTAGTCGACGTGGAAGGGGTGCACCCGGGTGTCGAGCAGGTGCCAGGTGTCCTCGGACCTGTCCACCACGATCTTCAGGTACGGGTGTCCGGCGAGCACGCCGGACAGCGCGCGGAACAACGGCAGCGAGAGGTTGGCGCCGACGACGGTACGATCGCCCGCCGTGTCGGGGATGTCGGCCTTGTGCGGTGCGTGGGTCATGGCCGGGCCCCCTCGGTGGCGTCCGTGGGCAGGATGCGCGGCAGCGCGTCGACCAGGGCGGTGAAGTCACTGACGACGGACTGCGGCCGGTCCGCCGACAACAGGCACAGGCCCGCCATGGTGTTGGCTCCGGCGGCAGGCTCGTAGACCGGCACGGGGGCCCCGTCCGGCAGAGAGCTCTCGCGGACGACGGACAGCGTGCTGCCGGCGCTGACCGGCGCCGAACGGACGACCGCCGAGGCGTCCCATCGATGGCGGCGGGGCCAAGGGGTGCCGTCGCCCTGCACGGCGAGGACCACCAGCGATCCGGCCGCGCCCGTGGCATCCTCGGGTGTCAACGCCCGTGCGGGCCAGGCGGGTGAGCCGCCGAGCAGCTGGTCGGTGAACATACCGATCAGATCCAGGCCGAAGACCTCCTCGATCTGCGGCACGGTCATCGCCCCGCCGAACCGCGCGGCCGTCTCGATGACCCACATTCGGCCTTCCCTGCCCAGCTTGATCTCCGTGTGGGTGCCGCAGTTCTCCAGCCCCAGGGCATCCACGGCGTGCCGGGCGAGGTCCACGATGGTGTGCTGGGCCTCGCTTCCGACGGCGGCCGGGGTGATGCCGGCGCGCTCGGTGAAGGGCGCCACCGTCGGCATCCGCCCGCTCAGGCAGACGGGGCGGAATTCTCCGTCGACGACCACGCCCTCGACGCTGACGTAGTCACCCCAGCCGGGGCCGTCGAACCACTCCTCGGCACATCCTCTGACGATCTCCTCGACGATGAAGTCCTCCGAGGCGCCGGGAACGTGCAGTTCCGCGAATCCGAGCAGTGCGGACTCGGCCATCACCGCGCGCGACCGCTGCCAGGCGGCCGGCGCGTCCGCGGGCCGCTCGATGATCTGGTGTGCGGTCGAGCCGGCGCTCCAGGCCGCTTTTAAAAGTAGTGGACATGACAACTCGATGGTCGCGCGCTCCAGTTCGGCCGCGCCGGTGACGGCGCGGAACCGCGGCTGCGGTATGTCGCGGCTCTCCCACGCGGCGCGCATCAGGCGCTTGTCGCGGGCGAGGGCGGCGGCGGGACCGGCACCCCTCAACCCGAGCTGCCGGGACGCCTCGGCGACCGCGACCACCGCGTACTCCGAGAAGGTGACAACGGCGTCCGCCCCCACCTCGCGGGCTCGGGCGGTGATGAGCTCGGCCAGGTCGCCACCGCGGGCGTCGAGGGGTGTGACGACCGACGCGCACAGCCTCGCGGCGTCAGAGGCCACGGGGGCGGGCAGTTCGCTGAGCGCCAGTAGGTGCACCGCGGACCTCGCGGCCACCCGCGTCAGGGCATGGCCCACCGGAGGGCCGCCCTTGGCATGCACGTACAGCACCTTGTCCACGGAACTCCAACTCCTTTGCTGTCGTCGGGCGGTCACTGGGCCGCCCACGCCGTCTCCCTCAAGCGAACCAGCACCTGCCCGCGTCCGAGGCGCCGAGATTCCCGAAGCACTCAGGCAAATGCCTTACTGCTGCCGCCGATCCGCGCCAGGTGAGGGTGTGGTCATGCGCTAGCGCCGCCGACCCACAGCACGGAGCGTCTGCCCCGCTCGCATGCCCCATCCCCTACGGGATACGCATGAGGTGTCACCCAAAGTGATGTGGTGCAGGGTTGAAGGAGTTGGACGTGGACGAAGCTGATTTCAAGGCGTTACTCGCGCCTCTTGCGGTGTCCTGGTGGGAAGCCGACAGCGGCCTGAGCGTGGTCGACAGCGGGGGCGCCGCGTTCGACGACCGGCGCGCCACCCGCCGGTTCCTCGAGGCCCTCCACGCGGACGGCGGCGGCCCGTCCGGCGCGTCCGGCTGCGGCCCGTACCGTGCGTGTTTCGAGGGCAGAACCTTCCACGTCCACTGGCCGGAACTCGGCGGCGGGCCGGGACGGCACGGCAGCAGGGGAGTGGCGATCGAGGTGGTCGACCGGCCGGACGACGACCCGTACGCCACCTTCGCCGACCTCGCCCCGGCCGCGGCATTCGTGCGCGACGCCACGGGCCGTTACCTGTGGGCCAACCATGCCTATGCCCACCTGTACGGCACCACGCGTGACGCCGTGATCGGCCGTCACCTCGCCGACGTCGACGAAGCCGGTGACATCACCCGGTTCCTCGCCCTCGACCAGGACGTCCTGACGCGCGGCCGGCCGGTACGGCACACCCTCACCTACCGGCGCGTCGACGGTTGCTCGGGCCGTGCGGCGGGCTACCGCTTCCCCGTCCGCTGGGGCGCGGCCCGCTGTGTCGCGGGCATCTACGTCGACGTCACCGACTACGCCCAGGTGCTGGACCAACGACACCAGGCCGAGGCCGACTTACAGGCCCTGCGCGACCACAGCGGACTGCTCTGCGTCCGCCTGACCCCGGACGGCCGGGTCAGCGAGGCCGGCACCGTTGTCGCCGATGTCCTGCGCATCCGGCTCTCCGACCTGATAGGCCTGCCGGCCGACACCTTGCTCGCCAGGACACCCGAACGGAGCGCCCTGCACCGGATCTGGGACGACCTGATCAGTGGCCGGCGCCGAAGCGCCCGCACCTGTGCCGTACTCGTCGACCAGGACGGCCGGCGGCGCCGGGCCCGAATCCATCTGAGCACCGTGTGCGGTACGACCCCCGGTGTGTCCGGCGTGTGGGCCGTCGGCACTCACCTCGGCCTGCCCCATCAGGCCCGACCGGATCTGACGGCCGCCCAGGTCCGCATACTCGCCCTGCTGGCGGCCGGGCACAGCAACGCGGACATCGCAGCGACGCTGTGCCTGTCCCGGCAGACGCTGGACTACCACCTGAGCCGCCTGCGCGCCCTGCTCGACGCCGCCACCCGCCCGGCGCTGGTCGCCCGAGCCTACGTACTCGGCATCCTCTCACCACAGACCTGGCCGCCCCGGTCCTCGACGGCGGCGCACCCCGCAAGCCCGGTCTGAACGCTCCGCTCCCGTGGACTTCCGTGATCACCTACGTGATTCCACGGACTCGAAGCCATGCTGTGCGCGGCAGAATCGGCGTCCAGGCCGACCGAGGAGACCGGCGCCCACGGAAGCATCAGGGGAGCACCACAGGCATGCTGGACCGGCTGGACAACTGGGGCACCTGGCTCCGGGCGAAACGGGATGGGGAGGACGGCGGCGGTCTGGTCCCCGAGAACGACGCCGGCCAGGACATCCTTCGAAGCGGGTTCGAGCCGTGCCTGTCGGCGGTTCTGCGTCTGTCGGCGTGGTGCGACGCGGTCAGAGGCGACAAGTGGGATCCCCGCTGGTTCATTACGCGGCTGGCCCGCGCGCGCCGGCTCGCCCGCGCGGCTGAGCTGGCGTACACGATCAGCGATCAGAACTGCCGGGGCGACGTGCTGGTGGAACTGGTGCAGGCCGCGGCCGGCGCCGGAGATCTCCGGGGCGCCCAGGCACTGGTCGAATCGATTCCCCAGCGTCCGCTGCGGGATCGGGCAATGGTCGCCCTGCTCCTGTCGTGGGCCCGTACCGGCGCACACGACAGGGCTGCGGCCCTGGCAGAAGGGCTCCGTTATCCGCACGAGCAGCTCAGGGCCTGGGCCATGCTGGCGAAGGTGGCGGCCGGCAACGGCGACACCCGTCATGCGCTCAGGTTCGCCGCTCGTGCCGAGGAGATGAGCCGTCACGTCCCCGCCGACGAGCTGTGGTCGGTGAACGTACTGGTCCTGCTCGTGGAGGTGGCCGCGGCCACCGGCGACCAGGTCCGGGCCGGTGAGTTCGCCGACCGCGTGGAGAACTTCGCACGATCCTGGAAGAACCGTTACCGGCGGCTCGACCCCGAGAAGGAGCGGATGCTCGCGGCGGTCCTGGCCTCCGAAGCCCGCAGAGGAGACCTGGACCGGATCGACGCTCTCCTGCGTCGCTCCCCCGAGAACACCCCTCGATGGCGAGGTCCTGGCGGCGGTGCTGGACGCGGTCTCCGACACCGCAGGTCAGGACGTGGCCCTCGCCCTGGCCGACCGGGCGGAGACACTGCTCGGCACGGACGACGACCTTTTCGGCCGGGACGATCTGCTGAGGGCAGTGACACTCCTGTTGGCCCGGCACGGGCAGGTGGAGCGGGCCACAGCCCTCACCGACTCGATCGACTCTCCTGATGTGCGCGCGCAACGGCTGGCACACATCGTCCGTGAGGTCGCACGCCGCGGCGACTGGGACCGGGCCGAGGCCGTCGCCCACTCGATCGCCTGCCGCTGGGCACAAGCCGAGGCGCTCGTCGAAGTCGTCCGGGAACTCGCACGCCACGGCAATGGGGACCGGGCCGAGGCACTCGCCCGCTCGATTCCCTACCGCTCGCCCCGAACCGAAGCCATGGTCGTACTCGCCACGTCGGCAGAGCCTTCCCAGGCCCGCAGATTCGCCGCACAGGCCGTGGTCCTCGGCGGCTGGGCCCCTGTCTTCAGGCTCCTGGACCGGATCGCGCCCGGTTCAATGGCCGCCGTCGTCGATCAGGTGATGAGCTGATGTGCGCAGAGTGGCTGCGAGATGCCGTGCGCCCCGGTCGTCAGAGTTGATGGAGAGTTCTCATCCCATGATTCCCAAGCTGCCCTTGCACAGCCCCCGTTGGCTCGACCTCGACGGTGTGGCGGTCGAGGAGGTGGAGAAGGTCCTGGGGGCGATGGCGTCCACGGGTGCCACCGACACCGGTGACGCATGGAAAGCGGCCTGGAGGTGCGTGGCCGACGGCCTGTTGCAGCAGGAAACCGTCTTCGACGGAGCCTACGCAGTGCTGCCGCACCTCGTGGAGGTGGCAGCGGCGCAGTCTCCGGCGCGGTTCGTGGACCTGTGGGTGGACATGGGACTCATGGTGACCGCGGAGGGCAGTGCTCCCGTCCCTGCCGATCTCGACGAGGGTTTCCGTGCCGCACTTCGTCCGGCCGAGCAGGCGGCTGTGCAGAGCTTCCTCGCCGCCGACACTCCTGCGACGGACTGCGCCTACCTCGCGCTCTCCTGCGTGGCTCTCGCCGGTCACCACATGGGCAAGGCGCTGTGGTGGTTCCTCGTGCCCGAGGAACGTCATCTCCAGCTGGTGTGCCCCGGGTGCGACATCGACACCGAGATTCCCGAGTTCTTCGTCGACCCCCTGCGTCCGCCCTTCCCGGCTCCGGGGTTGCCCGATCCCGCTGAGCTCCGTCAGGGAGATCACCCCTGGGGCGAGGTCGCCGCGGCGCTGCGGGAAGCGGCGCTGGGGGAAGGATGGGAACCCTTCCTGGGGGTGGCACGCGCGGTCGCGGCGGCAGGCGTGCCCGCCGAGACGCCGGGGCAGGCCGTCCTCTGCCTGGTCGCCGCCATGGTCGCGGTCAAGGGCACCCCGGAATGGGCCGGGAGGGAATGGGCCCGGAAACTGATGCTGCTCACCGGATGCTTTCGCTGCCCGAACTGCGAGCGGACGTGGACGATCGCCGACTGTCTGGCGGATGCTCCCGGCGGCTCGCAGCCCCAGGACCATGCCGAGCAGGCGTGGACGATCGCCGACTGGTCGGCCACCGCGGTGGCGTCCGCAGCGGCCGGGCGAGCCGATGCGGCAGTGAGCGGGCTTCGGCGCGACGGGAGCGCTCTGCTTGCGGCCGACGGCACGTCCCGGGGCCGTGTGACCGTGTTCGCCGATTCCGCGCCCAGCTCTCACGAGGGCGTCAATTCGCTGGCGGTCGTGTCACGATCCGGTGGACCGACTCTTGTGGCGGGAGCCGGGGACAGGGCTGTGGTGTGGCTGTGGGACATGGCCGACGGCCGACTTCGTCATGACCCGCTGCCGGGACATCCCGACCCCGTCAGGTCGATGACGGCTCTTCCTCTGCCTGAGGGTGACATCCTCCTGGCGAGCGGGGGCGACACCGGGACGATCGCCCTGTGGGACCCGATCACCGGGCGTCCGGTCCGCGAACCGGTCGGCAACTGGCTCGGCGCAGTGAGCGGGATGTGCACCGCGACCGTGCCGGACGGCCGGACCCTGCTCGTCACCGCTACGTCCCGAGGCGCGGTCCGGTTGCGCGATCCGTCGACGGGTGAGTCGGTCGCGCGTCTCAACCCTTACGGCCGTCCGATCGAATCGATCGCTGCGGTCCGGATCGCTCCCGGCCACACGTTGATCGCGGCCTCGGACACACAGGGTGACGTACACATGTGGGATCCGGCCGTCGACGACCCCTGGGAACCGGGCGCGGCCGTACCGCTGAGCAAACGGGCACTCGAGGAGCGACGTCACCGCGTGGCAGTCCTGGCAGCTGTGCCCGTGCGCGACCGTACGCTGCTGGCCACCGGAGATCGCAACGGCGTGGTCATGCTCTGGGATCCCGCGACCGGCGCCCCGGTCGGTGACGGCCTGCCCCCGGACAGTCCTGGCAGCTCACTGACGGCCATGGCTGTCACCACGCTCCCGGGCCGGAGCACCGTCCTGCTCACCGGGAGCAAGCAGGGGCGGAGCCTGCGGGTATGGGAACCGGAGACCGGCACGGTGCAGTACGTCGTCCTGGACGTGGCGGTCACCTGCCTGGCTGCCGCTGGTTCCGAGGTGATCGTCGGACACGACTGCGGGGTCTTCAGCCTCTCGCTCACCATGTGGTACGGCCGCTCACTTCAGCCGGCGTGATGGCGGACCGCGGGTGCTCGGGCGGCGTTGCTCATGCCGACCCGTTCAGCGGTTTCTGCGGCGGACTTGCGTAGTGGACTGCGTGATTGCGCGGATGCGGGGCCGTGCCCTGTGCTGCGTACTGTGCACATGCCAACAGACCCGGCCGAAGAAGGTACTTCGGCGGGCCACTCTCGACCAGGGGGGATTCACATGCGTACGCATGCCACGGCCGCCGTTGTATCCGGTGCCATCGTTGTGTCCGCGCTCGCTCTTCCGGCAGCCGCTCAGGCGGCGGAGCGTCCGGGTACGTCCGCTGGGCTCGGCGGCTTCACCGCGAAGACCGCCCACCCGGACACCTCGCTGGGCAACATCACCTTCTCGAAGGCCGTCATCAACGGCGGCAAGGACATCGTCCTGGGCGTCACCACCAAGAAGACCGTCATCGTCACGTACACCGCCACCAGTTCGAGCGGTGTCGCGCTCACGGAAGCCTTTCTGTGGCAGGGCACCGACAGCTCCAGCACGGACACCATCACCGGGTCTCTGGGTACCGGCGACGACCCCGTCTGCACCGAGTCGACGACCCGGACCGGTGTCTACAGCTGCAAGGCCGTCTTCCACATCAACGCGGTTTCCGATCTGAAGAACAACGGTGTCGCTGGGACCTGGAAGCTGTTCCTCGGCGGCTACGACCTCTACGCGAACGCCAGCTACGACGACGACGTCGCCACCACCAGGATCAAGAAGGCCTCCCAGCTGACCCTCGACGCCACCCCGGAACCGGTGAGGAAGGGTAGGACCATCACCGTCACCGGCAAGCTGAAGCGCGCCGACTGGAACGCCGGCACGTACGTGGGTGCCACAGGACAGAAGGTCCTGCTGCAGTACCGGAAGAAGGGCAGCCACACCTACACCACCCTGAAGACGGTCACCAGCGGCGCCGGCGGCGCGCTCAGGACCACCACCAGAGCCACGGCCGACGGCTACTACCGCTTCTCCTTCGCGGCCACCGCCACGACCGCCGCCTCCACGTCGGCCGATGACTACGTCGACGTCAAGTAGCGGCTGGCAGCGTGTGAAAGGAGGGTGACTTGCGCAGGATCCCTGGCCGGGTGCGTTATACCGCGTTCAGCATCGTGCGGGTGAGGCTCGCACGGTTGGGTACGTCGAGTTTTCGATAGATCCGGGCCAGGTGACTCTCCACCGTCCGCACGCTGAGAAAGAGACTGGCGGCGATCTCCTGGTTGGTCAGTCCGGTGCTGACAAGACCGGCGATCTCCCGTTCCCGTCCGGTGAGAACGGCAAGCGCGTCGTCGGCGCCGGGTGAACCGGGGAGCGTGGAAGCTCTGCTTCGCCGGTCGCCGACTTCAGCGGCCAGACGGGCCGAGTCGCACTGCTGGGCCAGGTCCGCGGCCCGGCCCAGCAGGCCGTCCATGTCATCGGTTCGTCCTGCGGCCCGGGACACGTCCGCTGCCGCGAGCAGCGTCCGGCAGGTCTCGATGCGCTGACCGCCGGCTGAGAAGTCCGCGATGGCGTCGTGTGCGCACTCGACCGCCCGATCGGTGTCCCCGTTCAACGCGTGGGCGCGCATGCGTGCGCGCAGGGGGAAGCCACGTCGGCCTGTGGAGGGAAGCTGTTCGTAGGAGACCTCCGCCAGTCGCGCCCAGTGTTCGGCCGACACGTGGTCGCCCTCGGCAAGCGCCGCCTGTGCGAGGGTGTCGCACCAACGCGGCTTGCGCCAGGTGGTGAGCCTGGGCAGTTCGGGCCCTCCCGCGGCATCGACGAGGAGCCACCGGGCGCGCGCCGCGTCGCCGGTGAGCAGCACGAACTCCGCGTGGAAGCAGCGGACACTGACGGCCCAGGCGAAAGGGGAGGTGCTGGCGAGGGTTTCGGCGCGCTCGGCCAGTGCCAGCACCTCCTGAAGATCGCTGGGGCTGTTCAGCCAGAACAGGATCTCGGCCCGCACCATCGCGATGATCGCCTGAGCAGCGGGTCCGCCGAGGCCTTCGACGTGGCGAGCGG
The DNA here is from genome assembly GCF_044768135.1 of Streptomyces sp. NPDC101165. Taxonomy (NCBI): domain Bacteria; kingdom Bacillati; phylum Actinomycetota; class Actinomycetes; order Kitasatosporales; family Streptomycetaceae; genus Streptomyces; species Streptomyces sp. NPDC101165. The sequence goes on along the minus strand of NZ_JBIWPG010000018.1, from coordinate 77,892 downwards.
TTTCGTCGAGTGTCACCAGCGCCCGACGCAGGTTTCCGGAACGGAGTTGGGTGTTCGCGAGCGTGGAGAGTATCTCCCGTTGCATGTACGTCTGTCCGGTGCGCCGGGACAGTGCCGCACCGCGTTCGAGATGGCGTTCGGCGTCGGCCAGCCGTCCGAGCATGCCCTCCGTCATGCCCAGTTGGTGTGTGGCCTCCAGGTTGGCCAGGAGAGTGGCGTCGGAGGCGGCGTCGATGATTTCGGCCGCCCTGGTCGCCGTCGTCCGTGCCGCGGTCTGGTCGGCCGTGAACAGATGGGCGACGGCGGCTTGCGCCAGGGCCTTGGCCTCACCGGCGCGGTCATGGTGCCTGCGCGCAATCTCCGCGGCCGTTTCGGCATGCGTCCGGGATGTCCGGTAGTCCTGCCGGTCGTAGGCGTAGTCGGCCAGTTCGGTGTGGAGGGCGGCGGCGGTCGCGGTGTCGTTGTCGGCCAGCGCTTCGAGTCCGGAGCGGGCGATGGCGCCGGCTTCGGAGTAGTGGCCGAGCCGTCGTTCGAGGCGGCTGGAGTCGGCGATCGCGCTCGCGTCGTGGGGCGGTTGGCCCGGGATGGTCGAACGCAGTGCGTCCAGAAGCGCTCGGCTCTCGGATGCGTCTCCGGTCAGCAGCCGAGTGCGGGCGAACAGGACCTGCGCCTCGTGCCAGTGGGGTTCGCCCTCGTTGATCAGCGACAAGGCGGTCCGCAGATGGCGGGCTGCCACCCGGGGGGAGGTGTGGAGCGAGTCGCGTGCCGCGGCTATCAAGGTCGTGACGTGCTCCGGTTGGCTCGGGTCGGCGGCGCGTGCGATGTGATGCGCGCGCTGTGTGATCGGAGCCGCCCGCTCGGCCAGTGCCCTTTCGGCACGTTGGTGCATGACGAAGCGCACGGTGGGTTCGAGCCGGTGGTAGACGACGTCCCCCACCGCCCGGTGACGCAGCGACAGCTGCGGGGCGGGCTCGACAGGCCGGACCAGGTCCAGGCGGGTGAGTGTGTCGAGCGCGCGCATGGTCTCCGGCATCGCCAGGCCCGCCACCGCGGCGAGAAGCTCAGGGCGGAAACGTTCGCCGATGACCGCTGCGGCCTGGACCGTGGTGAGAGTGGTGCGGTCGAGACCGGCCAGTTCACCGAGGATCGCCATACCCGCGTCGGTGCTCGCCTCACCGTTGGTGGCGAGCACCTTGAGGTACTGGGGGTTGCCCATGGCCTCACGCCGGACCTCGTCGACGTCTCTCACGTCGGGATGGTTACGGAGCAGCTCCTCGGCCTCTTCCTGGGACAGCGGTCCGAGGTTCCACACCTCCAGCAGACCCGCTGATGCCGCGCGGGACAGTACGGAAGCGAGCGCGGGCGAGAGCTGGCGCTGCCGATAGGCCATCAGGCACAACACGGGACTGACGGCAGCCGCCTCGATCAGCCGCTCCGCGTCCGCAATCTGTTCGCCGGAGAGATGATGCAGGTCGTCCACGGCCGCCAACAGAGCGGGGTCGGGTGCCTGCTGCGCTGCAGGGCGGTTCGAGCCGCCCCTGGTCACAAGGTCCAGGGTGTCCGGAAGGAAGGGCGCGTTCGAGCCCTGCACGTGTTTCGCGAACACCTGGATGCCGGTCGCCCGGGCATGTGCAGCCACCGTCCACATCAGCGCGCTCTTGCCGATGCCCGGCTCCCCGGCGAGCGCGATCGCCCGTCCTCGGCCCGACCGCACATCGGCAAGTGCGGCCACCAGCTTCTCGACTTGAGCCGCCCGACCGAACAGGCGACGAGCGAGGGCAGGCACCCCATGAGATGCGAGTGCTGTGCCGTCAGGCTCAGAGGATTCCGGCCCCTCCGCATCGACGCCACCGGAGATCCCGACATTCGACCGGTCAGCCGGCAGCGTCGAACGCGCGGCGGACAAATCGCCATCCTGAACATCGTGAGCCATGCAGCGCACGATAACCGTCTCCGCTGACAAGCGGCTCTTCACTCCTGGCATTTCAGAAAGACCGGACCACGGCAGAGCGCATTCCGTCAGCGTGGTACGGCCTCGACCATGGTGATGCTGTATATCTTTCGCCGGCGCGGACTGCAGTGCACGTCGACAACGTCGCCCACCCGGAAGCGGTTCTCCAGTTGCGGGTTCGAACTGTTCGAGAACATCGGGCGGCGCCACTCGTCCACCTTGAAGGACCACGCCCTGTGCGACCCGGGGTCCTCGATCGAACAGCAGTAGTGCACGGTGATGGTGGGTGGATCGTCGTGATGCGTGGTGTAGTCCCAGCGGGAGATGACCGCACCGCGGAAGGCCGACTCCGCCGGGACCCTTCGGATCCGGCGGTGAGCGGGCAGCCAGAGAGCCGCCACGGCTGCGCCGACCAGTGCAGGGCCGGCGTCGAGTGTCACACCATGAGGAAGGCGTGCGGTCAGAGACAGCGTGACCGTCGCGGCGCACACGACGACGGCCAGGATGACGAGTTGCCATACGTGGCCCCAGCGCGGTCGGTCCAGCGGCGCCGTGTCGACGACGTGCCATGACTTCTCGTACGACGACCAGATCCGCCGGGGCGCGCGCACGGGCAACGCCGACTCCGGGCCGTTCGACCCCACCTGCCGGTCCGGTAGCCGGTGTGCCGCGGCGTGCGGGCACGCTCGCCACCAGGTCGACGCCTTCCGGCCGGCGGCCGTAAGACGGGAGCGGGACCTGCGCGGGAGTCGCTGGAACCACAACAGCACCGGTACCAAGGGCAGGACGGTCGCTTTGAAGACCACGTCGAACACGACCTGGCCGAATCCTGAGCAGGCGTACAGCACGCCCACCCACGTAAGTCCCCCGGCGATTCTCAGCATCCAGGTCACGGACTCATCACGCGTCTTCCGGATCAACCCGAGGGCCAACGCCTCCTCCTGGACGCTGCGTTGATAGTCCCGCCACCACAGCCAGTACTCGTCGCCGTCCCCCGGCCCGAGCGCCTCCATCGGCACTCGGTCGACGTGGACTCGGCAGCGGTGGCGGACACGTTCGAGCAGGAGCTCCTCGAAGGCGCGCAGGGGTCGCCGGCTGTCCGCCTCATCGACGAGCCGGACGGTTCGCGTGCCGTCGGCCTTCTGCTCAAGCCGTAGCCGGCCCGCGTGGACCAGTTCGAGACTGGTCGTCTCGATGGCCTTCGGGGTGACCTCGCCCTTCCCCAGCAGCAGGTTCACCAGCGCCGCAGCCAACTCCTGAGGCGGCGGAGGAACCGGCACGGCGGCCATGGCCTCGCGTCTGCGCACGGCGTACACCAAGGCCCCGAACAGCACTGGACAGAGCGTGAGCACGATCAGCGAGCTCACCATGAGTACTCCCGGGCAGAGCCACTGGGTATCGCCGCGGCCCCTGACTCGGGACCACAGGTCTGGGCCGAGTGCAACTGCGGGGCCAGGGTCGCGACCACGACGACGGCCACCGTGACGAGCCAGGCCGTGTAGAGAGCCGTCGGCCGTACCCGTCCGTGAGAGATCGCCCACGCGATCCACGCGGAGGCCGAACCCGCGGCCAGCGCGGCCAGCAAACTCGCGGGCAGCACATGGCCCGCCGGCGGATGCTCGGGCAGCAACGCCGTGCAGTAGTCGTTGTCGTTCGTCACGGCGGTTCCCACCACCAGCAACGGGACTGCCATCGTCGCTGTCACCCAGGCCAGGGCGGACAGCAGCCAGTACAGCGCGCCGAACCGGCCCCGCACCGCGCGGGACAGCACCATGCACATCGACAGCACCGGTATCGCCATTGTGCACGCGCCCCGGGACAGAGCGTCGACGCGGTACCGGCCGGTGACCTGTGGGTCATCGGCCCAGTAGAAGATGATGTACGCCCCGCACACCGCGGTGACGATCACGAGCGCGGCGAGCGCGTGAGCCGTGACCCGGGCCCTGGGCACGTGCGGAAAGGAGGCGGGCCACAGCACGCCCCGCATGTCGGTGCCCGACCGTGCGCGGACCGCCCGCCTCCAGTAGTCGCCGCTCAGCAGCTTCACCAACCCCTGCCTCCCCCTTGTGTGCCGGAGCCGGAGGGGCGCGAACACCGCGCCGACCGGACTCCCTTCACGACTCGTCGCTCCATGTCAGGAATGAGGCGACCGGGGCGCGGAGGCCTGCCACGCGGCGAACAGGGGCAGTCCGCTGCTACCGGCGAAGAGTACGAGGCCGAACGGCCTGTCGAACGCTCTGTGCCTGGTCCGCGGCACGCGGCCCGAGACGCTCCGGGTGCTCTTCCGGACCTGCGTCACGGCCGCCGCTCGCACACCCTCCTCATCCATCCTGAGTACCGATTCCTGGGTGACCCCGGCGATACGGAGCGGTTCGGGAGACATGCCGGAGAAGTCGGCGCGAGCGGACACGGACAAGGGCGCGCCGAGCGGGGCGAGGTGCCGCTCCGCCTCCAGACGCGTACGCAGGTGGAGCCGCGGGAGGGCGATGGTCACCTCGTCCGCGTCGACCGGCCGTCGGTGCTCGTGCGGGGCCCAGGCGGCGGGCAGGACTTCCGCGGGGCCCCGGTCCGGCGCTCCCAGCACGAGACTCACCTGCAGCGGCAGCCGACCGGACTCCGCCTCGCAGAGCAGCGCCACCACATCCACCTCGTCCGCGGCGCTGCCGGAGGGGTCTTCCACCGTCCAGGCGCACTGTGGCCCCGGCAGCGTCTTGGCCATGGTCGGGACGAGGTGCTCGACGCCCCGGGCGTCGGTGAAGGTCCGGTCGGCGGTGTTCTGCTGCTTGAACCCGGATGCCCACTTGCCTTCCACCGTCAGCGCGTTGACGAGCAGGAGCAGGTCGTCCTCGTCCGGGCAGTCCGGCAGCTCACGGAAGAGTCCGCCGGTCGCTCTCCGCACCCAGGCATTGATCGCCGAAGGGTTGGCGGGGTCCAGGTGACCGAAGCTGATGTCCGGCAGATCGTCCCGGAAATCCCGGTAGACCGGGATCCGTGACCACACGCCCGTCGCGACCGCCAGCCCTTCCGTTTCCGACAGTCGGGCGGCCACCTCGGTGGCGGCGGAGGCGGCCTCCGCGCCGGCCGCACCGAGCAGTTCATGCAGTTCCTGCGCCGTCTGTGACCGGGCCCCCGCGGCAACGGCCGACAGCGCGAGCCACAGACCGATGGGCGAGCAGGCGAAATCACCGTTCGCCGCCCGCACCGGCGCGTCATCGATCACCGACGCCAGCAAGCGCTCCGCGAACGCCCGGACCGCGCCGACATGGTGAGCACGTACGACTTGAGCCACTCTGCCTCCCACCGCGCACCGCCCGCACGGTGCGGAACTTCCTGACCAGTACAGGTCGTTTCGGTGCAGCACCGGTAAGCCTGTCGCACCCCGTGCCGCCTCGGCATCGGTGCAATCACGCAGGCCGGTACCTAACCGGGGCGCGGGCGCGGACGCTGCGGCTCCGCCGGGGTCAGCGGTTGTGCGGAGCGGGGTCGAGCGCGGCGGGCGACTCCGCGTCGGGGATGATCCGGCGAGGGGTGCCGGTACCGTCGGCGGGCACACTCCAGACGTCGGCGTGGCCCCGTCCCCGGGGCAGCGAGTAGGCGACGGAGTGCTCGTCGAGCCACGCGGCCTGGTCGTCCACGCTGCGGGTCTCGGCGAGCGGAGTGACCCGGTGGGTGGCCAGGTCGAGGACCGAGAGCCGCCACCCGTGGTGCGGGTCGCCGTCGACGGCCGACTTGAAGGCGATGCGGGTGCCGTCCGGGGAGAGGGAGGGGCACTCGACGTTGTCCCTGACCGTGCGCAGGCGGTGGGTGGCCAGGTCGCCCAGGACCAGGTAGCGGTGGCCGGAGGTGGACATGGTCGCGTAGAAGCGGCGGTCGTCGGCGGTGAAGGTGACGCCCCAGAAGTTGAGGTCCCTGGCCTTGTACGGCTTGCCCGACACGGTGACCTTCCAGTCCTCCAACGTCGGGGTGAGCTCCTGAGTACGGGTGTCGAGGATGCCGACTCGGGTGGAGAACCGCCCTCCGTTGTAGGAGTCACCGGCGACGAACACCGTCCAGGCGACCAGCCGTCCGCTGGGCGAGACCCTGGCCCGGTTGGGCACTCCGACCAGGGGTATCTCACGGGTGGGCTTGAGATGCCGGTCGAGCACCACGAGCTGGTAGGTCGTCAGCCCCGGGTCGAGGCGCAGGCACAGGCCCGTGCCCCCGGCCGCGTAGAGCCTGCTGCACGACAGCGCCGACACCACCCTTTTCCCGCCCGGGGCGTTCGCCGGTACGGCGACCAGACGGCCTTGGCTGTCCGCAGCCGTGCTGCGGGCCAGCAGACGTGGCCCGGGGGCGAGCGAGACGGTGCCCGTCGCCGCCGACCGCGAGGACGCACCGGCGTCCCGGGCGTCCAGGATGGCCAGGGCTGCCAGGGCGGCCAGCGCAGCCAGATGGCCCAGGATGATGATCGCGGTGAGGAGCCGGGTGTTGCGCTTGCTCATGACGTGACCGATTCCTTCTCGATCGTGGGGCGCGGAAGCAGGGTGGCGGTCGCCGTGGCCGCGATGGTGGCGGCGCCCGCGGCGGCCCAGGCCGCGGTGGTGCCTCCCCAGTTCGCCCAGGCGGCCCCGAAGGCCACGGAGGAGGCGAAGTAGGCCAGGGCCTGGACGGTCTGCACGCAGGCCAGGCCGGTGGTACGCAGGTCGGCGGGGAGGGCGGGGCCGGCCAGGGCCATCAGGACTCCGTCCGTGGCGGCGTAGAAGGCGCCGTGGCAGCAGAGCACCGCGACGCCCAGCGGCATCCCGTCCAACGGGCTGCCCAGCAGCAGATATACGGCCACCAGCGCGCCGTAACCGGACAGCAGCACCGTGCGGCGGCCGAACCGGTCGGCGAGCGCACCGAGGGGAGTGGCGAGCAGCAGGTACACCAGGTTCGTGCCCACGGCCAGGAGCGGGAACCAGCCGGTCGTCACGGTGTGGCGCTGCATCAGCAGCAGATAGACGAAGCCGTCGCCGATGCTGGCCAGCCCCAGGAGCCCGGCGGCGTACAGGAGTCTGCGGACGGGTGCCTCGCGAAGGAGTCCGGCGGCGGCGCGCAGGGTGACGGGCGCGGCCGACGGGCGCTTGTCGCGGTGGTCGCGGACCAGGAACGCCAGGGCCAGCAGTCCGGCTGCGGCCACGCAGAAACTGGTGAGGAACAGTGCGTTGAAGGCGGCCGGGGTGACCGTTCCCACGGCCGCCAGCACGCCGAGCGCGGCCAACGGCCCGGCGAACGCGCCCGCGCTGTCCATGGCGCGGTGGACCCCGAACGCCCTGCCCAGCAGCGGTTCGGGGACGGACAGTGTGATGAGCGCGTCGCGCGGGGCCGTACGCAGCCCCTTTCCGGTGCGGTCGGCGACGATGACCGCGCCGAGGGCCGGCACCGAGGAGCCGGCGGCGACGAGGCCCAGCTTGGCCAGCGCCGAGACACCGTAGCCGACTGCGGCCACGGGTTTGCGCCTGCGGAAGCGGTCGGCGATGAAGCCGCCGACCAGTCGCAGCAGGGCGGTCGCGCCCGTGTACAGGCCGTCGACCATGCCGTACGCCGCCGGACTCATGTGCAGGGTGAGGACGAGGTAGAGCGGGAGGACGGCCGTGACCATCTCCGCGGAGACATCGGTGAGCAGGCTCACCGTCCCCAGTGCCAGGACGGTGGCCCCGACCGAGGCCGGGCCGGCGCGCCGGCCTCGGTCGGGGCGGTCTTTCGGCGGTCGGTCGATGGTGGACAGATACACGGCCGTGCTCGCTTCCTCGGGGCGGCGGGGGAGGAGCCGGCGGCCGGAATCAGGTGTGGGGTCCGGCCGCCGGCGGGTTCGCGTCGGGCTGGGTCAGCCCTTGGCGGAGGCGGCCGAGGAGGTGTCCCAGGCGTCGGTGATCGCGGACTTGTTCGCGGCGTTGCCGAGGGCGGGCAGCCCGTACATGTCCTCCAGGGTGCGCAGCACGTTGTAGTGGTTGATCTGCGTGCTGGACTGGTGGCCCGCCTTCACGTGGGCGCCGGCCATGACCGTGTAGATCTGGTTGACGCTGGTGAAGTTGTCCTCGTCGAAGGTCGCGACGAACAGGCTGTTGTGGGTCTTGGCCCACTGGATGTACGAGTCCATGTGCTTCTTGAGCCAGGAGTCACCGGTGCCGATCGAGCAGTCGTGCATGTCGTTGCACATGTCGGGGATGACGAACGACACCGTCGGCAGCTTCGTGAAGTCGCTCGGGAACGAGGAGAACGGCACGTTGTACGCGGAGCCGCTCACGGTGGGGAAGTCCGCCCAGGGGGCGTGCTTGCGCCGGTACTTGCCGCTCTTGCAGTCGGTGGAGCCGGCCTTGGGCAGGGCTTCGGAGTAGCCCTTGAAGGTCTTGTGGGCGTCCAGGAGCTGCTGCCCCAGGTTGCCGGTCCGGAACGACTTGGGACAGTCGTCGTTCGTGACGCCCTGCTGGGAGCCGGAGAACAGTCCGATGTAGTTGGGCTGGCTGGGGTGGGTCAGGCCGAAGGAGCTGGTGAACAGCGTTCCCTGGGACGCGAGGGAGTTGAGATAGGTGGCGCTGGAACTGCCCTTGACGGACGTGTAGTTCTTGTTCTCGAACATGGCGATGACCACGTGGTCGTACTGCGGGATCGCCGAGGCGACCGGCTTGGTCGCGGAGCCGTTGTGGGCATGCTCCGCCGACTTCACCGGGAGCACGTGCATGGCCAGGAGAGCCAGCGCGGGTGCGCACAGCAGTGGGGCGATGCGGGAAAGACGCATCGTGTAACCCTCCTTGTGGTGATTGGTGGGGACGGTGGGGTTACCTGCCGGCACCGGCAGCGGTGCTGCCCGTGTACAGCAGGCGGTTGGGGGTGTTGCTGCCCGCGTCGCGGATCTTGTCGGGCGTGGCGCTGTTGGTCAGCGCCGTCTGCACATCCGCGGGCGTGGCGTTCGGGTGGGCGGAGAGCCACAGCGCGGCGGCACCGGTGACGTGGGGAGCCGCCATGGAGGTGCCGGACAGCGTGTGGGTGGCCGTGTCGCTGCTGTTCCACGCCGAGACGATGCCGGTGCCGGGGGCGAACAGGTCGGTGCAGCGGCCGAAGTTGGAGCTGGAGCGCCGGGTGTCGTTGGAATCGGCGTTGTTGACCACGATCGCCGAGGTGATGTCCCCGGGTGAGTTGTTGCAGGCGTCCTTGCCGTTGTTGCCGGAGGAGACGACCCAGGTGACGCCTGAGGCGATGGACTTCTTGATCGCGTCGTCCTCGCTGCTGCTGCGTGAGCCGTTGATGCTCATGTTGACCACGGCCGGCTTGGCAGCGTGTGCGGTGATCCAGTCGGCGGCGGCGATGATGGACGAGGTGCTCGCGGAATCGTTGCAGGTCAGGACACGCACGGCGACGAGCTTGACCCCCTTGGCGACGCCGTAGTCCTTGCCGCCGACCGTTCCGGCCACATGGGTGCCGTGGCCCATGCAGTCCTGTCCGTTGCGGCCGTCGCCCACCTCGTCCACGCCGATGGAGGCGCGGCCCTCGAACTGCTTGTGGGTGGTACGAAGTCCGCTGTCGACGAGGTAGACGGTGACGTTGCTCGCGGTCGTGGGGTATGTGTAGCTCTTGTCGAGGGGGAGGTTGCGCTGGTCGACGCGGTCCAGGCCCCAGGACGGCGGGTTGTTCTGCGTGGCGGAGCCGTGCAGCTCCGCGTCCTGCTCCACGTAGGCCACGCGAGGGTCGGCGGCCGTGGCACGTGCCTGTTCCGGTGTCATCTCGGCGGCGTACCCGTGCAGCACGGTGCTGTAGGTGTGCCGGATTCTGGCGGAGTGGGCGCGGGCGAGCCGCAGGGCCGTGTCCCGCACGGGAGCGGTGGCCGTGTCCTTGAGGACCACGATGTACCGCCCAGCGACGGCGTCGGCCGTGGTGCGGATCTCGCCGCCGGACGGTGTCTTCGCGCCGGCCGCGTGGGAGACCTGTGTGGACAGGGCGGCGGTGACCACCAGGGCGGCGAGAGCGGCTATTCGGGCAGATGGGCGCACGTCGGCTCCAGGGAGAGAGGGGGGATGGGAGGTCCTCCGGGATCCAAGTGCGAACCGGTGTACCGCCAGTCGGGCCCGCGCGGTGACGACGTGTCGCCAGTGGCGCAGAAGGGCGCGAGTGCGATCCGTGACATCCGGACGACGATGCTCGCTCCTGTGACCATCCGATGCCATCAGCGACGGCTGGCCACCCTCGCGGACCGGGGGCGGATAGGAGTGAAGCAAACGAGCCGTGCTCCCGAGGAGATGTGCCATGTCCCGCCATCGGATCCGTTTCGCTCTCGAGGCAACCCCAGCGGCGGTCCGTGCGGCACGCCACCGGATCTCGGCCGCCGTACGGATGTGGGACGTGCGGTCGGACGAGGAGGTGCGCTTTCATCTGGAGCTGGTGGCAACGGAGTTGCTCACCAACGCGATCCGTCACGCGTACGGCCCGCTGACCGTCGGCGTCGCGCTGGAAGGCGGGCTCGTGGTGATCGAGGTCGTCGACGGCAGCACCGAAGTGCCTCGGCCGAGGGCGGCGGATCACGATGACGAAGGTGGACGCGGCCTCACGCTCGTCGACGCGCTGTGCCTGCTCCACGGCAGCGAAAGCCTGCCGGCCGGGAAGCGCTGCTGGGCAGTACTGCCCGTACGGCCGCCAGGGGCCCACCCGGCACCCGACGCCGCCGGCATTGATGTGGCCGCCGGCGGAGCTGCGTACGACTCGGCTCGCTGGTCGCTCACTCGGGCCGGCGTTCGGCTCCTGCTGCGGATGCTTGCGGCGGAGGCGTGATGATGCCCGCCCCGATCAGCGGTCCACTGCGGATCAGAGCCATCCGCTACGGGTCGCGTGCAGGGCCATCTGGAACCGGGTGAGTGATCCGGCACGGGTGTTGAGCTGCTCCAGATGGCGGGACAGCGTGCGGCGGCTCACGCCCAGCAGTTCGGCGATGGTGTCATCGGTCACGCCGGTGGCCAGCAGCTCCAGGATGCGGCGATGCATCGGGCTGAGTGCCGATGGCACGCGTTCGTTCAGATGCATGGGCAGAGCCGTCCGCCATGAGGTCTCGAACAGCCCCGTCAGCGCCGACAGCAGGCTGGAAGGGTGGACTATGAGCAGCGAGTCGTTGACTTCGGCCTCGACGAAGGACATCGACACGATGGCCAGGCGGTGGTCGAAGATGGTCAGCTTCACGGGGACGGTCGGAAGGACACGGGCATGTTCCCCGGCGGCTATGCAGGGCTGGATGTTGATGCTGTAGTAGGCAGAATTCTCCACCGCGGATTTGGAGTAGACGACCCGGTACTCGACACCGTTCTTGAGCTTCTCGACCTCGATCGGATTGGCGCTGCCGTGGGTGTGATACGGCGGCGAGTCGAAGCGCAGGACCTGACTCTCGGCTGCTTCTTCGATGTTCCAGATGCGTTCGGCGATGGATGGACCGGTGACGACCTCGACCAGGTTGTCGGTGGCCTGTGGGCTGACGGAGCGCCGGTAGCCACGATAGGCGTTGACGGCGGCCTGGTGTGACTGGCGGAGTTCGGCCGTGCGGGCGTGCGCCAGGTATTCCAGCGCAATGGTCGGTTCGACCGGCACATGTTCACGGACGTCGGTCCCGGAGACGGTGATCAGGCCCAGCTTGCGGAGTTGAGCCAACTCCCGCTCCAGACAGGGGTCCTGATCCTGATTCTGGTTCCGAGTTTCTTCGTCGGGGCTCCCGTTCCTCCGGTCGCCGCGGTCGTGTCCCAGGTCCTCGGCCAGACTCTCTCGTTTACAGGGACCGAGGGCAAGCAGAGCCATATAGATCTCCGCCTGTCGGCGGGTCAGCCCAAGACGACACAAATGAGTCCGCAGGTCCTCGTCGGCCATTGGAGCACCTCCCAGTGAGAACGGGGGACCATTCACCTGCTCGGAAGGAACGCTCGTACTCCCGTTCCTCCAGGGCGAGTTGGTGCGCGGCATCGTGGCACGCCCGGTCCGTGGGGCGCCATATAACCGGTGAGTATGTGGTCGGTGCCATAGCGAGAGGAAGAGGAATACGCCCGTATGCGTCAGTGGCCATCGTGTGCCACCCCACCGGGTTTTCCGGGAGTACACATTTCCAGAAGTGCCCCGCCGCCGCGCTCTCCTTCATCCAGCCGCATGGAGCTTCTGTGATCAGTACATTCGCCCTCTTCACCATCGGCATCGGCCCCTCCAGCTCACATACGGTGGCTCCGATGCGCGCCGGCCACCGTTTTGTCCACGGGCTCGGCAAGGGGGACGTGCTGGCCGAGGTCGCCGCCATCGACATCGAGTTGTACGGCTCCTTGGCCGCCACCGGCATCGGTCATGGCACCGACAAGGCCGTCCTGCTCGGACTGGCGGGTGAGCAGCCCGAAACAGTCGACGTCACCACCTCCGACGAGCGGTTCCGTCAGTTCTCTGCGGAGCGCCGGATCCGGCTGCCGGGATCGAATGCCGCCGCGTTCAACATCAGATTCCACCGGGACAGGACCCTGCCGGCCCATCCCAACGCCCTGACTCTCAGTGCCTTCGACCGCCGCGGGATCGTCCTCGACAGCCAGACCTACTACTCGATCGGAGGCGGCTTTCTGCTCGACGACCCGTCCGACACCCCCGACCACAAACCCGGCGTCTCCCCTTGCCGGTTCGCCAACGCCGAGCAGCTACTCGCCCTGGTCGGTGAACGCCCCATCAGCGAACTGATGTTGGCCAACGAGACCGCATGGCAATCGGAATCCGAAGTCCGCGACCGGCTCCTGCACATCTGGAACGTCATGCGCGACTGCGTCCGGCGCGGCTGCCGTAACGAGGGCACCCTGCCCGGCGGGCTGAACGTGCCCCGTCGCGCCCCCGCCCTGTACCGGCGTCTCCGCAAGCAGACCGACCCGGCCGACCCGCTGACGGCCATGGACTGGGTTGCGCTCTACGCCTTGGCGGTGAATGAGGAGAACGCCGCTGGGGGACGCGTCGTCACCGCGCCCACCAACGGTGCCGCCGGCATCATCCCGGCCGTCCTGCACTACTGCCACCAGTTCATACCCGGCACGGACGACGACAGCACCGTCCGCTTCCTGCTCACCGCTGCCGCCATCGGCATCATCGTCAAACGCAATGCCTCCATCTCCGGTGCCGAAGTGGGCTGCCAAGGAGAGGTGGGTACCGCTGCCGCCATGGCCGCCGCGGGTCTGACCGAACTCATGGGCGGGACCCCCGCCCAGGTCGAAGCCGCCGCGGAAATCGCCCTCGAACATCATCTCGGCATGACCTGCGATCCCGTCTCCGGACTCGTCCAGATCCCCTGCATCGAACGCAACGCCATCGCCAGCGCCAAGGCCATCGCCGCGGCGCGCCTGGCCCTTCATGGCGACGGACGACACCTGATCCCTCTGGACAGCGTCATCAGCGCCATGCGCGACACCGGCGCCGACATGAGTACCAAGTACAAGGAAACCGCCCGCGGCGGTCTCGCTCTCAACTTTCCCCAATGCTGATCCGGGTGGGGTCAGGAGCCGCCTCGTTGTTCAGGCCGCGCACCACCATGACCGTCGATACCGCTACGAACGGGAAGCCGAACGCTCCGGCGGCGCGGCATCGAGGCCCTGAGATGGGCGATCGTGTCGGCCGGGACGTCGACTCTGCGGCCCCAACGAGGTTCCCACCGAGTCGACCGGCGGAGGTCACAGGAGTGCTGGTCCGCGCACGGGGTATGCGGGTGCTTGCTGGAGCATGGACTGGCTGAGCCAAGACTGATTGATGGGGAGGGGCACATCATGGCGACGACGACCGTGCAGACTGCCGAGCAGGTGGGCGTGCCGGAGATCGCCGATCCTTCGCAGGTCGCGCCCAAGGATGCGCGGGAGTTGTCGAGGCTGTTCTTCGGGCAGCTCGCGACGCTGGAGGAGGGCACGCCCGAGCACCAGTACGCGCGCAACACGCTCATCGAGATGAACATGTCACTGGTCCGCTTCGCCGCCGGCCGGTTCCGCAGCCGGGGTCCGGAGCAGATGGAGGACATTGTCCAGGTAGGCATGATCGGCCTGATCAAGGCCATCGACCGGTTCGAGCTGACGAGGGAGGTGGAGTTCACCACCTTCGCCATTCCCTACATCGTCGGTGAGATCAAGCGGTTCTTCCGCGACACCTCCTGGGCCGTGCACGTGCCGCGTCGGCTGCAGGAGGCACGCGTCCAACTCGCCCGTGCCGACGAGGAACTGCGCAGCCGGCTGGGCCGGGCACCGACGACCGAAGAACTTTCCGAGCTGATGAGCCTTCCGGAGGACGAGGTTGTCGAGGCCCAACTCGCCTCGAACGGCTACAAGTCGGCCTCCCTGGACGCGGCGCTGGGCGGCAGCGAGGAGGGCGAGTCCGCGCTGGCGGACTTCATCGGTGACGAGGACGCCGCCTTCGGCCTGGTCGAGGACTTCCACGCCCTCGCCCCGATGATCGCCGAACTCGACGAGCGTGACCGCAAGATCATCCACTGGCGCTTCGTCGAGGAACTCACCCAGGCCCAGATCGGCGAACGTCTCGGCATCTCCCAGATGCACGTCTCCCGCCTGACCTCCCGTCTCCTGACACGCCTGCGCGCAGGCATGCTCAGCACCACCTGACGGCCGGCAGCCCGGCAGCCGGATGGTGACCCGGTGTCCTCGCGGAGCGGAGGAGATGTCGGATGTAACTGCATCTCGCGGGGTCCTGCCGGTAGAGCGGACCCCGCAGCCGCAGATCCGGATGGTGCAGGAACAACCGATATTCCATCGCCCTGCCCGGGGAACCGGAGCGCAAGCGGCGGGTGCGTGGCACGACCAGCCGACCGCGCCAAGCACCCGCCCCGAGCGGTCCCCTCACGGTGGGGGCGGGGTCGGCACGTGCGTGTCGTGGTGCCTGTAGCGGCCGTCAGCTAGGGGCGCGGCGCCGCAGGTGACGGACGATCGGTTCCTTCCCCATGAGCGGGCTTCGCCAACTCTGCGTTGAATTGCGCGCCCACGAGAAGGGCCAGATTGGACAGCCACAGCCAGATCAGGAAGATCACGACGCCGGCCAGTGATCCATACAGACGGTGGTAGGTGCTGACGTGCGAGGTGTAGGCAGCGAATCCGAGCGAGACGCTCAACAGGAGCACCACCGCCAGCATGCCGCCCGGCGCCATCTTCCGCACGGGGCGGGAGGAGGCAGGGCCCGAGTGGTACAGGACGAGCACCAGGGCGACGGCAACCGCGGCCGCGACCGGCCATCGGAGTGCGTCCCAGGCGGCCTGCGGCCCGATCCCCAGATTCAGTGCACGGCCCAGACGCCGGGCCAGGTTGCCGGTGAGGAACAACGCCAGGGTTGACGTCAGCAGCAGGGTGATCAGGACGAGGGCTGTGGCGATGATGCGCGGAGCGGTTCGCCAGACCGGCCGGTGCGCATCGATCCGATGCATGGCGTGCAACGCCCGGCGGAAGACACTGAGATAGCTGGAACCTGACCACAGGGCTGCCAAACCTCCGAGAAAGACCAGCGTCCATGCCGTTGACGACTGTCCGGCCATTTGCTGCAGGGCGCTGCGCAGCAGAGCGCGGGACGCGACCGGGGCGGCCTGCGACATGCGGTCGATGACCTCCGGCTTGGCTGTGGGCACGGTGAGACCCAGGATCGAGAGGATTACCAGCAGCAGTGGGAACAGGGCCAGCATCGCGTAATAGGTCAGCGCAGCGGCCCAGTCCGTTACGTCGTCGTCCCAGACGGCGACCGGCACCCGGCGCAGCGCCGCCCACCACCGAGCCGCCCGACCATCTCCATTCTCCATGGAGCGGATGCTCTCACCTCCGATGACTTCTTGAATGCGTCCCTGGCCCTCTCGTCGGAAGTCACGGAAGAGCGCTTCCCCGTAGGGCGTATCCCGCTGTCGTGGTATCGCCCATGTGCCCCCGCGTTTTCTTCACAAACAGAGCGGCGTCGGTGAATGGCGGCAGAACTCCAGGACGGAAGGCCGTTCAGGAGGTTGATAATCATGGTGGACGGTGCCGGACCGGTTGTGGGAGCGGTGCTTTCGACACGAGCGCAAGCCCGACCACTTTCCTGACCTTCATCACGCTCGCAGTCGCCTTCATCTGCTACCGCGGACTCCCCAAGTGACATGGCCTGCCATGAGATACGTGCCGGAGTCCGGGAGCGCAGTGGCGCTGCAGCACTGCCCGTCGTCTCCATCGAGTGAGGTCGATGTCCACGCTGAGCTTCAGGTCTGCCACGTCATCGGCCATGAGCCAACAGAAACGACTCAGGCGCCGGTCGAGGACGCCGACTCCTGGCGATGCTGCAGCCACGTCTGATACGGCAGCTGTAGAGGGCTGCTGCTGAGCTTCGAAAGAATCTGTACGATGCGTCCGCCCATGGGCACTTGTCGGGAAACGTCCCGCGGGGGCCCTTCTTCTCACCGTGGGGATGCATATGCTCATACGCGCTTCGGTCGCCGCTCTGTCCGCCGCCCTGGTTCTCTCTTCGGCTCTGGTGTCTCCCGCCGCCGCGCAGGCGCACGCGGGGCCTATGACCAGTGACGACACGACGATCACGAAGGTCGTCGTCAACGGGGGCAAGGACATCGTCCTCGGCACCTCCGCCAAGAAGTCGTTCACCGCCACGGTGACCGCGACCGACCCGGACGGCGTCACCGGCGGCTGGGTCGCCCTGTGGCACGGCACCTCCTTCGATGACCAGGGCAGGGACGGCGTTCTGGTGCCCGCCGAGGAGGGATCGGGCTCATGCGTGGCGGCCGATGCCCAGACGTCGACGTGCACGGTCCACTTCACCGTGACGCCGAAGGTTGACATGACCACGAACTCCTATGCGGGCACCTGGCACGCGTACGCCATCGCGTACGGCCGCCCGAGCGGTTCCGTCAGCGACGGCTACGCCGGCTCCGTGCACATCAAGCGCAACACCACGCTGACCGCGGATGCCTCGCCCGAGCCGGTGGTCCATGGCCGGACCATCACGGTCAAGGGCACGCTCACCCGCGCCAACTGGGAGACCCATGCGTACGCGGGCCTGAGCAACGTGTCGGTGAAGCTCCAGTACCGCAAGTCGGGCACCAGCACGTACACGACCCTCAAGACCGTCACCAGCGGCTCCGGCGGAGCGGTGACGGCCACCACGACCGCGACGAGTGACGGGTACTACCGCCTCTCCTACGCGGGCACCAAGGCCACCGGCACCGCGACGTCTGCCAGCGACTTCGTCGACGTCCAGTAGGAACCCGGGACCCGCTTCCAGGACCAGGGACAGGGGAGCGGGGAACCCCGCCGTCGAGATCAGTCTCGGCCGCCACTGGCAGCTTGTCGTCGTCGGCCGCGATCATGAGGTCGGCGTATCCGGGCTTTTGGGCTTTCGCGATGTTCAGCAGCGCTTGCGCCATGGCGAGTACACGCTCGGGCGTGTACGCGACCCAGTCCATCGGCGGTCGTCCGGGTCGGCCGAACTTGTGCCATGCGCGCAGCCACGGCAGTGCGATACCGACGCCGTTGAGGTCGATCACCCATGACAGGGCGTCGACCTTCTGGCGCTGGTTATTTGGTCCGCAGCGTGAGGGCGAAACGTGTGTTGTCGCCGTAGACCCCGGTCTCATCGCCGCGGATCCTGTACCGCTTCTGAAACAGGGTCACTGCCGCTCGGACCTCCGCGTCGTAGCGGCCGTCGATCGGCCCACCGTCGTAGATGCCGGGTATCTGCAGGAGACGTACCTGCAACTCGTAGACGCCATGGCCGCTGTCGCCTTGGCGCAGGGCGCCCGTGCCCGGGATTTCGGGGAGCGGCGGGTCTGGTGTGCCGGGCTGTGGGCGGTTCGACTGCCCTGCAGTCGGGGGATAGGGGTCCTTCGGCGCGGGAGCCCCCGGCAGTGGGGATTTCATGTGCCGGGGAGGCGAAGAGGAGGTCGCAGGGTCGGCGTTGTGGTAGGTCAATAGGCAAGTGGCGAGGATCAATCCGCTCGCCGCGCCCAGCCCGAAGATTCCGGTGATTCGTAGGTCCCTGCGGCCGGTGAATCGCCTCCATCTGCCGCCGGCCTTCCTCCCGTGTGCGCGGGCGGATGGCGCAGATTCCTTCAAGGGCGTGGTGTCGGGCTGGTCGAGCGGGACGGCAGGACAGTGGGGGACGTCCGACCAAGAGGCGCCCGGCCAGGGACTCCTGCTCGGCGCGCTTTCCTGCCATGGAGCCGGAGTTGGATGAGGCACGGCTGGTGCGGCAGCCCCCGGGCCCGGTCTATCAGCCGTCGGCGGCTTTTCCATCGACGGGGGCGGGATGGCCTCCAGCCCGCTGGGCAGCCCCGGTGGCTCCGCCACGAAAGCCTGCGGGGTGTCCTGGCGCGGGACACCAGTCGGCAGCGATTCAATGGCAGTTGGGCGGTGGGGCCCGGGACGCTCTGATTGCGTTCCTGACGGCACACGTCTGACTGGCAGTGCCCGGCCGGATGTGGAGGATGCCGGGGGCGGCGGGGACGAGGTCGGCTGGGGAAAGCGGGCATCCTCGGTCGGGTGACCGTGGCGGCTCTGGGGCTGAGACGGGCCCTCGGAGTGTTCCTGGTTCTCGTCGCGCAGGAGGTCGGCGCGTGCGGCATCCAAAGCGTCCAGCACGGCTTGGAAGGAGTCCCTGATCTCTTGCGCGAGGTCAGGGACCGAGCCGGGAGTCCGCTCGGGGTTGGCGTCGTTGTGACCCACCGAGTCCTCCTCAGCTGTCTTGTTTCTGACGGTCCATTTCTTTCATCAGCGGCGGTCAGGAGCCCAGGTGCGGGGGTGGTGATCACTGCGAGGGCTTCTGCGCAGGGCGCCCCGGTGGCGGGTTTCCGTCTTCTTCTTCTCAGGGAGGCAATACGTAGGCTGCGCGGCTTTGTCTTCATCCTGCGGCCGGTATGTAACCCACGCCTCATTCAGAACCTGAGCGGTGGCACAGCCGCACATCTCGTCCTGCAGAGCCCCGAATTCGCCGAACTGTGGACCGTCACCGCGTCCGCGCCTGGCGTGCAGCGCCGTAGCCCATGGCATGACCGCTCCCATCCCGTGGCGATCGCCTTCACGATCTCCCACTGGGCCCTCCGCCCATGCGAGGCAGTTGGCAAGAACTGCTGCTCGCGGTCGATCCGGTAATCGAAGAACAGGGGTGCCGGCCCCTGGCCGCACACCGGCCGTCACACCGGAGAGCAATGCGCCCGGTCTCACCACGACGCTGGTGAACAAGACCGGCACCACCATCACCGTCACTTCCGGGGTGGGGCGGGGCAACAGCATCACCGTTGGGCAGGCCGGCACAGGGTGCTCACAACCTGGCCGCATGCTGCGTGACCAGGGTGGTGTTCCGCAGCGTCGACGCTGGTGCGACCGCTGTCGCCGCGCCAGGCCCGGCAGCCTGGCGCGCCTCACCTCCTTGCCGGTAAGTGCTCAATTCCGGGGTGCCTTTCCGCGGTCTGACAGGTCTCAAAGGTGGGAGCCGGCGCGGCGGCCGCCCAAGACGACCGGTTGTGGCCGCGGTGCGGTTGCTGCTGCCCGGGGGACTCTCCTCCGCCTGACCACCCCGCCCCAGGACATCGCAGGAGCGAAGAAGTCGCGCGCATCGGACGTCGAGCCGTGGGAAGTGAGCAGCACTCGGCCCGGATCGAGCTGCAACCGTTCGGCTCGTACACCGAGGCTGCCGCGCCCTCCCGGTCATCAACATCCCTTCCAGCGGAGTTACATATCCCACTTTTCAGCCTGCAGGTGAGCACTCACTCGACGCGCCCCGTTGAGCCCAGTAACCGGTGACCCACCTGCAGACCGGTAAGTGAGGTTCGTACATGTCAAAGATCGGTCCGAAACAAACCGAGCGGCGTCTCCCCACCACTCACTGCTGCCCGGATCGGGTGCACCTTTGCTCCCGTCAACTCAAGAACTGAGAACGGTCGCTTCATGGACTACTGCGTCCCGTGCAGCCGTACGCTCAACGGCGCCGTAACCTGCCCTGAGTGTGGGGCATACGACCACGGCATGGCACAGCTGAGCGATCGGAGAGGCGGTGCTCCGGCCGTCGAGGCCGCGATGCCGGAGGTCTGCTTGAGCGAGGGACCGAGCTCATCCGGGTCGCCCCTTCCCGGGCCACCGACTGTCTCGGAGGACCTGTCGACTGACCGGTGTGACCGTCCGGCGCGGCTGAAGAAATATGCCGTCCGGTCTCTCGCCGCAGCCGCCTTCGCTCTTCTCGGAGGCCTGGCCACCGCATCGCTGTTTCCCCAGTCGACGGCCCCACGGGCAGCCTCGATCCCAGAACAGTCGGCACCCGAAGAGCCCGGGGTCCGCGTTCCCGATCCACAGGCTTCACCGGAGCGTGCGACCACGCACCCGGCCCGAAAGGGCGTCCAGGACGGAAGCGGTGACGGCACCCGGCGTCCTCTGCCAACGGCGACTCGCAGCACGTCACCGGTCTCTCGGCCTCCCGCCACCACCAGTGCGCCGCCACCAGAGAAGGCGAAGCCGACCCCCCGAGCCTCCAGCAGCCGCCGCCCCAGCTCGCCCTCGCAGACGGCAACCTCTTCCGCGAGGCCCTCCGCCAGTCTTTCCGTCAGTCCTTCCGCCAGTCCTTCAGGCAGCAACAGCGCCTCTCCTACCAGTTAGTGGCTCACTGAGCAGCAAAGGGGAAGCCGATGACTGAAACACTGGCAGGACTCACTCAGCACAGAAACCTCCACCTCGTCCGCGCCCGGCATCCACCTGATCGGCAGCGGGGCCAGCGCCAACAGGGTCCACAACCACGCACCCGTTTGCCGTCAACGACGTGCGGCACGTGGACTGCGGCCAGGAGTTCGATGGCGGCGATGACGTCACCGGTCCGCGCCTGGGCGTCCCCCAACTGTCGAAGTCCCAAGTCGGCGTGGTGGCCACGCATCTGGACGAGCAGGTCACCGCGTTCCGCAACGGGCCCCCGGACACCGGCCCCTACGCGTTCGTCTTGGAACTGCTCCTTCAGTACTTCCATCGCTTCGCCGCCGGCTGCCCGGCAGTACAACCTCAAGGGCTCGGCGCTGTCGACATGGCTCAACTCTGGGGTGGATGCGAGGGCTGAAGCTCACCGACCGCATCGGTCGCCTCGGACGGCATGTGGCTGTGGTGAATGACGGTCGGCAGGAGAGCGCCAACGGCAAGGTAGAGAGTCGTTGCGCCACGTACCAGCAGGCCCTGGCCGTGGCGGTCGACGAACTCGGCGTGGGCGACACCACGTATCTGCACACGGAGGTCCGGGGCCTGCTCGACGGCCGTCCCTGGCAGGAGGCCCTGCGCTGGAACCAGGTCGAGACGTACGTCCGGGTGCTGCACACTGCCTTCCCCATTGTCATCGCCGAGTGCCGCCCGGCGACTCCGCCGGGAGGCCGAACCCGCGTCTCGGGAAAGGCGGATGAAGCTTGAGAAAGGGCTAGGGGGAAACAGTACCGGTCTGCGCGCACCTGCGTTTGATGCGGATCACGTCTTGAAGCCGTGGAGCCGACCGCCCCAGCCACGACGTACAAGTTGGCGGGGGTGGGGGAGCGGATGCTGCAGCGGAGGCCATGTGGGCCACTTCCTGGTGTGCGGTGAGGACGGGTAGAGGTCGCGAGCCTGCCGACCGTGTGCTCGACATCGTCACCGCCGATCGCGAGCCGGCGATCGGCGGTCAGCTTGGGGCTCGTAGTCGATCCGACCATTGTCTTGTCGTGGGCGCATGCCGCGACCCTGAGGATCATGCCGGGCCCTCCGGTATCCGCGAGGGCGGTCTGGAGGGGCCTTAGATTCCAACTTCTCGCTCACGTGCAGTCGCATTTACGACTCACTGATCCATTCGGTCGGAATCGGACCGCGGCGCGAGAGCAGCCGAGGTTGCTGCGCGTGCCGCGCCGCGCCAGGCGACAAGCTCGCTGATGCCGAGCCCCGGATCATCCGGAGCCTTGGGTGTCTCGCGAACGTATGGCAGCGAAGTACGGCAACCGCGTCCCTCGCTCTCGCCCATCACGTCGGACAGCTTGCCGATCTCGGCGCACCTCTTCCCTGTCGCGGAGAGTCTCTGTGCTGGAGCGGCCCGTGCCGCCAGGGGCGTCGCCCGGCTCCGCAGCGACGAGGGTGGCCTCCCGGCTGACGGTAGATCAGGAAAGACCTGTTGAGCCGCTTTGAGGGCCCCTGTTTCGGCGGTGTGTGCCGTGTCACGCCATCCAAATGTCGCCGAAGTTGTCTGCATCACAGCGGAAATGTCCATTTAGCGTCCATGCTCAAACCAGACACAGGCTCACGAAGTGGGGCCTATCGGCAACCTCTTGGGCGCGAAGCTCCAAAGTGACCCATGACACAGCACTTGTGACATTCCCGCTTGTTCCCCCGGAAAGGTGCCTCACTATGGCCGCATACCTCTGTCCTCCTGCCGTGATACACGGCGAGCACGCCGTGGAGACCAGCCAGATCGTTGCGGAGGTGCGCGACCGGCATCCGCACGCGGCGTGGGAGCCGCGGATCGACGGCATCGCGGCCAGCACGGGCATCGAGACCCGCGGGTGGATGCTGCCGCTGGAGACCGCCGTCGCGCCCGGCAACGGCGGTGGCCTGGGAGCCGTCGGCAACGGGTCGGCCCAAGAGGCGTTGGCGCGTGACGGGTTCACCCAGCAGGACGTGGACCGCGTGATCGCCGCACTCGAAGGGATACCCGCGCCGCAGACCGTCCAGGAGCGCACCGCGCCGGCCTGGGAGGCCGTGCAGTCCTACGGGGAGCGGGCGGCGCGCGGGGCCCTGCAGATCGCCGGCCTGGACGTCGCGGACGTCGACTGCCTGATCACCAGCAACTCCACCACCCCGGCGCTGCCGGGTCTGGACATCGCCCTGGCCAACAAGCTTTCGCTCCGCAACGACGTGATGCTGCTGCCGGCCACGCAGTGGGCCTGTATCGCGGGAACCCGCTCCCTGGCACTGGCGGCGGACCTCGTGGCCGCGGACCCCGACCGGGTGGTCCTGGTCGTGATCGCGGAGGCGCTGAGCACGACCTACCAGCCCGCGGACGACACCCTCGAGTCCCTGATCGTCCGGTTGCTGTTCGCGGACACCGCGGTCGCCGCGGTGGTCACGGGCCGCCCGAGGCGCGAGTCGATGCTGCGCCTGGACGCCGCCTGGCACCACACCCTGCCCGGCACCCAGGACCTGCACCGCCTGGAGACGCGGTCGGACGGCACCCACTTCGTGATGGACCGGCGCGGGCCGCGCGCCGTACAGGAGACGGTCACCGCGATGTGGGAGTGGCTGCGCGTCCGCTACCAGGACCACCCCGACTCCTGGCACCCCGACGTGCTGCTCGCGCACCCCGGCGGGACCCGGGTGCTGGAGTACATGGAGCAGACGATGCCCGACACGTGGCCCTCGGGGCTGCTGGACTACAGCCGGGACAGCTACACCAGCGGCAACCGCGGAGGCGCCGCCGTGTTCGACATCATGCGGCGGGCGCACGACGCCGGGCAGAAGCCGGGCAGCCGTGCCGTCCTGTACGCGGCGGCACCGGGCCTCACCGCCACCGCCCTGGACGGGGAGTGGCTGTAGCGCGCGCCCGCGCCACGCGGACCGGCAAACGCGCCGTCCGCATCACCGGTCACGCCACCGGTACCGCCGACGCCACCGTCCGTTCCGCCGGTGGCGTCGGGTGACGGGTACGCCGCCGTACCCTCGCCGCCCATACGTCGGCCGCTCCCGCGCCCCGAAGCCGCGTCACCTCGCGACTTCCGCCCAGACCACCTTGCCGGTGTCCGTCCACCGCACCCCCCACCGGGTGGTGAGCCTGTGCACGATGTGCAGGCCACGACCGCCGTCGTCGAGGAGGCCGCCCCGGCCCAGACGTGGCCTGCCGTTGCCGGTGTCGCCCACCTCGCACAGCAGGCCGTGACCGGACCTGATCAGCCGTACCGTGATGGGACCGGTGGCGAAGCGCACCGCGTTCGTGACCAGCTCGCTGACCAGCAGCAGGGCGTTGTCCCGGGTCTCGTCCCTGGTGCGCCATTGCCGCAGCAGGGACGAGACCTGCGCGCGGGCACGGGCGGGGGCGTCGTCGCGGGCGGGCAGTCGCCAGGTCGCGGTGTCTCCCTTGCGGTAGCCGATCATCCGCGCGAGCAGCAGGGTCACGTCGTCGCGCTGGTGCACGGGTGCCAGCATGGAAACGACGTGCCGTGCGGCCTGCTGCAGGGTGTCCCAGGGGTGCACCGTGGACACGGCGTCCGCCAGCCTGTCGATGCCCTCGTCGATCGACACGGCCGGATCCTCCACCAGGCCGTCGGTGTAGAGGGCGAGCAGGGAGCCCGGGGGCGCGCCGAAGGTCTGCACGTCGAACGGCTCCCGCAGCGCGAACTCGGTGCCGAGGCCGGGGTGAGGGTGGACCGCCAGCGGTCCTGCGTGTCCATCGGGGGATACCAGGACGGGTGGGAGGTGGCCGGCGCTGGACAGCGCCACGTGGTGGCTGACCGGGTCGTAGAGGGCGATGCAGCAGGTCGATCCGAGGGCGCTGTAGCCGGCCGCCAGTCCGGACTCCGCGTCGTCCAGCAGCGTCACGGTCTCGTCCAGGTGCTCCAGTACCTCGTCGGGTGCGAGCCCCGCGGACAGCAGCGCGCGGGCTTCCGTGCTCAGCTGGCCCATGGTTGCCGCGGCTCCCAGGCCGTGGCCGACGACGTCACCGACCACCAGCGCGGTACGGCCGTCCGGCAGGGGGAAGCTGTTCACCCAGTCGCCGCCGACGCCCGCGCTGTCGGGTGTGGCGGGCTGGTAGATGCTGGCGATCTCGACGGTGTCGCCACCGGTTCGGGGCAGCAGCCGGCGCTGCAACGCCAGCACCTGCGTGTGCTCGCGCTGGTGCTGACGGGCCAGGTCGACGTGGTGGGCGGTCCTGGCGACCAGTTCCTGCAGGTCGAGCAGCTCGCTGTCGCGGAAGGGAGAGTCCGCCCGCCGCCAGACCTCCGCGACGCCCAGCACGACCGGCGGGGTGCCGTCCAGGACCAGCGGTATGCACGCCACACCCGCAGACCGGTCGCCGGGCACCAGGGCACGCATCACTCGCGGACTGCCGAGTACCCGCTCGACCGCCTCCCGGTCGGGTATGACGATCGCCTGCGGGGCGTCGTCCCGCCGTACGGCCTGTGCCAGCAGGCGACTCGCGTCGCTGGGCAGATCGTCGCCGGGCGTCACGTAGCCGTCGGGCCACGCCCGGTCCGGCACCAGGGCCGCCCGCCGCAGCCGGATGCGCCCCTGAGGCTGCCCGATGACTCCCTCGCCCGTCCACACGGCGAAGTCGAGGTCGATGGCGGCCACGTCTCCCCAAGCCAGCAGGGACTGCGCCAGCGACTGCGCGGTCTCGCCGATGTCCAGCGAGGTGCCGATCGCGGTCTCGGCGGCGTACAGGTGCAGCCTCCTGGCCATGGCGATCACGGAGACGGTCAGGCTCTCCTGAGGCAGCGCGGCGGGCAGAATGCTCATCGACACCACCAGCTCCGACCCGTCGCCGCGCCGCAGGCGCTGGATCCGGGCGACGTGCGCCTCACCGGTCTCCAGGACCTGCCGCAACCGCCGTGTGACCGTCGGTACGTCCCCGGGGGGCAGGAGATCGGCGAAGGGGCTCCCGGTCGCGGCGTCCAGACCCGCGAATACGGGGGCGTCGAGATTACAGCGGGTGATTCTCAGATCCCTGTCCAGGTTGACCGCGCCGAGAATCTGATCTTGATGGCCGGATGCCGGGTTGTCGAGTACACCTTGGCGGGTGGTGCGGTCGCCCTGCGTGTCGCCAGGACCGGCGGCCGCTGCCGCTCCGCCGCGCGGGAGGTAGCGCCCCAGGGCGCTGCTGACCAGCTCGAACGGCGAAGAGGGCGAGGGGGTGGGTGTGGAGTCCATGCGGCTCTCTCAGCAATCCCCGGCGCAGTGCCGAGGCCGTACTCGGACCCGTGCGACCGGGCCCCGAGATCCCTGACCGCACACCTCATTGAATAACACCGGCGGTCCCTTCGCCCACACCAGCGGATCGCGCGGTGAACGCGGACAGTGAGGGGTGCCGCGGCCGGTGGGCCGCGCTCACCTTCCCGGGGCCGTCGCTCGCCAGGATGCGACGACCGCCGAAGGGCCACGGGCACTGAGCGCCGGCGCCGTCGGTTCCGGTGAGTTCCAGGCACGTGCTGCTCTGCCGGGCGATCGGTGCCATGAGGGCGTGGTCTACGCCGCCGCAGCCCCCGCGCCGCAGGACGACAGGATCCCCCCGGGCGGCCCGCCGGTGAGTGAGGACGACCGGGGCAGGCGGCATGTTCGACACATACGCTGACAGCTTCGCCGCAGTTCGGGCGACCGCGACGCCAGTCCGAAAAGGGTGGTCATGGCACGAACCGAGTACTACGACGATCCAGACGCCCCCAAGCCCAACAGCTTGGTCGTCGCGGCGTCCGCGGTGGTCACCGACGAGGAAGGACGCATTCTTCTCCAGCGCCGACGAGACAACGATCTCTGGGCGCTGCCCGGCGGCGGCATGGCGATGACCGACACACTGCCAGGAACCGCCGTCCGCGAAGTGAAGGAGGAAACGGGCCTGGACGTCGAGATCACCGGGCTCGTCGGGACATACACCGACCCGCGCCACGTCATCGCCTATACGGACGGTGAGGTGCGACGACAGTTCAATGTCTGCTTCACCGCCCGAGCGGTCGGCGGACGACTCGCGATCTCCCACGAATCCACGGAGCTGCGCTTTGTTCCGGCGGAGGAGCTGGCCGAGCTGCCCATGCACCACACCCAGCGGCTACGGCTTCAGCACTTTCTGGAACATCGCGAGCGGCCGTACCTCGGCTGAAGCCGTACGCCCGATCCACCGGTCGGCGGATCGCTTCGTCCGCGAGCACGCCCACGCGGAAGACGTGGTGCTGTGCATCGGTCGGCAAGACCCAGGGCAAGAAGTCACCTAGGTTGCATCCCGCAGCGGATCCGACAGGTTGTGCCACTCGTGACCACACCCTCCGGCACAATGCAGCATCCTCCTGCGGGTGTCCGCGATGCCGAAGAGGGCGACGAGCAGGCGGAAGGACTTGGTGAGTTCGTAGGCCGGAAGTGCTGCCATCCCGAAGCGCCACTTGGTGAGCATCACCGCCGGTGTGTGAGTGGGGCGAATGCCGGACCGCGCAATGCTCTCTGGCACGTCGCCCTCACAGGCGCGGGCCTGCCCGCAGAACAGCACCAGTGCGTGCAAGACCTTGCGTTGGTCATCCTCCGAGAGGCCCTCGAACCATTCGACACCCTCGGCCGTCGGTCTGAGCCCCTGTGCGAGTTCGTTCAGGATCATCTCGTGTGCGTACAACACAGGCTTCCACCCCCATGGTTCAGATCGACGCTACGCGCACGACCGCCAGTGAGCAGCGCAGTCGCACCAGGCGAGAGGCGCTCCGGCCCGAGATCGGACGCCCATCCAAGTTGCTTCGGGACGAAAGGGCCAGTCGTCCATGTCCTCTGGACCTACGTCGCGGAAGACACTTCTGTAGCCGTCGCTCCGAACAAGGTCATCAACCACGTCGACCATCCCGGGTATGCCTCGCTGGCGGACGATCAGCCCGTCCCAGACGTAGAAGTACCTGCCATCAAGGCATTCACCCGTCTGTCCCCAACGGTCCATGGTGCGGCGGACATTGTCCAGGATGTAGATCGTCCCCGACCAACGTTCCCTGCTGTCGAAGATCACCCGCATGCCGACACGCACCGGGTGTGGGACGGCGCCGGCCCCCGCTGCGCGTGGGGGGTGCGGGCCCTTGGAGTACCGGCCGGGCGGGGCGAGGTTGGTGTCCAGGCGGGAGTACTTCGTGCGCTCGTACTGGGGGATGCCCAGGGAGCGGTGTTCGTAGGTGGTCATGCGGCGGCGGCCGCGGTTGTCCCGGCCGAACTCCTGGCGGAACTTGTTCATCAGCGACTTGGTGTCGTCTTCTTGTTCGCCGCCGAAGACGTAGCGCATCCGGAAGTTCTTGAACCGGGGGTCCTTCATCAGGGCCCGGGTGGAGGCGTTCTGCTTGTCGTCGTGCGCGCCGTCGGCCTTCGCTTCGACGAACTCGCCGGTCTTGTAGTTGACGGCGTCCAGGCGCCGTTTCATCGGCATGCCGGTGACGGGGTCCTTGACCTGCCGGTCCGAGTCGCAGCGCAGCCTACGGCTCCTTGAAAGGGGCCGAAGGCCAGCAAGAGTGGGAGAGGCAACTTCGTGTGCCCGCTGCGTTCCCGATCGAGCAGCGCCCGGCGGGGAACAACGGGGAATGTCGGTGAGTGGGCTCGGCCGGACTCAGGCCAAGACGGGAATCCGCAGATCGCGCCTATGACCGCCGAACCTCGCTCCTGAAGCGGTGGTCCACACCTGGCGGGTGAGAGCATCTGTGGATGGCAGACGCACAGCTACCCCCAGGGTGGACCCTCCAGCAGATCCGCGATGTATCCGGGGACCGAGAGGCTGTCGCGCTGGATCCAAACCGGGCGGCGAAGTGGGTAGCCGGCGCGGGAGCCCACGAGGTGCTGCACCCAGAGATCATTCTCGGGTTTCACAGCCTGTGCCTCGTGAAGCCTGCTCATGACGACGACTGGTACATGGGCAGCCTGTACGACGACGGCAGCATCGACTGTTGGTCAGCCTACGACGATCTGTACGAGGCACTACGCGGTCTGTAGCAGCTTGCAGGCCGCGGGCTGGCTGCACCGCCTCCACCGCCACCAGGCGCCGTGGCTCATGACCGGCCCGGGCCGCCTTGGGGCCGTCGGACGGCGCTCAACGAGGACCAACGCTGACAACCACCGACGGCTAAGTCACAGGTCAGGGTTGGTCGATTGCAGGGCTGCAGGTCACAGACAGCTGCAGTGGCTCAGTGCCGATCAATCTTTGAGGCGGCGCTTCCACCATGGGTCCCAGCTCGCCATGTAGGGATCGGGGAGCGTTCGTGAGAGATAGCAGTCGTCCAAGGGAGTAACCGCCGCCAGAAAGTCACGTCTGCTCCTGCGCCGCATCGATGCCGCCACATCCTCCAACAGCGTTCGGGCGTGCATGTCCCTCCAGCCCGTTGTCCCGTAGCCGTGGTTCGCTCCTTGGCCCGGCCACTCGTGCAGGGCGAGAGCCCAGGCCCGTAAGGCACGGGCAACATGCCCTGTCGGCAGCTGATGACGGGCCTCGAACCGAGCGATCTCGTGATTCGTCGCGGCGCACAGCCCGTCAATAACCAGGCGTCTGCCGGCCAGCACGCGTCGCGGCCGTTCGGCCCTGATCTCGCCCGGGGAACGGCGAGGCATGAGAACTTCCCATATGGCAATGGACGGAGCATCTCACGGTACCTCGCGATGACCATCGATCGTCACCGCTGTGACGGCATCCGAGCAGACATCTCAGGACGCCGCCACGTGCGCGGGCGAGTGTCCAACTGCGTGACAGCGCGCACGAACAGCGGCGGACAACCGCGGACGTCTGCGGACCATCAGCACAGGTGAGAGCCGCACCAGCTCAAGGCAGAGCCTCCACCTAAGTTGCTTCGGGACGAAGAGGCCATTGCTCAGTGCCTCGCCACCACGATTCCGCCGTCGCGGCTTGCTCTGACGGACGTCATCGAGCAGCGTGGCTGGGGCCGGTGGGGGTGCCGCGAGGCACACGCACGCCTGATGGGTCCACGCACCCGCCATCATGCTGTGGAACCTCTCTGGAACCTCAGCCCTCGTGATGTTGCGGCCGGAGAGCCTGCCCGAGAGCCTTCCGGGCCCGGTCCCGGCTGCTCGGCATGAGGTGCGCGTACACCTTCACCGTCAGGCCCGGGTCGGAGTGCCCGAGGTACTCCGCGAGAGCCTTGATGCTTTCCCCAGCATCCAGAAGCACGGACGCGTAGAAGTGCCGGAGCGCGTGCATGCCGTGCTCCCGAGCGGCGGCGTCGCTAACCGCTGACGCGCTGATCGCGGGCCATTTTGCTCGCTAGCGGGGTCGCTGACGTTAGCGACCCCTGCCCCTGCGCTAGGGGTCGTTGCTACGCCCGCGCTGTTGCTGAGCCGCCCGGCGGATCCGTACGAGCCTCAGGACATGCTGCCCCGGCACACCGTCCCCGGGGCCGGGGTGCGGCCCGTGCGGAGGTAGTGGTCGACCGTCTCCGTGACGCAGCGGTTCTGTTGATATGTGCCGTGGCCCTCCTCCTGGGCCGTCAGGAGGACGCCGACACCGTCGCCCAGGGCGCGGGCCATGTGGCGGGCGCCGGGGTAGGGGGTGATCGGGTCGCCGGTGCCGCCGACCACCAGGACGGGGGCCGCGCCGTCGGCGTTCACCTGGAGCGTGGCGCGCTCGCCGTCGAACGGCCAGTCGTAGCAGAGGTAGACGCCGGTGGACCAGGCCGAACCGAAGACAGGTGAGGCAGCTTTGATGCGGGCCTCGTCCCGGTCGAGGCGTTCGAAGCCGGGGCGCAGGCTGGAGTCCGCGCAGGTGATCGCGGTCCGGGCGGCGCGGCTGTTGTCGCGCGGGGTCGCCGCGCGGTCGGCGGACCCGATGTCGTCCGCGCCCTTGCTCAGCGGACGGCCGTCGTTGTGGTCGATCAGCGCGGTGAGGGCCTCGGCGAGCGGCGTCCAGCCGTCCGTGCCGAGGCGGAGATGGTCGCTGATGGCGTACGCGAGGTCGTCGGCGTCGAGGTTCCTTCCGGCGTCGGCCGGGGCGGGCTTCTTCCTTAGGCGGTCGGCCAGGCGCGCCATGCGCCGCGCGGCCTCCTCGGGCCCGTCGCCGGTCGGGCAGTGGCGGATATGGGCCGCGCAGTGCGCGGCGAACCGGTCGAACGCCGCCTGGACCGCCTTGACCTGCGACACCTTCTCCTCGTCGAGGTCCTCGGTCGGATCGACGGACGCTTCGAGGACGAGCCGTCCGACGTGCGACGGGTACAGGTGGGCGTAGACCCCGCCGAGCGCCGTTCCGTACGAGACGCCGAAGTAGTGCAGCCGCTTGTCGCCGAGGAGGTAGCGCATCAGGTCGAGGTCGCGCGCGGTGTGCGAGGTGCCGATGTACGGGAGGAGCGCCCCGGAGTGCTCGGCGCAGGCGTCGGCCCCGTCGTAGCCGGTGTCTTCCGCGGTCTTCCCGCATCGCACGGGGATGGTCGCGCCGACGCCGCGCGGGTCGAAGGAGACCAGGTCGTAGCGGTCGAGGAGCGGCTCGTACTGGTTGAGGAGTTCGGGCAGTCCGCTCACGCCGGACACGCCGGGGCCGCCGAAGTTGAGGACGAGCGAGCCGATGCGCCGGGCGTTCGGGCCGGTGGCCTTGCGGCGGATCAGGGCGACGTCGATCGTCCTGCCGTCCGGTTTCCGGTAGTCGAGGGGGGCCTTCATGGTGGCGCAGTCGTAGCCCGTGCGCGCGGTGGGCGGCGAGGCGCAGCCGGACCAGTGGAGGTGCTGGCCGGTGGTGAGCGCGGTGGGCAGACCGGCGGGCGGGTTGTTCGCGGTGAACTCCGTACGCGGCTCCGCACTCCGGCCGGGAGCGTCGTGCTGGAGCCAGGCGCCGACGACCCCGATCGCGGCGAGGACGACCCCCGCGATGATGCGCGCGCCGACCGAGAGGCCCGGTCTATGGCTTTGTATCGGATGTGCGCCACTCATCGAAATCCCCGCGCTCCCGCCCCTGGACGCCCGCCCCGTGCCGGCATGCCCGTATCCGTGATCGTCCGATCGTCGAATGCGTGCAGGATACAAGCCGCCTCCGACAGCACGGCCGGACGCCCAGCGTGCGATGTCCGGGGCCCAAGTTGGGAACCTCTGGGGCCTCCCGCGACGACCGACGACGACCAATGACGACCGTCAACAACTGCTCAACCAATGGTCAATTGAGGTGTGTACTCCCGTGTGGCTTCGTTCACGTTCAGCGGCAGCGTTTGTCGACGAGTTTGAGCAGCAGTTAGCGATCACTGGATCGATTAATGTTCACGAGTTTTGACGGCGCTTCACGTTGCAGTCGTGTCCGTCGCCAGGCAGGCCCATGACGTTCAACACGGGCTCCTCGCACTTGGGGATCTCGAAGGTGAAGTTCGCTTTTGTCGGGATCGCCACGAGCGAGCGCTGGTCGCCGAGGGTCAGTGGCGGATAGGGCTCCCAGGGGCAGCTGGCCTTATCCAGGGCGGAGACGACGTCTGCGTGCTTGAGCCCTGCGGGGAAGGTGCCCGTCCCCCCCGACAAGCGACGGGAGGAGTTCGACGACGTCGCGCCAGGTCTGGACGCAGATGAGAGACACCTTGCGGCAGCGGCAGACACTCAGTAGGTGTTTTTTCTACTCGCTTCCTTGGACTGCGTCCGGCAGTCCGGGAGCGAGTGATCTTTGTTCCGGAACAGGGTGTGCAGGCCGCAGGGACTTGATGGACTGGGGCGATGAAGATCTTGTCGCCTCGTGTCCTGCGGACTCTTGAACGGTTCAACGCCGCTTATCCCTGGGATCACAACGCCCACTACCATCGCTGGATCCTGCGGCAGTTGCCGAGGCGCTTCGGCCGCGCCCTGGACGTCGGTTCCGGCAGCGGTGATCTTGCAAGGCTCTTGGCCGGACGAGCCGACGTTGTGCAGGCCGTCGATTCCGATCCGGTGATCACAGCCCAGGCCCAGAAGCTGACTCCTTCCGGGCTCCCCGTCACCTTCACCGTCGCGGATGCAATAGCCGAGCTTCCTGCCGGCCCCTACGACGTCATCACGTGCGTCGCCACGATCCACCACCTGCCGTTCACCGAGGCGCTCACCCGTTTCCGCCGTCATCTGGCGCCGGGAGGGACACTGGTGATCGTCGGCCTGTCTCGCGCCCAGACCCCGGCAGACCACCTGCTCGGTGCCATCGCCATTCCGGCCAACGCCGCCATGGGCTGGCTGAAGAACAAGGGTCGCCCCTCGCAGCGACCCGTCTCCATGACTGCCCCTACTCGTCCAGCGGACATGACCTTTGACGACATCGTCCGTGAAGCCAGAGACGTCCTCCCTGGCGCACGACTGCGACGACGGCTGTTCTGGCGCTATACGCTTGTATGGAATCAGCCCTGAGTGGCCCGTGGCTTCCTCGACCAAGCGTCGGTGCGGGGGCTCTTGCGGGAGAGACGCCGGGCCATCATGGTGATGAGCGCCCAGTTCAGGTGTGCTTCGGAGTGCTGGGGCAAGCGTTCGTAGTCGCGTGCGTTGCGGCGGGCGTTCATGCACCAGCCGATTGTGCGCTCGACTTTCCAACGGCGGGGCAACACGAGGAAGCCCTTCGTGCCCTTGGGCCGGGAGACGATGCGCAGGCTCAGCCAGAGGTGTTCGCGGGCCCAGTCCACGAGGTCGCCGACATAGCCGCGGTCGGCCCACCACCAAATGGCGATCAGCACCGTTGTCGACTGGGCATACGGGCAGGATCGCGTACTATGCGGTCGCAACGCCCAGGAAGCGCAACACCGCCAGGACGCGGCGGTGGTCGGCGTCGGCCTTGGGCAGGTCGAGCTTGGTGAAGATGCTGTTGATGTGCTTGGCGACAGCGCTCTCGCTCACCACCAGCTCGGCGGCGACGCCGGAGTTGGACCGACCGCCCGCCATCAGCTCCAGCACCTCCCGCTCGCGCGGTGTCAGCCGGTCGAGCGGATCGCTGTGCCGGCGCACCAGCAGCTGCGCGACGACCTGCGGGTCGAGCGCGGTGCCGCCGGCCGCCACCCGGCGTACCGCCTCGGCGAACTCCTCGACGTCGGCGACCCGTTGCTTGAGCAGATAGCCGACGCCCGAGGTGTTGGCGGCGAGCAGATCGGCGGCGTACCGCTCCTCCACGTACTGCGACAGCAGGAGCACGGCGGTACGCGGGTACTGGCGGCGGATCACCAGCGCGGCGCGTACTCCCTCGTCGGTGAAGCCGGGCGGCATGCGCACGTCGACCACGGCGATGTCGGGCCGGTGCTCCTCGACGGCCGCCAGCAGCCCTTCTGCGTCGGCGACTTGCGCGCACATCTCGAAGCCGGCCGCCTCCAGCACCTTGACCACGCCGATGCGCAGCAAGAGGGAATCCTCGGCGATCACGGCGCGCACGGCAGCTCCACGGTGATGACGGTCGGGCCCCCGGCGGGGCTGCGGCAGGAGAACGTGCCGTCGACGGACGCGACGCGCTTGGCGAGCCCGGCGAGCCCGGTGCCGCCGGCCGCCGCGAGATCCGCGCCGCCCGCTCCGTCGTCCGCGACGACCACCAGCAGTGTCTCCCCGATCCGCTCCACGATCACGTCCGCCCGGGTCGCCTGGGCGTGTTTGACCACGTTCGTCAGGGCTTCGGAGACCACGAAGTACGCGACGGCCTCGACCGTGGGTGAGGGGCGTTGCGGCAGGTCCACCGCCACGCGCACCGGGATCGGGAGGCGGGCGGCGACCCCGGACAGCGCGGCGTCGAGGCCGCGGTCCTCAAGGACGGCCGGATGCAGGCCGCGCACCAGGTTGTTCAGCTCGGCGATCGCCTCCTTCGCCTGGCGGTGCGCCTCGTCGATCACCTTGCGGGCGTCCGCCGGCAGGTCGCCGAGGGTGGCCCTGGCCAGGCCCAGGTTGACGGCGAGTGAGACGAGGCGCTGCTGTGCGCCGTCGTGCAGGTCGCGCTCGATCCGCCGCCGCTCGGCGTCGGCGGCGTCGAGCACGCCGGCCCGGCTCTCGGCGAGGTCGGCGACCCGGCGGGCCAGCTTCTCCGTGCGGCTGGGGCCGAGCAGGACCTCGGCCGCCCGGGTCTCCAGCCGCACCAGAGCGCCGGTCAGCCGGGGCCCGAGGAACAGCAGGGCGAGGCCGCCGGCGGTGATGTACGCGGCCTGCGTGGTGTACCCGAGGTCGGTGACCCGCCACTGCGGGGGCAGCGCCCAGATCCACACGTAGATGGAGGCGGCCACGAGAGCGGCGGCCCAGACGGCGAGGACGGCGAGGTCCAGGACGGCGAGCAGCGGACCTGCCACGGCGTGGTAGCAGACCTGCCGCCACAAGGCCCGGCCGGTCAGTCGGCGCACCGCCGACTTCCAGTTGCGTCCGGGCCCGGGTACGGCGGGGCGCGGGAGGTCCTTGCCGACGAGCGCCCGGTAGCGCCGCCGCTGCCCGACGGTCAGCAGGGGTGTCACCACGAGCGTGAGGAGCACGGGCAGCGGAGTCACGGCCGGCACCAACGCCGCCATCGTGCCGAGCAGCCAGAGCCACAGTGGCACCACGGCGAGGTGGAGCGGCAGGCCGGCGGCGACGAGCGCGGTCCGGTGTCCCGCCCTGCGGAACGGCCGGCCCAGCACCAGCTGCAGCCACGTCGTGAGTTGCATGCGTCAAACGGTAAAGCCGCAGGCCATCCCCGTGCCATGACGCTCCCGCCCGGTTCGGGGGTGCACTTATCTCCACCCCGGGTCGGAACCCTGCGTGACTGACGGCGCCCTGGTGTGCGGCGGAGGGTGGAGCACGTGAAGGGGAGAGCCGGCGGGGAGCGGGGGAAGACGATGCGTCAACTGGCCTTGTGCGATGAGGAAGTGGCCGGTGCCGAGGGCTTCGACCGCGCCGAGGTCATCCCGCTCCACGAAGAGGCGGAGGAGCCGCGCCCGGCGCGGGGCATGCGGCGGGCCGGGTGGCTGCTGGTCGCCTGCGGGCTCGCCCTGCTGCCGTGGCTGTACGTGGTGGCCACCGGCCTGCCGGCCACCGCGACCGCGGCGCACTGGCCGGTCGCCTGGGTCGGGCTCGACGCGCTGGAGGCGCTCGGCCTGATCGCCACCGGCCTCCTCGCCGCCCGCGGCGACCGGCGGCACGCCCTGGCAGCCGCCGCGACCGCGACGCTGCTTGTGGTGGACGCCTGGTTCGACACCACGACCGCAGCCCCGGGCGGCGACTTCGCCACCGCGGTCGCCATGGCGCTCGGCGCCGAGCTGCCGCTCGCCGCGCTGTGCGGCCGGCTGGCGCTGCGGACGCTGAGCCGGCCCGCGTGACGCCGACCGCCCGACTACGTACCACGGACCGAATCGATCCTCCGGAGAACACCATGCACCGCATCACCACCGCCCCCGTCGCCCCGATCCCGGCCCGGACCCGCTGGGCGGTCGCCGCCGGCGCGGGCGCCGCGTTGGCCGCCGCCTGGTGGCTGGGCGACACAGCGCCCTATCCGTACGCCCAAAGCGGCCTGCTCGACGTGCCGTTGCCGTTCCTGACCGCCGGCCGGATGGACGCCGTACTGCGGCCGCGACCGGGTGAGCGGATGCTGGAGATCGGCCCGGGGACCGGCCTGCAGTCGCTGCACGTCGCCCCGCAGCTCGGGCCGGAGGGACGGCTCGATGTGCTCGACATCCAGCAGGAGATGCTCGACCATGTGATGTGCCGCGCCGAGCGCGACGGCCTGGCGACGATCAGGCCCACCCGCTCGGACGCACGTGAACTGCCCTACGCCGACGGGACATTCGACGCCATATACGCCGTGACCGCGCTCGGCGAGATCCCCGAGCCGGATCGGGTACTGCGCGAGGCGGCACGGGTGCTGGCACCAGGCGGGCGGCTGGTGATCGGCGAGTTCTTCGACCGGCATTGGATCCCCTTCGGCCGGCTGCACCGGCTCGCCGACGCCGCCGGCCTCCACCTGACCGAGCGCCGCGGCCCAAGCCCGGCATACCTCGCCCGCTTCCGACCCTGCAGAGCCGAGGCGCCAGGCCACCAGAGCGAGCGCCTCGCCCACAGCGACCGGGACACCAACGACGGGCAAGCGTGAGCACCGCACGCAGGGACCGCGATCACCGAGCTGAACAACCTGGCGCGCGGTAGGCCGCTCCAAGAGGCGAGCGGGCTCCGCCCCAACCGCGGCCAGCCACGGAAACCGCGGCGCCCCCACAAGGTGGGAGGGGAGTCCTGTGGCTTCTGCTGCGTGAATCCGGTCTCCGATCGTGCTGGGTCCTCTATCTCGTCGATCACCGGCTTGTACGGATCCAGTGCCGTCGGCCGCGGCGGCGGCTTCTTACGCGGCTCCGGCCAGACCGAGTCCACGGCCTTCTTCACCGTCCGCCACCACACGTTGTACTTGCGCTCGAGCTCGCGCATCTTCATGCCAGCACGGTGATCACGCCGGATCGCCGCGTGCAGCT
Organism: Streptomyces sp. NPDC101165; assembly: GCF_044768135.1. Lineage (NCBI taxonomy): Bacteria > Bacillati > Actinomycetota > Actinomycetes > Kitasatosporales > Streptomycetaceae > Streptomyces > Streptomyces sp. NPDC101165. The sequence continues at coordinate 40,897 of NZ_JBIWPG010000018.1, read as the reverse complement.
CGACCCTCGACATCTGCGGCATGACCAGGACCTTTCACCAGGAGCACCTCGATGCTGCCCTGGCAAGTACCCCACTGCTGTCAAAACTCGGTTCTGGCACAGATCTTGGGGAGCGGTCGCGGAGGGTTACAGCGGTGTTCGATTGCGAGGCGCGGGCTCGCGTGAGACCGCGCACATCCTGTCCCCGCACTGGCGAGAGTGACGCTCCATCAGGTCCTCGTCTGTGCCCGCTGTCCCGGGCCGGGCTCGGTGACGGTGCTGGTTATGGAGGCGGCCGACGCATCGTTCTGGGACTTGTTCGTGTTCGCCGGGATCGACAACGTGGATGTCGAAGCGGTATCCGCTGCATTCGGCACGGTCGACGTCACGGCGAAAGGCCGGGCAGCCGGGGCAGCATGTCCGGACTGTGGTCGGTTCTCGGGCCGGGTGCACGATTCCTACCAGCGGAAGGTGAAGGATCTCCCGCTCGGCGGGCAGAGCGTCGTGATCCATCTGACGGTCCGGCGTTTCATCTGCGGCGCGGAGAGCTGCCCGCGTCGTACGTTCGCCGAGCCGTTTCCGAAGCTGGCGGCTCCATACGCGCGCTTCACCATGCGACTGGGCCGCGTCTTGAAACGTGTCGGGCTTGCACTCGCCGGGCGAGCCGGCGCCCGGCTGGCCACTCAACTGGACTTCCACGCAGGACGGATGACCTTGCTGCGGAGGGTCATGGCGCTGCCGGACCCGCAGCCCAGCACGCCGCGCGTGCTGGGCGTCGACGATTTCGCGACCCGCCGAGGACTGTCCTACGCCACCGTGCTGGCCTGCGGGGAAACTCATCGCGTCGTCGATGTTCTCCCGACCCGTGAGGCAGGGCCGCTGGCCGCGTGGCTGACCACTCACCCGGGCGTAGAGATCATCTGCCGCGACCGGGCAGGCGCCTACGCCGAGGGCGCTCGGCTCGGCGCCCCCGAGCCCCTCCAGGTCGCTGACAGGTTCCACCTGTGGCAGGGTCTCGGCCGGGCCGTGGAGACCTGCGTCGCCTCCCACCGCGAGTGCCTGCGAGCCCCAACGCCGATTGTGACCAGAGCAGTTGACGCTTCACGCGCCGACCTGGTGCGCGCGGGTCCAGACCTCGACGGCCGCAGGGCTCAGCGCAAGAAGGCCGCGCACGCCCTGGTCCACGAACTGATCGCGCAGGGCCACTCACGTCGGGCGATAGCCCGGCATCTGGGCTGGGGCCTCAACACCGTGCTGCGGTATGCCCGCGCCGCGAACTGGCAAGAGACCCTGCGCGAAAACCAGCCTCGGCCCAGCCGACTCGATCCCTACAAGCCCTATCTGGAGCGGCGATTCGCCGCGGGATGCACCAGCGTCACCCACCTGCACCGCGAGCTGCTCGCCGAGCGCGCCCCCGTCACCTACCAGATGGTCCGAGCCTACATCGCCACCTTGCGCGCCGCGCCACCGAAGGCGCTGCCTCCGCCGCCGACCGTGCGGCAGGTGACTGGCTGGCTCACCCGCCATCCCACGGCCCTGAGCGAGGAAGAACGCGCCGCCTTGAAGGACGTCCTGGCCCGCTGCCCCGAACTGGATGCCGCCGCCAAACATGTCCGCGGCTTCGGCGAGATCCTCACCAACCGCCTCGGCACCACACTCCCCGCCTGGATCGACGCCGTCGACGACAGCCAACTACCTGGCCTGACCGGCTTCGCGCTTCATCTGCTCCGCGATCTCGACGCCGTAACCGCCGGACTCACCCTGCACTGGAGTTCCGGCGGCACCGAAGGCGCCGTGAACCGCATCAAGAAGATCAAAAGGCAGCTCTACGGGCGCGCCGGATTCGAGCTACTCCACAAGATGATCCTGCTTCAGTAGGACAGTGGCTGCTGAGAAGGTCGAGTCATGGCGTGGGCTGCCGTCAGGGACGCGGGGCTTTCTCGCCGTGCACGGCTGTGTATTCGGCTGCGAGCCAAGGGCCGAGGTCGTTGATGAGCATCCCGAGCACCGCCGGGTCGGATGAGGGTGCGCGGCCAATGGACGCGGCGACACGCATCTGCTCGACGCGCTCGGGGTAGTAGCGGCCGAAGAGTTCGGCGGACTGGTGGAGGTCGCTGGTCCAGCCGCCCCAGCGGGGCGTGATCAGGGTGAATCCTGTGCGGACGATACGACGGCCGACGAGACGGCTGAGGGTCCGGCGATCGGCGTCCGTGGTGGCTTCGGCTGCTTTGGCACGCCAGTGTGGAAGTACGCGGGCGAAGTCACCGTTGGTCTCCCGCGCGAGTAGGGTTGTGGGGCGGTAACGGGGCAGTTGTTCTGCGAGGTCAGGGCCCAGCAACGGGGTGCAGAGGCAGGCGATGAAGAAACCGCCATCGTGACGTTCGATGTCGCTGAGCAGGACCCGCGTGCTGGTCAGCAGGATCCCGACGCCATCGATCTGCGGGAATGCACAGTCAAGTACGGCCTCAATTGCCTTGGCATCAGCGCGGTCGGTTTCGGTGGGCTCGTCGTGGAGGGCGAGCTGGAGGTCGAGGTCGGAGGCTCCGGGGATGGCGGTGCCACGGGGGATGCTGCCGTAGAGGTAGGCGCTGTGCAGGCGCGTTCTGCCGAACGTCTCGGTGATATGAGCGCAGGCGGCATCGACGACGGGAACGAACGCTGCCGGCACTCGGTACAGTGCGCCTTCGCGCGCGATCGTTCCGTCGTGGTCCAGCCCTCGTTCATTCATGGGGCCACTGTGCCTTGTGCTGCTGTGTGCTGCCGAGCGGATTTCCCAGGCGGTGTGGCGCCGCGAATGGCACCGCCCACGCATCCGCCAGCGAGCGGTGCAGACCGGACCGCCGGGATCGATGGACGCGACCTCGCCGTCTTCGTCAGTTCCCCAACCCGCAGGGCCCTGCGGGTTGGGGATGCGCGCGGTCTCACGCGAGCCCGCGCCTCGCAATCGAACACCGCTGTAACCCTCCGCGACCGCTCCCCAAGATCTGTGCCAGAACCCAAAACTCGTGAACATCACCCACCCGTGGATCTGGGTGCCTCCCAAACCCGTGAACAACTGACGGCACTTCCCGTGAACAAAGCCATCCCACACCTGCACATGTCGATGTGCCTTACGAGTGAATCCAACCGTTCGTCGATTGGCGGCCAACGTGACAGCGGGAAGGCCATTCTGCACACAGGACAAGTCACGGGCAGGGAGCCCCCTATGCCGAAGTTCCTCATCCAAGCCACCTACACGCCCGAGGGTACGAAGGGCTTGCTCAAGGAAGGCGCAAGTGGCCGCCGCGCCGCCGTCGACCACGTCGTCGCCGGCCTCGGCGGGACAGTCGAGGCCATGTACTACTCCTTCGGAGAGGACGACCTTGTGTGCATTCTCGACTTCCCCGACCCAGTCTCCATGGCCGCTGTCAGCCTCAGCGTCAAGGCCAGCGGCGCGCTCACCACCCGAGCCACCCCCCTCCTCACCGTCGACGAGATCGACGAGGCTGCCCGCCGACAGGTCAACTTCCGACCTCCCGGCGCGTAAGCCGGGATGGCCCGGCCGGGTGTCGCAACAGCAGCAGGAAACCAAGGTGAGGACGCCACTGCCCACTGAGCCCCCAAGGCAGCCATTCACGCAGGTCAGCCCAGAAGTCCGCGCCAAGAGTATTGAGTAGTGGTTGCCTACCCCCTCACGAGATGATCTTTCCCATGAGGGAAGCGGCAGGGTTGGGCATCGACGACGACCATGAGTGGGTCGAGACACGCGACATGTCTGGCGCGCGTGGCTTTCCGGCACTCTCGCCTGATGGCTCGTGGCGCACGCTTTCCAATGACACGTGGAACGCCGGCTGTCTCTCCTCTGTCACGCCGCTGGACCAGCACTCGCACCAGTAGCCTCGCGCGCGGTCGGCGCCGACAGGCGGCCGCGATGGTTGGCGAAGCAGAGGTCGTGGTGGGTCGCCCACAACACCGGTGCGGACAGGTCCACCATCTGGTGCGAGGCGGACACCGGGCTGGCACCTGCCTGAAAAGCGTCGCGGTGGCGAGGCCATCTGGTTCACCATGGGGTGTGCGATTCGATTCCGTTCCCATGCCGGCGACCGTCGAGGCCAGACCTCGTGACAGCCGTGGCTATCCGGTTCCCGCCATCACCCCGTGGGAGGGTGACGAGCCCCAGTTCGCGCTCACCGACTACGGGCGCAGCGCCGAGTGCGCGCGACATCGGCTGTGTTCGGTCTGCAACACCCTGATGCCCAGAGGGCCGGTGTGGCGGGTGATCGGTGCCGCGGAGAGTGCCGCGATCCGCGAGGCGCTCGCCGCCGGGCGGCCGTATCGCAACATGGCGGCGACCCTGGAGGCTCCGGGGCACCGCGCGTGCATGCTCTACGCCTCGATGGTCTGCCCGTATCTGGCGCGCCCCAACGCTCGGCGGGGGCTGACGGCACAAAGCCCGGACGACATGACCGCGCATGTCGTCCGGGGCGCTGTTCGTGGGGAGATGGGTGCCGTGGTCGGGTACGGCGACTACGAGTTCGCCGTCACCAAGACCCAGGTCCTGTTCCGTTTTCTCGATGTGGTCGAGTACCTGCCGCATGACACGGCCGACCAGCACCTGCCGGAGCTCCAGGCTGAACTCGCCCGCTCCGGCGGCCGGTTGGGCGGCGGTCAGCCGCGGTAGGCGGGCAGGCCGGTGTGCTTGGAGACCTTGACGGGGTTGCCGAAGCCGCGGGCGGTCTTCGTGATGGTGTACGTACCGGTCGGAGCGCGGAAGGCGATGGTCTTGCCGTTGGGCGACCAGGTGGGCTCGGTGTAGTCGGTGGTGGCGTGGGGGGTGACGTCCTTGACGACGGCGGTGGAGCCGCCGAAGTCCTCGACGAAGAGGTGGTCGTGCCCGTGGACGGAGCGGACGAAGACGACCTCCTCGTTGTCGGAGGAGAGAGCGGGCTCCGAACCCTTGGTCAGCGCGCCGCCCTGCTGGCGCAGGTAGTCGTCGCGGATGTAGACCTCGCCGGTGTGGGTGTTCTCGTAGACGGCCGTGCCGTAGCTGCCGCCGACATTCGGCCAGGTGTTGTTGGTCTGGGGGACGTTGCCCTCTCCCGGCTCGCCGTTCAGGCTGATCTTGGTCGGCCTGCCATGGTTGCTGGTGGCCTTGATGCCCTCCAGGACGGTGGTGCCGTGGATCTTGGCCGAGAAGATGAGGTTGTTCTTCGCGGGGATCTGGTTCGCCCGGTCGGCGGCGGTCACCTGCCAGGTGGGGTGGGACCAGGTCTGCCCGCCCGGGTTGGCGGCGACGGTGACGCGGTGGCTGCCGTCGGGGTTGGAGACGACGAGGTCGCCGTGCCCGTTGATGAAGGCGGCCTTGCTGCCGCTGGGGTTCCAGGCCAGGTCACGGACGGTGGTGCCGAAGTCGATCGACTTACCGTTGACCACGACGTGGCGGGTGCCGTCGCTGATGGTGAGTCCCCTGGGCACGGTGACTGCCTGGCCGGACACGGCCGCGGCGACCATCGCGGCGCTGCCCTTGGCATCGCCGCCGGAGGACGGAGCGGCCGTCGCGGTGGCGGCGGTGCCGCACAGGGTGAGCAGTGCGGCGGCACCCGCGGTGGTGACGGCTGCGGTGCTCCGACGGTTACGAGCGGACATCGACGTTCCCCCAGGATGTGGTTGATGCTGCGACGAGAGTTTCGCGGGAACCGCCCGCCGTCCCCGGGACCTGAACCGGTCCGCTCGGCGCGCTGCCCTGCGCGATGAGAGAAGTCTTCCCACAGGGGGTGACGGAGTTGTGCGTTCGCTGTCACAGATGTGCAATAGCGGGTCAGATGGAGCGGCCAATGACCTGGGTTTCATCATGGAGCGGGTAGCGCGGAGTTGGTATCCGCCGTTCCCCGTGGTTCCCTGCACGATCTGGCAAGCTTCGGTCGCCTGCTCCCTGCTCCCTGCTCCCTGCTCAGTGCAGCCTGACGTGCCGGTCTGCTGATCAAGTGCCTCGCCAGCCGGCGAGGCCGAGGAGTCCGTGCCAGGGCAGTCTTGATGATGTTCTGATGCGCGGCCGGTTGACCCCTGGTGCCGCACGGCGCAGGATCTTCCCTGCCCGTGCGGGTGTTCGGGCAGAGAGCTGGGACGATGACAGGGAACGCCGGACCCGGGCTGATAAGGGTGGTGCACTTCGAGCGGACGTCTGCGCTGCTGATGGGCGTGGGCGCGGTGTTGTCCGAAGGGGTGTTGCTGGCCTTGATCGGGGCGCCTCACCGGCTGGAGGCCCTGCTGGTGGGCACGGCTGCGGTCACTCTGGTGTCCCTGGCGTTGCTGCCATTCGGCTTCCGTCTACCTGCCCGGCTCCGCCGCAAGTACGAGCAGGCCGCGCGGATCGACACCGTCGGCGATCCGTGCGCCGGCCAGGATGCGGCGCGACGGCTGTCGCTGCGGCGCACGGCCGGATTCGTCGGGGCGGGAGTCTGCTGGATGGTGTTCATCGCCCTCACGTTCCGCGAGCTGATGCCGCCCGTCATGTTGGTTCCCGTCACCATCACCCAGTGGGCGCGGTCCCGGGCGACAGTGCAGTGGGAGCGGGAGAACGGTGTAGCCCTGTGGCGGGGCATTCCCGGGGTTCTGGGCACCCGGGACCCGGTATACCGAGTTACGGCAGATGTCAGGATGTGAACCCTTGGCGCAATGTCGACCTGCGCGAACGCAGGCGGCTCGCCGTTGTCCCCCGTTGGTCGCTGAGCCTTCGGGCACGGAAGAGGCGCAGCGCCTCAGGCCGTGAAGTTCCTCTTGGTACAGGCGTCGGTTTCGTCAGTCTCAAGATCCACGGCCACGGCAAGTGGCCAGGCGAGTTCTCCAGAGCGCTTGCTCGGCTTGCAAGATTGGATAGATGGACAGCGTGCCCCTGGTCCGCCATGCTGCGTTGGCGGTGATGGGGCAGCGCCGGCTGCGTTGTGTGAGGGGCGGGATCGATGGAGCAATCGCAGGTCGAGGCCATGTCGCCGGATCGGATCTGTTACCGGTTGACGCGCCTCCAACGCCTGCTGTCCGTGCTGCCGGCCATCGTCGTCACGGCGTTCCAGGTCTTGTCCTGGCTGGACGGCGGACCATATGGTCCTGTGTTTGTCTCCCTGCTCATGTGGGGTGTCCTGTTGCCCGTGGCACTGATCATCTCGCGGCCCTTCGGGGTCACTCTCACGCCGTCGGCGGCCATCGTGCGCAACCTCCGCCGCAGGACCATCCCGTGGTCGAACGTCCAAGCCATCCAGATCGAGTCTCTCTTCGGAAGCCGGACCGTCGTGATCTACGAGGCGGGCGGCCGTCGTACCCGCCTGCGGGCGCCGATCACCGGGTTCCTCAGCTGGGATCGCAGCTTCGAGGAGAAGTTCCACACCATCGGTAGGTGGTGGCTGGATCACCGGGGCCCGGACTGGGCTCCTGTCCCGCCGCCGGGCGCGCGGTGGGGTGGCCCACCGGTGTCCGACGGGAGCCCTTACGCCCCTCCCGCGTAGTCAGGAGCTGATCGGCCGTCCCCGCCGCAAGCCGGACTGAAAGGAGCATTGCCTGGCTGCACGGCTTCTGACGCCTGCGAATCCGGTGGGTACGACGAGCCGACATCCACGAAGCCTTCCTCGGCCTCGCCGCGCTTCGTCCGCGCACTCGATGCCTTTTGGGCTCGGTCTCTCAGGTCACGTGGGCCGCTTTTCTCACCTTGGTTTGGACGAGGCACGTAAGACGATGCAGTTCCCACATCCACCGCGCAGGTGAACGTCCCCTGACCTGGTGAAATGACATTCCGACCCCTTTGGGTGCGGATGGGGCACGGCACCCTGTCTGATCCGGATGATCTGTAGCTCTGCGCGGATCGGCCATCTGGCCCTATAGGCCTCGGCAGATGGTTTTGGAGCCGGTGCAGGATTCCTGTGGTGGAGTGGGTTGCTTTACCTCGGGAGCCCCCGCACGGGCCGCTCGATTTTCCTGCTTCGCAGTCGCCTATATGCCCCCATTACCGTCAGCGTGCAGCGTCACCGGGATGCCCAGGAGCGCCCGGCCCGCGTGCGCCGCGCACTGCACCGTCGCAGTCTGGACGCATGACCTATCGGTGCGGGACGAAAGGTGACCAATGAGGTGCGGGGTCATCGGCGGTACCTGCCTGATCGGTGCGCAGGTCGTGAAGAAGCTGAATGCGGCCCGGCACGAGGCCGTGCCGCACTCCATGTCCACAGGTGTCGACGTGATCAGCGAACTCGGTCGGCTCACTCCGAACGCCCGTTCCGACGGCCGCACAGTCGTCACCGATGACACCGTCGGCATGCTCGCAGCCGTCCACGGTGACGCCCTCATCGCCAAGGGCGACACCCGCATCGCCCCTACCCACTACAGCGACTGGCTTTCCTGAACCACCCAGCCCACTCACTGGAGGCCTCACCATGTCGAACAATGAGCCGGCGGCAGGCAGCGGTACGAGCCAACCGCGCTCGGAAGCATGGAAGACGGCGCTCACCGTGCTGCAGTCGGCGAAACCGCCGTCCATTCCGGCGGGGGCAGAGGCGATGACGGTCCTCGTCGAGTTTCCTCCCGGCGACCCCGGCACCCCTCCGCACCGGCATTCGGGACCCGCTTTCGGCTACATGCTGGAAGGGGAGATGCTCTTCGAGCTGGAAGGCGAGCCCGAGCGGGTGATCAAGGCCGGAGAGACGTTCTGGGAGCCGGGCGGCGATGTCATCCACTACCAGGACGGGAACAACCGGACCGACTCCTGGAGCCGCTTCCTCGTCACCATGATGTGTGCGCCGGGTCAGCCCATGCTCACCCTGGTCGACGACGAAGAGTTGGCCCAGCGTCAACACCTGCGCGCTCCCCGCCCAGGCACTTGACCCGCCACTGATGCCAGATCTGGATATCAAACACCTCGGATCACGATCGATGCGGGCGGCTTTGGCTGTGCTGAAGGCAGGATTCGAACCTGCGACACCCACCCTGAGACGGTCTGTCGTTTGGCGATCGTTCCGCGGTTACACCTCACACCACTCGCCCAGTTCGCCAGGCGCCCCCGTCTGGATGAAGTTGCATACGAGGGCCCATGCGTGATCGACAGTCAGGACGTGGTCGCCGCTGAACATGGCCGGGTCATCCATGACAGGAACGTCGACCACGGCATCGGCCGCGGCGGTGCCATCTCCAAGGAGCAGGAACGACCTCTCAGCGTCCTCGAACAGTTGGAGGACAGGCCGTAGCCCTTGTCCGCGTACAGCTTGGCCGGGCGGCGGCGCCTTGGCCCGTAGCGGGAGCGGCACGCGATGCTCAGGGCAGAGCTCAGATGTTGCTCAGACGGCTTGCTGGTCGGCCGCCGTACCGGTCAGCTCGACGCACGCCTGAGCGACACCGAGCGCTCATCGCCTAAGGGGCCCCATGAACAGTGTCCGACAGACTCCACCCGAAAGCCCTGCCCTGGTCAGGTGTGCGACTGTCGCCGCGTACGCCGTCGCCGCCCTCGTCCATCTCGTGACGGCGGGACTGTTCATCGGCGGCGCACTGTTGATTGTGCTCGGGTTCCGCACAGTCATTCAGCCACTATTGGGCTTGGTGATGCTGGGCCTGGCTCTTCCGCTGCGCCCACGTCCCGGCAGGTTGGATGCTGAACTGCCCACGCTGCGGCACGCGGACGCCCCGGTCCTGTTCGATCTGTTGGACCGCATGGCCGACGCGGCCGGGGTGCGACGCTTCGATGCGATCCAGCTCGGTCCGGAATTCTCCGTGACCGTCACCCACTACGGTCTACGCCGCAAGCGGTGCCTCGTCCTCGGTCTCCCGCCTTCTGCTGTGGCTCACCCTGCCGGTCACACGCCGTGCGGAGTTCGATGCGGACGACGTGGCCGCTCGTACGGCTTCCACCGAGGCAGCCATCGCCGCATTGCAGGACCGGCACCTGGCGGGCGCGGTCGGCATGGAAGTACATCGCCTGGCCATCGAGACCCGGACGCTCGTAGGCGGCCGTTCCGCTGCAGCTACACAGGAGGAACTGTGGGACAAGGTCGCCCGCTATGCCGAGAGCCTGCGCGAACAGCAGGGTCCTGACGAGACTACCGAGCCCGAGGGCATCGGGACCGTGGTCGGCACGGCCGGCTTCCCGTCCGAAACCCTGCGCATGGCACGACTGGCCCGCGCCCCGAGACGCAGCGCGACGATCACGCTCGACGAGCCCGACCGAAACCGCATCGAAGACGAACTCCGCCTCCCCAAGCAGGCGCTGGCGCGCAAGGTCATGCGTGATTGCGTCCCACTGACACACTGAACGAGTGTGGCGTAGCGCTTCCACCAGCCATGGATCCGGGCCTGGCCGGAACCCGCTGTACCGACTCGTGGTGAGCGCCAGCCCCAGCCCGAGAGCATGGTTTCCGGCCCACAGCTCGGCCGACAGGCCGATCTCCGGCGCGTACACCTGGTAGAGGGTGAGTGCGGAGTCCGTGTGCCGGGCTTCAAGGTGGGCACGTTGTTTCGTGCATGCCATCGAATTGCCGCGGTGCGAGGCCGCTGAGCCTGCGATCCGCGGGCTGACCTTGGGCCTCAGCTCGGTCAGTAACTGCAAAGTGACGCGGCGGGTTCATGGCCTGCGGCCATGCAATCGATCAACCCGCTGACCTGCTGCCGAACCGGTTGCCCGGTGCCCGCTCGCCACCGTGGTTCCCCGCGGCTTCCCGCAGGATCGGGCACGGATGGGGCACGGGGCATCTTCTGATCCGTAGCTCTACACAGATCGGTCATGGAAGGCCGTGCAAAGTGCCGGCAGGCCCGTGAGAGACGGTGAGGGGTGGGGGCGGTCGGTGGGGGTTGCTGTACATCCCTGCTGCACTGCGATCGTCCAGGGGCGTCGGCAGAGTAGATCCACGGTCGGACCTCGGGCCCCAGCTCGGTCAGTATCCGAAGAAGCGATGGGCTGGCCTCTGACCTGCAGCCGCGTAATTGATCAACGCTGCGAGCTGCGATTTAGCTGCCGGTGGTTGTCCGCGTTGGTCGGCTGGTGCGGTGGATGACTGGGGGCGCCGGCCGTGGCCGGCCAGTCATCGAGACTGGTCGGCCACGGTTCCGGAACGCGGTGATCAGCAGTGGAAGTGTGTGACCGGCGGCTTGAACGCGCCCTGTATCACATATGTGCCATATGTGGCAATATGGCATTCGTGGCATGAGGTGCTGAAGACGGGCGAGAGGAGTGCATCATGATCGCCAAGCTGCTTGGCAGGCTGTCCTTCACCCGTCACTACGGTGCGTACGGGGTCCACGAGTGGGATGCGTACGCCGGCGACGACTGAGGCTGACCGCACTGCCGGCGGGCGCCCCCGGGCGCCCGCCGGCTCCCAGTCACGCTGCCAATCGGGGACGATGTCATGGGCCGAATGAATGAGCCGCCGCGGTTGCCCGAGGGCAGCTTCGCAGCCTGGAGCCGCGACCGGCTGGCACTGGCGCGCCGTGGCGCTGACGAGTGCGGGGACGTCTGGCAGCTGGAGCCGGGTGTCTACGTAGCCGCTACGGCCGAGCCGTGTGAAGCAGTGCTGCGCCGCGCGCAGGACTTCCCCAAGGCGCCCTCGCCTCTCTTCCCGCCGTTGAAGCGGTCGAGCGGAGCACCGACGCCCGAGGAGCGTGCGCACGCTCACGCCGCCCGCATGCGCGGACTACGCGCGCAGGCGGTTGCAGCCCGGATCGGTGAGATTGCGCCCGGGTCCGCTCGATTTGCCGACCAGTGGCCCACGGGCCAGGACGTCGAGGTTCTGCCCCCGGTCCGACGCGCCCTGGCAGAGATCGGCGTGCATTACCTGTTCTCCGAAGACGCTCTCACCCTGCTGCCCTTTGCGTCACAGCTCTTCCTGGCCCGGGAGGTGCTCGTACGCCCCTCGCGCTGGGTATGGCCGCGCTGGATCCCCACACCGGCACGGCGGTTCCGGACGCGGCAGCAAGTCGCCTTCACCGACGCTTTGCGGCCCATCGTCCACCGGCGTCGTTCATCGGGCCGGCTCGGTGACGACATGCTGGGACAGATGCTCCGGCCCTCCCCCCGCTACGGCCTACTGCCGGAAGAGGCCATCATCGACACTCTCCCCGGAATCACCGTCGCCACCTTCGAGACACCTTCCCGAGCAGCCGGATGGATCCTGCTCCACCTGGCCCGGCACCCCGAGGCAGCGGACCGCGTCGCGGCCGAAGCCGCCTTGCTGCCCGCGGACCCGGCTGCGACGACCAGCGCCCACCTGGACAGCCTGCAATACACCCAGGCACTGGTACGCGAGGTGCTCCGGCTGTACCCCCCGAGCTGGCTACTGACCCGGCGCACCAGGCGACAGACTCAGCTCGCCGGCTACACCATCGACGCCGGGTCCACCGTTCTCGTCTGCCCCTACACCGCCCACCGCGACGCACGGGAACACTCCGAGCCGGACCAGTTCCAGCCCGAGCGCTGGCTCGACGATTCGGGCTGGACGGCGAAACCCGGGGTCTTCCTCTCGTTCGGTACCGGGCCCCATGGCTGCGAGGGAGCCGCTCTGGCCATGGCGATGCTGACGCTCCTGACTGCGTACACCGCCCGCTGCTACCACTTGAGCGAGCCGCCCGGACCGGAACCCAGCTACCAGGTCGCCACCCTCGAAGGTCTCGCAACTGTCGGCTTGCGCCTGCGTGCCACCCTGCGCTGCTGAGAGCAGTCCTGCTTTCAGTGACAGGCCGCCTGCACCCGCGACCAGTTCATCGTTCGCTCATCGTGTGTCGCTGGTCGAACTCGTCGGCGAGCATGCCCATCATGACGAGGTCGTGGTGACGGCCGGCGAAGAAAACGTGCTCCCGCAAGCGCCCCTCCTCGGTGAAGCCGAGCCGACGAAAAAGTCCCAGCGATGCCTCATTGTGGGCGAAGATCGCTGCCAGGCATTTGTGATAGCGCCGCTCGGCGAACATGAAGCGCAGCAGCAGCACTACGGCTTCTGCCGCGTAGCCCTTGCGCCGGTGGTCAGCGCCGATCGTGACATCCAACTCGAACCAGCCTGAACGAGAGCCGGTGCGATGCGAGCCGACTGCGCCAACCAACTCTCCCGTGACCGTCGCTTCGACTGCCAACCGGAAACGGTCGTCATCGGACTTGGCAACGGCTTGCTCCCGCGCCCAGGCACGGTAGCTCTCGGCGGATCGCGGCAGATCCAGCCGACTCCCGCGCCGCCCGTCATCGTCGGCGAAGCCCATGAACGCTGTCCAGTCGTCGGGCTCGACAGCGCGTAGCCGTACCCGATTACCAGTCCAGGACGATGCCATGCCCTATTTGATCACGCTGCTGTGCGCGCGAGGCTGAGAGGCACGCCGAGGCAGGTGTTGCCCGCCATGCTCTGTCTCAGCAGCGGAGTCGCGCAGTGGGCAAAAGTCCGAGGGGTGACGGGGAATGACGTGGCGGTCAAAGGGGGACACTGACGGGACCGAATCCGACCGACCGTGGTAGGAGCGGATCAAAAAATCCACCTCATCGTCGACCGGAACGGGCTGCCCCTCTCGGTCGGCATCTCCGGTGCCAACCTGCACGACAGCCAGGCCCTCGAGCCCCTCTTCCGCGGGATACCGCCCATCCGCTCCCGACGCGGACCCCGCAGACGGCGTCCGGCCAAACTCCATGGCGACAAGGGATACGACTACTCTCACCTGCGGCGATGGTTACGCCCGCGGGGCATCATCCCTCGCATCGCGCGACGCGGAGTCGAGAGCTCCCACCATCTGGGCCGACACCGGTGGGTCGTCGAACGCTCCATCGCCTGGCTCAGCGGATGCCGACGACTACACCGCCGCTGCGAACGCAAGGCCAGCCGCTTCCTGGCCTTCACCGCCCGCGCAGCCACACTCATCTGCTACCGCAGACTGCCCAAGAGAAATGACCTGTTATTAACGGCTGCCACGTCGCCGAGACCGACGCGCATTCCTCGGTACGAGGGCGGGGGATGCCCGGCTCAGGCGCGACCAACCACCGAGGGAGGCCTCGCTCCACGCAGGCTCCGACGGCTCTGCCGTGAGCAGCGGGTCGTGTTGGTTGAGATCCGCGCGCCACAACAGGCACCGCGCGGCGCGACGGCTGAAACGTCTGCGACCGCTGAGCAGGAAGCACCTGCGGCCTGATCCATGCCTCTGACGTCGTTCGGCTGCTGTCCGAACGCGCTGTCTCCACCAGCTGGCCTGGCCCCGTACGGCATCGTCCCTCGGCGCTGTCGTCCGGGGCTACTTGCTGCCCCGGCGCTCTTGGCTGGCCGGCCGTTCGGCCGGGACCGGCGCCCCAGCGCCGCAGCCCGGACGAACGGCAGGCCGGCGGCTGGCATCAGCTTGGGAAGCTCAGGTGACCTACGGGGCGTTGCTGGGCTGGCCTGCACAGCCCCATGGCTCGTGGCCAGCGCAATCCCCCACCCTGTCGGCGGGTTGGTGTACGTGCATCGTGGGACGTCTCAGGGATGCGGAGGCTCGGTGTCCCAAGTCGCAGGTCACGTCGGTGAGATGGCGGCGGGACACGTCCCAGCAGTTTTTGCGCACTGCTCGGCGGCGGGCGGCTGCATACGGTTGCGTGGGGCGTCGGCGGGGAGTCGGCGCCTGCGTGGTCCGGACTCCGGGGTGAGTCCGGAAAAAATGACCGAAGTGCGAAACAGGGGGAACAGGAATGCGTGTCAAGCGCGTTGCTCAAGCGGTCGGAACGATGGCGCTCGCTCCGCTCTTCGTGCTGGCGACGAGCGTGGCGGCTCACGCCGACTCGGACGTCCACTGGACCCACAAGCGGGACAACATGTGCCTGGAGCCGAGCTACAACTGGGCAGGCACGCCGGACGACGTCGAGGTCGACAGCTGTCACAACACCGTCGCCTTCTGGCACGACGTGCACCAGAGCGACGGAAGCTGGCTGGAGAAGGACGCGACCAACCTCGGCTACTGCATGACGGCCTACACGGACCATGACGTCTACCTGGAGTCCTGCAGCGGAAACAACTACCAGCGCTGGGACGAGATCGACACCGGTAGCGGCTGGAAGCTGCGGAACCGTCAGACGCGCGAATGCCTCGACAGCAACGGAAGCTCCGTCTACATGCACCCGTGCAACGACGGAAACGAGTACCAGCTCTGGTACTGAGACCGAGACAGCCTGCCGCATATCGCCACAACGAGAGGGAACTAAATTGATTCGGCAGCGTATTGGGCGCGTGCTGGGGGCGGCACTTGTCGCGCCGCTTCTGGTCGTCGGGGTGAGCACAGCGGCCCATGCCGACGGTGACGTCGTGTGGAATCACAAGCGCGGTGGAGGCTGTCTCTCCGGCATGTGGGACCACCACCTCGGCTGGAACGACGTGGGCCTCTACCCTTGCTCGTTCGGCGCCGCGAAGTGGCATGACGTCAATGTCGGAGGCGACGTCTGGATCGAGCGGATGACGGAGGTGCCGGGCTCCTGCCTCGCCGGGTACACCGACCACGACGCCTACGTGGAGGCTTGCAGCAGCAGCCGAAACAACTACCAGCGCTGGCACGAGATCAATACCGGTGACGGCTGGAAGCTGCAGAACGTGGCTACCGGCGAATGCCTCGACGCCAACGACGACAACAAGGTCTACACGCACGAGTGCAACGACGGAAACGTCTACCAGCTCTGGTCGTGACGGGCTGACGGCCCAGTGACGACAACGACGACACCCTCGTCGGCGACGACCAGATCAACGGCGGCGCCGACAACGACACCCTCCAGGGCAACAACGGCAACGACACCCTGGACGGCGGCAGCGGTACCAACACCAACGACGGCGGACCCGGCCGCAACACCTGCACCAACCCGGCCACCGGCACCGGCTGCTGACCCGGCCACCGACACCGCCTGATCAACGATCGGCCCGAGCCGGTCGACGGACAGCGCACACGAGAACGGCCCCCGACCGATTCAGCCGGTCAGGGGCCGTTCAACTGCCAGGTGGGTGTGGGATTTGAACCCACGGTGACTCGCGCCACAACGGTTTTCAAAACTGCCCGCGAGCTGTCGCCGACTAAGTCTGTGACCTGGCCACCCGCCGCTTTCACAGGCCGGCCCGCAGGTTGGTCGTGGACCCCCTCGGGCGCCCTGCTGAGACCTACGCATTACGAATTGTCCGATCTTGGTCCGTGGGCATCCGTGACCGTACACAGAGACAGTTCCTTGCCTGGTGAGCAGGCGTTCCAGACGCCGAACGACAAGGGTGGACGCTCGCGGAACAAGCAATGACTGAGACCGTGGCGGGTGGTGCTGGCCAGCTTCCGACCGGGAGTTGATAACCGACACCGCTCCGAGGGGGACGCCGTCAGGAACCGACCCGCTCGTAGCGGAGCGAGGTGTAGCCGAAGCTGTCGGAGTAGACCTGTGCAGTGGTGGCGGCCCCGACGGCGTCGATCCGTCGAGCCTGCAGCCGGATCGTTGTCGGCCCGCTGACTCTGATCAGCTCGCTGATCGGTGCGGTCTGGTTGCCGCCGGCCGTGGCGTTGCCCGGGTTCAGGTCGATGACCTGGTACACGAACCGTTCGCTCTCCGTCACCTCGGCGCCGGAGTTGACGTTCCACAGCCGCGCGCTCATGGACGTGTTGAGGGGCGGAGCGCCCGCGAGGCGTGCGCGGACGTCCGCGTCGAGTTCGTATGTGCCAGCCCTGGGGAGGGTGACCTCGAGCGGGGTGTCGGTCCAGACTCCGGGCGGCAGGTTGACAATCGTATTCAGCGTTGCGATCCCTCCGTTCGCTGCGCGTGCGATGGGTGCCGTACTCGCGTTGCTCGGCGCAGTGAACGCGGTCGTGGTGCCGATGAGCAGCGTTGCGGCGATGGCGGCGAGGCCGGCGCGCAGGACTGATTTCAGGGTTCCTTCCGGACGAAGGCGATTTGGAGTATGCCTCGGATAAGGTACGGAACCTGACGGAATATGAATGTATTGAACATGCCGGTTGAATGGGTGACAGCGGCTCGTGCAGCAGAAAAGTGAGGCACACGGGGGCTGCAGACATGCGAAAGGCCCCGCCCATCCGCCACGGGTGTGGCCCTCGGGGGTCCTATTCCACTCACACGCTGAGCCCTATGTGCTGGCCGATCTCGCGGACAGTGAGGGCCTCGCCGGTGTCGGTGACGCACTCCCGGATGAAGCGCACGATGCGCGTGTTCGATTCTTGAGGCAAGGCGAGTGGGTATCTCTCGCAGCCAGCACCCACTGCCCGCAGCCGCAGGGCGTTGATGTCAGAGGGCGGTTCGGGCTGGGTGCTGAAAGAGCGCTCCCGACCTGCGGTGCGGCAGGTCCACGATGCGTACGAGGGTGAATCCCGCACCCTTGTAGTACCGGCGCAGCCCCTCGTTGTCCTTCCAGGCATCCAGACGAAGCCACCGCTTGCCCTGCGCCGCGGCGCGATCCGCGGCCCAATCCATCAGCCTGGCACCGACGCCACCGCCGCCCGCGTCCCGGCTCACGGCCATGCGGCGCAGGTAGAGCGCAGCGCCCGGGTGGTCGTTTCGATCGTACGGCGGGTGGGTGTCTGCGGTCGGCTGCTGTTGTGCGCTGGCGTTGGCGTACAGGTGGGCGTACACCAACGCGTCCCTGGAAGAGCAACGCAAAGCACTAAGCCTCGATCCACCGATCGGTGGATCGAGGCTTAGCTAGGAGCGAGGTGAGCGAATGCCACTCTGACCTGCCCACTGTCCACATAGGCGGATCGAGGGGCAGTCAACCGCCGGCCCTCCGTAGCTCTAGCCAGATCAGTCAGGTACGGCCATACCGGCCGCTACGGCGCCTCGGTTGGACGCCGCCGCTGTCCGTCGACGCTGTCACGCAGTTGGACACTTCGCCGCGTATCGCCAGAAGGTATCTCCGTGCTCGTTTCGGATGGTGTCGGCGGTAGCCCGCCTCCTGCCATGCTCTGTCGGCCCATTACGATCGCGGCTCACCCGCAGACGAAGAGGTGCCGTGAACGAGGAGCACTCTGCCAAGAGGGGCGAGGTCTCGCTCGGGCCAAACGCCCGCGCAGCCCGTGGCTGCACGGTCGCCCTCGTCTTCGCCTGTGCCGTGCTTGTGGTGTTGATCAGCTTCGCGGGGACCAACGAGATGGAGTCCTTTCCCGGGCTGCGGGACAACAGGGCGCCGCTAGTCGTCTACATGCTGGGGTTCGCAGCCTTGGTGGCCGTCGGTGGGCTGGCGCTCTCCGGGTGGCGGTCCTACGGCGGACGGGCCGCTGTCGTCTGCCTGGCTTGAGCTGATCCTTGGTGCCGAGGTCGGAGATCACGGTCCGGGCCGACAGTTCTCGGTCCAGGCCGGCCGCGTCGGCAAGGCTGGTCGCATGCTGGAAAATGGTTCTCACCTCATGACCTCAGAGCCTCGCGGCGACCGCTGGCCAAGCGCCGCAGCCTTGCCCAGTTCGCCGGAGGTTCCGGCTCGGGGATGCCCGGGCGGCCGCGTGGCACCCGAACGCGCAGCGCGCCTGGCCAGATCGTGGAGGTCACCGGCGTCGACAGGGTCACCGCCTCGCCGTCGACGCCGACCGGAATCTGCGCGACATCGGCGGTGATCTCGATCTGTTGCGTGGTCAGCTCCGTGACCCCCTCGGCGCTGCTGCCGCGGAGCAGATCGATGGCCTGACCGGCGGTGCGCACCCTGACACCGATCACGCCGAGCACGCCGCCATCCAGACGTGCACGGCGGCCAAGGCCAGCGATGTCATCGGTGCGATACGGATTGTTGGACACCAGCAGCGCTTGCGGCGCCTCGATCTGTGTGCCATTCACCTGTGCTGTCAGCCGTGCTCCGCGGTGTCCTTGCAGCAGGTCCGGAAGCAGGTCCAGCGTCGTGCCCATCTTGTCGCCACGGTAGGCCGGGCTCTCCACGACCTGGGCGTAGGCGCCGAAGGAGGCGTTGTTGACGAACGGCTGCCCGTTGATCAACCCCAGGTCGACCCGCAACTCCACACCGTCGGCCAGGGCGCCAAGGCAGGAGGCCGGGTCCTCCCGGTTCAGCCCCAGGTCCAGGGCGAAGTGATTGCGGGTGCCCGCGCTGATCACCACGAACGGTAGGCCGTGCTCGGCTGCGATGCCCGCTACGAGTGCCTGGGTGCCGTCACCGCCGGCCACCCCCAGCAGATCAGCGCCGTTGGCCACCGCCTGCCGAGCCACCGCGGCCACGTCGGTCGGCCCGTCCAAGACGAACACCTCGGCGCCAAGGGCTTCGGCCTTGCGCTTGAGGTCGAATTTCTCGACCTTCCCGCCGCCCGACTTCGGGTTCATGATCAGGTACGGATGCCGGGCCGGTGGCTGCGCCGGATACTCGGGCATGCGCCAGTCCGGCTGGTCCCCCTTCAGCGCCTGGCGCGCGGTCAGGCTCGCGAGGAGCCAGACTCCCGCCGACACGATGGCCACCCACAGCACGCCGCTGACCGCGAAAATGACGACCACCGCGATCGGCACCAGGACGAAGACCCCAAGCGACAGCCACCGCACGATGCCTCGCCGGGAGAGGAAGAAGTAGGCTGCCGCCACGCTCGCGATCGCGGCAACCAGGCCAACGGCGAACATGGCCAGGCTCTTCAGCTCGGCGAAGACCACCACGATCACGATAGCCAGGCCTGCCAGCACGAAGCTGAGCCGCGCTAGCCACCGCTGGGCGGATGTACCCCGTGCGATCGCTGCAGACGTCATGGTCTTAGCGTTGCATGCCGACGGCTCCGGCACCTCACCCAATCCGACTCGACGAAGAGCACCCGCTGATGCTATTCGCGCAGGTGAGCTGGCATTTCTCGCAGGTTGGAAGGGCAGGACGGGGCGGGGGTCGAACCGTGGATGTCCCACCCAACAGGCGAACGCCGGCGCATCCGACCGCGGCCGCCGTGACGCTCGTGCCATTCGGGTCGCCATAACCAGTACGAGCCCGGCGACGCAGCCCAGTGCGGTGCGGGCCTGCCACCTGCGACGTCCTCGCCCTGGTCGTCCTGTACTTCGCTGTCAGCAACACGTGCGCTCAGGCGCCGCGTCGGCGGAGTTCCTCGTCGACGGCTTGCCGCTTGTTGCGCCAGCCGCGTGCGGCCTTGGGGTTGCGGCCCAGCCCCCGAGCCTCCGCCTGTCGCTGTCGCTGATCGGCGAAAGCCCAACGTTCGACGAGCTGCTCGACGGTCAGGCCCGGCAGGTCGGCATCCCAGTTGTCGTACAACTTCCAACGGCTCATGGAAGCAGATTGCCGCGTAGAGACCTGACCACGCGAAGTATTTCGGCGACGGGTCTACAGACCGCTTGACGACTGCGCCCGCAACGCCACGTGTCCTGCGGCGATGTCCCTCCGTGGGCCCTCGACGCGGGGGCTGGTCCGTGACTGGCCCGGATCTTGATGGACCGGACTCCTGAGCGCGAGCGTCGCTCCTGGGTCCGGGTCTACCCAACCCCACGGTGTGGCTGCGTGCGTCTCCAGGGCGGCTGAATACGATCTCAACGGTATGCCCCGGCCCATCTGGGTGCTGGAGAACCTGGGCGGGTGGTCGGTGAGCAGCATCGTCATCGAAGGCGCCGACGGGTTGGTCGTCTACGACACGGGAATCAGCCGGGAGCAAGGAGAGCTCATCGCTGCCGAGATCGCGCGGCTCTCGGACAAACCGGTGCGGGCCGTCGTCTACTCCCATCACCACGCGGATCACTGCCAGGGAACCGACGCGATCGTGTCCCCTGAGGCAGTGGCCAACGGCGAGGTCGAGGTCATCGCGTGGTCGAGCTTCCCTCGCGAGTACGCCGACGAGAATCGGGTCGTGGGGCCCATCATGGGCATCCGCGTTGCCTATATGTCCGGCGCCCTGCTCCCACCCGAAGATCTCCCGTACACCGGGCTCGGTGGTCGGTTCATCGGTGGGAGCGTGGGAACCTTCATCGAGCCGACCACGCTCATCGACAGCGAGACCGACTTCGACATCGCCGGCGTCCGGTTCACCCTGTTCCTCACCGGCGGGGAGGCCGCCAGCGAGATCGGCATGTATCTGCCGGACTATCGCACGGCGCTGATCGCGGACGAGGTCTACATCTCGCTTCCCAACCTCTACACCCTCCGCGGCGCCAAGTTCCGGGACGCGATGCGCTGGGCAGCGGCGAGCGAGAAGGTGCTGGCCCGGGAAGTCGACCTGCTCCTGGGGTGCCACATGCCGCCGCTGGAAGGGCGCGAGCAGATCGAGGAGGTCCTGGGGGTCTACCAGGATGCGATCCAGTACAACCACGACCAAGCGGTGCGGCACATCCTGCGCGGCGCCACAGCCGAGGAGCTCCGGACAGGTCTCGTCGAGCTGCCCGGCCATCTGGACCTCGACCCGTTCACCCGGGAGATGTACGGCAGTGCCGCCAACAACGCTGCGGCGCAGATGACCGGCTACCTGGGGTGGTTCGGCGGTGACGCCACCGAGTTGGCGCCGCTGCCGCGCGCCGAACGGGTCAGCACGAGCAGCGCTCGACGACGGCGACGGCCAGTGGTGCGCAGAGCTGGCCGGCCTGTGCGTCAGCGCCGACACCGAGGACCGCGAGGCCCGCCGGCTCAAGGCCGCGGGTCTGCGCCTCCTCGGCTACGCCGAGCACAACGCACCGCGCCGCAACTTCTACCTCACCGGCGCGCTGGAGCTCGAAGGGCCTTCGACCCCGCGGTCGTCAGCGGTCTCGCCCGCAAGACGCTCACGTCGTCCTCGACACCGCTTCTCGGGCTTCTCGACTCCTTCCGCTACAACGTCGTACCGAGCAGCGCCGGGAGGCAGCGTCTCGTCGTCGACGTGGTGCTCAGCGACAGTGGTGAACGCGCCCGGCTGGAGCTCCGCCACAGCGTGCTCCGGGTCGACAAGACCGCGGATGACCCCGACGCGACTCTGAGTCTCCCGAAGGACCGGTTCCTCGCGCTGGCCTCGGGGAGCACGACCTGGGACACGCTGCAGCAGGATGACGCGGTCGAGGTCGCGGGTGAGCCCGAGGTCCTCGCGAGGTTCCTCGCGTGCTTCGACCTGGCCCCGCCACGGGTGCAGCTCCACGTGCGGTGACGCGGGAGCGGGTCGCTGCGCCATTTGGCAGTCGCGCACAGCATCCCGCTTGCCCGGGGAGCCAGTAAATCTGCCGGTTGTACCTTCGCAGGTTCGAATCCTGACGCCGCCACACTGGGGAGTACCGGCCCTTGACCAGCAAGTTTGGTCAGGGGCCGGTCTCTTTTCCACCCACCTCCTGTGCCCGGTGTTCCCCGCTGTTCCCCTCTCGTTCTGGCGCGTTCGTGGCACGATGCGGGGACCTTGATCACGCGGTCGGCGTAGCGACTTTGGGCTGGAGTTTCAATGGCCGAGTCGAGGCGATGTGCGCCGCCCCACAGCGAGGACGGCGCCCGTACGAGGTCAGAACTTTGAGGTCTGGCCTCATCCTTATCAGGTCGATCACTGACACCCTGGAGGTCGGCGAGATCCGAGCTTGGCAGGGGTGTGGTGACCGCTGGGGGCCGCTCCCGTCCGGCCCGGTTCGCCGCTGTTGCTGTCTGTCCACATGGGCTGCCCAAAGGTCGGCGCCCGCCGGCCACGGCCGTTCCCCGTGACTCCCCGCTGGATCTGGCACGGGTGTGGCACGGGCAGGCTCGTGCTGCCGCGCCAATGCGGCCCCATCAGTGGTCGATGATGCCGCCCAGGATGAAGAAGAGTGCGCCTTGCGCAAGGCCGATCACAAGGTCAGTGAGGCTCATGAGGGCGAGTGCACCGAAGATGATCAGGAAGATCACCACAAGTATCCGCCTCGGGCGGATACTGGGCGCGTGCAGCCTGCCCTGTGCCGGGTCTTCTTCAGTCACGAGAAGCTCAGATACGGAGTTCCGCGAGCACTGGGTTAGCCCTGCCCCAAATGGGCCCCACGACGACCGCCAGACGTGCCTGCCGTCGGCCTTGACGTATCGGCCGTCCGGCATGAGGCGGACGCCTCGCGGGCGGGTGAGCGACGGGCGGCTGTGAGGGAGCGGGGGCGTCGAGGACCTGATCGGATCGCAAGTCGCACACCAGCAGCCGGCGCTGAGGAGACATCACGAAACTTATATTTCAATGGATATGGCGATCATGCGGGTTGAGTCGCTACTTTGAGCATGAGGAGCAGGACGTCGGCAACGAGGACCGTCGAAGGAGCTGCTGACTCACAAACTGCCCGAGGAGTTGCCTCGGGGACCGGTCAACGACCAAGGGTGGTCGTGTGACGCATGGTGAGCTGTCCACTCGGGGGGCATGCGGGCCGGTACATATGAGTCCTGACGCTAGGTCTCAGCAGGCCATCGAAAGGTGGTCGAGCTGAGGCTGCCTCGCTGATGGTCGACCACCCTTACTGAAAGGGCTCGACCAGTGCGTGTCTCCCCGTTCGTCGTCAGAGCGGTGCTCGTGATTCTGGCGTTCATCTCATCTCTCCTCGTCGGTGTTGTCGCGGGTGTTCTCTCCCACGCGAACGGCACCCGGGTGCCGGGTGCCGTGCTGTACGGCGGCGGGGCCTTTGTGGGCTGGATGACGCTTAGCCTCATGGCTCTGGAAGCTCTGGGCTGGCTCGACGTCGGCAACTCTGGAGGTTCATCCACCTCACGCCAGAACGTAGGTAGCTGACGTGCGGATATTGCGGTCGTTACGCAGAGCTCCACCACCCGACCACGTGCGCGGCGTGAGCAGGCCAGCCGTGTTCAGACGAGCTGCGACGGAGCAGAAGCCGTCCGACGCGGACAGCTCGACGTCGGCGAAGGGTCGCCATCCCGACGGGACGGTGCCGATTGTCCTGTCGGGGGTGACGTTTTCGGCGGCGGTCACGTCCAACGGCGCACCCTTGCGGACCACTTCGAGGCTAGTTGTTGAGGGCGTAGCCGCTCGCCACGGTGAAAGCGGTGGTGACTGCGTCGGTGGCGAGCGGGGGGCCGGTAGGTCTGCCACGTCGAGGTGTTCGCGTTCCAGCGTTCGAGGACGCCGTCGACGTCCCGGTACTGCCCGTCGTAGGCGCCGGGGAAGTTGGTTCCCCATCCGTGCGGGATGATCCCGCCGCACGAGGCGGTGTACGGCGGCGGTCGGCGCGCGCTCGACCATGTGATGCCGCCAGTGCTGGCTCGGCGGTGGGCTCCTTCGAGTATGTCGGCCTGGAGCCACGGTGAGCTGGCGGAGCTGCCGATGCGGGCATTGGGCAAGTGCCGGGTGGGGATGATGTCATCGGCGTACGCGGAATGCACGGGCACTTCGGGGGCGAATGCGTGACGGGGCACCCTGCGCAGGGTGGCCACAACAGCGGCGGTGCGGATATGGCCGGCCGCGAGGAGCCGGTCGGCGAGCCGGTGCCGCTGTGTGCCGGGATCGTGGTGCTGGGCGGTGGTGCGAGGAGTCGTCACACTGGGCCTTTCGAGCGGGTCATGCGGGATCTGCGACGGTGGGGGAGCCGGGGCGGGGGATGGTGCCGGCGGGGGCGTACTGGGCGGCCTGTGCGTCGAACATCGAGGCGTAGCGCCTTTGGGCGGCCATGAGTTCGTCGTGGCTGCCGTCCTCGACGAGCCTTCCGTGGTGCAGGACGTAGATGCGGTCGGCGTGGCGGACGCCGGACATGCGGTGGGTGACCAGGACCACGGCGCGGTTGGGGGCGGCGAGCCGGCGGATGCGGTCGAAAGCTGCGATCTCGGCTTCCGGGTCGAGGGCGGAAGTGGGCTCGTCCACGATGAGCACGCTGTCGGCATCCGAGGTGGAGCTGCGCCAGTGGGTTCGAGCGAGCCCGATCTTCTGCCACTCGCCGCCGGAGAGTTCGCTGGCACCGCGGAACATCCTGGCGAGCAGGCTTCGAAGGCCGTCGGGAAGTTTCGAGATGACCGGTCCGGCACCCGCGTAGTCGACGGACGGCTGCAGGTCCTCGGGTTCGGCTTCCTGGGTCGGCCGGCCGATCCGGATGTTCAACGCCGCTGTCACAGGCCAGCGTTGAAAGTCCTGGGTGAGCAGCGCGACGCGGTCGAAAACTTCGGAGCGGTCGAGGGAAGCGACGTCGGCATCACCCCACAACACGGTCCCGCTCTGCGGCAGCAGCAGGCCCGACAGCACCTTCATCAAAGTGCTCTTGCCGGAGCCGTTCTCGCCCACCACGGCGGTGACCGAGCCCATGGGCAGCGTGAGTGAGACCCCGTTCAGGGCGGGAGTTTCCCGGTCCGGGTAGCGGTAGCTGACCTGGTCGAGGACGACCTGCCCCACCCGGGGCGGAACAGGATCGCCCCCGCTGGGAATGGTGCGCCGTGCCGCCTCGTCCAGGAACCGGGCGTGGTCGCGGACGTAGAGGGACTCCTCGTGCAGCTGGTTCACGTTCATCACCAGCGCGCCCAGGCTCGCCGAGCCGGACCGGACGGCGATGACGGCCGTCCCGGCCACGGCCAGACTCATGTGCCCGCTCATGATCAGCAAGAACATGGCCGCGTACGTCGCCGCCATGGCGAGGCCGGACAGTGCGGCAGCCACCCACTCGGTGACGGCTTTGCTGGAGGCCAGCCGCTCCTGCTCGGCCTCGGCGCTCTCGGCCATACGCTCGTAGCGGCTGAGGAGGAACGGCCCGACGGCGTGGATGCGCACTTCCTGTGCGGCGGTCCGCTCCGTGAGCAGGTTGCCGATCAGGCGGCTGGCCCGCACGTGCTCGATCCAGCTCATCACCGACACGTACCGTTCCTGCGCCACCCGCATCGCACCCCAGCCGCGCGGCGCCGCGATCAGGATCAACATCGGCAGGAGGACCGGGTGGAGGATGGTGAGGACGCCGGCCGTGGAGATCAGGGAGATGCTCCCGTTCAGGGCGGCCACGCAAGCGCCGATCATGCGGCGGGCGGATCCGGCGCCGTACTGGGCGACATCGATCAGCCGCCGGAACTCCGGGTCCTCGATGGCCTCCAGCTCCACTGACGCGGCGGCGGCCAGGTACTGGGTCGTGGCGATCCGCTCGACCAACGGCTCCAGTCGGCCCGCCCGCGAGGTGGACCATCCGGCCAGGCCCGAGTTGACCACAGCTGTACCGGCGGCGGCGAGCAAGCCCGGCAGTACCGCCTGCAACCGCTGCCCAGGGGTGCCCGAGCCGAGCAGTGCGTGCATGACCGAGTTGACCGCGAGCAATCCGACGGCCGCGGCGATGCCCTGCCCGATCTCGCTGACGGCGACCGTGAGCAGAGCGCGGCGGTCCGCCTGCAAAGCCATCCGCAAGGTCGCCCCGACCAGCCGGGGCATGGAGCGCAGAGCCGACATCATCGTCAAGTCGAGTCGGGCACGCTCGTGTTCCGACCAGCCGAAGTCGTAGCGCAAAGGACCGCCGAAAAGCTCCTGTTCTGCGTCGGAGACCTCCGGCTCGGCCATCTGCACGCGTCCGAAGAACCGCTTCACAGGGCGCCTCCCGGGCCGGACCAGCTCAGCGCCGGGAGAGTCGGCGTGGGCAGCCGCCGCGCCGTTGTGGTCGTGCTCATCCGCGCGGGGGTCCTGCAGCTGGACTCGTCGCGGTTCGGGGACTCTTCGTCCTGTGGGAGGTTGTCGGGAGTCGATTGTGCTTGTGGATCGGCCGAGGTCAACGCGGTCCCCCTTGACGGTTGTGCGGCTCGTTCGTATGGGTCAACGAATCAGCCGGAATTTCGAACACATGTGTTTCGGTCGTATCGGTAACCCCGCAATTGAGCGCGCGCCGGAGCGTGCGGGCTGCATCGACCCTTGCGGTGGAAGGGCCCTGTGCTGGAGCGGTGGTGGCCAAAACGCCGAGTGTGCTGCTGTTCCGGTGCCCGTGACCGGGGCGCGATCTGGTCGAAGCGTGCGAGCAGAGCGCCGGACTGCAGGGACGGCCCCCAACCCTTCGTCCCAGCTACACCGGCAGTGAGGATTCTGACCACAAGGGCGCGGTGTTCTTCGTCAAGTTGCCGGCCTGGAACGTCGTGCAGCCCCGTCCCAGGAACTCTCTTCCGCGGCGGGGCTGTGTCGCACACTGGGTAATGGACCCATCAGGGCGCAGAATCGGAGAATGCAGGGCTTCTGCATCACCAGCCCCTCAGGCGGGGAGGTACACAGATGCCACAGACGACGCGTATCAGGCCCTACTTCGAACTTCGCATTGGCGGCTTCCGCGTCACTTCTGATCGGATTCCCGTGCGGGTCGTAGCGTTCCTGTCCAGCGCAGTGACCGGCGTCGCTGCGCTCCTATGGAGACGCTGATCGGTCGGGACGGAAGGAGTCGAACCTTCGACTCCCCGCTCCCCAAGCGGCTGCTCTCCCGGCTGAACTACGTCCCGGAGCCTCCGGCGCGACTCGAACGCGCGACGCCCGACTTACGAGGTCGGTGCTCTGGCCAACTGAGCTACGGAGGCTTGGATGTCGCGCGGGGAGGGTCCGAGGGACAAGTCCACCAGACCCTTTTCGTCCAGGAGTTGGAGAACCTTCTGGTGCAGCCGGCCCCGTACCCCGGCTCTGGACCAGATCAGGAATCGACGATGGGCAGTCGACTTCGACGCGCCGAAACACGGCGGCAGTGCCCGCCAGGAACGATCCAACCCCGCCGCCCACTTCCCATGCCCCACTCAATTACCAACAGGCCATGTAGGACACGGCCTTAGCGGCCAGGCAGGGGTGGGGCGGGGGAGGAGGGCCCGGCGGAAGTCCACGTGCTGGTGCGCGGCCTCGCCCTTCGCGGGGTCGGCGGCGATGTCGTGTACGTCGATGTCCATGTCCAGGGGACGGTCTCGGAGTCCGGGAGGGGCACGACCGCATCGCGAGGGATTCCGGCCTCCTCGCACAGTTCGCGCAGGGCGGCACCGGACGGTGTGCAGATTCGGGTGAACGTTCGCACCATGACCCGTAGGGGTGAAGCCTGAATCTTCACCGGATACGGTTTCCGCTCTCCTTGTAGCGTCACCGCATCGTGGCGCGAGGGGGGAGAGAGCCGGTGCCCGAACTGCTGAGAGTGCCGCTGGAGAGCGGTGGTTCTGTGCTGGTCGAGGTCGGCGATGGCGCGCAGGCCGTGGTCAGGGTCGCCCGACCCGGCCGAACGGTGCCCGAGGCGTCTCAGACGCTGGAGCGAGGGCTCGACAGCGTGCGCGAGGCGGCGCACACGGTGCTCGCCAGGATGGCGGACCTGCCGCGCAGGCCGGACAGGATCTCGCTGGAGCTCGGGCTGAAGCTGTCGGCCGAGGCGGGCGTCTTTCTCGCCAGAACCGCCGGTGAGGGGTCGCTCACTCTCACCCTGGAGTGGGACCGGCAGCAGCCGGAAACGGTGGCGGTCACCGGTGCCGTCGCCGCGCGCGACGGCGCCGTGACGGACTGAGGGCGCGGGGAGTCCAACGGTGCCCGGACCCGTACCCAATCCCGGAATCGCACGCCTGTGGTCGCCCGGGGCCTGCGCCGCACCGGCGGGCGCCGGTTTTCTGGCCGGACCGAGGACGGTGCTCACCTGTGCGCACGTCGTGTCGGCCGTGGCCGGCAAGCCGGAACAGAGCCCACTGCCGGCCGGGCTCTGCGTCGATCTCGACTTCCCGCTCGCCGGACGGCGGCCGCGGCGGCAGACCGCCCGGCTCGTCACCCACCTGCCGGTCGCGCCGGACGGCTCAGGCGACATCGCCGTCCTCGCGCTCGACGAGGACCCACCGGCCGGCGCCGAGCCCGTGCGCCTGCTGGACGTGGAGACGGTGCGCGGTCACCCGTTCCGGGCCTTCGGCTTCCCGGACGGCGACGACGAGGGCGTCTGGTCGCTCGGCGCCATCGTCGACGACCGCGGCCGGGGCTGGCTGCAATGCGAGTCCACCGGTGCCTGCGAGATCCGGCAGGGCTTCAGCGGCACACCGCTGTGGGACGAGCGGTTCATGGGTGCGGTCGGCATGGTCGTCGCCACCGACGGCCGGTTCGCCCAGCGGGCGGCCTATGCCATCGCCGCCGACGTCCTGTTCGAGGTACACCCGGAACTGCGGCGCCTCTCCGCGCTGCCGTCGCCCTTCCGGGGGCTGGAGTCGTTCGGGGAACAGGACGCCGACCAGTACTTCGGGCGGTCCGAGCAGATCAGGTCGCTGACCGAGACGGTCACCACGTCGTCGGTCGTCCCGGTCATCGGGGTGTCCGGAGTCGGCAAGTCGTCCCTGATCCATGCCGGTCTCGTCCCCGAGCTGCGCAGACGGGGCGACTGCAGCATCGCCTCGCTGGTCCCGGAACCCGCCCTGGAGGCGGAGGTCATGCTCGCTTCCGCCCTGCTGCCGTTGCTGGGCGCACCGGACGAGGCGACGCAGCCGCTCGACCGGCTCGAACAAGTCGAACGGCTCGCCCGACGGCTGCGCGGGAAAGGGGCGGCGCCGGTCGTCAGGGAGCTCCTCGACCACTCCGGGACCACCCAACTCGTCGTGATCGTCGACCAGTTCGAAGGCCTGTTCCGCTGCTCGCCGGAGGCCGCCGACGCCCTGGTCGATCAACTGGTGGGCATGACCCGGTGGCGCGGCGCGGACGGCGGCCCGCTGGTGCGGCTCGTCTTCGCGCTGCGCCTGGACTTCCTGAAGGCCATGCGGCGCTTCCCCTCGCTGGAGCGGGTGTGCGAGGAGTCACCCGTGCTCGTGGACCGGCTGACCGAGGAGCAGCTTCGGGACGTGGTGCTGTCCCCGGTCGCCTCCTATCACGGGGCCGTACGGTTCGAGGACCGGCTCGCCGAGCGGCTCCTCACGGACGGGGGCCGGAGCCCCGGCGCACTGCCCCTTCTCGAGTTCACCCTCACCCTGCTGTGGGAACGGCACAGCCAGGGCGTCCTCACCCACGCCGCCTACGAGGAGATGGGGCACGTAGCGGGCGCCCTCGCCACCCACGCCGAGCGGGTCGTCAAGGAGCGCCTGGGCGATTTGGACGCAGCCG
This sequence comes from Streptomyces sp. NPDC101165, assembly GCF_044768135.1. Classification (NCBI taxonomy): domain Bacteria; kingdom Bacillati; phylum Actinomycetota; class Actinomycetes; order Kitasatosporales; family Streptomycetaceae; genus Streptomyces; species Streptomyces sp. NPDC101165. Next base: position 11,098 of record NZ_JBIWPG010000018.1, on the reverse strand, counting down.
TACGGCGGCTGTTCGTGCAGCTCGTCCGCCCGGGCCACGGGGACCTCGACCACCTGGTCGACACCGGACGCACCGCGCGCCGCCCGGAGCTGCCTCCCGACTGCTGGAAGGCCGCCCAGCTCCTGGCCGGGCACCGTCTGGTGCTCCTCGACCGCGCGGCCGACGGCGTGGAGACGGTGTCGCTCGCCCATGAGGCGCTGCTCGAGCACTGGCCCGCACTGCGCACCTGGGTCGACGCCGACCGGGACTTCCGTGGCTGGCAGGAACATCTGCGCGAGCGGATGGCGCGCTGGCGGCAGAACGGCCACGATCACGCCCTGCTGATGCGGGGCTCGGAGCTGAAGGGCGCCCGGGAGTGGCTGCGCGACCGGCCGGAGGACATCCCCGAGGGAGAACGCGCCTACCTGCGGGAGAGCCTGGAGTGGCGGCGGCGCAGGCGCTCCCGCAAGGCCGCCGTGTCGACCGCAGCGGTGACGGCGATGTGCACCCTGGCCGGGGTCGGGCTGTCCTCGGTGAGCGAGAGCAAGGCCGCCGAACTCTCCGCCGCCCTCGTCCAGCAGGCACAGCGGCAGGCGGACACCCGTCAGGAGACGGCCGCGCTGCTGTCCGTGGCCGCCTGGCGCACCGCGCCCACGCAGCAGGCGCGCGACAACCTCTTCGCCCGCTATCTGGCCGACGTTCCGTACGACGCCGTGCTGCCCGCCGGCGGGCAGGTCGCGGAGACGGCACTGGACGACTCGGGCCGGATCGTCGCCGTACGGACCGAGGCAGACCGGCTGTCGGTGTGGCGAGTCGGGCCGGCCGGCGGACCGTCGCTCCTGCTGCGCCTGGACGGCGTCTCGGCCGTCGCCGTCAGCCCCGACGGCACCCGGCTCGCCCTGGGCGGCGACGGCAACCGGGTCGGGATCCGGGATCTGCGCCGAGGCCGTACGCTGCAGACCCTGCGCACGGCGTCGAGCAGCTCGTCCACCACCCAGACCCTCGACGAACTGCGCTTCGACCACACGGGGCGCCGCCTGCTGACGCATCCCCAGGACGACGACACGGCCCAGGTGTGGGACCTCGACCGGCCCACGGCACGGCCGGTTGCCCTGGAACCCCTCAGTGATCGCGCGCTCGGCGGATTCGCGTTCGACGCGGACGGCACACACGTCGTGGCCACCGCCCCGATCGGCCAGGGCGCCTGGGACGCGCGCACCGGCCGCCTGACGGCCCACCCCGACATCGCCGACACCGCCTTCGGCCCCGGCCCCCGGCCCGTCGCCGCACGGTGCGTCGACGGCGAGTGGAAGCTGTCCGACGTCGCCGCCCGGCCCCGGTCACATCTCTTCCAGGGCCTGCCGTGCACCGCGGCCGGCGAACTGGCCGGTGTCTCGGACCAGGTCGTCCTGACACATGAGGACACAGCGGTGACCGTGTACGACGCAGGCACGGGACAGCAGCTCTCGGTCCTGCCCCAGGGCGGCCCCAAGGACCGCTACACCTACTCCGTGGCCGCTGTGGGCCGCCGCATCGCGTTCGCCCGCGGCACGGAAGTCCTGGTCACCACCGCCCCCGCGCCCGGGACGCTCTCCACCGAGGACATGTACAACTGGGGCGACACCGGCACCACCGGCGTGGAGGAGGCCGCACGCTTCTCCCCCTCCGGCCGCTATCTGGTGACACTGGGCGTCGACAGCCCCCTCGCGCTCTGGGATCCGGCGACCGGGCGACGGATCGCCGCAAGCAAGGACGGGACGCCCGGTCTGCTCGCCGTCGACGCAGCCGAGAGAACGCTCGCCCTGAAAGGCACGGCGGACGACTCGGTGACGCTCTACAGCCTGCCCTCGCTCAAGGTTCGCCGACAGGTGCGCCTCGCCAGGCCACCCGGGGCGGGGCCCACGGACGAGGAGGCGGTCGCCATGGGCTTCACCAGAACCCGCCTGGTGACCATGGTGGGGGGCGAGGTCGCGCAGTGGGACGTCACGACCGGCCGCCAGGTCGGCGGCACTCTGCTGTTCCGGGACGGCTCGACGGTCGACCGGAGCCGGTACGCCGGCAGTCTGGCGGCCGACCCGACGTCCGAGCGGATAGCGGTGACGACTCCCGACCGGCGTGGCGTGGAGGTATGGGACCTGCGCGGCCGACGGCGGGTCTCCGTCGTCGTACCCGGCTTCCACGTACCGCTCGCCGACCGCGACGCCGTCAGTTTCAGCGGGGACGGCCGGAGTCTGCTGCTGATCGGCGAGGACGGGAGCGCGGAGGTCTGGGATGTCCGGGGCGGCGGCCGCAGGACGTCCGTCCCCGCCGACGACGGACGCACCACGGCCTTTCTGGCTGCCTCTGACGAGACCGTCAGCGTACGGCCAGGGGTGGTGGAGCGCTGGGGACCCGACGGGCTCGTGGCCCAGACCCGTATGCCGGCGGCGGCCCAGGTTCAGACCGTCGTGCCGTCGCCCGACGGCAAGCGCCTGTTGCTGAGCATGCCGGTGCGCACGGCCCAGGGGACACGGGTGGCCTTCCAGCTCAGACCGGCATCCACCCGCGCCTGGGCCGCCGGGCTCTGCGCACGGGTCACACGCGACATCTCACAGGAGGATCTGACCACGGTGAGGTACGGAATGCTGGAGCGCGTCCTGGTGGGGGTGACGGCATGCGACGACCGGCAGTGACCGCGGCGGTCGCGGCAGCGCTGTGCCTGGTGCCGGTGACGGCGTGCGGGTCGTCGGGCGACCAGGGGCGGCCGGACCGGAGCCCGTCCGTGTCCGTGTGGGGCACCCACGGGGCCGGGCAGCCCTCCGACGACGCGAAGGAACCCTTCGATGCCGACCGGGCGGTGCTCCGTATCAAGCGCCTGCACTACACGGCCGACACAAGCCTCGCCACGCTGAAGAAGCTGCGCGGCCCCCTGCGCGCCATCCACGCCTATTGCACCGGCACCCAGGACGGTCACTGCGTCGCCGTCTTCTTCTTCCACGGCAACGACTACGCGGGCTACGACGCGAACGGTGTCAACACCTCGACGATCGTGCGTCAGGACGGCACGGCCGTCACCCTCTCCTATCCCGTGTTCCTGCCGACGGACCCGATGTGTTGCCACACCGGCGGTGAGCGCGAGTACCGGGCGCGCTGGCAGAACGGCAAGGTCGTCTTCACACCCCCCTTGCCGGAGAACCCCAACTATCCGGACACATGATTCGGGAACTCGTACCGGGCATCCGCGACAGGGGACCGTGAGCGGGCTCAGCGGACGGCAGGACGCCCGCTGAGCCCGAGTTGGCTCATGGGAAGGCCTCTGGCCCGTCCCGGCCAACGCAGTGAAGTACTTCAGGCTCGTGCCGCATGCTGGGGCACGAGCAGCTCCGCCAGCGCGGCAAGCACGGTGTCGTTGGCCTTCCTGCTGCCGACGGTGACCCGCAGTCCCTCGCCCGGGTAGTGCCGCGTCCGGACGCCGGCGATGGTGAGTGCCCTGGCGCCCTCGTCCACCGGATCGGGCGCGGCGAGCCAGACGGAATTGGCGTGGCCAGGGGGCACGTGCCAGCCCAGGCCGACGAGTTCGTGCCGGAGTCGTTCCCGTTCGGCGACGATGGTGTCCACCCGCAGGCGCAGCTCGCTGTCGGCCCGCAGCGAGGCCGTCACCGCCGCTGTCGCCACGGCGTTGATCCCGAATGGCAGTTGTTGCCGGCGGATCCGCTCCACCAGGTCGGGGGCGCCGAGTCCGTATCCGACCCGCAGGGCAGCGAGGCCGTAGGCCTTGGAGAAGGTGCGCAGGACCAGCACGTTGGGGTGCGCGCGCAGGAGCGCGAGCGGGTCCGGCAGGTCGGTGTCACGGGCGAACTCCACATACGCTTCGTCGAGGAGCACGATGACGTGCCGGGGGACCCGCTGCAGGAACGCCGACAGGGCGTCGGCGGTGACCAGGCTCCCGGTGGGGTTGTGCGGACTGCACACCACCACGACGCGGGTGCGATGGTCGACCGCGGCCAGCAGGGCGCCCAGATCCTGGTGTCCGTCCGGCGACAGGGGTACGGGAACGGGCCGAGCGCCGACCATGGTGGCCAGCAGGGGGTACGCGTCGAAGCTGCGCCAGGCGTAGACCATCGCATCGCCGCGTTGGACGACCGCCCGAAGCAACTGCAGGGCCACGCCCACCGATCCGCTCCCCACCACGACATGGTCGGGGGGCAACCGGCACCATGCGGCGATCCGCTCGGTGAGGTCGTCGGGGTAGAACTGCGGGTACCGGTGAGCCTCCGAGACGGCCCGTTCCATCGCCGTACGCACTGCGGGCAGTGGAGGGTACGGGCTTTCGTTCAGGGCCAGTCGGTGCAGCACGGGAACGCCCATCGGTCATCCCCGCCCGCCGCGCCAGCGGATGGCGGCGGCACCGGCGAAGTCGCCCGCGTGCGCGAATCCCGCCAGTACCACCAGGTCACCGTCCTTCACCCGACCCGAGCGGATCGCGCGGTTCAGGGTGACCGGGATGGCCGCTCCGAAGAGGTTCCCGTACTGGTCGAAGGTGTTCAGGTGCCGTTCGGCCGGCAGTTGCAGCGCCTCTTGCCAGTTCCGCAGGAAGGTGCGGTTCGGTTGGTTGGTGATGAGGACGTCGATGTCGCCGGTCGCCACGCCGAGCCGTCGGCACAGGTCCGTGACGGCCTCCGGGACAAGGCGGTTGCCGCGAGCCAGGACCCTGGCGACGCTGGAGTCGGTGAATCCGATCCGCAACTGGGACTCTCCCGGCTCCCAGTACTTGCGGCCGTCGTCGACCGCCACAGTCATCTCCCCGGCATACTCACCGATGTGCCGGGTCTCCACGTCGAGGACCGGGGTGTCGGCCGATGTCGTCACGTACCCGACGCCGCAGCCGTCGCCCGGAATTGCCGCCTGGGCGAGCCTGCGCACCTCGGACTGCGTGAACCACTGGCCTGCGGCGCTCTGAGCGTTGCAGATCAGCGCGGTCTTCGCGTCGGTGGTGGTGAGGATCTGCCGGGCCAGCTTCAGCATGTATATGAAGGAGGCGCAGCCCGCGTTGGCCACGTCGACGAGCCACTCCGGGTTCAGGCCCAACCGGCGTGCCACCTCGGTGCCCGCGCCCACGAACGGCAGGTCCGGCAGCTGGCTGTGCACCAACAGCACGTCGACGCCCCGGATCGCGGCCCTGCCGTGCCGTTCGATCAGCGGTTGAACCGCACGCTCGATCATGTCTGCGTTGGTCTCGTCCGGGGCCACGTGGTGCCGTGACGGCGGGACCTTGAACATGGGATGGTTGCGGAGCTTGTCCTCGGCCCCTGGGTAGTCGGTGTAGAACTCGGCGGGGACCGGTTCGCCGGGGAGGTAACCTGCGACGTCGGTGAGACTGACCGTGGTCATCGCGGTACCGCCGTCGTCGGAGCCACGCTGATGGGCAGGCCGTTGCGGTGGCGGTGTTCCAGAATGGCCTTGAGGTTGTTCATCTCCACCGTGTGCCCCGCGTAGAACAGGTCCCAGTAGTCGCCCACCCAGGGCCGGTCCGGGCGGGGCGACATGTCGGGGTGCGGGTTGGTGTCGTAGTAGGGGTGCCGGCAATTGGTCCAAGTGATCACCGATCCCGGCTTGTCGAGCACCAGGCGGGCCGGTACGACGCGCATCAGGTAGATCATCCACAGCTTCTCGCCCTGGTCCCAGGAGCAGTGGTAGTCCACGGTCATGGCCTCGGGGTTGGCGGCCACCCTGCAGTAGATCCTGGTGTCGTCCTCGAGGCGGTCGTGGCCGACCCACAGCCCCGGTGTGCCGGTGGGGGCGAAGTCCCGCAGGCTGCAGGTCCACTCCTCCAGGTGGTGGCCCTGGCGGAGGTAGTCGTAGGCCTGCTCCGGGGGGCAGTCGACGTACTCGTGGATGGTGCAGTACTGCCCGTAGACCTGATGGTGGGGGTAGACGGAGTGGGTGAGCTCCATGCAGTGGGCGGTCAGCTCCTCCTTGCCAGGGTTCTCGATCCGGATCAGGCCGGGGATGTCAGCCAACATGGACGACTCCTCGCTCATCTGAATTCTCCTTGCTGCCGGGGCGTTCAGTGCTGTCGGTGGCTGGGGCGAAGGACTGGAAGGGAAGGAACGGAGGGATCTCCCTCGGGTCGCAGTCCACTGCGACGAACGCGGGGCCGCCGCTCGTGTTGCTGCGCAGCAGCGCCCTGCGCAACTGCGCCGCGTCGTCGGCTCCGGTGACGTCGAGGGACGGGAAGGCGGCGGCCACTCCGGCGGCGAGGTCGGTCCGGCCGAACAGGTCGTCGCTGCGTATGCCGCCCTGGAGGAACTCCTCACGCACCGCGCACATGGCGTGGGCGTTGTTGTTGAAGATCACGAACGTCACGGGTGCGTCGTACTCCACGGCGGTGTGCACTTCCATCCCGTGCATGAAGAAGGACCCGTCGCCGGCGAGTACATAGGTGCGTCGCCCGGTGGCGAGCGCGGCGCCGATGCCTGCACCGAAGGTGTAGCCCATGCCGCCCATGCCGACCGCCACCACGAAGCGGCCGTGGCGCGGTGCGGGGAGGTGATGGACCGCGCTGGCACCTGCGTTGCCGGCGTCCACGAACACATGCGCACTCGAGGGAAGTGCCGCCTCCACCGCGGCGATTGCCTGGGTATAGGGGACGATTCGTCCGGGGGCCCGAGAAACCGGGTTCGGCATCGGCGCGGGGAGGGGACCGGCGTGCTGCGGGCAGTCGGGTGGGCGCGGCGGGAGCCGGCCGGTCACCGCGCGCAGCGCGTCCCGCAGGCCCCCGCGCAGTGCGGTGCCCGACACGAACGGCGGTTCGGGACCGAGGCACACGACTTCGGTGGCGGCCAGGGCCCGGTCGAGTCCGCCGCGTGCCAGGAGCGGCAGCCGGGTACCGACCAGCAGGCACACGTCTGCCCGCCGCAGACAGTCCTCTACGTTGGCATGACCCATCACCCCGGCTACGCCGGCGAACCGGGGATCACGGTTGTCGAAGACATCCTTGGCGTCGGGGGTGACCGCCACCCACGCCCCGAGGTTCCGGGCCAGTTCGGCCAGTTCCGCATGCGCATCCGCGGCGGCGACGCCTTCACCGGCGATGACGAGTACGCGATCGGCCTCGCGGAGGATGTTCGACACGGCGGTGAGAGTCGAGGCGTCGAGCCGTGGTGCCGACGGCGTCGGCATCGGTACGCCCGGTGTCGGCGCATTGCTGCGGCCGGGCAACCGGATCTGTGCCTGCTGTACGTCCTTGGGCAGCAGCAGTACCGCCGGCCCCGGTGGATCGGCCCGTGCCGCTGCCACCGCCTGGGGCAGCAACTCCATGAGCGAGTCCGCGTCCTCGACCCAGGCGCAGAACCGGGAGACCGGTGTGAAGACCTCCGCGACGTCGAAGGAGCCCCCCTTGCCGCTGGAGTCCTGGAACGCCCCGTGGCCTGCCTGGCCGGTCGGCGGCTGGCCCACGAGGGCCAGCACGGGGACCCGGGAGGCGTACGCTTCTGCCAGACCCGGTACCAGATTCATCGCACCGCCGCCGGATGTGGCGGCAACAACGCCTAGGCGCCTGGTGGTTCGGGCGTATCCGTCGGCCATCGTGGCTGCGGAGAACTCGTGCTTGGCGACGACGCAGCGGACGGTGCCCTCGCGGTGCACGGCGTCGTACAGGTCCTCGATGTTGGCGCCGCCGACGCCGAACACATGGGTGACGCCGGCCCTGGCTAGTTCTCCGGCCAGGTAGTCGACCAGGCGAACCGTTCCTGCCTCGGGTGTGTCCGAGGTCGGAGTGATCATGCGAGGCTCCTGTCCGTCTCATGGTGCTGGTCGATGAGGCCGGATGGCGTGATGACCTGAAACCGGTGCCGGTACTCCTTCGGGGTGAGCCCCAGGGTTCGTCCGAAGGAGCGGAAGAACGTCTCGGTGGCGGCGAATCCGCAGCGGCCTGCTATCTGGTTGATCGTCAGATCGGTGGTTTCCAGCAGCTCGCGCGCGCGGGCGATGCGCGTCCGCTCGATGTACTGGCCGGGCGTCGTACCCACCTCACGCCTGAAGACCCGGGCGAAATTCCGCAGGCTCATGTTGGCCTGCTGAGCGATCTCGGCCACGGGTAAGGGGTTGTGCAGGTTGTCCAGAATCCATTCCTGCGCGGTCCGAATCGGTGGATGGTCGGCCAACTGGGCGTCGAGGACGGCGCTGAACTGGGACTGCCCTCCGTGCCGCTTCAGGAAGAGCACCAGAAACCGCGCCGTCTCCAGCGCGAGCGCCGCACCGTGATCGGCCTCCACCAGGGCCAGCGCCATGTCGATCCCGGTCGACACGCCCGCTGAGGTCACAAAGGGGCCGTCCCAGACGAAGATCGGCTCGGCGTCCACCGTCACATCCGGATAGCGGCAGGCCATCGCCTCGCTGTACGCCCAGTGCGTGGTGGCGCGTCTGCCGTCCAGAAGGCCCGCCTCGGCCAGGAGGAAGGATCCGCCGCATACGGAGGCGACCCTGCGCGACCGGGCCGCTGCCCGGCCGATCCAGGAGACCAACACCCCGTCCCGGAGTGCTTCGCCGAGACTCCATCCGCCCGGCACGAGAAGCGTGTCGATGGGGCCGTGCCCCGCCTCCAGCGGTGAGGCTTCTACCGTCACTCCTGAACTCGTGCGCACCAGTGGTGCGTCGGCCGAGACCAGGTCGATCCGGTAGGGGGCGCTCGACGGGGCGAGGAGCCGGTTGGCCGTATCGAACACTTCAATCGGTCCGGTGATGTCCAGGGCCATTGCACCCGCGTACACCACCACAACTACACGTCGCTCAAACACGGTCACAGCCTGTATCGATCAACGCACTGGCTGCAATGACAGTTTATTGACGTATCCGGCCAACAGGCTGTCGCCGGACGGGGGAGCGGGGCGCTGGCCAGCCGGTTTGTGCGCGGGTGCCGACAATGGTGGGTGAGGCAACTCACAGGGGGCGACCCGGATGGTCTGGGCAAGCTACGGCCCTGAGTCGAGACCTGGATGGTCAAGGCCGTGGTCGGAGCGTGGCCTCCGGCGGGGGATCGGCGGGCACCGGGATCGAGGGGCGACCTGTCGTATCGTTCCTCGGCACCGTACGAACAAGGCGAGATCATGAGCAGGGCCATCGGGCGAAGACACGTGGCGGCCATGGCTTTATGGGCTTGAAGTCCTGCAAGGGATACAAGGCGGGCGCGGGTGCGATGAAGGTGTCGTACGACGACGTCGAAGCCACCAACGCTCCTTCGCAGGGGCGATGAAGGGGTCGCCTTCCGCCTCAAATGGGTTGTCGAGCCGCGTGGACGGCCTGAAGTACCCCGTCAGTGTGGCTGTCATCCGCCACGGGTCCACACTGGCGATCTACAAGGCCGTTTCCACCACTCCCCGGGCGCAGGCGAGCATCCCGAGCGATCTCGTCAACGCCCAGTCGAAAGTGCTGGACGCCGCCATGTGAACGGCAGGTCGACGTCTCACCAGGCCAACGTGCCCTCGCACGGGCGGTCTTCCGAACTGGTGCTCCAGGCCCCGGGCGGCGGCGCCGGGGGTGCTGCTCGCGCGCGATCGCGAGGATCGCTCTCGACGTGCTCTCACCGACGCGGAGGGGCAGGCTGGATGTAGGGCCTTGCCGACCCCTGCTTCGCTTACGTGACATGCATTTCGTCAAACGGGGTGAATGAATCCTATGACGGAAAAAGACGTACTTTCGGCTGTCATTTCACTTTTGGTGCCGCTGCTGACGGCTGCAATGGGCGCCCTGGGCATATTGCTCAAAGACCGCCGCATGGAAAAGAGTCGCGATCACCGGCTTCGACGTCAGCTCGAGTTCGGTCAGGCGGAGGTGCAATTTATTCATGCGTGGCTACAGGCCCGTCAACCGTTGGGCCCATTGGGACAAGAATCCCAATCTGCTCAAGAGTGGCTGGACAGATGCTACGCGGCGATTGAGTCCGCTCAAGCGGAGGTGTATCAGGCGGAGGTGGCGCCCCAGGAGCAACTGCCAGTCCTGCGTCGACTGCTCCTGCTCCGGTCGCTCCAGGGAATGTCTGCACAGATATGGCGGATCATTTACTATGCGGCGTTTCTGGGTGCCAATATTTATGTGGTCGCGATGGCCATAGGGTTTGTGCAATGGATCCGAGGGGTGCCGGGCGCATCTGGCTTGGTGGGCGGTGCCGCAATTCTCGCGATTATCGTGTGGCTGTGCGCATCAGCCGCTCGTGCTGCTGCTGTCCGCAGTGATAGAGAAGCCCGAAAGCCGGCAGCGTCGCCGCGCGATGGAGAAGCGCGGAGGCCAGCAGTGCCGCCGCGCTGGCCTCCGCATAACTTCGAGGGCTGGTCCCCCCGTGAAACGGAACAGTCTCAGCTGCGCCGCACGCCGCACGGCGATTCGTGAGAAACGGGCCTAGCGGCAAGAGCGGCACCGCTCCGGGGCCCGCCACCGGCCGTGACACTGTTGCTGTCGGCTTTGGGGTTCGGGCGGGGCGCCCCACATGCCTCCGTGCGGCCGCTTCGGGTCACACGGTCAGGGGGACCGGGTGGATCTCGTCGGCTCGGTGACCAGCGCGTTCATGGATGCGCTGGACCGCTTCAGCCGTGGGGGCCTCAGAGAGGCAGTAGACCGTGCCGGACTCCGGGTCCGCCCAGGCTTTCTCGAAGTGGACGCCTTCTTCCTTCTCGATGGCGAGGTCGGCCCTGTGGGCCTGCATCAGCTGGTCGGCCGTGATGCCGTTCATCCCGTGGTGGACATCCATGAACTGGGGCATGGTGTCGGGCCTCCTTCCGGCTCTCGCGTCCCGGCGAATTGCCGAATCGCGCTCGCCAGCTCCGTCATCTCCATCCTGTGCCCGTACGACCGTGACGGCGACCGTTCAGGCCCCGGCCGGCGGGTTCCCAGCAACGAGGATCTGTAATAACCGTAGCTGGAACGCACAGGTCAGAGTCTCGCCAGGCCGGCGCCCACTCGCATGCGCGATCTTCCAAACTTCGGCTCCCACCGCTGAGAGGATCGCTACCGCGGGAGCCTCGACGGAGATGAGGGGGGCCACGTGGCCGACTAGTACTCCAGCAGCGCTTTGACGTTTTCCCTGTTCAGGGGTGGTTTGGGTGAGTGTAGTGGGCTGATTGACGGCTCGTGTTCTCTTTCCCGG